>QOQW01000044.1 GCA_003327425.1 Candidatus Ozemibacter sibiricus
GCCTAGGTACAAGCCCCCCCCTTACAATTTTTTTGGCCCCCCCAAAAAATAGGAAAACAAAGTTCCCCCAAAACAGGGGAAAATGGCTACCAAACTGGGTTCGCGATATTCACCGATAATTGCTGTCATGAACAGCCAGTTCCCGAGCGGTTCGCGGCCGGCCGGCGCGGCGCGGCCGACGGGGCGGCGAGGGAGACCCTGGGCCGATGGCGGTTTGACACGGGTCGGGGCATCTGCTACTCTTGGGCCAATTACGCTGAGGGGAAATTTCGGTGATCGAATGCACGGAACTGCTGGTTCTGCAGGAGTTCGACCTCGAGATCGACCGTCTCGACGAGAAGATCCGCCAGATCCGCGAGAAGGCCTCCCGCATGGAGGCCGATATCCAGAAGGAGCAGGAGCTTCTCGACAAGAAGTCGGCCCTGCTCAAGAAGATCCAGCTTCGGAAAAAGGGGTTTGAAACGGAACTGGGCGTCGCGTCCGAGAAATTGAAGACGCTCGAGCTGAAGCTCCGCAATGTCGGCGTGACGCCCAGCGCCTATGTCGCCCTCGAAAAAGAGATCGCCACCGTCAAGGAGCAGATCTCCGACCTCGAGACCAAAGTCCTCGAGGATATGGAAAAGCTCGAAACCCTTGAGAAAGATCTGACCAAAGGTCACAAGGTTCTGGCAGGGCTGCGCCAGCACCTCGAAGAGGTGAAGAAACGCCAGGCCGGCGAGATCAAGGCCCTCGAGGAGGCCCGCGACCTGGCCTGGACCAAACGACAGCAGGCCGGGCTGAAGATCCCCGGGGATCGCCTGCAGGTCTACGAGGAATTGCGTCATCTCAAAAAAGGTCGCGTCATCTGGGATGCCGAAACCCCTGGGTGTCCGGCCTGCGGAATGTCCCTGCCTGGAGGATTCCTCACCCCCTTGATCGGACGGCCGGTCGCCGACCATTGCCCCTACTGCCGGGCCCTGATCCGGTGGACAGGTCTGCTCGATGCCATTCGCTGACATGATGCGGCCGGCGTGGGTCAGCTCCCTTCTGGCCGCCCTGCTGCTGGGGGTCTGGCTGACGTTCCTGCCGGCGGCGTGGGGGCAGAGCGGCCGCTCTGCCACCGAATCGACCGGGGCGGGCGACCTGACGTCGCCCGGCGGTCTGGCGGGGGCGGTCGCCAGTCCGGCGTTCGATTTCACCCCGGAACGCTATCTCATCGATGATGCCCGCCTGGTGAAGGAGCCGGTCATTTCCCAGATCCTGGTCGCCTGTCACGAGATCGAAGCCAAGATGGGCATCCGCATTCTGATCAAGACCGAGATCCTCGATGATCTCTCGACCTATTCCGAGCGCGTCGAGAGCTTCTTCTCCGAATGGATCCGCTCCATCGGCATGGATAAGAAGGGAATTCTGCTTTACGCCGCCCTTCCCCGAGATTCTTTGCATGGCAAGTTCAACCTGCGGGTCGGCATCGGTCTCAAATACCTGATCACCCGAGAGATGGGCGAGAAGATCCTCAATCGGGTGATCCTGCCGAACAATGCGGAAAACAACGACGGGAGAGGCTTCCTCGAAGGGGTGCTGACCATCAAGCGCATGCTCCTCGATGAACTCAAGCGGGAAGATCTGCGCCGCGCCACCCCTTCCGGGGCGTTCGACCTGTTCGGTTTCTTGTGGGCATCGAAAGAGATCTTCCTGGCCATGATCGTGGGGCTGTTCCTCTGCTATTTCGTCTTTTTCGTCGAGCGGTGCCCCCGGTGCAATGGCACCCTGCGCATTTCCTATGAAACCCTCAAAGAACCAGGGAACAACACGCTGGGTTTGCGCCGTCGCATCTTCTCGTGCGAGCGATGCGGATTCTCCCGCCGCAAGAAAGAGCCCCTCTACCCTTCGGGCTGGTCCGGCTTCTGGATGTGGCTGACCGGCACCCGCCGCAATGTCCGCATCGGCTCCCCGCCAGGCATGGATCGCGACCTGTCGGCGGATGATAGACACGACCAGGGGGGGTGAGCTAGAATAGGGGTGGCAGAGCGGTCGGTCGGTCGCGCCCTTCTTCTCAAAAGGGAGGGTGAGGAAAGTCCGGGCTCCGCAGGGCAGGGCGCTGGGTAATACCCAGGCTTCGGGGGAGGAATCCCCCGGGGACGGAAAGTGCAACAGAAAATACACCGCCGATGGTCCTCACGGACTCAGGTAAGGGTGAAATGGTGCGGTAAGAGCGCACCGGCCTTCCGGTGACGGAAGGGCCTGGAAAACCCCGCCCGGAGCAAGACCTAACAGGGGAATGGAGTGGCCCGCTCCTCGACCCCGGGTTGGTCGCTAGAGGTTGCGGGGAACCGCAATCCCAGATAGATGACCGACGCCCCGCCAGGGGTACAGAACCCGGCTTATAGACCGCTCTGCCTTCTCTTTCCCTTATCTGATCTTCCGGACAGACCGTTGCTAGGGCCTGATCAAAACCCTGGGTCGGCCCTCTTTCCCACTGGCCATTGGAGGAACAAGATGCACGTGTTTCACTCCCCGCAGGGCGAGGTCGTGGTGTCTGACGAGGTCTGGAACAAGCGGTTCGCTTGCGATCTGCCTCGGTGCCAGGGCGCCTGCTGCCGGATCGGCGACCTGGGGGCCAGCTTGTTGCCCGAAGAAGCTGCTCGGCTGGAACAGCTCCTTCCTCGCCTTCTGCCCAGGCTTCCAGCCAAGAATCAGGAATTCCTCAAGGGTGGATTGACCGAATCCTACCGTGGGCGATTGCACATCAGAGAGATGGCTCCCAATCACCCGTGCCCGCTGGGAGTGGTCGACGCCCAGGGGCAGTTGCATTGCACCCTGCATGCCTTGGCGCAGGAGCTGGGATGCTCGGTGATCGTCATCAAGCCCCTGTGGTGCCAGCTCTATCCTCTGGTCGTGCGAGATACCGTCACCGGGTGCCTGATCAATTTCATCGAGGCAGATTTCTGTCGAACCTCGGCCTCGGCGCCTCCGATCCTGCTGGCGTTTTCGGGAATCCTGGAAGCCGCTCTGGGACCTTCCTTCCTCGACCAGGTGCGCGAGGCCTACCGACGGGAAGGGGTCGCCATTCCGGCCTGACGTGTGGTTGGTGCGGGGCTTGGGCCTCACTTTGGGGGGGCGCCCCCAGGCTGGGTGATAGAGCAAAGGGCGCAGGTGGATGCCGGGAAAGATGCGACAGATCGGATCCAGCCTGCGGCAATTCTGACGCAGGGTCCTGTGATGTCTCAACAAACTTGGGTGGGCCTGTACTCCGCACATTCGGCCACAGCCGTGCTCTCTGGTCTGGAATCATCGATCTGGAGCTGATCTTGCTGCTTCGGGCTGGTTGGTGCTCAGCCGTCGCTTGATGTTCTGGGAATTCGGGGGCGAACGGGTGAGGGTCGAGGGACCGGCCAGCCATTTGGTATGCTGCTTGCTTAGAGTAGAGCTGGCGACGGCTGGGCTGACTCCGCATGCGAGGTGACACGATGAACCTGTGGATATCGGTAGGTATGCTGATGGGGAAGGTGTTGGGCTGGCTGACCGGATCCGACGCGGACTCCCGGAGCGAATTCGAGAAGCACGTGGCCAGTCTCGAAGAAGGGCGACGGGGGGTGAAGCTCCAGATGGCCAGGGCGATTCAGCAAGAGCAGATGCTGAGGGCGCGGCTGGCGGAGTTCGAATTCCTGGCCGAGCAATGCGCCAGACAGGCCATGGAGTTCCTGCAGAGCGGCCGGGAAGAAGCGGCTCGCACCGCCTTGCGCCAGAAACGGACCCATCTGCAGAATGCCGCTGCTCTCCGTCCCGAGCTGGAAGAGCAGCACAAGACGGTCCGGATGCTCACCGAAAGCCTCGAAATCCTCGAGTCGCGCCTGGCCGAGGCCCGTTGCCAGCTCGAGCTGACGCAGGGTCGACAACGCCGGGCCGACACCAAGCTGGCGGTTTCGGGCATTCTCGAGGCGACCAATCGAACGGTGGAGCGGTGCGAGAGTCCGGTGGCTCTTCCCGATGGGGCTGTCCGGCGCGCCGCACTGGCCGATGCCACCCTCGATTCCGAGCGGGCGCGCCTGGCCGATGCGCTCAGGCTTGCCTCGTTCGAGGAGGCCGTCGATGCGGAGCTGGTCAGCCTGAAGGAGGAGATCCGGCGCGCCGGCTAGCCGGGGCCGGAACGGCGGGCTTCCCTCTTCTGTGGGGTAGGCAGGCCTGGCAAGGCTCGCCCGCCGCGGTTCAACCGAGGGGTTTCCCCTTCTTCTTCAACCAGAGAAGCTCTTCCCAGCGTCGGAAGTAGTCTTTGGCGAACTCGGGCATGCCCATCTTGAGCAGGATGTCGCCCGCCCAGGCATAGGCCTCATGGTCGTCGGGGCGGGCATCCAGCAGTTCCCGCGCCAGCCGGAAGGCTTCCTCGAGGTACCCCTTGCTGGCGAGGGTCTTGCTGAGGAACCATTTGGCTTCGAAATGGTCGGGTTTCTGTTTGAGACACCGCCGGTATTCTTTGATGGCGTCGTCTTCCATTTGCAGGCTGTAGTATAGATTCCCGATCTGGTAGGTGATCTCTGGGTCGTCAGGGCGCTTGGCGCGCATGAGCTTCAACCGATGGAGGAAGCGCTCGCGGTCGCGCACCTCGACGCCGACGAGCCCGGGGTCGCCGCCGAAACTCAGCGGGAACAGCGGCACCAGGAGGAGGAAGGCGAAGAGACCGGCCAGGAGGAGACGCAGCGCCCTACTTGCGGCGGAAGATGGTGTGGTCGTCGGGTGTGGTGTCCTGGGATGGGCGTTGATAGTCATACAGCGAATAGGCCAGGCCGCACCCCCAGTAGATAACCACCAGATAGATGATGAAGCGCAGGGCGAGTCCGGCCGTGCCTTGCGAGAGGCCGAGCCAGGGGGCCAACGCCAGGAGCTGCTGGATCAGGCGGTCGAGTCGATCGGGATTCCACAGGTCGATCGCGAGAAGGACGGCCACCATCCCCAGCAGGCCCTGCCGGAGGTTGACCCCCGCAGGGGATGCGGTCTGGGGTTTCTCCTTTCTGCCTGGAGTTTCGGCAGAAGCAGGGGATTTGTTGACGGGATCGCCAAGCGGAAGCCAGCGTTTCTTATGCGCATCGTACCCGATGGTGCCGCCGCAGGTCGGGCAATCGAGCCGGCTGGGCGGCGGTCGGTCGGGTTCCAGGGAAAAGGGTTTCAGACAGCGCGGGCAGAGGAAGACCACCGCCTGGCGGGCCTGCCGTTCGGCCAGTTTGTTCTGGCACAGGCGGATCCAGTTCTGGATGTTCTCGCGTTCCGCGACATCGGAGGTGAAGGCCAGGGCCTGTTCCCAGGTCTTGGCGGCGGCGTCGAACTCCTCGCGATGGACCAGCGCTTGCGCCTGTTCGCACATCTCCTGGAACTTCTTCTTGATGCGGGCTTCTTCCCGGCGGATTTCATCTTCCATGGAACGCGCGGTGGCGCCTTGGGCATTGGCCGGCGAGGAAGGGGCGCCGGCGCCAGGCGCGGCAGGGCGCGGGGCGGCCGAGGGCGGGCTCTGACGGAAGGTTTCGAGTTCCTGGGCGATGTCGTCGCAGTTGGCGGGCCGCAGGTCGGGGTTGAGATCGAGCAGCCGGAAGACGAGGTTGTCCCAGAAATCGTGGAGCGGCCGGTAGGCCGAAGGGGGCTGGAAAATGCCCAGGGGCAGCATGCCGCCGGTCAGCATTTCATAGAGGACGACCCCGAAGGAATAGATGTCGCTGCGGTGGGTGACCGCCTTGGGGTTGATCTTCTGTTCGGGCGACATGTAGTTCTCGGTACCCATGAAGGCGTTGGTGGCCGTGAGGGCAGGGCCTTCGAAGCTGAGTTTGCGAGCGAGACCGAAATCGGTGACCTTCACGGTGCCGGCGCGGTCGAGCATGATGTTCTCGGGTTTGATGTCGCGATGGATGATGCCGCGGGCATGGGCGTAGCCGAGGGCGCGCAGGGTCTGAATGGCGATGCTGAGGATGTCGGGCTCGGCGAGCCGCCCTTCGCGGATGAGATGGCGCAAGGTGGTGCCTTCGATCAGTTCCATGACGAAGAATTTGAAGGCGCCGGTGCGACCGCGCTCGATGACCTTGACGATGTTGGGGTGGTCGAGGCTGGCCATGATCTCCATCTCGCGGTCGAAGCGCTCCTGCAGCTCGGGAGATTCGGCGGATTCCTCGGCCATGACTTTGACAGCCACCGCGGTTCCGTCGGGGGCGAGCGCTCGGTAGACCTGCCCCATGCCGCCCTGCCCCAGGAGGCCGGTCAGTCGGTAGCCGCCGAGTTCCTCGAGGGCGGTGCCGCGGTCGGGGTCGACTTCCGAGGCGCAGTTGGGGCAGAACACCGGCTGACCCTGCGGCTGGCTGAGGGCTTCGAACTCGATGCCGCAGGCGGGGCAGGCGACCTTCTTGAGCATGGCGGTGACGGTGGCCGGCGGGGGCGGATGTTCCGGTCAGGTGCGGGGAATGGCCCCGGCAGCTCCGCTCCCGACTTGGAGTTCCCGTTGCAGGATGGGTTCCACTTCGCGGAGGATCGCTTCCCGTTCTTCGTAGGGCAGGAAGGTGCTCTCGAACCCGTAGATGATGAGTTTGTACAGATCTTCCTTGGATAGCTTGAAGGCCTGGCAGATGCGGAAATATTCGTCGGTGACGGTGGTGTCGGAGACGAGCCGGTTGTCGGTGCAGATGGTGCAGCGCAGCTTGTCTTCGAGGTAGACCTTGAGGGGGTGGGCCTCGATGGAGGGGACCGATCCGGTCTGGACGTTGCTGGTCACGCAGATCTCGAGCGGAATGCGCTTGTCTTTGAAGTAGCGGTAGAGCGTACGCAGGCGCGAGGGGTCTTTCGCTTCGATCAGGCGGGTGCCATGGCCGATGCGATGCGCGTGGCAGTATTTGACGGCCTGTTCGATGCTGTCGGGGCCGTAGGCTTCGCCGGCATGGACGGTGATCGAGAGGTGCCCGTTGATGATCTCCTGGAAGGCTTCGTAGAAGTCTTTGGCAGGATAGCCGTCTTCGGGGCCGGCGATGTCGAAGCCGACGATGGTCGGGTATTTCTGCGACAGTTTGGTGGTCACCTTGGCGGTGTGGACCGCCAACAGCTGGGCCAATTCGGCATCGGAGAAGGTATAGAACCGGTCATGGATGCGCCGGGCCATGTGGGACTGCTCGGCCGGGAAGTTGCGCATGGCGCAGATGAGCAGGCCGGTTTTGATGCGGTAGCGTTTCTCGGCGCGGGTGAGGCCGGCGATGACGCTTTCGTAGATCTTCTCGAAGGGCAGCAGGCTGTTGGTGTGCAGGATCGGCGAAAAGCGCACCTCGAGGTAGCGGACGTTCTCGGCCGCCGCATCTTCGGCGAGTTCGAAGGCCGCCCGCTCGAGCGCTTCGTCGGTCTGCAGGACCAGCAGAGTGACGTCGAAGACCCGCAGGTAGTCGACGAGACTGCTGCAGCCATCCTTCATCACGATCAGACGCCGCAGGTCATCTTCGTGCTCGGCGGGCAGGCGGATCTTGTACTGCTCAGCCAGGTCGAGGATGGTGCGCAGCCGCATCGAGCCATCGAGGTGGCAATGCAGATCGGTCTTGGGGAGCCGATAGAGCAGGTCGCGGGTGATTTCTCCCATGGCGGTCCCTCTCAGGAGAATTTTTGTGAGTATACTCCACTTTCGCACGACCGGCCAAGAACAGAATGCCTCCTTCCTAGCCAAATGGGCTTTTCAATCCCCACGATTTCGGATAATCTGAGGGAAAAGTCGGAGGGTTTCTCTTTTCCTGTGAACCAGCAGAAAGTGGGCAGCGTCAAGGAAGGTGGAGGATGGACATGAACTGTCAGGAATTTCTCGCCCGCCTCGATGCACACGATGCCCTGGATCTGCCCACCGACCTGGAAGGACACGCCCAGGACTGTCCGGCCTGCCGAGCCAGACTCGCCGCCGCCCGCCGGATGGGGGAAGGTCTGGCGGTTTTGCGGGGGGCTGTCCGGGTCCCTGATCTGGCCCTGCGTATCCGTCAGGCGGCGGCGCGGAACCCTGCCTCGGCCGGCTCGTCGGTGTCGTGGGGCGAGTGGCTGATGGATTGGTGGATGTGGCTGGCGCCCACCACACCCTTCAAATCGACCGTGTTCTATGGCGCGTCGGCGGCGATCATCTTCGCCCTGTGCTGGACGATCGTGGCGCGGGTGCCGCCGAACCGCCAGGAAATGGCTCCTCCGGCGATGGCATGGACGCTTGCCATGGAGCGCGGATCCTGGCCGGAGGGAGTCGCTGTCCTGCCTGGCACCGACCGGGCCAGCGTGGCCCTCGGGCAGAGACTGGCCTTCCCGGCGGGGGCGCAGGGGCGGCTGGTCTGGCCTGGGCGGGCGGTGGTTTCCCAACTCGACGGCCGGGTCGTACCCCTGGCCGACGGGGTGCGGCTGGAAGCCGGCACCGCTCGCCTGGACGTCGAGCCGAAACCGGCCGGGGCCCCGCCTTTCCAGGTCGAGACGCCATTCGCCCGGATCACCGTGGTGGGAACGTCCTTCCGTTTGCTGGTGACGGCCAGCCGCCTCGACGTCGAGGTGATGGCCGGCCGCGTGCGGGTCCAGGCCGGGGTTCACGACCGGACCCTCGGCCCGGGCGAGAGCGTGGCGGTCGATGCTCGCGGCGAGATAGCGGGGCCGGCCGTTGCCGCGCCGTCGGAGGTCAATTCCCAATCCGACCGACCGGAGGTCCCCCAAGATTGATCTTCGGCCTTCCCCCCTGTTCATGAAGTTCACCCCCGAGACCCCTGACCAGACCCTGCTGCAGGAGATCCTGAAAGGAGATCTGGATGCTTTCGAGCATCTCGTCCGGCGGCATCAGGGGGTGGTCTACCGATTCTTGTACCATTTCCTGGGCAATGCCGCCGACGCCGAGGACCTGACCCAGGAGACTTTCCTGACCCTGCATCGGAAGCTGAGTCAGCACAATCCGGCGTTGTCCTTCCGGGCCTGGTTGATGACCATCGCTCGCCATCTGGCCATTTCGCACAGTCGCAAGAATGTGCCGACCCCGCTCGATCCGGCCATGCTGGCGGCCGCGATCCGCGATGTCTGTCCCGCGCCCGAACGCGAGCTGCTCCTGAAAGAAGCCAGCGAGCAGGTTCGAGCGGCGCTGGCCCGCGTGGCCGAGGTCCATCGGGAGATCCTGGTGATGCGCTACCTGCTCGACCTGCCCCTGCATGAGGTGGCCGAATTGCTGAACATCCCCGAGGGGACGGCCAAGTCGCGCCTGTTCAAAGCCCGCGCCGAGTTGCGCGAGCGGCTGGAAGCCGGCGAGCGGGGCGCCGGCGCCGTAGCGCCGGCCATGGCCGGAGGAAGCTGAGCCCTCGCGTTTCGGAACGGCTCGCTTCGCCCTGTTTGTCCTGGCGGGGAGTCGGCGTCGTTGGGGAGCGGGCCGGGCCGGGCGAACGGCACCGGTCTTGCCCGGCGGGCGATCATGGCCGCGAGTGGTTCAGGAGCCTTCCTTCTCGGCAGGAGCCCCTTCTCGGCAGGGGCCGTTCGCGGCGAGGTTCCCAAACAGAAGAACCCCCGGGGGAGAACCCCCCGGGGGTGGTCGGAACCGTGGTATTACTCGTCGTCAGAAGCCTGGGCGGGGCGGCTGGAGTCGTTGGTGGCAGCGCTGGGCTTGCTGGAGCCCGCGTTTTCGGCGGCCGCGCCGGTGGCGGCATCAGAGCTGCCGGAGGAGGCATACTTCTCCTTGGCTTCCTTCTCGGCCTGGTCGGCTTTCTGCTGGCCTTCGGCCCAGCCGGTCTTGGCGGCGTCGACGATGCCGCTGAGGGCGTCCTTGAACCCCTTGTCGGCGCTGGCGGCGGTGTTGCCGACCGTTTCGATGGCCTTGCCGACCTTGTCGAGCGTGACGCCCACGGTGATCAGGACCTTGCCGACCTTGATCAGGGCAGCGCCCACGGCCTGGCAGTAGGGGATGGCCGACAGCATCTGGCCGATGCCGACCAGGGTGGTGCCGACGGTCTGCAAAAGCTGGCCGATCTTCTGCAGCAGCTGCCCGACCTTGATCAACGACTTCTGGATGGCGGCCTTGACCTTGGTGAGCTTGGAGAAGGTGGAACCATCGCCCTTGGCGGCGTCAGCGATGCCCTTGACCGAGTCGGCGGTTTCCTTGGCGCTGCCGGCCACGCCGTTGACCTGCGTCTTGGCATCGCGGAGGTTGGCATTGGCGTCCTTGATCGCTTTCTTGGTGCCACTGCCCATGTACCACTTGGTCTTGACCTCGTTCACGCTGTTGAGCTTGTCTTTGGCGGCTTGGGTGTCGGCAGCCCCCTTCGAGGCATCTTTGGCGGCCTGGTTGGCCTCTTGCGAGGTGACGGTGGTGTCGGCGGCCCAAGCGGCGGCTTCGAACAGCAGGGGGTTGACGACCATCAGGAACACCAGGACCCAGGCGATCGATTGGCGGGTGGTTTTCATGCGCTTCTCCTCCTCGAGTTTCCCTTGCGGGTTGATTTCACCTATGGGACGATCCGGTTGCCCGGACGGTTCACTATTTTTTCACCTGGTAGGTTTCATAGTTCCAAGGCAGGTTTTGCAGGTTGCTGGTGAGGAACGGGCTGGAAATGGTGGTGGTCAGTTCGAGGGCGCGCCCGATCTCGGATCGACCGTAGATCTCCTCCCCTTCGTGAATGAGGAATCTTACCCACAATAAGGGAGTTTCTGCGTTGAGCTGGTGGCAATAGAGCCGGAATTCGACCTCTTCGAATCCTTTGAATTCGATGGTTCGGGAGGGAGAACTGCGGATCAGGATCTTGGTGCGGGGATCGAATCGGTAATGGACCCGTTCAACCAGGGGTTTTTCGTCGTTGGTGGCGAAATCATATCGCCAGAAGGCGATCTCGTGCGGGGACCGGATGGTGATCAGCTTTTCGCCGGGCGTGGCGGGGTCCACGCCGGGGCGGCTGAAGACCCGGGCCTGCAGGGCGCGGACCTCCTTGTAGCTGGTGGCGGTGCGGGTGCTGCCGAAATAGATGCAGGCCGAGGAAAAGTCGCGGCGCAGGTGGTTGATGGCGAGGCGGGCATCCTGGAGGTTCTGCAGGTTGACCGTGCCGTGCATGAACTGGAAGCGGGTCCCGCTGAGGAACTTGCTGACCATGACGAAGACCAGCATGCCGACGCCGACGGTGACGACCAGCTCGACCAGGGTGAAGGCGCGACGGTTCATCGACATCCTCAATAGACCAGTTGCTTCTCGTTCAGAATCAGAGTGGACATCACGATCTTCTTGTTGCGTTCGCCGCCAGGTTGGGTGTGATGCTGGGGAACCCGGCCCTCGGCCCATTCGACCGTGACGGTCACCCGGCGCAGGTAGCCTTTGGGGCCGTTGACGACATCTTCGACCTTGACCGTCCGGTAGAAGAAGGCGCTGGTGTACTGGCTGCTGTAGGTCAGACTGGGAGCGGTGAGGTTTTCGGCCACCCATTCGCTGTGGGAGGCCGGCACCACGTCGATCGGCGCCGGCTGAAAGCCGGAGCCGACCTGGGTGACCAGCGATCCGCTGATCTGCTCGACCATGACGTTGGTGGTCGTTCTCCGATGGAAGGGGGCGATGGAGGCCCATTCGATCGCTTCATTGGCCAGTTCCACCGCCCGCAGGTAATTGATCGCCTTGGAGGTGTCGGTGCGCGAGGAAGTCAACACCCACAGCAGAGGGATCGAACACAGGGCGATGACGACCACGGCAACGACGACCTCGGCGAAGGTGAGGCCGTCGGGGCGAGCGGGGCGCGGTCGGATGTCAGTTGGAGCCACGGTCGGATTCTCCGGGGCGGGACTGGAGGCGGTCGGCCACCTGACGGAACGGTCCTTCCACCTCTTCGGGCTGGGCGGTCCCATAGCAGAAATCGGGGGGAGGAAGCACGGTGATCGCGGTCTGGCCCTTCTCGACGGTGAACGGGGAAGCCGGCAGGGCTGCCGGTTGGCGATCTGTGGCGGGGCGTGGGCCGGCCGACCAGGTGGAGGCCGGGCCGGCAGCCTGGCCCGGGCCGGCGGCCCGGCTGAACCGATGGAGCAGCCCCAGGGTGAAGATCATGCAGACGAGGACCGCGAAGACGATCATCCAGCGCGCCTGATCCATGTCAGAAGCTCCTTTCCCCGGCGTTGAGGCTGTAGAGGGTGCGGACCTCGCCGATGCTGATGCGGTAGGGATCCTGGTTGCCGGAGGAGCTGGGGGCAGGGCTTTCAGGGTTGAAGATCATCGGATCGTGCTCCACCTCGAGGGTGCCGTCGAGGGGAAGACCGCGGGAGCCCCATTCCAGTTGCAGATAGTCGAGAATGAGGTTGCCGAGAATTTTGACGCTTTTCCCGTTGCAGTACAAGTTTCCTTGGTTCTCGGTAGACCTGGGGTCGGCCGTGGAGCCGCGAGGAAGGTAGGTGAGGGCGGCCAGACTGGCTTCGATGACCACGGGCGACGTGGGCGATTTGATCTCGAAGTCGCCGGCGTGCAGGTAGAGGCGCAGATGGTTCTCGCCGTATTCGGGACTGGCCGGCCGCTTTTTCAGCGTGCCCAGGAAGCAGTTGCCCTCGCCGAGGAAGATCAGGCCCTTGCCGACGAACTCCTGGGCGACGGAGAGATCGAGCGGGCCCTTGCGAACCAGCATGACCCCGTCGAGGTACAGCACCTTCCGCCCGGTGCCGTCGTCCTGGACCCGGTCGGCCACGAATTCGGCCCCGGTTTCGTAATCTCGACTGAGCATCGCCCAATCGATGCAACGGTAATACTTCTCGCCGGGTTTGGGGTTGAAAGCGGCGCATGGGTCGGGCAGGACGCCGGTCCAGGGGTTGTAGAGGGTATCGCCGCTGGGGGTCGGGATCTGGTACTGCAGGCCGGTCAGACAGTTGACCGGGATGGAAGCCACGGCTCGGCTCATCGTCACGCGTTCGAGGAAGGGAGCCAGATAGGAGCGATCTTTGGTGTCGCTCGATCGGGTGTAAGGGGAGGTCAGCAGATTGGTCGATAGCTCCGCGTTCTGGAAGGTTCGACTCGATCCCGTTTCGGGGTCGGGGCGCCGGAAATCGATCGGCACGGGCGGGAAAATGACCGAGGTATTGGCGAACTCCGGGGCGGAGAAGTTGGTCAGGGTCTGGAAGTCGGTGCGGAAGTCATCGAGGAACGCGATCTTGAAGAAGCGCAGGTAGGCCCGTCCTTCGATGAGGATGGGGCGTCGGCCGCCCGGGGGCCCGAACAACTGGGCCATGATGCCGACCCGGCAGCGCTCTTTGTTGAAATCGTCACGCAAGTACCAGTCGAAGTAGGACCCCCGCTTGTCGCTCCCAGAGCCATAGGTTTCGGAGGCCAGACCGCCATACTGGACATTCTTCACCCACTCGCGAGGGGCGGGAAGCACCCCGGGGTCGCGTTCGCCGACCCGCCAGATGGCGTTGGCGTCGGTATAGCCCCACCAGAGCTGCCATTTTTCGAAGCAGGTGCGCAAGACCTGCTGGAAGCCCTGGCAGGCCGCGTAGTCCCGGGCCGAGGCGCGGCTGATCCCGTTGCTGACGAAGTCCTGGCAGATGACGTAGGCGGCCGAATTGTCGTTGCTGGTGCTGGAAACGAACCGCATGGCTTTGTCATACAGTTCTCGGCCGCGGTCGAAGCGAGTGATCGGCCAGCGGCGTTCGGCGGCCGCGTTGACGATGGTCTCGAAGACATGCTTGGCCTGCTCGACCCGGTAGAAATCGCTCTCGACCAGCGGCGCGCCCACCTGGCTGAAGGTGGCGACGCTGGTCCAGAAGAGGTAGTCTTCGGGGCTGTTGGGAAAGGCCACCCGGTTGGTGACCTGCAGCAGGCTGCCGATCAGATCACGCTGTTCGTCGTAGCAGAGGTCGAACCAGAGATGCCCGGCGCCGTCGGCGAACTCCTTGTTGGCGGGGTAGAACCGGTTGCCCAGATAGGCCCGGGAATAGGTGCCGCGGGAGGTCGACCCGCCGGGCAGGCCTTTGAGGATCAACCTCTTGCGGGGATGATTGTAATCAGGGCAGTAGTTCTTGCAGAAGAAGACATACTGGTCGAAGAAATGGCGCAGGTCGACCAGCTTGACATCGCGGCGCTCCTTGAGTTCGACCATGTTCTCGGGGCGATCGGCATGGGCGGCCCGGGTGACGACTTCGAGATAGCCCTGAAACGCCCGCATGTCCTTGACTTCGCTGGCGCCGAAAATGACCAGATCGGCCTGACTGACGATCTTGACATTGTACCCCGCCGCCAAGGCCAGGTTCTGGGTTTCCTGGGGGCAGTATTCCCCGCCCGCCGTTTGCGGAAAAAGCCGGATTTTTCGTGGGAGGGCGGGCGGCGTGGTCGAAGGGGCGAAGATTTCGCGGAACTTCGAGGAGATGTAGGAGGAAGCCCGGCTGTTGACGTTGTCCTTGATGAAGGCGAGCATCTCGTTGTTGCCCGACTGCGCGAGGATGACCAGGCGGTTCTGGTCGATGGTCCGGGCCAGTTGCTCGATGGCGCCGCTCTTATGGGAAGAGAGGGCGAAGATCAAGATCGACATGGCCAGGATGATGGTGAGGATGACGAACAGCAAAAACCCGCGCGAGGGTCGGGAGCATCGAAGGGAAAACGACACCAGGCGACCTTCCTTCCTCGTGAGAATTAGGGGCGGATGCTGTTGGTGCCATTTTACCATACCTGTATCCCGTCTGGGGCAAGTGGGGGAGAGGGCCACCGCGGGCCTCCTCGGTGCTGGGCCGTTGATGGGGGTGACCGGGGCGGTGGCAAAGGTTGTGAGCGGGGAAGGGGTATACTATACTGTGCGCAAATGATGCATCAGGAGGCGGATATGAAGCAGTTCTCCCCGTGCTGGCGGTCGCGGTGGCCCAGGTGGGTGGGCCTTCTCACCTTGATGGTGCTGGCCAGTGGCATACGTATGGTCCAGGCGGCCGGGGAGGAATCGGCGCTGTTCGTCCTCTCGGTCACTCGTGTGGGCGAGTTTCTGGTCAAGCCCGACCAGGAGAAGCTCGAGTTCTTCCGGCGGGCGGGGCGAGCGCTGGCGACCCAGGCCGGCCTGTTCGAGGGCGACCAGTTGCAAATGGCAGGATTCCAAGGGCCGAGCTTCAACCTGAACAACCTGTTCCAGGATCGGAAGTTCGCTCGCGACTGGACGGCTCCTCAGAAGGCGGCGGTCGAGGCGCTGTTCCGCCAGGCCGGCTCCACCCTCGAGGCGTTGAACAAAGGGCTGCCCGCGGTGCAGCAGGGCCTGGTCTTCCGGGGCGTGTTCGATCCCAAGGGCCTGGTGGAGCCGTTGACCGCCGTCGTCAACAAGGGCGAGGTCCCCGAAGGGATGCCGGCGAGCCAGATGCACAAGATTCGCACCCGCATGCTGCCGGTATTGCAGGTGGCCGATCTGATCGCCTTCGTGGGCGTCCTGACCCGCGAGGGATTGCAGATCCGGGCGGAAATGAAAGGCGGACCGATGTACCGCCAGGGGATCGAAGAGGCGGGCGGTCTTCCCGAGCCCCTGGCGCTCGGGAAATATCTGCCGAATGACGCGTTGATGACCTTCTCGCAGGTGCACATGGGGCAATCCCCGGCCCAATTGATGCAGAACCTGCGCGAATTCCCGCAGACCCGCACCGTCGAGTCCTTCCTGGCCTCGGCCGGGCTCGATCTCGAAAAGGACATCCTGTCCAATCCTGGCAAGGAGACCCACATCATCATCAACCTCTCTCCGCGGGGGGAAGGCGGCCTGCCCGATGTGCACGGCTATGCCCGGGTCAAAGACCCGGCCAAGCTGCTGGCCATCGCTCCCAATCTGAAGCAACTGGCCATGTCGCTCGGGATCTTCGTCACGCCGGTGACCGAAGACCCGCCGTCGATCAGGCTCAGCTATTTCATGGCCCCTCAGTTCGGCGTCCAGGTCGCCATGCGGGGCGACATGCTGCTGTTCGCGTCGGGGCGCGAACCCATGGTCGAGATGATCCGGCGAATGGACGCGGTGGATGCCGGTCGGGAACCTCCGTTCCTGATGCCCCCCGGCGTGCACCGGTACTGGCGCATCGCCCTCGGGCTCCTCAACGAGCAGCTTCAACGTTTCTTGCAGGGGCCCCTGCTGTCCGGGAAAGGCATTCCGCCGATTCCCAATCTCGACGTGGCTGGCGAGCTGGGCGTGCTGGAGTTGGTCACACAGATCTTCCCCGATCGCGTCTCCATCGCGGTCGGCCTGCCGGTCGCCGCGAAACCCTAACGGGCGCGCCTGGCCGCGTCAGTCTCCCGTCTTGCCCGCCCACCGGCAGGCAATCTCTCCCCTCCCGATCTGTCTGATAAGCAGAGGAAGAAAGATCGGTCGGCAGTCATTCTGCGTAAGGCTTCAGCCGCCGATGGACGAGGAATGGCAGTCCGATGGTGCGCGGGGCCCGGACGAGTTTCCTCCCTGCCCTACGCGTCGAAGGGATGGGGGAGATTTCTTGACGCTTGATCAGCAATTATCGGTGAATATCGCGAACCCAGTTTGGTAGCCATTTTCCCCTGTTTTGGGGGAACTTTGTTTTCCTATTTTTTGGGGGGGCCAAAAAAATTGTAAGGGGGGGGCTTGTACCTAGGCGA
>QOQW01000018.1 GCA_003327425.1 Candidatus Ozemibacter sibiricus
TGATCGGCTTCGGCAAAAGCTTCAAGGCACATAGAATGGCCAAAGGATGAATTGATGAGGCATTCCGGACTTCGTTCTTGGAAATTAGCACTGGGTGATGGTTTCATGAGTTGACCGATAATTGCTGCCATCGTCGGGCAGGGCTTGATTTTTTCAGGTTGACGAGCTACCCCGGAAAGTTACCCCGGTGCGATAATCAATGGGCTCCCGCTTCCCTTCCCATCCCAGACGGCTTTCGGCACCAAATGGTATCATTTCTCAACCGCCGCCACCTCCGCGCCGCCTGGGCGCCCCCCCGCCCGCAGGCGAGACCAGCAGCCCCCTGCCACGGGGAACGGGCGGTCGAGGCAATCACCCTCGAGTGGCTCGATGCGCCACCCCATGAAAATACCATGCAAAACAAACTTGAACAGGAGAATCCCATGACCGACCAAGCAACCAACACCACGGCAACCATCACCGATTCCCTAGAGGCAATCCACCTTGAGGTTGGCCACCTGGATCCTCTTGCTGATCTCCTCGCTCATACCCTTTATCTGCTCGAGGTAGACAACGCCGTCATGGAAGGCGACCGGGCCCGGTTCCTTGACCATGTTGCCAAACTTCGCGTTCTGATTCGGGCCCTACAGCGAAGCGCAAAAGACCTTGACCACCAGGTCGAAGAGGCAATTCACCAAAGCTTCCGCCGCGCGCCTGGGATGGTGGCCATTCCTACATCGGGAAATGCTTCCCCACCAAAAACTCAATGACAGGGGAACCAGTTCGCCACCACTGACGCCTCGATCAAGGCCACCGTCGCCGGGCTGGTCACCAGCACCAGTGCCTCACCACCCGCCGGTCAGGGCCACCAGCTCCACGCTCAGGGGCGGGTGGCCTTTTTCGAGATCACCATCCCCACGCCACCACCACGATGGCGGGGAACGCCCGGTCGATCACCTCGAGGCAACCACCGCCCCCTGCCCCCGGCCACCAAGAGGGGTTACTTCCCAAAAATGGAACTACTGCGTGCCGTCGAGGGCCGGGCCTTTTGCGACCCTCTTCCCTCGCGCCTCTGGGAAGGACCCGTGCCGCCACGCTGACGGGCCACCAGAGCGGATTGCGGAGGGAATGCGAGGAAACGGCCCTAGGACGCGTCGGTAAGGGATGGGGCGCTATCACCCTACCGGCCCCCCTCCACCGCCGACACACCCCTAGACGGTGGTCTCGAATCGCCGGAACGCCCGATCGAGCCCCTCGAGGTCACCACCGCCACGGGGCAGGGGCAGGTGGCCTTTTCGAGATCACCACCACCAGCAGGGGCCGGTGGTCATTCGTGTCGCCAGCCGGGCGAAGGCGTCACTTCTGCCGGAAGTCAGGCAATAGTCTTCACCGGCTCCAACAGTAGCTTCTTCCGCGGGCCAGCCGGCACTTGGTTGCTGAAGACTTTGACCACCGGGCGCCGCCGCCGGGAGGGCGGGAACCGTCGCTCCTCGGTCGCCAAGATGGGGGCGACATCTACCCCCGCGGAAAGATCGTCGATGGACACCATGCGATAAGATCGCAGTAGATACCCCTTTTTCGCAAGGAGATAGCGATCTCCTTCGTAATGGTATGCCAGGATGCGGACAGACCAGCCATCACGGGCGAGGCGGTCTGCAACGGCCGCTTCACTCGCGGAAAGGCGGGTCGCCATGGGGGGATTGACAACCCAAGACGCCAATTTCAATTTCCCCATCGAATCGCCTCCCGCTCGGCTTGATCTTCCGCCGCGCCACCAGCCCCGCGCAATCGCGCCCCGACCTCCCACGCCAGGGCGGCCAGCCGACGGCCAGCGGTCTGTAGGGTTGCCAGATCGCACCGGTCTTCAGCCACCATAAGCTGGTCAATCAAGCTCGAAATTTCGGCCCGCTCTTCCGCCGTCCCCTGGTCCGCCACCCGCACGGCCCACCCCACCGCCACCGCCACTCGCTCAAGCTCGTTGTTGACTGCCTGCTGATTGAGCACGAGGTCGTTCCTGCGGACTTGTGACGTTCCAGACGTTCCAGACGTTCCACCGGGGCTCAACGCTGATTCCCGCGAGGGGCGCCAGTCTACCCCGCACCGCCCATACCGGGCCAAAAGCTCCTCAAACATGGCCACCCTCCAGCCGGTCATGGGCAATCGGGTAAACGCGCACCTTCCGCCCGTTGATGCGCCGGGATCTCGCCCGCTCCCCGTTGGCATCGGGCGGAGGAAGCACCCCTTCTGCCTGAAGCACGTCAAGAGCCCGCCGGAAGTCGAACCCTCGAAGGGCTTCTCGAAGGCCATCGCCAGTAAACAGGAAGACCCTGGCCTCGTCTCTATCCTCCCACCACCCCGCACGGTCGCGGACGGAGAAGGCTTCGTTGGTAGGTGAGAACCGGCTATCCCCATGGCGATTCAGGAATGAGGAGACCGCCTCGAGGACTTGCCGCCTCTCATCATTCCCGCGCCCCCGATGCTCCACCCAAATTCTGAAAAACTCCCCCGCCGCTTCGATCGCGGCCCCCTCGGGCCAGCCAGTAATGCCGTATTTGGTCGCCACCTCCCCGGCCAGGGCCACCAGCGCGAACCTTCCCGCCGCCCGCCGCTCTTGCCCGTCTTCACCCGCCGAGAACAGCGGAAGAGTCCGGAACCGTTCCAAGAGGGCGCCGAAGTCTTGCTGGTCATGGGTCAGCCGCTCCAGAAAGACCCGGCCCACGTGCCCATGATGGCGGCTCCAGGCGGACTTTAGGTGGTCAGAAAGCGCCCGGCCTGAATCGAAGCCGTGCAGCTCATCCCAGGCACCATGCTTTCGCCGGGTAATGGGAACGTCCAGGAGACGAACCCCTTGCCCCGCACGAAGCCGTTGGTTCGCTTCGGCCATGTGGGTGGCGATCGCCTTCTCGCCCGTCGATAGCACCATACACCGCCATCGAGCCACGCCACGCGCCGCGCCGGTTCGGCTCGCCCGTTGCTTCCCCCGGCCATTTCCCAACGCATAAACAATCATTCCGATATCTCGCGGATCGCATTCCGAAATCTCGTCGAGGGCCAGCAGGCAGTCGGTGAAGAGTGCCGCCGCCCCCTCCATCCCGTTGGCAGTCGCCCGCCAAGACCGCTTGAAATTAGGCCCGCCCCAAACAGAACACGCCGCCTCAATTGCGGTGCTTTTCCCCAGGCTCGAATCCCCTGCGAAATGCAGCCCGCCACCTTCCGCGCAACATCGCCCGAGAAGCGGCCCCGCAAAGGCTGCCGATAGATTCAGAATGAGATAGGGATTCCCCACCGCCAACCGCGCAATTTCTTGCTGCCACCCTTCGAGAGAACCGGCCACGGTGAACTCATCGCTCCCCCGATCGCCGCTTTGAAAGATGACTTCCCCGGCCCGCGGCCCGAAAACCCGGTCGGGCAGAACGAACGAATCGCCATGCCACCCAGTCTGAAGGGCGCACAACACCCGGGCCTTCGGTAGCTGACTCGAGAGGTATTCCGCCAAGAGACGATTCCCGTTGGGGTCGAGATGAACACCCATCGCCAACAATTCGCCTCGAAGTTCTTCACCGGAACCTCGAAGCAGTTCCATCGGCATCGCCCATTCACGCCACCGGCCCACGGTATTGCGGAAACGAAGCAATCGCCCGAAATTCCCCCCATGCGCATCATGGGTCACGGCCACGATATGGAGAGGAGAACACACCCATCGCTTGGTTGGAGTCTGTTCCCCCGAACGCCGGTCGGTATGGACGCCGAACCACCACACCCCAGGGCGAAGTTTGTCGCCGGTTTCCCGTTCGGTGGCCCACTCATCGACAACCCGGAAGCAGGGGCGGACTGCCAACGGAACGGAAATCGTTCCGCCAGACGTTCCACTTTCCGCCCCGCTGGAATCCGCTCCAGATGCCAGTTCCGATGGTGGCGGAACGGTGGCCTCGTCCGGCGCCCCCCCGGAATCAGCTCCAGATGCCGGTGGAACGTCACTTTTCGCTGACGTTCCGCCTGACGTTCCACTTCCCACCCCATCAAAATCAGCTCCAGAAGCCTTTTCCGATGGGGGCGGAACGGCTGGAACGGCTGGAACGTCGCGTTTGGATAATGCCAACCCAGAATGAATTTCGAGGGCGGGGGGGGCAACCAATTTCGCACCCTCTGGGTTGCGGCCATATCGTCGAGCATGAACAAGGACGGCGGCCAGCTCCCCTTCGCCCAGGGGGGGAAGATTGCGAGTGTTCCATTCACCCAGAAGGGCTAGCGCCTGGTCGTCAGGCAGGGCGAAATCCCTCACCAGCACGGCCGCCACCCGAAAGGCTTCCCCGTTCCGCTGGCCTTCTGGGACGCCCGGGATGGCGGCTACATACGCCGCAGCCCGCCGGAATCTTTCGTCATCTGGCACCTCGATTTTCGGCACGGCTGGCTTGGCCACCACGGAGGGGGGCACCGGAACCTCGATAGGGACGGCATCGGGGCGGTAGTGAGCTTCCGGGTCGTGGCTCAGGAAGCACAGTCGCGCCGGGTCTTTGCCGGATGGATCAGGATCAACCCCGGTCAGCCGCTTGCAGTGCTTGGCTGCCGCGGCCCAAGCGCGCCGATGGGCTTCCGGGTCGGGCTTCTCGAAAACGGGCACCCGCACCACGGCCTTGATGCCGTCCCCCGATGGGCTTGTAAAGACGGCCACAACGTGCTTATCGGCCACCAAGGCAGACCGGACTGAGAATTGGCAATTGCCCAAGTGATCGAGATCAAGCACCACCAGCCCGGAAGAGCATTGCCACCCATCGGTGGAGCGCCGGGAGAACGTCCCCGCCCAGGTCACGGCCGGAAGACGGCGCTTCGCCATGTCGTAGTCATGTTTTCGCCACACCTTAAGAAAATACCGAAGTTGGTCCACCCGCACTTTGAGGGCAGGGCAGGAGCGAATCCGCGCCACCACCAAGGCTAGGGTGTCGGGTGTCTGGCAAGGCGTGGTGGCCGTTGCGCTTCTGAAGAGAGAAACTTGCACCTCAGAAGATGGCATGATAGCCTCTGGGAAATTAGTTGGTTGGGTCGCCTCGTTCGGGGCGGCCTTTTGGTTTTCGGGCACCATCGGTTGTCCCCCCATCATCTCTCCAATCGATCCATCCAAGCCATCACCTCGGATTCGCGCCAGGCGACAGCCCGCGGGCCAATTCGGATTGGCTTGGGGAACCGGCCTTCTTGGACCCAGCGCCAGAGAGTTGACTTTCGCACTGGGACGCGTTCTAAAACGGTCGGGAGACGAAGAAGCTTATCTGATTTTTCCATTTTTGCACCTCCAAATTTCTTTTGGTATAAAGAAATATTTTGGAGATGCTCTTGACAAGCCTTTTTCGGCATGGGAAATCGTCCAAAATCCCATGCCGCCAGCCAGCGATCAGCGTTCCCGCGAAGAAAATTTCGAGGGATTATCAGCCGGTAGGCGGCTTGCCCCCGAAAATAGCCACAATCCGGCGCTTCTCGTCCATCTGCTTTTGGTATTTTTGGTATATCTGACGGACAAACTCTTGTCCTACTCCCAACGCCTTGGCTGCGCGCGCCACCGCAGATTTTTTGTTTCGACCGCACGCGAGATGAGCGTCAACAAGATAGATTACCCAATCTGCCAACTGCCGCTCGCGGGCCTGTTTGCGCGCGCCATTTTTGTGCTTAGGTGCTAGGTGCCCGAAAATCTCATCACAATTTGTGATCTCCCCTCGTTCCCATGCAGAAACCAGCCCCAAAAGCGCCTCTTGGTCTTCTCGCGGAACTGAGAGCCCAGCCTGGAAACAAAGCGCAATCGCTCGAAGAAGCGCCCACCCCTGGCCATGGGGGGGCGGCTTTGGGCCTCGTTTGATCACGGGATAGTCAACAACTGGAGCGGGTTCGCGCCGTCCCAGCATCTCTACCACCCCTCGACGGTCAGCAGACGTCCCCAAGGGAAGGCGCCCCATGAGGAGGTTGACCTCCCGTGCTGCAAGCCATCGCCGGGACGGTGGTATATTTCGCGCGTAGTCGGCTTCCTCTCCTCTCGCATGCATACGGCCAGAATGCGCCTTCATTTGACGATACCATTCCTCTTCGGCCGCAATGGCCTCGGGCAAGGTGGCAGTCCATGGATCGAACCTAGTCAAGGCGTCCGGCTCCTGAGCGGATTGCAGCTCCTCGCGGGCTTTCTCGGCCAGCTCGACGGCCTGCCGGTAGGAAAGGGTCGGGTAGGTGCCCAAGACCCGCTCGACGGCCTTCCCATCGCGCATGCAGCGAAACTGCCACGTTCGGCGCCCGTGGGGGGCCACGATTAGAGAGAGGTTTCGCCCGAAACGAAGGCGGTAGGCCTTTTCTTTCGGTTGAGCGGCCCTGGCGACAAGTTCCGGGTCTTGCTTCGGCATGATACCAAAAATACCAAAAAAGACCGCGAAAGGCCAGTCAGAATCTATTTGGTGGCGGCCGCCCCCAAATCTCGTTGCGCCTTCGCTCGAAGCTCATCGCAGAAATCGGCCCATCGCTGCATCATCTCCCGCCGCTGAGGCAGATAGGTGGTTCGGTTATAAGCCCTGCCCAAAGGGTCTCTGACATTGTGGGCAAGCTGGTGTTCGAGCATTTCCACTGGGAATCCCAGCACTTCGGCCCCTATCGTTCGAAATGACGCCCTGAATCCATGCCCCGTCATCTCGGTCTTCTCGTAGCCGAGGGTGCGAAGGGCCGTCAAGACCCCGTTCTCTGACATGGGTCGAGATCCATCTGGGGTCTTGGCGTTGGGGAAGACGTATCGCCCCAGGCCGGTCAAGGGGTGCAACTCCTTCAGCAAGGCCACTGCTTGCCGAGCTAGCGGCACAATGTGCAGCATTCTGGTCTTGGTAACTTCGTAACGCCACTCTGCGGTATCGAAATTGACATGCTCCCACTCCATCCGGCGAAGTTCGCCTGGGCGAACGGCCAACAATGGGGCGAGCCGAAGGGCAGTTCTGACCACCAGCCCCCCTCGATAATTGTCAATGGCGACTAGGAGTCTACCGAATTGGTCTGGATCGGTGATAGCGGAAAAGTGTTGCGGGTCTGATTTCCGATCCAAGGCTCCTCGAAGGTCACGGCAAGGATCTGAGGTCACTCGCCCTGTGGCAACGGCGTATCGGAAAACCTGGGAGATTATCCCTAGAACCCGATGAGCCGTCTCGACGGCCCCTCTGTTAGCGATTCGCTTCACGACGTCCAAAGCCTGGGGTGGGATGATCTCATGGACAGGCTTGCTCCCAAGCCAGGGGTAAACGTCGGCCTCCAGGCGCCTTCGGACCCTTTCCCTGTGCGATTCAGACATCCTCAACATCTTTGCCGCGAACCATTCTTCGGCCACCGCCTCGAAGGTGTTTTCTTTGGCGTTTCGCTCGAATTCTCTGACAACGGCAGGGTCTGAGCCTGCGGCCAGGATTCGGCGAAGCTGATCTCGTTTTTCTCGAGCCTCGGCCAAGGAGAGCGTGGGGTAGTTACCAAGAGATAACAGGCGCGGCTTGCCGGCGAACCGATACTTGAATCGCCACCGCTTGGTACCTGCGGAAGTAACCTCCAGGTAAAGTCCCCCTCCGTCGAAGAGGAACCCGGACTTTGCTTGTCGAATCTGGATTTCCTTTAGTGGTGATGCGGCTTTCGGCACGGTGGGTATCAAGCCTCCCTCGGCGAAGGTTTTGATACCCAAAATGATACCCAAAAAATGTAGATTTTGTCATTCCAAGGTAGACGAATTGGGACGAGCTAAAAGTAGTAGACCCGCTTCAGCAGCGGGTCTTCGGGATTTTTTAGGACTTTCTAAGATCTGGTCGCCATGGAGGTGGCGGGAATCGAACCCGCGTCCGAAGAGGATCACAGACACCGTCTACCATCATGTCCTGCGTTTTGGAGGTTTAAGGCTTTCGTAACCCGCAGGCCGGTCTCTACTCACCCGAGCCGTCTGGTCAGTCTCGATGCCGTGGGCCAGGGGCCCCCCACGTCACCCAGCCGGATTTGTCGTCGGCTCTCCGGGGGCCTACCGGCGGCGTCCCCCGGGAACCGTCGCGCCTAATTAGGCAGCGAGTGCCAGGTCTTCGTTGGCAGTTGTTTGGCGATCGATTTTTAACGAGGCCCTTCGATCAACCTCGGATGGCAGGTGGCAGCTCACACTCCCCGTCGAAACCAGGTCACCCCCGGAGAAAGGAACATCCACCGTCGGAATGATTCCGACACTTTGAATATAGTCTGCTCGTCCATCGGCGTCAAGGGGACTTTCCGCAGGACGGCTCCCAATTAGAGCCCCTCCTTCAAGGAAGTGGCGGCCAGTGGGGTAGTTCCCCAGTGGGCGACCCGCCCGCCGAACGCGGTGCGTTCGGCGGGCTGTGGAATGGGGTCCAGGGGCCTGTGGCCCCTGGTGGGTTCTTTCGTTCGATGTTCGATTTCGATGATTTTTTGCTTGATTTTCGCCTTTTGTTTGCTTATATTTGGAGTGAACGCAACGCCGCATGGAGGTCATGAATGTCGCCAGACCCGTTGACGCCCAAGCAGAAGGCCGTGCTCACCTTCATTCGCTCTTTTTTCGCTCGCTGGGGGTATGCGCCGACCATCGCCGAGATTGCGGCGGGGGTGCGCCTGTCGTCGACGGCCACGGTTCACAAGCATGTGCAGGCGCTCGTCGATAAAGGTCATCTCGCGGCGCTGCCTCGGCGGTCGCGGGGGTTGGTGGTCAAGACCGAGCAGATCCCGGTCGGGGGCGGGGTCGAAGTGCCGCTGCTGGGCCGGGTGGCGGCCGGTCAGCCGCTCGAGATCAGCGAGCTGCCCGAAACCATCACCCTCCCCGACTGGATGATCGGCCGCGGCGAGACCTTCGTGCTGCAGGTGAAAGGCGAGTCGATGATCGACGAAGCGATCAAAGATGGCGATCTGGTCATCGTCGAGAAGCGCGACACCGCACGCAATGGCGAGATGGTGATCGCCTGCCTCGACGGCGAAGAGGTGACCCTCAAGCGTCTGTACCGCGAAGGCGACCGGGTGCGCTTGCAACCGTCCAATCCGGCGATGCCGCCCATCATCGTGACCGATCGCGAGGTGACGATCAAAGGGGTGGTCATCGGCATCCTGCGCAAATACCGGCAGTTCTGAGGTCTGGCCGGGGTGCCCCCGGCGGGGGCTGAGGTTGGTCGCGAGAGAACATCGACATCATGGTAAAGCGCATTGCGTGTCTCGATCTTGACGCGTTCTTCGTCGAGGTCGCTCTGAAAGAGCGGCCCGACCTGCGCGGCAAGCCCGTCGCCGTCGGCGGTCGCGGCGGGCGGGGCGTCATCTGCTCGGCCTCGTATGAGGCGCGCCGGTTCGGCGTGCGGGCCGGCATGCCGACCTGGCTGGCCCGCCAGAAATGCCCGTATCTGCATCTGCTGCCTGTGCCTCGCACGGTCGAAGCATTCTCGGCGCAGGTCCGCGAGCGGCTCGAACGGCTCTGCCCGGTCGTCGAGCCGGCGTCGATCGATGAGTTCTACCTCGATTACACTGGGTGCGATCGGTTGTTCCCCACCAATCTCGAGCTGGCCGATCGTCTGGCCCGCGCGCTCGCGGCCGATCCGGGGCTGCCCACGACGATCGGGCTGGGTACCAGCAAGCTCGTCGCCAAGGTCGCTTCCGATCTCGGCAAGCCGCGCGGCGTGCTCGAGGTCTTCCCGGGGGGCGAACGGGCGTTTTTAGCGCCGTTGCCGGTTCAGCACATTCCCGGCGTCGGGCCCCGCCTGCGCGAAGCGCTGGCCGCCATGGGGGTGACCCGGGTCGGCGAGATCGTCCAGATCCCGCTCGAGGCCTGGCAGATGGCGTTCGGTCGTACCGGCGAGACCCTCTACTGGCGCGCCCTGGGTGAGGGTGGCGGTCCGGTTCTGCCGCCGGCGCAGCGCGCGCCCCGCCAGGGAGTATCGCGCGAAATCACGCTCGAGAACGATACGACCTCGTGCGAGCGGCTGCTGGCCTGGTTGTCTCGGCTGGTCGAGGCAGCGGCCCTCGATCTGCGCAGGTCTGGGCTGACCTGTGGCGGCGTGGCGGTCAAGCTGCGCTATGCCGATTTCTCGACCAGCACGCGGTCTGGGCGGGTCGCTCGCACCAACCTCGACGGGCCGCTGTTCCAGGCGGCCGCCCGACTGTTCGAACGGCTGTTCACCCGTCGCTTGAAGGTGCGGCTGATCGGGGTGCATTTCGACGATCTGCAGCCTGGCGCTCCCACCCCCGACCTCTGGGAGGCCCTCACCCCCGAAGTCCGCCGCCGGCTGCCCGCCGTCATCGACGAGATCCGGGCCCGTTTCGGGCCGACCTCCGTGCTGCGCGCTCGCTCTCTCTTCCTTGGGGGGCCCCGCGCGATCTCCGCCAAACGAGGTGTGCCATGGCCAGATGCCTGATGCGCATGAACCACGAACGCGACGAGCCGATCCGACCGACCGGGTCCGATCTCGGCGAGTCAGAGGTCCCTGTCTTCGAGACCTGGTCAGGCCGTGCGGCAGGGCGGCGGTCGGGGGTGGGGGCTGTTGCCGGCGACGGAGGGCGGGCTCGTCGGGAGGCGCAGACCTGCGGGGCCGCTCGGTCGAACGTTGGCTGCGGGCCTGTCGCCGTTCCGGGGCCACGAGCGGCCGGTTTCGACCATCCCCAGTGTGGCGAGACGACATCGACGGCGACGTGGTACAACGCGCGCCTGGTCGATCTCCTGTATGAAGCGGTGGCCATGAAGCTGGCCGCTATGCGATCCGAGGTGCAGGAATGCGAGCGGCGGCTGCAGGGCCTGGCCCTCGCCGGCTCCGAGGGAAGCGGTGGGGCCGATCCGGCGAGCGAGGTCGGGGCGAGGGCCGGTGCTGAGCGTGTGCGGTGGCAACGCGAACGCGAGCGGCAGCGGCGCGACCAGCTGTTGCGCGATATCGCCTGCCTGGCTGTCCTCGAGACCTCCTGAGCCAGCGCCTTTTCGACGGTTGTCGGCCAGGCGTCACAACCCCGCTGGAAATCTTTGCGTGGGGGCCCCTCAGTGGGGCCCCCTTCGCTACGGGCGGCAATCAGACCAGCAAGGGGTGGCGCCGTCTGCCCGTCCGGCGAGGTGAGGCTATTCCTGGCCGAGTCTCAGGAACGAGGAGAGGCGTTGGCACCTGGCCTGGAGCCAGCCGGGCGCAGCGGCAGGGGAGGATCGCCCAGGGCGCGCAGGCCGTTGGCTACGACCAGCACCGAGGCTCCGGTGTCGGCCAGCACGGCCAGCCACAAGGTGGCGTAACCGGCGAGCGAGAGGCCGAATACGGCGAGTTTGAGCCCGACGGCCAGAGCGATGTTCTGGCGGATGAGCGTGCGGGTGCGGCGCGCGATAGCCAGCAGCAAAGGCAGTCGTCGCAGATCGTCGTGCAGCAGCACCGCCCCGGCGGTGGCCAGGGCCGCATCGGTGCCTTTGGTGCCCATGGCGACGCCCACGTCGGCGGCGGCGAGGGCCGGGGTGTCGTTGATGCCGTCGCCCAGCATCAAGGTGGGGCCGTAGCGCGCGGCCAGATCGGCCAGGTGCGCTCCCTTGGCTTCGGGGGCGAGGCGGCCGCGGCTTTCCTG
This sequence comes from Candidatus Ozemibacter sibiricus, assembly GCA_003327425.1. Lineage (GTDB taxonomy): Bacteria > Muiribacteriota > Ozemobacteria > Ozemobacterales > Ozemobacteraceae > Ozemobacter > Ozemobacter sibiricus. The sequence goes on from QOQW01000018.1 coordinate 11,536, forward strand.
CACTCCCGCGGCGAGGCCGAATTCGCGGGCGGTTTCGTGGCGATCGCCCGACAGCAGAACGGTATGGATGATGCCGTGGGCGGGCAGGTCGGCGATGACGGCGGCCGCTTCGGGGCGCAGGCGGTCGCCGAGCGACGCGAGGGCGAGCGGGCCCTGCTCGTCGCAGAGCACTGACACGGTCAAGCAGGCGGCCCTTTCCGGAGGGAGCACCGGGGGCAGCGTCGGGCAGAGAGCGCCGGCCCATTCGGGGGTGCCGAAGCGGTAACGGCGTCCCGCGATCAGGCCTTCGACGCCCTGGCCGCGCACGGCGGTGAAGGCGTCGACGGCCGGAAGAGCCAGGCCGGCTTCGGCCGCCCGCCGGATGAAGACGCGGGCCAGCGGGTGCTCCGAGCCGCTTTCCAGGGCGGCGATGAGCGTCAGGGCAGCGGACCGATCGACGCGGGGCGACAGCGGGACGAGGTCGAGCAGATCGGGGTCGCCGACGGTCAGGGTGCCGGTCTTATCGAAGGCGACCACCCGCACGCCGGCGGCCGTTTCGAGGACGTCGCCGCTGCGGACCAGGATGCCGCGGCGGGCGGCGGCGGCCATGGCGCCGACCAGGGTCACTGGGGCGGCCAGCACCAGGGCGCACGGGCAGGCGATGACCAGAAGCACCAGGGCGGAGTGGATCCAGGTGGGGAAGGGGCCGAGGCCGGCCAGCGGCGGGATGACGGCGACCAGCAAGGCCAGGCCGATCACGGCGGGGGTGTAGAGGTCGGCGAATCGTTCGAGCGATGTCTGCAGGCGGGTTTTTGCGGCCTGCGCCTCCTGGACCGAGAGCATGATGCGCGAGAAGCGCGAGGCCTCGACCGGTCGGGTCACCTCGACCTGCAGAGTGCCGGTGCCGTTGGTGGTGCCGGCAAAGACAGGCTGGCCCGGTTCTTTCGCCACTGGCTGGGTTTCCCCGGTCAGGGCGCTTTCATCGACCGTGGATTGCCCGGCGGTCACGGTGCCGTCGAGCGGCAGCCGCTCCCCGGGCTTGACCCGGATGGTATCACCGACCTGGATGCCGGCGGCCAGCACGTCGGCTTCGCGTCCATCGGGCAGGATCAGGTGGGCTTGGGCCGGCATCTGCGACCGCAAGGCCTCGATGGAGGAGCGGGCTTTCTCGCCGCTCATTTTTTCAAGCCAGCGGGCGATGGCGAACAGGAACAGCACCATCGCTCCCTCGTTCCATTCGCGAAGGAAGACGGCACCGATCGCGGCCGAGAGCATCAGCACGTTCATGCCCGCGCGGCGACTGGCCAGCTCGGCCCAGGCCTTGCCGACGATGGGGCGAGCGGCCACGGCCAGGGCGGCCAGCAGCAGTCCGGGTTGGTCGAGCAGGTGGGCCAGCAGGATGAGCCCCCCGGAGATCGCCATGGTCCAGAATTCTTGGGGCCACCAGGTGGCAGGGGCGGCGGTAGGGGGGGCCTCCAGGTCATGGAGTTCGACGCCGTGGTCGCGTCCGAGGGCGCCGACAGCGGCGCGGCATCCGGTGTCGAGCGTGCAGAGGACGCGCAGCATGCCCCCCATGAAATCGAGGCGAACGTCTTCGACCCAGTTCTGGTCGCGGATAGCGGTTTCAAATGCGCGGGCGCAGGAAGGACAGTCGAGGCCAACGACTCTCCAGACATGGGTATGGGTGGATTCGGACGTGGGAGTTCGGTCCTGGGTCGCCGAGGGAGACCAGGAAGAAGATTCGAGGCGGGTGTTGGTGGGTGGGTGGTCAGGCGACCCAGGGGCGGGGCACGAGGCGCGACAGGAACAGGAGGGGGCGCTGACTGGCGAAGCGGCTGCCTCGCCAGGGGTATCGCCGGTCAGGTCAGGATCGAGGGTGGATGATTCTGACGAGGAATGGCATTGGGAGGAGTGCTGAACGCCATCGCATTGGCCTTCGGATCGATCAGGCGGCAATCGATCGGAAAGGCCGCCTGCGGAGGCTGGAGCATGATCGTGAGGGTGCTCGTGATCAGAAGCAGGGGACTCGAGGGGATGGTGTTCGCCGGAAGGTTCCGGTGGGATGGTTTTGGGATGACGGTGACAGTGATCAGCGCCCATGACGTGGCTCCTCGACGTGTTCCCAGGCGACCCGAACGAGACTGGCGACGTGTTCATCGGCCAGGGCGTAGAAGATGTGCTTCCCGGCGCGGCGCGCCTTCACCAGGTGGAGGCTGCGCAGGAGGCGGAGCTGGTGCGAGATGGCCGATTGGCTGCCGCCGGCAGTGGCGGCCAGGTCGCCCACGCTGAATTCGCCAGAAAGGAGGGTGCAGAGCAGCCGCAGGCGGGTCGGATCGCCCATGGCTTTGAACAGCTCGGCTACCTCGGCCAGGCGTTCGGGGTCGCACGACAGCGCTTCGGATGCATTTGAAAGATTGCTCATATATTCATATTAGCAGATTTTCAAGCCTCTGGCAAGGATGACCAGGACCATTTTCCATGTAGGGGTGAGGCCCGATTGGACGGAGGGCTTTGTCTCAGCTCCATCGTCAAAGGGCCTCAGGCCCCGGGATTCCTTGATTCGGCTGACGATGTCAATTCGGCTGACGATGTCAACGATTCGACGATGCGGGGAGCGTCGTCCTGGCGGGACACCGAGGGCTTCGGGTGGGGATTGAGCGGTATTGACAGGTAATTTCCCCTTTTGCTAAGGGACGGAAGGCCGGGTTGGGTTTCTGCCCGACGGGTGGGCGGATGCTTGTTGTTGGGTCAGCGGAGGGCGTTTGGCCGCGGGGCGGGGAAGGGCAGGTTTGGAGCCCGGCGAGGGGCGATTGGGGCGGATAGGGGCGGGTTGGGAACCCGCCCCTACCCGATGATCATGCGGAGAAGCGATTTATGTCAGGCAAGAACATCTTACGGAGCGACGGAGCTCCGAGCGGTGCGGCGTGGTGAACCACCGCGCCGGCGCATCGCCTCCCAGGGGTCGAGGCCGGAGGCGGCTCTTGGCGTTTCCTCGCCCCCGACGGGGGCTGGGCCTCGGGGAACACCCGTTCCTGCGGATGCTGCCGGATGCTCTGTCCAGCCCTGCCCTGGCGTTGGTCGGCACCGACCGCATTCCCGGCGATCTGGTCGTGCGCGAGGCCGTGGTGCGGGTGGTCTCGGAAGAGGGGTACTGCTGGGTCGATGAGGCGACTCCCTGCATCGTGCTGACCCAGGACCATTACGAAACGGGCAGCGATCTCGACCTTTACCTCGACCTGCTGCACGAAGCTACGCATCTGCGGCACATTCGCGAAGGCCGCGATGTCTGGGACGAACGCTATCCCTACCATCGCCGGCCGACCGAAATCGAAGGATACGCGGTGGCCGTGGCCGAAGGCCGCCGGCTCGGACTCGATGAGGACGAGATCAGAGCGCACCTCCACAACCCCTGGATGACGGCAGCCCAGGTCGAGGAGTTGCTGGCTGCCGTCGATGCCTACCTGAGAGGCCGCGCGGAAGGTTCGTAAAAGGGGGAAGCAGTGCCCCCGATTCGGAAGCAGAATCCTGAACACTCACCGAGAAGGCTGCAACACGGCGGTGCCAGGAGACTTCTCGGTTCTTCCCTGGGGCTGGAAGGGAGCTGCTGGCGGGTCAGTTGCTGGCCGGCTGGAGGCGGGGAGCCGGCGGGAGCAGAGAGGGCTGGGCGGGGGCGCCGAAGGAGGAGTTGCTCCGCAGTCGGTGCCAGAAGGCGATCATGCCGAGCAGGCTGGCGCCAGCGGCGATCGCCAGCGGGGCGGTGATGCCGCCAGAGAGGGCGATCAACCAGGCGCCGGTCGGGGCGCCCAGGATGGCGGCCAGGCCATGGGCGGTGAAGACCCAGGGGTAGGTGTGCTGCAGCACCGCGGGGCCAAAGATCTGGGTCAACAGGGAGGCATGAAGGACGAACGCGGCGCCGAAACAGAATCCGACTCCGAAGGTGAACACCGGGAACAGGAATGGGGCGACGCCGAAGGCGGCCAGGCCGATCAGGCTGACCGCCATGGCCGCCAGCGACCAGACGATAGTGAGGGGTCCGGAGCGATCGAACCAGCCGCCCCAGAAGATTCGGCCGATGGCATTGCCGAAGGAGAAGGCGGCGATGCCGGTGATGCCCACCTCGGGCGTGTGACCGAGCGTGGTGGCGATGGGCACCATGTTGCCGATCACCATGAGGCCGCCGAAGTTGGTAGCCAGCTTGGCCAGGAAGCACGTCCGGGCGGTGCTCTTCAATTCGCGAGAAAGCTCTGAAGTCTGAGCCGATGCCGGCTGGGCCGAAGGAGTGGTCGTCGAAGGTGGTGCGGCGGGCCCGGGCAGGAGCAGGGCCGACCCCAGCAGAACCGCCCCGTAGATGGCGCCGAGGAGGGCGAACCCCGACAGAACGGGCCACTGGTTCGCCAGGAGGGCCATACCCAGGTGCGAGGCCGCGACCGCGCCCATGGCGAAGGCGGCGACGGCGAGCCCGATCATGAGACCTTTCCGTTCGGGGATGACGGTTGCGCACACGCGAAGCGCGGCGAGGTAGCCACCGCTCATGCCCAGGCCGATCATGAGGCCCATGGTCGAAATGAGCACGGCAGGGCTCGGTGGAAGCAGGAAGGGGAGCATGTGGCCCAGGGCGAACAGCAGGCCGCAGGTTCCCGCCACGGCCCGGAGGCCGAAGCGAGGCAACCACTGGCCCATGGGGATCATGAACAAGGCGAAGGCGGCGGTGCGCACGGCGAAGACCCACTGGGAGGTCACGGGGTCGACGGCGCATTCGGTCTGGAGGTTCTTGACGAAGGTGCTCCAGGCGTAGGTGGCTCCCAGACAGAGCTGGATGAGCAGGGCCCCCGTCAGGCCGAGCCACGGGTTCAGGGCGGAAGAGCGGTCTTTCTGTCGATTCATGGTTGAAAAGAATCGGGCCGCACGAAGCTGGCGCTTCGTGCGGCCCGATGTTGGCTGGATTCATCCCTCCGCAATCATGCCGCGGGACAGAAACCATGATACATCGATCGCTCGGTCTGCGCAAGAGGGTCTGAACAGCTCAGCCATTCGGTCTCAGCGGTCTGGAGCTGGTTGCGAGGGGAGTGGCGGAACGCCCGTCGCCGGGCGTTCTCATCCCCATCGGCGCTTGGGAGGAAGAGAGCGCCTGCAGCGAGGCGCTCGGCGCTCTTACTCCTCGACGACACCTGCCGCGCCTGGCCGATCAATCCGTTCCTGGGCACAATGGTGAGGCGTGGGGTGAAAGCGCCTTGCCATGCCCAGCCGCGATCGGAAGCAGGGGGTAGGGCCTTTGGACATCAGCGTTCTGGCGGGCGGGGAGAGCAATCCATGACGAAGATGATGACGCGTTCGCCGGTTCTGGTGCTGATGTCGGTGTGCATGCTGATGGCTTTGCGGCCAAGGATGCGCTCCAGGGCGGCTTCGAGGAGGGGACGGCCCCGCTCGATCAGAGTCTCGCGCATTTTCTTGATGAGTTCGCGGCCGTGATCGACCGGAACGGTCTTGGCCAGTTGATGTTCAGCCGGGGTGAGCACGCCGCGTAGCCGGATGATGACCATGTCATCCACGATGAAAGTGCGGGCTTCGAGGGGCCCTCGGCCCATGAACTCCTGTTCGAACTGGACGACGGCTTCGCTGATGGCGGCTTCCAACTGCCCTTTAGTGGGGGAATGGCGCTTCATGGAGGTCTCCGAGCCTCGAGGTAGGGGGTCTACGAAGGGTATGGTAGCTGGTGAAAGGCTCGCCAGCAACCCTTGGGAAACGGTGGGCGGTGGGTTGACACGCTCCTGGTGATTTTGCTAAATCTGAGAACAGATTCGATTTTCATAAAAATCGGCCGTGCGCCGATCGACGAGGGAAGGCATGAGGCGACGACAGACGATCTGGACCGCTTGTTCACAGTGGCTCCCGGGGTGGGTGGGGTTCTGGCTGGTGCTGGGGGTCGCCCTGTCGGCGACCGCTTCCGACCGGTTCCGTCCCGATCAGCCCGTACGGGTCATCACCGGGTCGGCCGCGCTCCCCTGGGAGCGGGTCGAAGTCCTGGAAGACCCGCACCCCGATTGGGGCGACGAGGTCATCCCGCCGGGCGGGGGGCATTTCGATGCCGCGATCAACGAATGGTTCGGAACCACGACGCCCCGGTCGCGTCAGGTGCTGTTGCATTGCGCGCGTGGGTATGCCGGCAAGACGCTGCCGCATCCGGTCCTGTTGGTGCATGGGGCGAACGACAATGCCAACCGGGCGTGGCAGAATCCCTGGATGTGTGCCGATCCCCTGAATCTGTCGCCCGACAAGCGCGGGTTCGCCTTCTGGTTGGCCGAGCTGGGCTATCCGGTCTTCGCGGTGACCTTTGCGCATCGCCATGGTTGCAATATTCGACAGGCCGAACAGATCGCCAATGCCATCGCCCGCATCCGGGTGCTGCTGAGCCGGCAAGATGACCCAGAGTTCAAGGTCGATCTGATCGTGCATTCCAAGGGTGGGGTGGCCGCGCGGCTCTATTGTTCGGATGCGCCTCGCCTTTTCCCCGATCGGAAGTTCCTCACCCCTTTCCGAGGCGATGTACGGACCTTGGTACTGATAGGGGTTCCCCTGCTGGGCATCGATGCGCCTTTCCGCTATTATGGCTACAACCTGCTGCGCGTCACGGTGCCCGACCTGGCGGCCGCGGGACCGACCGCAGTTGATGGCATGCTGATCAATGGGGTGTGGCGTGATTACCGGCATTGGAGCTACGTTGGACAGGGCAACGCCCTCTGGCCCGGTCAGGCCCAGTGTCTCTACAATCTGGTCCGAGACGGCGGGCTTCCGCTGGCCGCCGATTCGGCGACCGCGGCCGATGGGAATTTGACCATGCAGGCCCTCTATCACGGGGGGCGAACTCTCTATGTGGCCTCTTCCGGGATCGACAAAGCGATTGCGCGCGGAGAGCGGTTGATGTATCGTCTGGAAGAGCATGGCCTGGATCCGAAGGTCGAGGCCATGATTGTGGCTGGTACCAACCCGCTCCACGATGAAGAGGCCTGTCCGCTGTCCTTGCGGTTGCTGATGTGGTGGACAGGTCTCTATCAGGCCATGGTCAGCCCTCCCTCGGATGGAGTGATCTTCCTGCGCTCGGCGACGGCCACGGCCGGTCTGTGCCGACGGGGAGCGCGGCTGCTCGACTGCCTCGCTCTGCCGCTCCACCACCTCGATCTGGGGCGCCAGCGCGAGGTGCTGCAGGCCATCGATGGCTGCCTGTTGCGCCGGGGCAAGGGTGTGGCGTGGCACGAGACGTTTGCTAAATGTGAGGAGTGATTCGAGTTTCATGAGGAAACGCCGCGCCACGCCGGCCCAGGGGGCGGTGCGTCACCCGGGCGAGCGGCTGGGTGGGGCGACCGGCCACGGACCTGGGTTCGTGGCAAGCGGCGGATCGAGCGCCGCGGTGGAGGGGCGGGCGGCCACGCCGGCCGGTCAGCGTGTGCGTGCTCCGGTGACCCGCCGGGGGACGAAGACCCGCGAGCGATTGCTCGAGCGCGGGGCGCAGGCCTTCACTCGGGAGGGCTTCCACGCCGTGTCGGTGGCCTCGATCTGCCGCGCCGCCCGCGTCGCCAACGGCACCTTCTACCAGTATTTCCCCGACAAGCTGGCGCTCTTCCAGGCGTTGGTCGAACGGCTGCGGCAGGCGTTCCACACGGCCCTCCAGGGCGCCCGGGGCATCGACCAGACCGCCCAGCGCCTGTTCGATGTCTTCGATGAGGCGGGCTCGCTGTTCCAGATCTATCGGGAAGCCGAATTCCTGGCGGTTCCCCACCCTCGGCGAACCTTCTACGATGAAGCGGTCGGCAGACTGGCGGCCGCCCTCGACGTCGACGAGGGGACGGCCTGGGGTGTCTTCGGCGCTCTGGTCATGGCCGGGCTCCATTTCGGGGTCTGGGAAGGTCGATCCGTTCCGTCGGCCATCCGGGAAGAAATGATCGAGGTGGTGGCGCGTGGCATCGCCGCCGGACGCGACAGTCCCTGGCAGGATCTGGCCTGGCCCGCTCCGCCGCCTCCGGTGGTGGAAGCCGTTCCGCTCGGCAAGGGCGAACAGACCCGCCGGGCCCTGGTGGCGATGGCGCGCCGGCTCTTCGCCGGGCAGGGGTATGCGGCCACGCACGTCGCCCAGATCGCGGCGGCGGCGGGGGTCGGGCTGGGCACCTTCTATGGGCATTTCGGGGGCAAACGAGAACTGCTGGCCCATCTCACCGAAAGCATCCGCGAAGAGATGCGCACCTGGGTACGAGCCGCCGCCGCCGGGGCGGAAGACCACCCGCTCGAGGCCGAGCGCCGCATCTTCCTGGCCTTCCTGGGATACATCCGGCAGCATGGCGATGTCTACCGTATCGTGCGCGAGGCCGAGTTCGCCGAGCCCGAGATCGGTCGCCGGTACTACCACGGCATCCATGCCGATCGCATCGTCTTCTTGAGCCGCGCCCAGGCCCTGGGGCAGGTGCGGCCCGGCAACCCGGCCGTGCAGGCCTGCTACCTGATGGGGGTCGAGGCGCTGGCCGGATTGCGGTGGGTGCTCTGGCACGAGGGCGATCGGCTCCCCGCCGATGGCTTGCGTGCGACGCTGCGGTTGATCTTCCACGGCCTGGCCGCGGGCTGAAGGAGCCGGCCGGCGGCCTGACTTTCTACGGGGCCGCCGGGTCACGGCCATCCGGCCTCATCGGAACACCGACCAGAGCAGGGTGGTGCGGGGCTGGCGCCTCGCTTCCTGATCAGGGCAGGCGGACGACCGAGCCGACCTCGAAGATCTGTGCCTGACGCAAGCGGGTGGCTTGCTGGAAGGCGGGGCTGCCGGGGGCGGCGTCGGGGGGCAGATCGCCGATCAGGTCGTACTCCTCGCGGTGGATGAGGAGCAACGCGCTCAGGAAGACGCGCTCGGGGTCTTCGGGCATCGGCCGCTCGCGCCAGTCCTTGGTGAAGATCATCGGTTCGCGCGGCACCTTGAGAATGGTCACGGTGCGGTCGCCGGGCGCGCTCGGCACGCGGAACGAGCGATGGGTCGCCCCATCGGGGCCCTCGTTGGGTTCGAGCACGCGGTCGTAGGCTTCCAGCAGTTCTTGGTGGAAGGCCAGCACGCCCATGCCGCTCCAGGCGACGATCGCTTCTTCATCGAGTCCGGGGGGCGGCGGCGCGGCGGGTTCGAGGTAGAGCGAGGCGAAGGGGATATGGGCGTCGAAATACGCCTGGCTGGAGTAGGCCTGCCCGTCGACGACCTTCCCGTGGCGGGGAATCAGGAAGGGGGGGTAGGGGGTGAGGGCGGTGAAGGGATAGCCGGTCGGGCCGATGAACGCTTTCTTGACCCGCAGATGGTCGCGGCGGATCAGGTAGGAGCGCAGGCGCGGGTAGGAAGGGAGGCGGTGCAGCAGGAAGCCGTCGATCAGCCGTTTGGTAGAAATGCACGCGCAGAGCGATTCGGGAAACTCGAAGAATTTCAGGTAGAGGGTGAATTTCCCGGGCTGGTTCCGGTTGGGGAAGGGGAATCCCAGGCGGCAGACGGCGTCGAGATCGATATTGGTGATCTCGGGTACGGCCGGGTCGAACCCCGGGCCTACGGGCACGGGCGGCACCATGTCGAACGGCCGAGGATCGCGGGGTTCTTCGGCGACGAAGAAGGCGAAATGAAACTTCATCTGTTCGTCGATCTTCCACTCGCCAGACCCCCAGGCCAGCATCGGCGCGCACCACAGCAGGGCGAGGCAGGCGATCCAGAATCGATGCTTCATTGGCGTTCCTCCCAGGCGGTAGTCAGGGGCATTGTAAGAGTACCCCCGATCCGGGTCAACCTCGAGGCTCGCCTCGTTGGAATTGCGCCTGGCGGCTCGAACATGCTAGGGTGGGCATCCGTGGCCGTCGCGTCGAGGAGGGATTACTGCCTTCATGGGGTCTGTAAGGGGCAAAATGATGGAGAGGGAAGGGACATGGCAAAGCCGCTGGCGGTAGGCAAAAGCCTGCGCGATCGTTCCTTCGTCAGCCGAGTGATCGTGACCGTGGCGTGTCTGGTGGTGGCCATCCTGCTGGACTGGGGCGGCGATCCGTCATTCCCGGGGTGGCCCTTCTGGTGGGTGACCGTGATCAGCTTCGGACTGACCCTGCGGCAGGGGCTGGCTCTGCAGCGGCAGTGGCGAACGCTGGCCGTGCTGTCGGATGGGTTCATCATCGAAGACGCGCGTGGCCGACGCTCCTATCGCGACGACCAGGTCGTCAGTCTGGCGCTGTGTACGAACACCAACTATGCGCAGGGCCTTCCCGATTCGCTCACGCAGCAGTTGCGGCTGTGGCTCGACGAAGGGGGGAAGTATGCCCAGATCGATCTCGAGATCACCCATCCGGTGTCGGAGGCCAATCCGTTCGCCGATCTCGAGCGACGTCTGGCCGACCGGCTGACCGCCAAGGCCAGAGCGGTGCTGGCGGCCGGGCACGAGGTGGTAGGGGAGGGCTGGCGGCTGGGGCCAGCGGGCCTGACGGTACAGGCGCCGTCGGGGACGTGGCAGCTCGCGCTCGAGGAGGTGGCCGATCTCGGCGTGTTCGATCAAGAGGTGCGTCTCTGGCGGAAGGGCGAAGAAGAGCCCTGCCTGCGGATTCCGGCCCGGTCGATGAATGCCCTGCTCCTGGAGCGGCTGGTGCGCGAGGAGCGCGGCGACGCGCTCGGCCAGGAAGAAGGGTCGCCCGGGACGCTGGGGCGGGTACGGTTCGAACGCACGACCCCCATCGGCTGGACCATTTTCTGGGGGAGCGCCACGGTTCTGACCTGGCTGGCGGCGGGGATCTGGCTGGCCGCGGGCGAGCCGGAGCCGGCGGCCGTGGCGGCGGGGCTGAGCCTCGTTCCGCTGCTGCTGACGATCTGGCTGTATCGGTGGCGGTTCCGGTGCCACCAGTTCGGTGTCAGTCTGCGGGGTCTGGTGAGCGAGGCGCGTCTGATGTATCGCGACATGGCATCGTTCACCTATCAGACCACGCGGATGTTCTACAATGGGGTCTATACCGGAACGATGGTCCAGATGATCTTCGAGCCGGTGCCTGGGCCAGGGCGCCAGCGGATCAGCTTCAATTCCACCCTGCAGGGCCTGGATGAAGAACTGGACAATCTGCGCCAGTACATCGCCAAGGTCATCGCCCAACGCCTGGCGGCGGAACTGAACGCCGGCCGGAGCGTCGAATGGACGCCGCATCTTCGCTTCCTGCCAGAGATGAGTCTCGAATACCGGGCGGCGGGTCTGTTGTGGGGAAGCCACGCGCCGGTCGTCATCCCCCTGGGGCAGATCGCCCACCTCGGATTCGATGGCGGCTCTTTCAAACTCTGGGTGAAGGGGAAGGATGACCCCGTCGTGCAGGAGGAGGTCGGCAGCGCCAACTTCTGGCCGGGGTTCTATCTGCTGTCGGCCCTGCTCGACGTCGCCGCCTCCGCGGCGGCTGACCAGAATGACGGATCGGCTCCGGCCCCGTCTTCCTGAGGCGGCCAGCGCCGCGGGTGTGGAGGTGATGCAGGTCCGGGTGCCGGAAGCAGGTGGCCCCGCGGCAGGTGCAGACGCTGCCTTTCAGCCCGCCGCTGACCGGCTCCGGTCAGCCGTGGGGGAGCTATGTCCCCCTTGATTGGTGCAGCCGTGTGCGAACTGGTCAAAGGCGGCGAACGAGCTGGCCGGTCAGTCGGGCAGGAAGCCGTCGAGCTGGGCGGAGCCGCGGGCCAGGAACTGGCCGCGCCCGGCTTCCCCCAGCCACCGCCCGTTCTCGACGATGATCTCGCCGCGGCTGACCGTCATGACCGGCCAGCCGGCGCCGCGCAGACCCTCGTAGGGGGAATAATCGGACCCCATGTGGAGGGCGGCGGCGGTCAGCTCGGCGCTGCGGTCGGGGTCGAACAGCACCAGATCGGCATCGGCGCCGGGCTGTAGCGAGCCTTTCCGCGGGTAGAGGCCGAACAGGCGGGCGGGGTGGGCGGTGAGGGCGCGGATGGCGGTATCCAGCGGGATGTGGCGGTTGAGGCCGCCCCACAGGGTCAGGGGGCCCAGGGTTTCGATGCCCGGCAGCCCCATGGGCAGGCGGGTGATATCGCCTTCCCAGCGATCTTTGTCGGCGCGTCGGAAGGGGCAATGGTCGGTGGCGACGACCTGCAGGTCGCCGGCCTGGAGGGCGGCCCACAGGCCCGCCGCCTGCCCCGCCGCCCGGAGGGGGGGACAGCAACTGAAGTCGTGGCCGCGTTCCCCGCCGAAGGCGGCGTCGTTGAGGTACAGGTACTGCGGGCAGGTTTCGCCCAGGAGCGGAGCGCCGTGCCGGCGGGCGGTGGCCAGGGCGGTGGCCCCATCGCCCGAGGAGACATGGACGATGTAGGTGGCGGCCCCGGTGGCGCGGGCCAGGTGACCGAGCCGGGAGATCGCTTCGACCTCGGTATAGACCGGTCGGGTGAGGGGAAGGGCGCCGATGCCGAGCGACGAGGCGGGCAGGGCATCTGCGCGCTCGCCGAGCGGCGGCTCGCCGCGGGGGTTCGGGCGGGTCGTGCCGCCGAGCAGGCGATCGGTCAGGAAATCGATCAACCCGCCATTCTCGGCGTGGACGGTGACCAGCACCCCCGCTTTCCGGCAGTGCTCCATCACTTTGAACAGGCCGGCGTCATCCTGCATGAGCCCGGCTCGCGAGTACGCCATGAAGACCTTCAGGCTGGTCAAGCCGGTTTCGACCGCCCAGGCTAGGTCGGCCAGCGGCCGGTCGATCTCGCGGCCGATGCAGGCATGGAAGGAGAAATCGATGGCGGCGCGTCCGCGCGCCTCGGCCAGGCGTCGCTCGAACCCTTCGCGCAAGCCTTCCCCCGGGCGCTGGGCGGTGAAGTCGATCAGGGTAGTGACCCCACCGAAGGCGCCGGCCCGGCTGCCGGTGAAGAAATCGTCGGCCGAGACCGCGCCGGCGAAAGGCAGCGACAGGTGGGTGTGCACATCGAGGAACCCGGGCAGGAGCCACTTGCCGGCGGCGCGGATCTCGCGGCGTCCGGCCAGGCCGGTGCCGATGGCGGCGATGGTGCCTCCCGCGACGGCCAGGTCGGCCACGAAGGTCTGGAACCCGTCACGAAGCTGCGCGTCCTTGAACACGAGATCGAACATGGTTCGCCTCCCTGGAAGGTTTCCCCTATTCTATCAAGTCGAGGCAGGCCTGCCCAGGCCCACGACCCATCCCAGAAAGGCGCCGGTCGCGGGCGGGGTACCTCATTTCCCGCAGGATACCTTGAAAGCCATCAGCCCCTGGAGCCCTGGTCGTGGCCTGCCGCCCGCTCGCTGGTCAGTGGCCGTGCTGCAGTGCTTTGAGGCAAATCGAAGGGGCGGTCGGTGGGCGTTGATCTTGAAGGTCTGCTTCCATCAAGCCGGCATGTGGGCGATTCGGTGGTAGAATCCCGGAGAACAAGGAGGGCAGCTCGATGGGAAAGGTCGCAACGTCAGGTGCTGAACCCGCGGGGGGCGAGCGACGACCGTGTCCGTTCTGCGCCGAATTGATCCTGGTCGAAGCGAAGAAATGCCGGTACTGCCAGACCATGCTGGTCGATGCGCAGGGCCGACCGGTGATCGTCGGCGCCGAAAGCGGCGGTCGGCCGGCGGTCGGCGCGGCCGGCGCCGCCGGCATGGGCAGCGGGGCGGCCCCGTCGTCATCCGCCGCGGCTGATCAGGCCGGGCCTTCGTTGCTCTCGTGCCTGCTGGCCAATCTGGTATTTCCGGGGCTGGGCTCCTGGCGGATGGGGCACCGGTGGCGCGGCTTCCTCATCGGGGCGGGTCTGCTGTTGTCGATCCTGCTGTATGCCCAGTCGGCCGTACCGATTTACCAGAAACTGCTCACCCAGACGCTGCGCGGGCGGAAAGCGGTCTTGACGGCCGAGCAGCAGGCGGAACTCGACGACATCATCTGGCACAAGGTGGCGGCCGGTCTGTTCATCTATTCCTTCGTCGACGTCTGGCTGCTCTATCGTCTGCCGACCCGGCGCTCTTCCTGATTCCCTGGCCACCGCCGCCACGAGCGCGCCTTGCCAGCTCGGGCCGAAGCGCCCGCTTCCTGATGTCGGGTTCTGTACCCCTTCGCTTGCCGCTGGCCAGGCCGCGGTGGGACAGCTCTCGCCACGCGGCGGCGGTGCCAGCCTGGCGAAAGGACTGTAACAGCCCTCGCCGGTTCGACGTAACTCGGGTGAACGCAATGCATGAGTCGAAGGAGGGCACTCGGATGAACAGCCGATCTGGAAGGTTCGCGGTGGTGTTCCTGCTGGCCATGGTGATGCTGGCGATCCTGGGCCAGGCGACGGTGCGGGCCGAAGAGGACGTGCTGCCCAGCGACCAGGAGATGGTCGGAGGGCCCGTGGTGAGCCAGCCGTTCTGCGGTTCCGACATGTCCTGCGGCGGGTCGAGCTGCGGCGGGTTCGATGATGGCGGCTCGCTGTGCGGTGGCTCGAGTTGCGGCGGCGGCTCCTGCGGGTTCGATGACTCCTCGTGTGGCGGCGGCTTCTGCGGGGGCGGCGGGTGCGGCTTCAACCTCGAAAATCTCGACCAGATCTTCAGCAAGCTGACCGATTTCATTCAACGCGTCATCTCCCTGGTTCGGAATCTCATTCAGGAGATCCGCAACATCTTCAAGGGAAATGGCGGCGGTTCTTCCAATACCGGGGGCGGCGAGGTCAATGCCCCTCCCCCGGGGGACTCGGGCGGCGGGTCGACCACGGTGAGCCAGCCGCCGACCGATTCGAATGCGGGGGGCGGCAACAGCAGCGCTCCGGGCGGCGACCAGACCGCGCAGAATCCGCCGGCCCAGCCGCCTGCCGATTCTTCGACGTCGGGCAATACCTATGGGGGCAAGCTCGAGTTCATCAATTTCCCGCCTTCGAAGAATCTGAGCAACAGCAGTTGGGGTCCGCTGCTGACCGATATCGAGAACCATCTCCCTCCCAAGTATGGCACGCAATATCGTGATCAGAGCCCTTCGACCCACGCCCACGAGACCACGCATGGCATCAACAGCCACATTCGCAACTACATGAACAAGACCGGGCGCAAGGCCAACGGATTCTACGTCGGCAACAACCGGGCGGTGGTGCTGGTCGAGCCCAACGTGCGCAAGTCGGCGGCGGTGCCGTACGTGCCCAACAGTCTGCGGGGCAGCCGCTTCAACCTCTACCTGCTGGGGATGAGCGCCTGGGATGACACGCCGCTCTACATCTTCGACGAATGGGTCGCCTATACCAACGGGGCCCTGGTGGCGGTCGATCAGGTCAAGCGCGGACTCTGGCGCCAGGGCTGGACCGACGCCGTGCACGGCGCCCTCGAATTCACCGCCTACTCGTTCGCCCTGGCCATGGCGGTGGCGCAGCGCGATCCGCAGTACTTCGCGAAGTATACGCCCTTCAAGGAGTTCATGGCCTTTCAAGCCAAGCGCGCCATGGATGCCTTCCGGGCCGGCCGCAATCTGAAGGAATTCAAATACGACAAGCAGGAGACCTTCTATCGCAACCTGGTGAGCGGCTCGGACAGCGCTCCCCTGCGCGATTTCATCAAGAAGAACTGGGGCGAGAGCTTCTGGAACGAGGTCTTCCTCGGCCAGTCCTCGACGGCGCAAGCCAAGGCCCCGCGGCAGAACTAGCGCCCCGCGCGTTCCGTTCGCGATCCCCCCGCGCTCCCGCCTGGGCCTGCCCTGGGCGGGAGCGCCGGCTTCCGGCACGTTTCCTGGCCGAGGCCGGGGCGGGCGGCGGTCGCGCTTCGGCGCGCGGCGTCAGGCGGTGGGCAGCTTGACCACGGGGCGGAACCGCACGGCCAGCAGGGTCAGATCATCGGGCGGCGGGGTGCCGGCCCGGTAGCGGTCGAGTTCGGCGAGCAAGGTGGCGAGGGGGAAGCCGTCGCCCCGACGGAGGAGGGCCAGCAGACGGTCCAGGCCGAACATCTCGCCGGCCGGATTGCGCAGATCGGTCACCCCGTCGGTGAAGAGCAGCAGCCGGTCGCCGGGCCGGAAGGGGATGCGCCGTTCGCTGTAGGTGCGAGGCATGAGGCCGATCGGCACCTCGGGGAAGGTCAGGACGTCGACCTGGCGGATGTTTCCCTGTTCGATGATGGCGAGGACGGGGGTGTGGCCGGCGCTGGTCCAGGTGAAGGTCTCGCTGACCGGATCGAGGAGGCCGTAGACCACGGTGATGAAGCGCCCGTCAGGGATGAGTTCGAGCATGACCTCGTTGAGGCGGTTCATCAACAGGTGGGGGGCGAAGCCGGGAATCGGCAGGGTGCGCAGGGTGGCGCGCAGGACCATGGTCAACAGGGCCGCCGCGACGTTCTTGCCGCTGACGTCGGCGATCAGCACGCCCAGGCGGCCGTCGGGGAAGGGGAAGAATTCGTAGAAGTCGCCACCGACCTCGCTGGCCATGTGGATCTTGGCTTCCAGGTCGAAGGCGGGGTGATCGGGCAGCGAGGCCGGCAGGGCGCTCTCTTGAATCTCTTTGGCGATGCGGAGCTGGAAGGTCATCTCCCGCTCTTTCAGGGAGATGACCAGAAGGTTGGCGATCTCGAGCATGGTGGCCAGGTTCTGGACGATGACCGAGAGGAAGAGATGATCGGCGGCGCGCAGCGCGCCCTGGTCGGAGGCGAGGGCGAGGTAGAGCAGCCCCGAGGCGGGCGCCGGCAGGTCGGAGCGCCCGAGGTGGGGGGTGCGGATGGCCAGGAAGCCCAGATTGAGGGAACGACCCTGGCGCAGGGGCTCGGGAAGATCGCTCCAAGGAATCAAGGGCAGGGGCGCCATGGCATCTTCGGCCTGCTCTTCGGCGGGCGTGGGCGCGGGCCTGGCTTGTCTGGCCAGCCAGGTGGCGATGGCCAGGTGTTCGGCGCGGCTTACGGCGGGGTACGGGAGCCCAGGATTCGAGGAGCCGGCTTCATGCGGATCGCCCAGGGGCTGCAACCCCTTGGTGGTTTCCTGGAACAACCAGGCGAAGACGAGTTCCGGCATCTGCAGGCCCAGCAGATCGAGCAACCGCTGAATGGAATGATGGAGCGGGGCGCTCGGGTGTTCGCCAGGATGGATGGGCATCTCGTACAAAGACGAGAACACCTGCCGGATGCGGGCGATGGTCTTCAGATAGCGGTCCTGCAGCCGGATGTGGCGGTTGACCTGTTTGACCATGTCGACGAAGGAATGGTCGAGTTCCTCGAATTCGCTGACGATGCAGGGCGGCGCGGGGGGGAGCGGTTCACCCGGCTTGACCTGCTGGAACCGGTTCCGCAGCCGCTCGATGGGATCGGCCAGCAGAGAGGGCAGCCAAGCCAGACCGAGGCAAGCCAGGATGAATGACCCGATCAGGAAGGCGAACCGCCACCAGAATTTTTCCCGGACCTCGGCCAGCAGGCGGTCGGCGTCGGCGGTGATGGCCTCCCAGAGGTAGTCGGCCTCGGCGACGATCCGGTCGGCGCCGAGCGAACGGGTGGTACGCAGGCCTTCATGCAGTTGCAGCAGTCGCTCTTCGAGGCTCTGGCGGCCGAAGCGTCGACTTTCCACGAACTGGCGGTAGCTGGCGAACTCGGCCCGGAATCGTTCGATCTCCTTGGTCAGGGGCGGGACGGCGCCGGGCATCGACAGCCCCAGGAACCCCGGCAGGAGGGCGGGCAGGAGCCCGGACAGGGCGCGGAGCCGGGCTTCGACCCGGGAATCGAGTTCGGCGAGCAATGATCGGGAAAGGCCGCCGGGCGGGGCTTCCCCCACCATCTGGGCATGGGAGGCGAGGTTGTTCTCGATTTCCCGCAGGGTCTCCTGGATGACGCGCTGGACGGACACGACGGGAATCGGCTCGAAGCCGGCGGGGCCTTCCTGAGCGGCCTGGCGGCGGGCCTCGGCCAGGATGGCCGAGAGCGAGGCCAGGCGCAGGGAGAAGGCTTCCTTCCATTCGATCCGGGCGGCGCTTTCGGCACGCATCATGCTCTGCCACTGCGCCATGCCGGCGTTGTATTCTTGGAACTGGACGGTGTAGCTGGCGAGCAGAGAGCGGATGACCAGCCATTGGGGCTGGCGGGGATGGCCCTGCAAGGCCTCGTCGAGTTCGCTGGTGACGCTGGCGATCCGGTCGAAGGCGGCGCGGGCCAGCTCGGGATCGACCGGGGTGCCGCGCAGGAAGCTCTCGTTGCGCAGCGAGCCCAACTGGAACCAGGTGCTGACCAGCCGCTCGTAGAGACGACCGAGCACCAGCTCCTGTCGCTGGTCGTTCTCGATAAGGTGGTGAAGGCCCGGAACGACCACAGGCTGAGGGCGAGGAACGAGACGATGAGGATGAGGATCGAGGCGAGGAGGGCGGTCAGGATCCGCTTGAACGACTTGGGCCAGAACGCCATGGTGTCGCTGCCCTCCTCTCCTTTCCTTTCAGTTTACCCTTCCCGTGGCCGGTCCACAAATCGCCGGCGTTGAGAAAGGAAGCGGCGCCGGCGTGGCGGAGCGGACACGGGGTCAGCGGGCCAGGACCAGCCAGACCCTGCCGTAGTGGTGCAGATCGCCGGCGCGATCGCCGGCGGCGGGGCCCAGGCCGAAGAAGAGATCGAGGTGGCCGGGGCCTTTGATGGCGCCGCCGATGTCGTGGGCGAACAGCAGCCGCCATTCGTGGCCGATCAGGCGGCCGTGGGGGTCGAGCACGGGCACTTCGGCCAGCAGCACCGTGCCGGCGGGTATGATGGTCGGGTCGGCGGCCACCGAGGCGCCGGGAATGAGGGAAACGCCGGCCGCGCCGGTGGGGGTTTTCGCCATTTCCTTGAAGAAGACGTAGGAGGGGTTCTGATCGAGCAGGACGAGGTCATCCGGGTGGGCGCGCATCCATTCGCGGATGGCGCGCAGGCTGATCCGGTCGGCAGGGATGCTGCCGCGCTCGACCAGCAGGCGGCCCAGGCTTTTGTAGGGGTGACCGTTGCCGCAGTCGTAGGCGGCCCAGATCTCTCGGCCGTCCTGGAACCGCAGACGACCCGAGCCCTGCACCTGCAGGAAATAGACCTCCAGCAGGTCGTCGGCCCAGGCCAGTTCGAGCCCGCGGCCGGCCAGGGCGCCCTGCTTGTCGATCTCGGCGCGGGTCGGCCAGGGGCGGGGCAGATCCTTCGGCGCCCGATAGAGGGGAAAGCGGAACCGCTCGTCGGGGCGGGCCGCCACCTCGAGGCGCGGGATGAAGTAGCCGGTGAACTGGACGTTACCCTGGCCGTCCTCTCCCTGGCTGCGATAGAGCTTGAAAGGGAAGCCCTTCCCTGGTTTGCGGCTGTGCAACCAGTCGTCGATGGCGCGGGCGGTGCGCTCGAGATCGGCCCCGGCGACGGTCAGGTTGCCGACCTTGACGGCTTTCTGGGCGGCATAGCGGCGGGCGACCGCTCGATTGGCGCGGGCGGCGAACCGGGCCGCCTCGCTGCGAGGCGGGATGACGGTCGGGGGCTGACGGTCGATTTCCCAGGCTTGCGTCTGCGCCGGACCGGGCCGCTTGCCGTCGCCGACGAAGTCGTAGCCCCGGCCGACCTGGGCCAGCAGAGCCGGGGCGAACCACAGCAGGCCGAGCAGGCTGAGGAGGCCCAGCCAGCCCAGCCGGGGCCAATGGGGCTGGCCGGCTCCCGGGCGGTGGCGGTCGGCGCTGGTTGAAAGCCGCGTGGGAGAGGGGCAGAGGGTGGCCCTGGCTGGTGACGCATGGTTGGAACGGGACGGGGTGGTCGGCATGGGATGTGGCCTCCGGGTATGGTGTGCAAGCGAGTGGGTGATCCCACCCAGTGTAGTGGAACTCGCCCGCGTTGACCAGGGGGGCAGAGGTATTCGCGGCCGCCTGGCCGGCAGAGGATCGGCCAAGGGGCTCGTGGCGAGACGTGATACAATGGGCGGCACGGTGCCCCGGGCGGAAGTGGCGGTGGCGTCCGCGGGTGGGGAGCTGGCCGTCCGATGGCGAAGATTCCCGATCGAGGTCGATCGCTTGTACACCAACGTGTTCTTGCATCAGATGATCTGTGGCAGCCTGCTGGCCGGGCTGGCCATGCTTGATGCCTTCGTCCCCGCCCGCTCTCGCCGCCGCCTGCTGGCGGGAATCATCCTGGTGGCGGTGATCAATATTCTGGGCTTGCATGTCGTGCATTGCACGCGCATCCCATCGAATTTCATGATCTACTATCTTGGCGCCAAGTACCAGATTCCGCATCGGGATTTCTATCCTTTGGTGGCGGCCGCCCAGGGCAGATTGCATGGGAAATCGGAAAGGGAAAAACGGCTTGCCGGGTTCCTGCTGCTCGCCGACCACCAGGTACCGCTGCCGGCGGATGATCTTCCTACGGCCGATCTGGAAGCCTTGTGCGCCGAACAAGGGGTATTCCGAGCCTTCGTACATGCCTATTTCAAGGAGCAAGGCCGGGAGGTGTCCACGGCCGAGGCCTTTATTGAGGATTGCCGAGCGGGATTCATTCAGTTCGCCGATCAGGGGTTCAACGCGTCGCCCTTCTATGTGCTGGCCAGGCAACTCGATCCGATGATCCATGTCGCGGTCGGATTCCCGGCGTTTTACGTCCATCTGGCCCTGCAGCTGTTCTTCGTTTTTGTCGCGGCCTGGGTGTTGGCGAAGACCTTCGCCTGGGACGCCGAATCGACCATGTTGTTCCTGGCCGTCTGGCTGTCCAGCTGGGATTTCGCCAGTTGGGGTCTGTCGGGGCTGATCGGCTGGGGCTGGTTTCTGCCGTTGGTGGTGGGGGTGTTCGCCTGTCAGAGGCTTGCCCCAGCGCTTTCCGGCATCGGGATCGCCTGGTCAGGGTTGGTGAAACTGTTCCCTGGCCTGGCGATCCTTCCCGCGCTCTGGGTCGTGATGGCTCGTCCCAAGAGGTTCCTCGAGCATGTTCGAACGTGCGAGAAACTGTTCCTGGCGGCCCTGGCGACCACGTTGGTCGGTGTCGTCTTCTCCTCGTGGTTGCCCGTTTCCTGGGGTGGATTCCTCGAGAAGATCCATGATCAGTTCCTGCAGAAGGATTTCTCGGTGAATTACTATGGCGTGGCGCATTTCTACATTGCGGCCGGGCTCCTTGCCGCCAGGTACAAACATGTCATCAGCTGGTTGTTCCTGGGTTGGCTGCTCTTCTTCCTGTCGTCCCTGCGCGGCGAAAAAGCGCCTGAGACGTTGGCGAAGATCATGCTGTTCCTGGCCGCTGCGGCGGGCCTTTTCCTGTTCCGCGTCGCCAATTATTATATGTTCCTGCTCTTCCCCTTTTTATTCCTCGATGATCTGAAGATTCCCTGGTGCCGAACCGCGACCCTGGCCTTCCTTGCCTTGAATGCCGTTCTGCCCGATTATGCCGCCATCAAAGACATCACGCTGGCCAATCAGCTCACCGTCCTGGCCAAGGGCGCCTGGCTGTCCCTTTTGCCGGTGTTCGTGCTTTGGGGGTTTCTGCAGTCCGACCTGATCATCGATGAGAAGCGGGCGCTTCTGAAGAATACCTTCCTGGCGGTCTGTCTGGGAGCGGCCTGTGTGATCGGATACGAGCTTGCCGTTGCCCGGAAGGTGAACCACGCCTTGACGGAAATAGACGGCCATGAACAGGCGGGCCACCTCGATGCGGCCATTGCCCAAGCGGCCGCCGCGGCCGCGGCTTTTTCGGAACCGTCTCTCTTCCTGCGGGCGGGCGATCTGCTCGAAAAAAAGGGGGACGTGGCAACCGCCAGATCCATGTTCGAACAGGCCCTGACCCTCGATGGGAGCGATGCTGACGCCCTGCTGCGCATGGGGATCATCCAGGCCCGAGCGGGGGAGATCGACAAGGCCAGAAGCGCGTTCCTCGAAGCCATGCACCATGCCCCTGCCGACCCTGTCATCTACTGGAATCTCGGCCTCCTGGACAATGCCAGCGATCCGCAGAAAGCGGGGAGGTTCTTCCGAATCGCCTCGTTCATCGCCAAAGGCGATGCCTCTTTCGCCGCCCGCAAAAACGGGGCGAAATGATGAGGAAGAGCCCTTCAGGCCCGGGGAAAGATGGCTGCCAGCGGCCGGTTTTGCCAAAAGGCGCGTCTGGCTGGGGTTTGGGGAGATATGGGATTATGGAAGCCCGACTGTTGATGGCGCTGAGGGTGCCACCGGCAGTGAATGGAGAGAGCTTTGGAGGGATGCCTCATGGTTTGACGGGAGGGGTCGTTTTGGATATACTAAGTAATGCCATAATGGCATGGCGAGGAGGGTGAGCATGGCGTCGCTGCGAACGAATCTTGTGAAGATAGGCAACTCCCAGGGCGTTCGGATTCCCAAAGCGCTTCTTCGGCAAGTGCGTTTAGTTGATGAGATCGAGATTGAAGTGCAGGAGGATTGTCTCGTCCTGAAACCTGCGCATCATCCGCGTGCCGGATGGGATGAGTTATTTGAGAAGAAAAAAGGTGGTGCTTCTGATCCAGAGCTTGAAGCCTGGGAAAAGATGACGGATGCCGATGGCGACGAAGATTGGGCATGGAAGTAAAACGATTCGATGTCTTTTTGATTGCGTTGGACCCGACCAGAGGTTCCGAGGTCAGTAAGACCAGACCAGGGGTCATTGTTTCCCCTGATGAAATGAACAGGCATCTGAACACCGTGATTGTTGCCCCTTTAACCTCGACCATCAAAGAATATCCCTGTCGGGTCGGCATCACCTTTGAAGGGAAAAAGGGGGAGGTCGCTCTTGATCAGATTCGATGCATTGATAAAATTCGATTAAAGAAGCGGCTTGGCAGGATTGATGAAAGAGTGAGGGAAAAAATCTGCGACGTTCTGATCAGGATCTTCCAGCAATGATGGCAGAGGTGAGGGGCGAGCGTTCCCTTGGCTGGTGAAGGATGCCATTCCATGATCGCCATCCAGAGCCGTTTTTCGATCATTGGTTGGCCCATCCAGCGTGGTAGATTTGAAAGGTTTTTCTGCCCAATGCCTCTCGAGGCATTCCCCAGAATTATGTCGCTTCCTTTGTCTGTTAGGAGAAGAATTGGGAGGGGAGAAGCAAGGCGGTCGACTAAGCAGGGAGTCGGCCAGCGGTTCGAGCCGACCGCGAGCTTCGGTCGCGGGCGGGGTGGGCGCCAACCCCGCGACCGTCCGGCCTTCCACCCGCCGCGACAGGAAGGAAAAACCCCGGCCATCTGCCAGGAGGGCCGGGGTTTTCCAAGAGCGGGAAACGGGTCTCGAACCCGCGACATTCAGCTTGGGAAGCTGACGCTCTACCAACTGAGCTATTCCCGCTGGTAGGACCATTCTACCACAGGCGGCCGGGTGATGCAACCCCGCTCCCATGGCAATGCCACCCGGGGGAGCTGGGGGTCTTCCATAACGTTGCGCTTGCCCCAGCGTCCAATGATCGTCCCGCCTGCCGAACACCAGGCGTTCGGCGGGCCACGGTCGACAGGGGGCAGGGGCCTATGGCCCCTGTGGTCGGTCGGTGCGCCCCGGGCGGGTCTACCTGCTCGATGGCTGCAGACCGGGGATGTCTTTGACCAGCCCCAGGCCGCTGATGATGACCTTGTGATGGTCGCCGGGCTGCAATCGTCGGAAGGCTTCGTAGGACAGGGGCTGGTGGCCGAGCTTGTCGACGACGTAGGTTTTGCCGTCCTTGTCGGATTTGAAGGTGACCTTGTAGGTCTCCTCGCGGGCGCCTTCGCGTTTCTCCCCGACGATGTCGCGGGGGTGGGCGGCGGCCCCGGTCTCGGGCCACCGCGGTTCGTCGGTGGTGCCCTGGGCCACGGCTTTCTCGATGTCCTTCCAGCGGTCGATGTCGAATTCGATCCAGGTGTCGTAGACGGGTTCTTTGCGGTACTGCGGTTTCTGGACCGTCCGGGTCTTCTGCACGTCGCGGTAGATCGGCTCGTCGTCCCAGATCTCCTCGAATCGGCCGTTGCCGAGATCGCGCACGCCCTTCTTGACCTTCCGGGTGCCGACCTGTTGCCGTTCGGTGTAGGTCTCTTCGACGGTCTGGTAGCCGATCAGCACGTCGCGATAGGACCGGATCTTCTCCTGGCGGCGGATCTCGCGAGCCCCGGCCGGCAGTTCGCCCCGCCAGGCTCCTTCGCGGCAGGTCTGATACTGCATGACCTGGATGGCTCGTCGCCACTCCTTGCCCACGACGGTCATGGTGTCTTCGAACGACAGGCTCTGCAGGCCCACCAGGGCGAGCAGGCCCAGCACGGCGATGACGCAGCCGGCTTTGAACCACAGCGGCAGGGGCACCTTGACCGGTTCGATCCGGACATCAGGGGCGACAGTGGCATGCGGACTGACCTGGCGCCTGGCCAGGCCTTCGCCCCCCTTGACGGTGGCCTCTTTCACCTGGCGCAAGGTGCCTTCGGACCTGGCCGCCGAGCAGCTCTGGCAGGTCGGCCGGTCGAAGGCATTGCTGTTGCCGCAGAAGGCGCAGATCCAGTCGGGGCCGGCGGTGGCCTTGGCGCGCTCGGCCGCGTCGGTGACGACCTGGCCGTCTTCCTCGTAGAGGAACTGGACGTTGCCGCGCACGGCCCCGCAGGCGTCGCAGGTCTCCTTCGCCCCGCGGTTCTTCGTCTGACAGTTGGGGCAGATCCAGCTGCCCTCGCGAATGATCTTCTCAACCATGGCCTGCTCCTTTTTTCTGGATGGGCTGACCCATGATAGCACTAAATGCGCGGGCGCCATCGGATGATCTCGGCGACCGGCGACGCCATGCCGGGCCTCTCGCCCAGGCTGCTAGAAGGAAAACGCGGGGGAAGCGGGCGGCGGCAATGGGGGAGGCGGCGGAGGAGGCGCGGGTGGTGGCGGCGGGGGCGGCGGTGGCGGTTTGGGGCAGCGCTCATACTCTTTGCTGGAAGGCCCCCGGAAGACCTGAAGGCGGCAGTTCATGGTGTCGAGCACGTAGAGGTCGCCGCCGGGGCCGAAGTGCGCCTCCCACGGTTGGCTGAAGCGGCCGCGCTGGGTGCCGAACCCGCCGACGATCTGCAGGAGCTTGCGCTCGGGCGCCGGCCCCACGATCAAGACCGTATGGTTGCCGGTGTCGGCGATGGCGATCCGCCCGTCGAGCGAGTCGTGGATGCCGTTGGGATACCGCAGCCGGTAGAAGGGCCAGGCGGCCAGCTCTTCTTTCGGGTTCAGGTCTTGGTCGAAGACCAGCACGCGATGGTTGCCGTTATCGGCGAGGTAGAGGCGGTCCTTCGTCACGCAGACCCGGGTCAGATCTTTGAACTGGCGCAGATCGCGGCCCGACAGGCGATGCATGTGGCCGAGTCGTCGCTTGAACTTCCCGTCGGGGGCGAAGATCTGCAACCGATTGCCTTGTACCCGCTGCCGTTGAGCGAAATCGAGGCCGAGCCCGCGGATGTACTTCGAGCGCGGCTCGACGACGTAGATGTTCTGCTCGCAGTCGACCGCGACGCCGAGGGGTTGATGGAAGTACCCGTCCTTCCAGCCCTCCTGGCCGAGGATGAAGCGCACCTCGCCCGCCAGGGTGACCGCTTTCAGCCGGTGGTTCTCGGTGTCGGAAACCAGCAGCGTGTCCTGATCGAGCCAGGCGACGCCCTGCGGGTAATGGAACCGGTCCATCGGTACGTTGTACCAGGGCCGGATGCGGGCCTGCCCGCCGTGGTAGGGCCGCCCCGAATAGGCGCGCGGCGGTCGCAGGCCGTCGGCATGATCAGGTTCGCGGAAACGGTCGGGCCAGTCGGCCGGCTCCAGGCTGCCCTCGTAGGGCCACAGCCCGCCCAGCACCACCTCGACGGTGAACGAGGGAACGCCCAACCCTGGCGGCACGGCCGGGCTGGCCCCGCCTGCGACAGCGCCCGGGGCGGTCGGCCCACCGGGGGGCTCGGCCGAGTCGGCGGCGGCGGGTGACGCCGGGGCGATGGCAGGGGTGGGCGGCTGGTCGGGCTCGCGGGCCTCGCCAGCTTCACCGATCGGGGCCGTCTTCTCGGGGGTCGTCTTCCCGGGGGCCGTCGCGGCCGGCGCCGCCTCGGCGTGGTCGCCGTCGGGCGGGAAGGTTCCCGTGCCGAAGGGGTCTTCCCCCAGGTCGCCGTCATCGGCGGGCACCGAGCCAGACCCGCCGTGAGCGGGATCGGCGTTTTGGGCGTCCGGGGCGGGCGTGGTGGCGGCTCCGGCGCCCGGGCCGGCGGCCGACGGGCCGAAGATCTCGTCGAGGTCAGGAGCGAAGAATTCGTCGGGCTGGCGGGCCTGGTCGGGCTCGGGGCGCGGTGGCGGCGGCGGCGGTGAGGGCGGTGGCGGGGGGGCGCTGGGCGCTGAGGTGCCGGTCGGTTCAGTCGGGCCGGCGGTGCCGGTGGCGGAAGGCAGGTGGACCCGCAGGACGATGACCCGGTGATTGCCGGTGTCGCAGATGGCCAGGCGGGTGCCGTCGCGGGAGAAGGCCATCGCTTTGGGCTGGCGGAACTGCTCGGGCCCGTGCCCGCTCGATCCGAAGGAGGTCAGGAAATGGTAATAGGCCGGCGAGGTCGCCACCGCCGGCGGCATCTCGTGGCCGGCTCCCTGGCTGGTGAACAGCAGCAGGCAGGCCAGGCCCACCAAGCCCCACCACCGAGGGTTGGCCCGCCTTGCGGTGAAATTGGCCAACGATCCGGCAAACGGCGAACATGCTGGCATGGGTTGGGGAATCAGAGTTGCAGATCGGTGATCTGTAACTCCCTTACCGAAGCGAAATCGCGAGCGTTGAACGTGGCGAGCCGCTCGATGCGATGAGCCAGAGCGATGCTGGCGATCTCGAAATCATGGATGCGCAGCCCGGAGGGGTTGTACCGCTGGGCGAGGTCCCAGAGGATGCGCTGGGAATCGCTGTTGGCATGAAGGATGGGGAAGGAGCGGGCGAACCAGGCGATGGCGTTCAGCGCCTCGGCTGGAGAAAGTGGCCGAATGGCGGCCCGGGTGACCACGGCGTAGAATTCGACCAGCACCTTTCCTGGAAGGTAGATGCCGGCGTGGCGGGTCAGGAAGTCGAGACTGCGCTGATGGAACCGTGAGCAACGATCGACCGCATAGACCAGGATATTGGTATCGGCCACGATCCTATTCATGGGCCAGATGGCGGATATCGGCCTGGTCGAACTGGCCTCCCAGGTCGAAGGTGGGGAGGTTTCCTTTCGCTTCGGAGCGGAATTGGAGGGCCCGGACGAAGGCAAGCACCTCGTCGAGCCATTCAGGCGGCAGTTTCTCGATCTCCCCCAGGATCTGTTCTTTGGTGGTCATGCGGTACCCTCTGCCCTATTGTAGCGGAACTCGCCGATGAACTCAATGATGACTCCCTGGCCGACGGGAGGAACCTTTCGGCGGAGGGCCAGAGGTCGGGCGACGCCTCAGGCCGGTTCGCCGCAGTCGGGGCAGCCCTTCCAGCCGGCTTCCATGGGGCGGCCGCATTTGCGGCAGGCGGCCTTGAGGTGGCCGAGACAGAAGGGGCAGAAGGTGAAGTTGATGCCGACCTTCTTGCCGCAGTGCCGGCAGGGCTGCTGGTTCTCGGGGCGCAGGTGGGCCGGCACCGAGGGTTTGGCGGCCGGGGCGTCCTTCTCGCCGATCTGGCTGATGGCCAGGACGGCGGCGGTGCGCACCTCTTCGGCGGGGTCGTTGAGGAGCGTCATCAGCGGGGCCAGGGCCCGCTTGTCGGCGAGGGCACCCAGCGCCTGGCAGGCGGCGGCGCGCACCGAGGGCTGGCTGTCGTGGAGGCATTCGAGGAGGGCGGGGAAGACGCGGGGCTCGTTCGATTGGCCCAGCAGCTTGACCGACCAGTAGCGCGCATCGACATTGGGGGCGCTGATCGAGGCCAGCAGTTCATCGGAGACGCCGAGCCCCTGTTCCCAGATGCAGTCGGCGGCCGTCTTGCGGACGATCCAGGATTTGTGGGCCAGGTAGCCGACCAGCACCTTCTGGGCCTCGCGGGTCTCGATCATGGCGATGGCGCGCAGGGCCTCCAGCTTGCTCTCTTCGGGGTCGTGCTCGATGATGGCGGTGAAGATCGGCAGCAGCGCCGGGTCGCGCCGTTCGGCGGCCAGCTGGATGACCCAGAACTTGGCTTCAACCGAGGCGGTCCGCAGGGCTTCGTCGATGGCCTGGGGGGCCAGATGATGCACCCGTTGCAGGCTGTCGAAGGCGGCCTTGCGCAACGGCCAGCTCGTCTCTTCGAGCATGGCCAGCAGCGGCTTGACGATGCGGGCGTCCTTGGTATTGCCGGCGGCGCGCACGGCGGCGAGCCGGATCTTGCGGTTGGGGTGGGCGAAGGCCTTGATCAGGTAGGGCGTGGCTTCCCCGCCCATCAGGCTGAGGGTCTGCACCATCCAGTAATCGACGTCTTCCTCGTTCTTGGGGATCAGTTCGAGGAAGCGGGCCAGGGCCCCGTCGCCGAGGGCGGCGATGACCTGCGAGGCGGCCTTGCGGGTGCGCCACTCGGCGCTGGTCAGGGCGCGCACCAGGTAGGGCAGGGCCTCGTCGCGGAAGCCGAGGAAGGCCTTGGTGAGATCGGCCTGCACGTCGCCGTTCTTCTGGCCGAGGGCCGAGACCAGCACGGGCAGAGCGACTTCGGCCGGCTGCCGCTTCAACTCGGCCAGCGCCTTCTTGCGGACCTCGCTCTTGGGGTCGATCAGCTGCTCGCGGAGCCGGGACTTGTCCTGGTCTTTCATCGGCGATCCTTTCACGGAGAGAGTGGTCGATCGGTCAGCGGTCGCCGTTCGCCGGTCGATGGTCGACCTTCGAACGGACAACGATCATCATCAATAGGACATCGGCATGAGGACGTAGACGAACTTCCCTTCGCCCTTGCCCGATTTGAGCACGCCGGGGTAGCTAGGGGTGGTCATGTCCATCACCGTTTCTTCCTCGTCGAGAACGTTGAGGAAATCGGAGAGGTAGGACCCGTTGAAGGCAATGTTGATGGGCTCGCCCTCGAGCTTGACCGGCACGAACGATTCGGACAGGCCCTCTTCGCGCGACTCGGCCCAGACCCGCATCTCGTTGGGGCCGATATCGAGCCGCACCATCTGGCTGCTGTGACGGGCGATCGGGGTGACGGTGCGGATGGCCTGCAGGAAATCTTTGCGCCGCACGGTGAGGCGGCGGCTGTACTCCTTGGGCAGCACGCGGTTGTAATCAGGGAACTTGCCATCGATCAGGCGCGACAGCAGCTGGAATTTCTTGGTGGTGAAGACCAGTTGTCGGTGGTAGAGACCGACATTGATCTTCTCGCTCTCGTCGAGCAGCTTCATCAGCTCGGGCACGGTGCGGGCCGGCACCAGATAGGTGCCGTTGAATTCGGGAGGATGGGTGACCTTGGGAATGGCGGTGACGGCCAGCCGCTTGCTGTCGGTGGCGACCAGGATGATCTCGCCATGGCCCTGGAAATTCATGCAGATGCTGCGCTGGGTGGGATTGGCCTCTTCGGTGGCCATGGCGATGGCGGCCTCGCGCAGGCCCTTCTTCAGCGCCGCCGACTCGATGTCGAAGCGGGGGAAGGTCTCGCCCTCGAGCGACGGCACAGGCGGATAGTCTTCGATGCCCTGGATCTGCAGATCGTAATGGATCCGGCCGGTCTGCAGACGGACGACGGTGGGCGCCACCAGGCCTTCGACGGGGGCGATGGTCTCGAAGGAGACGACATCCTGGTCGGAGGAGGGGACGAACCCATTGACCACTTCGTGCAGCAGGCGGGCGGGAATGGTGAAGTGCCCCTCGACTTCGACGGTGGCGGGCAGCCGGGAGATCATCATGATCTCCATGTCGGTGCCGACGAACTGGGCTTCGTTGCCGCGGACCGAGATCAGCAGGTTGGCCAGGATGGGGCGGATGTTCTTGCCGGCGACGGCGCGAGAGACGATGCCGACCGTCTCGGTCAGTCGAGCGAGGGGCAGCGCGAACTTCATTTCCCTTCCTCCTTGGTGATGGCGAGCCGGACCTTGATGCCGTTGATGTTCCACTCGGTGCCGGCCTGCGGGTCGGTCAGCGGGTCGAGCCGGCGGGCCAGGGTTTCCTGCTTGATGTAGTCGCCATGGACGGCCAGGGTCTCGGCGATGTCGCCCTGCCGGGCCGCATCTTCGACGCGGTAGCCGAGGGCGATGCGGTCGGCGATCTCGAGGCCCGCCTCCTTGCGCATGTTCTGGATCTTGTTGACCAGCTCGCGGGCCAGCCCTTCCAGGATGAGGGGGCGGGTCAGCACCTTGTGCAGGGCGACGGTCAGACCGCCCTCGCTCTGGACGATCCAGTCGCTCGACGCTTGCGAACTGACCTCGACCTCGTTGGCGGTCAGCGCCACTTCGGTGCCGTCGATGGTGAAGACGTAGCGACCGCTGGCCAGGGCGCGCTGCACGGCATTGCCGTCGGCGGTCTCGAGATGAGCCTTGATCTTCGGGATGAGCGCCTTGTACGGCCCCTGCCCGATGGTGCGGAAGTTGGGCTTGACCACGAATCGGGTCAGGCTGCCAGCCTCGGTGATCGGCTCGATCGCCTTGACGTTCAGCTCGTCCATGATCAGGTCGCGCATGGCCTCGAGGGTCTGGCGCTCGCTGTCGTTCTGGACGAGGATCTTCATGGTCGACAGCGGCTGCCGGACCTTGAGATTGGCCTCGTTGCGGGCGGCGCGACCGAGGCTGACGACGCGCATCACGAAGGCCATGCGTTTCTCGAGATCGGGGTCGAGGCGGGCCTCATCGACGACGGGATAATCGGCCAGATGGACGCTGCGCGGCGCCTGCGGGTCGAGGCGGCTCACCAGGTTGCGCCAGATGTCCTCGGTGAGGAAGGGGGTGAACGGGGCGGCCAGCTTGGCGATGCCGGTCAACACCTCGTACAGCGTCAGGAAGGCGGCGGTCTTGTCGGTGCTGGCGCCGCTCGCCCAGAACCGGCGCCGGCTGCGGCGCACGTACCAGTTCGACAGCTCGTCGACCAGGGTCTCGAGGGCCTGCGTGGCGCGGGTGATCTCGAAGATGTCCATGGCGGCGCGCACCTCGCCGATGGTGCGGTGGTAGCGCGACAGGATCCAGCGGTCGAGTTCGCTGCGCTGCTCGGGGGCGAGGGAATGCTGGCGCGGGTTGAAGGAGTCGAGGTTGGCGTAGAGGACGAAGAAGCTGTAGACGTTCTGGAGGGTGCCGAGGAAGCGGCTCTGCGCCTCGGCGATGCCTTCTTCGTAGAAGCGGCGGGTGTTCCAGGGGGCGGTGCCCGAGTAGAGGGCCCAGCGCACGGCGTCGGCGCCGTATTTCTCGAACAGCGCCATGCAGTCGAGGACGTTCCCCTTCGACTTGCTCATCTTGATGCCGTTCTTGTCGCAGATCAGGCCGAGCACCACCACGTTCTTGTAGGCCGGGGCCTTGTGGATGAAGGTGCTGGTGACGAGCAGGCTGTAGAACCAGCCGCGGGTCTGGTCGATGGCCTCGCAGATGAAGTCGGCAGGGAAGTTGCGTTCGAAGACCTCTTTGTTCTCGAACGGATAGTGCCACTGGGCGGTGTGCATGGCGCCCGAGTCGAACCAGCAGTCGATGACTTCGGGCACGCGTTTCATCGTGCCCTGGCACTTCTCGCAGGTCAGCTCGATCTGGTCGACGTAGGGCTTGTGCAGCTCGAGATCGGGGGGGCAGCTCTTCGCCCGCCGGCGCAGGTCGGCGATGCTGTCGACGAGGTGGTGGTGGCCGCAGCGGCACTTCCAGATGGGGAGAGGAGTGCCCCAGTAGCGATCGCGCGAGATGGCCCAGTCGACCATGTTCTCGAGGAAGTTGCGGAACCGGCCTTCCTTGACATGGGCGGGGAACCAGTTGATCTTCTCGTTGTTGGCGAGGACCTGCTCCTTGAAGGCGGTGGTGCGGATGAACCACGAATGCCGCGCGTAGTACAGCAGCGGGCTGTCGCACCGCCAGCAGAACGGGTAGGTGTGCTTGATGGTGGTGGCGTAGAGCAGGTGGCCGGTCTGCTTCAGGTGCGCGATGATGTCGGGGTCGGCATCCTTGACGAAGCGGCCCTTCCAGGGGGTGACCTCGTCGGTGAAGCGGCCGGCGAGATCGACCGGTTGCAGCACCGGCAGGTCGTTCTCCTTGCCGACGCGGTAGTCGTCCTCGCCGAAGGCGGGGGCGATGTGGACGATGCCGGTGCCGTCCTCGGTGCTGACGAAGTCGCCGGTGATGACGTAGTGCGCCTTCTTGTCGGCTTTCGCGAAGGTGAACAGCGGCTCGTACTCGGTGCCTCGCAAGTCGATGCCGCGGCAGGACTCGACGATCTCGCCCTTGCCTTTCAGCACTTCCCAGCGGGCCTTGGCGAAGATCAGATACTCGCCGTCGACCTTGACCTTGACATACTCGACGTCGGGACCGACGGCCAGGGCGACGTTCGACAGCAGCGTCCAGGGGGTGGTCGTCCAGACCAGGAAGCTGGTATCGGGCTTGCCCTTGAGTCGGAACCGCACGAAGACCGAGGGGTCTTCGGCTTCGTCATAGCCTTGCGCCACCTCGTGCGAGCTGAGGGCGGTGCCGCAGCGCGGGCAGTAGGGCACCACCTTGTGGCCTTCGTAGAGCAGGCCTTCGTGCCAGAAGCGGCCGAGCATCCACCAGACCGTTTCGATGTATTCGTTGGTGCAGGTGATGTAGGGGTCGTCGTTGTCGATCCAGAAGCCGCCGCGCTCGACCATGGCGCGCCATTCCTTCTCGTACTTGAAGACGCTTTCGCGGCATTTCTTGATGAACTTCTCGACCCCGTAGGTCTCGATGCCCTGCTTGCCTTCGATGCCGAGCTGCTTCTCGACCTCGATCTCGACGGGCAGGCCGTGGGTGTCCCAGCCCGCCTTGCGACCGACATGGAAGCCGCACATCGTCTTGTAGCGCGGCACCACGTCCTTCATCGCCTTGGTCAGGACGTGCCCGGGGTGGGGCGTGCCGTTGGCCGTGGGGGGGCCTTCGAAGAAGACGAAGCGGGGCCCGTTCTCGCGGATCTTCATCGATTCCCAAAAGATGCGCT
Source organism: Candidatus Ozemibacter sibiricus (assembly GCA_003327425.1). Taxonomy (GTDB): domain Bacteria; phylum Muiribacteriota; class Ozemobacteria; order Ozemobacterales; family Ozemobacteraceae; genus Ozemobacter; species Ozemobacter sibiricus. The sequence continues at coordinate 44,399 of QOQW01000018.1, forward strand.
CCTTGGCCCAGAAGGCCAGGATGTCGTGTTCCCGCGCCGGGGAGACCTGGGTGGAGGGCTTGTCGAACAGCATGGGCAGCGTCCTTCGGTTGGGTGTCAGGATGGCTGGCCGCGGGCCAGCGAGAGATGCAGGCAGAGGATGCGGGCAGAATGCTCGAGGCTGGTCGTCCAGTGCAGGCCGTCTTCCAGGGTGGAGCCGACGGCGAAGGTGCCGTGGCCGCGCACGACGACCAGAGGACAGGTGCGCAGCAGGGGAGCGACGACGGCGCCGACCTCTTCGGAGGCGATGGGGTTGCGCACGGCGACCACCGGCACGCCCTGCGGGAAATAGTAGGTGCCTTCGGCATCCACCGGCCGGATCCGATCGAGCGACAGGGACAGGGCGATGACGTGGGGCGGGTGGGCATGGACGATGGCGTCGTGGGCGGTGCCGCGGTAGATCGCGCGATGGACGGGGAGTTCGCGGGAGGCGCGGCGGGTTTCGGCATCGTCGTGGTCGAGGGCGGTCTCGACGATGTCGGCGTGGTCGAGGCGATGGAGCATGGCGCCGGTGCGGGTGATGGCGAGGGTGCGACCGAGGCGCACGCTCAGGTTGCCGGAATGGGAGTTGTTGAGCCCGGCGGCGAACAGATCGGCCCCGGTCGTCTGGAAGGCGCGCAGGACGTTCATGCGGCGGGCTCCGGCGGCCGGGGCGCCGGGCGGGGCTGCGGGCCGGCGCGCGTGGGCAGGCCGGCCATGCGCTCGCGGATGGCGGCGCCCAGCGGCGGCTTGAGGGCGCCGACGTTGGTGAAGATGGCGGTCACCAGTTCGGGCGGAGTGACGTCGAAGGCGGGGTTGAAGACGGGCATGTCGATGGGAGCGGTCGGGCGGTCGCCGCAATGGCGCACTTCGTCGGGGTCGCGTTCCTCGATGACGATCTCGCGGCCGTGGGTCAGGGTCAGATCGAAGGTGGAGGCGGGAGCGGCCACGTAGAAGGGGATGCCATGGTAGCGAGCCAGCACGGCCAGCGGGTAGGTGCCGATCTTGTTGGCGACGAAGCCGTCGGCGGTGATGCGGTCGGCGCCGACCACCACGCCATGGATCCGGCCGGCGGCCATCAGACTGCCGGCCATGTTGTCGCAGATCAGGGTGGCCTCGATGCCCTCTTCGCGCAGTTCCCAGGCGGTGAGGCGGGAGCCCTGCAGGAGCGGACGGGTCTCGTCGACGAAGACCCGGAAGCGCTTGCCTTGCTCCTTGGCGGCGCGGAACACGCCGAGGGCGGTGCCGTAGCCGGCGGTGGCGAGGGCCCCGGCGTTGCAGTGGGTGAGCCAGGTTTCGCCGTCCTTCAGGAAATCGGCGCCGCAGCGGCCGATGGCCCGGCACATGGCCAGGTCTTCCTCGAGGATGGTCTGCGCCTCCTGCAAGGCGCGCTGGCGGGCCAGGGCGAGCCGGTCGATGAAGCTGCCTTCCGTCAGCAGGGCGGTCTCGACCGTGGCTTCGAGTCGCTGCAGGGCCCAGAACAGGTTGACCGCGGTCGGCCGGGTCGATCGCAACAAGTCGAGCAGTTCGGGCCAGAAGGTCGAAAAGGCCTCTTCCGACCCCTGGAAGTTCCGCAGTCCGAGGAAGACGCCGAAGGCGGCGGCCACCCCGATGGCCGGGGCGCCACGGATCTGCATGCTCTTGATGGCATACGCGATCTCGCCTTCGGTGGCACACCGGAGCATGATCTTTTCGAGGGGCAAGCGCGTCTGATCGAGCAGCTCGACCACCTCGAGGTGGGGGTTGTAGCGGATGGTCTCGAACATTCGTTGATGTCTCGGCGGGCCGGACGAGCGGGGACCGGCTGGCACCAGACGGCTTCCGCCCGACCCGGTCTGCTCTGGTCAGGTCGGGGAATCATAGCAAAGGGGGGGGCGGAGGTCAAGGCAGGGTCGGGCCGAACGCCCGCCCTACCACCCGCCTGGCGTGGTTCCCCCGGGCCCATCGCCCAGGTCAGCGGCGCGGCGATCGGCCCGCCTGGCCTCGACTGGTTACGGGGCGGGCGGGGCGTGGCTCAGATCGAGCACCTGCCCGCGGGAAGTGAACGAGACGCCCTGTTGATTGCGGGTACCGACCATGACCGACTCGATGAGCGGCGGATTGGCGGGGCGGCCGGCCGACCAGCGCACGAGCACGCTGGCGCCCGCCCCGCCGGCGGTATCGGATTCGGGGATGACGAATCGCAGAGAGGCGAGCGGGGGCAGGCGGGTCGGCTGCTCGAGCAGGGTGCGCACCTTCCGGCCGTCGGTATCGAAGTAATCGGCGGCTTCGACCAGGATCGACTGGTGCGGGTCGGTATTGCGCACCATGACGGTCGCGGTCAGCAGGAAGGGGGCTAGGCGATCGCCGAAGTAGATATGCGAGTAGACGGCGACATAGACGGTCTGCCCGGTCGAGCGGACGGTCGGCTGGTTGCCGGGCTGAGTACCGGACTGAGGGGCGGGCGGGGTGATCGTGGCGAGAGGGCCGGCGGCCGGCTGGGTGAAGCCAGGGTGCTCGGCGACGGCGGGGGTGGCCAGCATCAGAAGCAGCAGGCCGAGCGAGACCATCCATGGGAGGCCTCGTCGTTTCCTGGGCCAGGATGCCGGCGCGAGCCGGGCCAGCCTTCCCGGCACGGGAAGGGGACCAGGAGGCGAGCGACCCAGATCGGTGGCGTCAGGAAGGTCGCCCAAGGGGGGATGCTGATTCCCCTGGGTGGATCGTGGGGTGAGGCCCGCCATCGCGTGGTTCATGGTTGAACTCCTTTCCGAGCACCGGGGTCGGCTGGTCTGACCCCATATCATCGGCGATCTGCTGGTGCCAGGGCTCAGAGAGCTTGCCCTCAGCCTGCTTCAGCCTGCTTCCGAAGGCGTGGCGACCGAGGGCGGGGCTGCGGCATCGGACGGTGCGAGACTGGCGAGATCTTGCACCCAGACGAAGCCGGAGGGAAGACTTTCGCCGCAGTACTGGGCGTAGTCGTCGGCCTGCAGGTCATGCGCTTCGAGGAGCGGCTCGAGGAACGCTTTCTTCTTCCCGGCTTTCTTGAACAGATCGATGATCTTCTTGCGCACGGCATCGTCGATGCGGACGAGACGATCGGAGGTCTTGCGACCCAGCTCGCGCAGGGCCCATTCCAGGTAGGAGCCGCCGCCGGTCGCGCTGCGGGACAGCAGGAACTCGGCCCACTGGGTGGCCACGGTCTGATGGATGACATCGGTCGGCGAGCCATAGGCGAGCAGGCGGGCGCCGAGGCGGCCGACCGCGTAGAGAGCGACGGCGTCGCGGCCGAAGGTGAGGGGGGCTTTGAGGATCCACCAGCCCAGGCGTTCCTTTTCGGGCACGGGCAGCCGTTCGAGGTGGCCGAGCAGCCGCCAGAGGTGGTTGCGTTCGTGCTGATCGGGCTGGCGCTGCCCTTTCTCGGGGCGTTTGGGCGGGAACAGCAGCGGCTCGAGGCGGGCGAGGAGGGCGGCCTGGCGGTCGGCCGACAGGCCGGGGGCGAGGCGCTTCATCAGCAGCCACCATTCCCCCCAGAAGACGGGATGCTTCTCGGGAAGGGGGCCGGCGGCGAGGGCCCAGACCCGGTCGATGCGGGCGGGGTCGCCGGGCGCGCCGAACCCCGGGCGCAGGCAGAAGCCGAGCAGCCGGATCCACCAGATGAAGGATTCGTCGTGGTGGCGGAGGGCTTCTTCCTCGATGGCGAGGTCGAAGATGGCGCGCAGGGTTTCGAGGTTCCACTGTTCGCGGGGCTGGCCGACGATCTCGGCCAGATCTTTGAACAGGGTGGTGGCGGCGGCGGCATCGTCACCACGGGCGGCGAGGGCGGCCAGCCGCTGGCGGAGCTGGCCTTGCTGACGTTTGGTCAAGGGCGCCTTGGCGCGGCCGCCCGTCTCTCTGGCCGGCGGTTCCGCCGCCTCTTGCGAAAGGTCGAAGGCCAGATCGCGCTGGAAGTCGGCGTCGGGGCCCACGCCCAGGCAGCGCAGCTGCAGGTAGCCGGTCTCGCGCAGCGTCGCCTCGAGGGAGACCTGCCGGACCGGGCTGCCGGGCTCGGCGGCCAGTCGCAGCGGCGGCAGCGGCAGATGGCGGCGGGGCGCATACTTGTACAGGCCGCCGAAAGTGTCGGTGCGGGGCGGGGCCGGCGAGTAGTAGAGGTAGAAGGCGGCGTCGCGGCTGAGGTCGAGGCCGAACGCCTTGTCGTCGACGACGTAGGGCTTCTCGGTGACGGCGCCCTTGGGCAGCACGCACAGCACGCGCTCGGGCAGGTGGCGCTGGGCGGTCGAGGCGGGGTCGGTGCCGATTCCGAGGTAGATGGCGACGGGGTTGCCGCTGCGGATGCGGTGGCCCATGCCCAGGCCCACCATGCCGTAATAGACCGCCCCGGCGGCGACGGCCAGGGTCGGATGCGGATTGACCAGTTCGCGCGGTTCGCCGCCGCCGCGCCATTCCCCCAGAATCTCGCGCAGCCGCCGCCGCAGCAGCGGGGCGATCATGGTGCCGCCGTTGAAGAGCACGGCTTCGGGCGGGGTGCCGTAGGGGGCCAGGAAGGCGGCGAGGTGGCGCGGCACGGCGGCGTCGCGGCAGTAGGGCAGGCCGGCTTCCGAGATGCCCAGCCCGGCGTCTTCGGCCGGGGTCGCGTCGGGCCCGCAACGGGGGAAGAAGCCTTCCACCAGCAGGGAGCGGATCTCGTCGCGGTCGATCTCGATGGTGATGGCGCCGCCGATGACCCGGCTGCCGACGCCGGCCAGGGTGAAGCGGACCGTGCCCGGCTCGTCGTCGGCCAGGGCCTGCTCTTTGGCGGCGCGGCTCTGGCTGAGGAGGGCGAGCCATTGCTTGGCCTGCAGTTGGCGGCCTTTCTGGCGCAGGCGGTTCTCGACGAGGTGGGCGATGGCCAGGTCGAGGTTGTCGCCACCGATCAGCAGGTGGGGGCCGACGGCGAGGCGTTCGAACGTGGGGGTGGCGGCGGCGGTGGGAGCGGGTTTGGCGCGGCGGCCTTCGTCGGGCCAGCCCACTTCGATCAGGCTGAAGTCGGTGGTGCCGCCGCCGATGTCGATGACCAGCACCTTGCGTACGCCTTCCAGCTCGGTGCGCAGGGTCTCGGGGTGCCGGTAGAGGAAGTCGTAGAAGGCGGCCTGCGGCTCTTCGAGCAGGGTGACCCGGGCCAGCCCCGCCGCCTGGATGGCCTGGAGGGTGAGGTTGCGCGCCACCGGATCGAACGAGGCCGGCACGGTGACGATGACCCGCTGGCGCAGGAAGCCCGCCGCCGGATCGTCGCGGGCCATCGTATAATCCCAGGCCCGGCGCAGGTGCTCGAGCAAGGCGGTGGTCGCCTGCACGGGCGAGAGGCGGCGAGCGACGCCCTCGCTCTGCCAGGGCAGAATCGCTGCCTGGCGATCGACCCGCGGATGGCAGAGCCACGATTTGGCGCTGTGGATCAGCCGTCCGGGAATCTCGAGGCCGAGGTCGCGCGCGTACTGGCCGAGCAGGTAGTCGGGGTGGGAATCCCACGGGAGGCTGGGGTTGGCGCTCGGCTCGTCATGCAGGAAGACCACCGACGGCAGGATGGTGCGCCCTTCGACTTGGTGAGCAGAGACGAGCTGAGGAATCGGAAAGGAGCGGATGCCCGCTCCCGGATCGCGCAGATCGAGGTAGGACAAGGCGGTCTGGGTGGTTCCCAGGTCGATTCCGATGATGAAGCGAGGCGTGCGATCCACGGTGGTGCTCATGACCTCAGGCGAACCCATCCTTTCCCAGCGAATGGCGGTGTGCGGGCCGGCCGTCGGACACCAGCCACAGGGCGACCAATCATGGCCCGTCCGGGCGAGCGACGATGGCGGCCCTCCGGCCCTCCGGCGGTCCACAGTATACTACGATCCGAGGCTGAGGAAGCATCGGCGGCCATCGAATCGGCAGGAGCGGGCGAGATTGGCCGGCCGCCGACAAGGATAGCGTCCTGGGGCATCTCCCTGTGAGGTCGTCGTTCTTCCGACCGTCTGGATGGCCAGGTCAAGCTGCGGTCGAAGAAGGTGGGCAGGCTGCTCAATGTTCTCGACGCTCCCCTACATGCCGCCAGATTCGAAAAAAAACACCCCTGGGAAAGGGGGGGAGGGCAGGTTGATTGGGGTATAATGGTGATGAACCCATCGCGATAGAGGGAGCGGATGATGAAGCAGGACAAGATTCCGGGCATTTCACCGAGATGTCGGTATCGAGCAGCCCTTCAGGCCGGTCTGCTCATGCTGGTGGCCTGGTTGATCGGGCTGACTCCGGCCTGGGGTGAATCGGGGCCCCGCTTCAACCCAGCCGCAGAGAGTCGTTCTGGCCCCGCTGCCTCTGAGGAACGAGGATCGACCCCGGCTCTGGCGGCCGAGCGGCCGAGCGATTCGTCCGCCACACCTTCGCGCAGCGACCCGCCAGCCGGGTTTCCCCGCGCGGCTCTTCCGATTCTGCGTGAGTTCGTGAAATTCCGGGCCGCGTTGCAACCGGCCGATCTGTCGGCCGGCAGTTGCGTGAAGAACGCGACCGATTTCTATTCCCGACTGCTCGAGGCCAAGCTCGATACGAGCGCGGTGCGCATCGTGCTGCTGGTGCGCGAGCCCAATCGGGGCATGCCCAACCCGATCGTGCCCGACCCGGCGTGGGTCCGCGGAGAGCCGGTCAAATTCTGGATCTGGCATGCCTTCGTGATCGCCCACGGCTGGGTCTTCGATCCGAATTATCGCAAGGCGACGGCCCCCTTGGAAACGTATTTCCAGACCTTGTGGGGAAAAGATCCGGCGCGTGATCAGTTCTGGGTTTTCGCGGTCCAGCTGCAGGATTTCCCGCAGATCGCGGGCAGCGACTATCCAGGAGGGCCGCCACGCATGCTGCGGTTCGTTCCCATCACCTGGCGGCAACTGGTGGCCAACCCCCTCCACCGCACCCAGCGCCGCTGATTCGCGGCTGGCGCGAGCCTCCTTCCCTGCCGTCGCGTCTGGACGATCCGTCGGGGTTCTTCTGAGCCGGCCGCGTATGGGCGGCCGGTGGCTGGCGTACGTCGGCTGATATCGACCGTTTCCGATCGATCCGCTTTTCGGGCTCGTGGATGGCCGGCGGTTTTACCAAAACCCGAGAGGCCAGCGCTCGTTGCCCGGTGCCTGATGGCTTTCCGATCGAACGCCCAAAGGGCTCGCCTGGGGTTTTGTTGATCGCCGGTAACGTCGCCGGGGGGACGGGCGTAACGCAAACGAGATCGCGTACGGAAACATGAATCAACGCATGACAGACGGAGGTACGACCATGTGGCGAGCCCGATCGAAGGAAGCGACCCCGAGGGTTCTGATGGCGATGGTTCTCAGCGTGCTGGTCCTGGCAGGGAATGTACAGGCCGGTCCGTTCAGCGATGAAGAGCCGGTCGCGGTGGGAGCGGCCGAAGAAGCGGCGGTTCCCGCCGCCGACCAGGCTGAATTCCAGGTGCAGGCTCCGCCTGCTCCCCCGGTGGTGCCGGCCGATCTCGAAGTCGAAGCGGCCGACGTGCGTGACGAGGAAGAAGCGGTGGCTTTGGCGCCCAAAGAATCAGGTAAAAGCAAACCCATTCCGGCCTACGAACAGGCGGCCAGGAAGTATTTCGAAGAAGATCTGCGGGCCATGGGCATGCCCAGCATCCTGCATACGACCCAGGAAGGGTATTACAAGGCGATCGATGAAGCGGTGATCGGTTTCCCGGGCGGCGGGCTGTCGCATTCGCCGTTCGTCTACTATGGGCGCATGCGGCTCAGCAACTACGACTCCTGGACCTACAACCTGTACTACCGTCAGAAGCGGCTGTTCGAAGCCCACAAGAAATATCAGAAACTGGTCGAAGCCAATCGGACGAAGCGAATTCTCGGCGTCTTCGGCAGCACGATCGAGTCGGCCGGCCGGGAAGTCGCTGCCGAGCGGGCCCGGTTGCAGAAGGCCTGGGGGTATTTCAAGCCCGTGTATGAGCAGGCCAAGGCCCGGGTGGCCAACGCTTCGAAGGATCTGGCTCATTACGAACCGCTGTACCAGGCGGCGCAGGAGAAACTGAAGGCGTTGGGGGAGAACAAGAACGACCCGCGCTATGCGATCGATGTTCAGCACAGCCTCGAGACGATCAAAGAGCTGGGACCCAAGATCAAGGTCCGGCAGGCCATGGTGAGAGGGCTCGAAGGATTGAAGATCTTGTTCAACTGACCACGCCCGGCGCCTGATCTCCCGCAGGCGCCCGCGCCATTCCAAACCGCCCCCTCGAGGTAACCCCTCGAGGGGGCGGTTCGTTTGGGTGTGATTGCTTGCCTGGCTGCGTGAGCGCGGTCAGCGGATGGCGTCGCGGACGTTGAATTCGAGCTTCCAGCGGTGATCGCCGCCCTGCTGCCGGCACCAGATCTCGAGGGTGCCGATCTCGGTGATGGCGACCTGCAGGGTGACGTCGACGACGGTGCCGGGGGCCATGCCTTCCTGCGGGGGCAGTTCGCTGGTCAGGCTGCTGGTCTCTTCGACGTCGGGCGGGATCTCGTCGAACAACTGGCCGACCTGGTCGTCGCGCCGGGCGTTCGACTTGAAGAATTTGAACTCGACGCGCTTGCCGACGACCAGGCCGAAAACGTGGCGCGGCACCTCGGTGACGGTGCCTTCCTCGGTGCCCATCCGGGCCAGGCAGAGGGCCTTGAGCGGCGGTTTGAGCCCAGGCACGGCGGGCAGCGAGCTTTCGATGCCCAGGTAGTAGTTCTGGGAAATGCCGCCCCGGATGCGGATGCCCTTGCCCTGGCGGGCCATGCCGTACTGCACGGCGCCGGCCGAGACGGCCCGCACCAGGTCGGCGCCTTCCAGCACGTTGAGCGGCTCGCGACCGGCCTCTTGCAGCCAACTATTGACCACTTCGACCAAGCGGTCCTGGAACCGTTTGGCCTGGAAGACCCCGCCGTTGAACAAGATGGCCTTGGGATACTGGTACTCGGGTTTGCCGGCCTGGGCGCGCAGGAAGGCGGCCAGATGCCGGGTGATCGCGGCATCGGCGGCGTAGGCGAGATTGACCTCGCGGAAGCCGAGGGCGGGGTCTTCGCGGGGGCTGTCGGTGAAGGCGCAGGGCGGGAAGAAGCCGTCGACCAGCAGGTCTTCGATCTCCTGGCGTTCGAGCGACGATTTGACGGCGCCGCCGATGACGCTGCTGCCGCGTCCGGACACGACGATGGTCTCGCTCTTGCGCGCGGGGTCGGTGAACAGCAGTTCCTTGGCCCGGCGGCAGGCATGGCTGAGCGCCACCGTCTGCCAGGTGTCGATCTTCTTCTTGGCGGCTTCGAGCTTGCCCTTGACGTGGAAGGCGAGGGCCAGGTCCATGTTGTCGCCGCCGAGCAGGATATGGTTGCCGACGGCGACGCGTTCGAGCGCCAGGTCGCCGTCTTGTTCGCTGATCTCGATCAGGCTGAAGTCGGTGGTGCCGCCGCCGACGTCGACGACCAGCACGACATCGCCCTTCTTGACCTGCTCGCGCCAGGGGACGCGGGTCTGGCCGATCCAGGAGTAGAAGGCGGCCTGCGGTTCCTCGAGCAGGATCACCTCGGGCAGGCCGGCCAGTCGCGCGGCTTCGACCGTCAGATCGCGGGCCACCGCGTCGAACGAGGCGGGGATGGTGATGATCACCATCTGGTTCTCGAGGCGCGCCTTGGGGAACTTCGCATTCCAGGCGAGGCGCAGGTGGGCCAGGTATTCGGCCTGCGCGTCGAGCGGCGAGATCTTCTGGACTTCGGGCGGAGCGTTCCAGGGCAGCAGCGGGGCCCGGCGATCGATGCGGGGGTGGCAGAGCCACGATTTGGCCGAGCTGACCAGCCGGGCCGGCACTTCGGCGCCGCGCTCGCGAGCATACTCGCCGACGATGAACGGGGCTTCGCGGGTCCAGGGGAGGGCGGGCTTCTCCTGCAGACGCTGGAACAGGAAGGATGGCAGCACCTCGCGTTCCTCGACGGCCCCCTTGGCGAACTCCTGCAGGATGGGGAAGGCGGTGACGGCCGGCTTCTCTTCTTCGAGACTGGCCACGGCGACGGAGTTGACGGTGATGTTGGTCGTGCCCAGATCGATGCCGACGATGTATTTGGGTTCGCTCACGGCGGGTTCCTCCTTGGGGGTCTCGGTCAGGGGATCTCGACTTCGGCGGGGACGATGACATCGCCGGACCAGCCGGCGACCAGGGCGGGCAGTCGGCACTCCTTCAACCGCCAGCCTTTGTGGATCAGCGTGCCTTTGTACGGGCCGCGGGCGGGCACGTTGCCGGTCAGCTTGACCCGTTCGGGATCGACGGGGTCGCCCAGTTCGACGGTCTCGCCCTCGGGCAGGTTCAGCACGGGCGCGATGACCAGCCGGTCGGTGAGGAGCCGACGAAGTCCTTCGTGGATGGGGCGGATGGCCCCGCCCAGCTGGTCGTCATCGACGCCCGACAGGTCTTCGGCCAGGAAATCGAGCAGGCGCCCTTCTTTCTGGAGCAGATACAGGATCTGGAAGGCGGCATCAGGCGCGACTCGCGCGGGAGCCTCGCCAGCCGGAGCGGTCGGCGCGGTCGGAGGGGCTGGGGCAGCCACGGTGGAGGGAGAAGCGGGCGCGGTGGCCGGCGCGGCGGTCGCTGCGGCGGGGGTGGCGGGCAGGGGCGGCGGGGCTTCCTCGCCCAGCGTGGGGGTCGGGCCGGGAGCGGTCGCCAGATCGGCCTCGGGTTTCCTGGCCAGCAGGGCTTCCCGTTCCTTGCGCTCGGCGGCGGCGGCGATGGCGCGGGATTCGGCCATGGCGGCCTCGGCGGCGGCCTGGGCCTGCATCGCGAGCTGGCGGGCCTCGGCCAGTTCGCGGGTGAGCTGGGCCAGTTCGCGCCGGGCCTGATCGCGTTCGGCCACGGCCAGCCGGTGCCGATCGGCCATCTCGATCAGTTCCTGATTCAGCTCGGTGCAGCGGTCCTGGGCCCGCTGGTAGTCGTTGATCAGGGTGCTGTCTTTCTCTTGGTAGGAGTGGAGTTCGTTGGTGACGTGGGCGAGCTGGGCCTCCAGCTCGGAGATGCGGGTCTGGGCGCGGGCCGCCTCGGCCTGGAAGGCGAGCTGACGGGCTTCTCCCTCCTCGATCTCGGCCTCCAGGTCTTTGATCTTCTGGCGGCCGTTCTCGATGGTGGCCAGCAGTTGCGGATCAGGCGGGGGCGGGGGCGGCGGCGGTGGCGGGAACAGCGTGTGCATGGCAGGGATCAGAGCCGCCAACAGGAAGAGCGCGCCCCCGATCAACGCGACCTGCCAGAACTGGGGCAGCCAGAGCGAGACCTGCGCCCATTCGGCGAAGCATGGCCCGAGCGGCGAGATCTTCCAGAACTTGACGAGCAGGAAGGTGCCGGCCAGGATGCCCAGGATGGTGAGGAGTGCGGCCAGTCGTTTCAGCATCGGTTCCCTCTCAGCGCGGGTTCGGAATCGCCGACGGCGGCGCGTCGGCCACGTCGGCAGCGGCGGCCAGGTCGGCCCGGGCCAGATCGCGGTAGGCGGCCACCTGGCGGGCGAAGCGGGCGGGGTCGACCTGGCCGGCCCCGCTGACGACCCGGGCGAGCTTGCCGGGCAAGACGAGGTCGTCGAACCGGAAGCCGCACCGTTCTTTGTACTGGAGCTTGCGAGCGTGGGCGCGCCGGGCGGCCTCGTGCAGGCGGGTCTCGGTCCAGCCCGTGAGACCGAGGGCGTCGAGCCCCTCCAGGATGGCCTCCTTGGTATAGATGTTGCGGGCGAACAGGCAGATGACCAGAGAATTGAGGGTCATCCGCCAGAGGGCTTCCTTGTACAGCTCGGCGGTCAGCACGTCATCGGGTTTCGGCTCGTTGAGAGCCTTCTGATCGATGGCGTAGCCGGCGCTGTCGAGGTGGGAGTGGCGCACGCCCGTGGCATAGCCGAGGTAGGCATACAGGCCGGTCATGTAGCCGGGGGCTTCGTTGCCGCCGAAGGCGATGGCGCTGTCCTGGCCCCCGTATTTCCGGGCGCAGAAGGCGGCGCCCCGCTCGAGGTCGCGGTAGAATTCGTTGTGGCCGCGGGCGATGCGGTGCAGCACCTTCTCGCCAGTGGCGGCATCGCCGAAGTTCAGCACCAGGCCGTCGGTGTGGGCGGGCGTCAGGTGGCCGGCCTGGAAGGCGTCGATGGCCCAGGCCAGGGTGACGCCGATGCTCATGGCGTCCCAGCCTTGCTTCTCGATGAGCAGCAGCAGGCGCAGGATCTCTTCGGGGCTGCTGATCGAGAGGTTGGACCCCAGGGCGTAGATCAGTTCGTGGTCGTACGAGATCTTGAAGGTCTTGAACTGGTGGTGCTCGGGGTGGAAGCGTTCGCGCAGGGTGGCCATGTGGATGCAACCGGTCTGGCAGTGGCCGCAGGCGAGATGCTGGGTCAGGTGGCGGGTGGCGAAGGTCTCGCCGCTGATCTCGTCGGCCCCTTCGAAGAAGCCCTGGGCGAAGTTGCGGGTGGGCAGGCTGTTGATGCGGCTGAGCGGCACGACGTTCATGGCGGTGCCGAGGTCGTGGTATTTCTTCATGGCCGGCGATTTGACCACCGCGTCGTAGAGCTTCTTGTAGAAGGCGTTGTATTTGCCCTTCTCGACGATGGGCCAGTAGCGGCCGCCCGAGACGACCAGCGCCTTGAGGTTCTTGCTGCCCATGACGCCGCCCAGGCCGAGCCGCCCGAAATGACGCGAGCTGTCGACGGTGGCGGCGGCGAGCGGGGAACGGCGCTCGCCGGCCGGGCCGATGCGGACGATCGACCGTTTGTAGCTGCTGGGCACGTGGTCGCGCAGGATGCGCTCGGCGGCCAGGGCCGAGCTTCCCCACAGCGAATGGGCGCGATGGAGGTGGACCTGGTCTTCGTCGATCGTGACGTAGCAGGGGAAGGGCGAGGCCCCACGCACCCGGATGACATGGAAGCCGGCGCCGTACATGGCCATGGCCAGCCGGCCGCCGGCGTGCGATTCGCCGAGGTTGCCGGTGAGGGGCGAGCGGAAGAGCGCGACCGTCTTGGTGGCCACCGGGTAGACCGCGCTGAACGGCCCGGTGGCGAAGATGATCGGCGCCTCGGGGGCGTAGGGATCGAGGTCGGCGGGGGTGTCGAGCAGCAGGGAGGTGGCCACCGCGGTGCCGCCCAGGTCGCGATCGAACTGCGCCGAGACGTCGGTGACCTGGTGGCGGCCGGTGGTGAGATCGATGTCGAGCATCTTGAACACAGGCATGGGTTCACCTCGTCGCGGCGGGGATGTCGACCATGGCGATCACGTCATTGGGGCAGAACTGGACGCAGACCCCGCACTGGCGGCAGACGATCGGCTGCTTCTGCTCGTGATCCCATTGGAGGGCTTCGGGAATGCAGGCCTCGGTGCAGGCGCCGCAGTGCGTGCACTTGGCGGAATCGAGGTCGACCCCGCCGCCGGGCCGCGGGGTGAGGGCGGCGGTCGGGCAGGCCCGCGCACAATCGGGGTCGGCGCAGCCGTAGCAGGGGCGGATCGAGAAGGCGCCCTCGACCCCGGCGTAGTTCTTGACCCGCAGCGCGGCCTTCTCGACGGTGATGGCCTTGTACCAGATGCGACTGCAGGCGAACATGCAGCTATAGCAGCCGATGCACTGTTCGCGGTTGATGACGCGCAGGAGTTTGCCCACGAAGACCTCCCTCACACGGAACGGTAGGGTGCGAACCGGTGGTATGATACCAGACCGGCCTGGGAAATTGCATCTCGTGAGAGAACCAGAGGAAGAGAGCAGGCGGGGGCCTCAGCGGTTCAGGTCGCTCCACAACCGGGTCAATGGGGTGGAGGCCGGTACCAGGATCTCGCGGTAGATTTCGAGAGCCTTGGCCGGGCCGAGCGCGAACCGGAAGGCCCAGAATTCGATCGGGAAGAATCCGATCGGGTCGCGTCCTTCGATGACGACATGGGTTTCCGAGATGTCCAGGATCTTGGCCTGGAGATCCGTCATGCGTTCCTCGGTGAGCGGAGGCGGGTCGAGGGTCAGCTCTTGGACATGCGGACAGTCGCGGCTGCCGTCGGCCTTCTGCAGCCCGTAGAACCGGCAGGCGAAGGGCCGCACCGCGTGGATCACGCACTGGCGGGCCTCGTCGTCGCGGAAGGCGCAGCGCAGTCGGTTCTCGCCGCCGACGTCGGCGAGGCGCTGGTCGAGGCGCAGCACCCGCTTCAGCAGGGTGCGGATCAACGCCGGGTTCTGGCGCGCCATCAGGTCGCGGATGATGCGATGGTACTCGATGGAAGGGATCGATACGGCGTTGCAGCAGGCCCCGCAATCGCCGCATCTGGTGCGGGGCAGGTCGTTGTGCAGGGCATCGAGCAACGGCAGGCCGAACATGCCGTACTCGGTCGAGGCGAGGAGGATCCGCTTCAGGTAGGCGCCGAAGTGCGCCTCGACGTCATCCATCAGGCGGGACAGCAGGGTCTGGTTCATGTCCATGGGTGGCTGCCTCCTCCTGGAGCACGGAGCGCGCGTGATGAACTCCCCTTCATGTCCGAAGCCGACCTCTCGAGGCCGCGGCCAGCGGGCCGCCCTGTTGCGATCGGCCGCCGCGCGGAGCCGAGGTGGCGGGCGATGGCGGTGCCGCGCCGGCGGCCTGGCACGGACCGCGGGGCTTCCCGTCTTCGGCGCTTCGGGTCGGCATGGAACCTGGCCCGGCCACGAGAACGGTCTGGCGGTGTGGCCGCCATCAGGGGGTGGGCAGAACCGCGGCGCTGATCGCGGGTGGCGTTGGCGCCGAGGTCCGGAGCCGCCCTCGGGTGGCCCGAACGGCCACCACAAGGAACTGTGGCGGGGAGGGCAGCCGACGCGAAAGGTCGGTGGATAACACAACACCCCTCCCCCCGGTCAGGGGGGAGGGTGGCTTCAGCGTCCAAGGAACAACAACCGCCGATCAACCGCGAGGAAGCCGCGGGCGAACGGTGGCCGGGCGATCGGGGGGGAGAGGAATCAGGCGCGCTCGTTGCCCTGCGTCTTGGCCAGGTTGACGGTCAGGGGGCGCCCTTCCATCGGCTGGCCGTTCATTCCCTGGATCGCCGCTTCGGCGGCGGCCTGATCGGTGAATTCGACGAAGCCGTATCCACGGGAACGATTGGTGTGCTTGTCGGTGACCACCCGCGCCGATTCGACGTTGCCGAATTTGGAGAATTCGGTCTTGAGCTTCTCATCGTTGACGGCGAAAGGCAGATTCCCAACAAAAACTTTCACGGACATTGAGTACCTCCAGGACGATCGTGCGTTTCTGATTCAGGACCCTTCAGGGCTCCCGGTTGTCTCTATCATCCTGCAGCACGGTCGATTTTGCAAGTATTTTGTCGAAAATTCCCGAACCCTCGTCGGCAACGCGACGGCCGGGGACGGGCGACAGCCATCGGCGCGGGGCGCTCCGGCTCCCGGGAAGTCGAAGGCGGGCTTGCGTTTCGCCGAGGAATGGGGCATCCTGGCTTCCCCCCTGCGGGGAGTCCCGTTGCGAGGAGTCAGGCGTCATGACCGGTTGGATGCTTCCCACCCTGCTATCGTGCTTCATCTGGGGCTTATGGGGGCTGCTGCCCAAGCTGGCCTCGCGGCACCTCGAGCCCTGGAGCATCTTCGTCTGGTCGACCCTCGGCAACGTGACCGTGGCTCTCGGGCTGCTGATCTGGCTGGGCGGCCGGCCGCACTACGATGGACGCGGGGTGCTGTATGCCATCCTCGGGGGGCTGGCGGGCAGCCTGGGGTCGATCTTCTACAATGTCGCGGCGGCCCACGGTCGGATCTCGGTGGTGGTCACGCTGACCGGGCTCTACCCGCTGGTGACCATCTTCTTGTCGTGGTTCCTGCTGCATGAACCGCTGGCGATCAAAGATCTGGTCGCCATGGGACTGGCGCTCGCCGCCATCGCCCTGATCTCGATCTGAGGAGGGCGGCTCGTCCCTCCAGCGGCGGCGGCGTTCGCGCAGGCGCGGGGGCGGCCGACAAGGAAGGTGGACATACCCGGGTTCCGACCACCTCGGGGGTGGGCGTTGCCCTTCTTCACAGGTCGTCCAGGACGATCTCGGCTTCGTACAGGCGGCGGCGATCGCGGCGGGCCAGGTAATCGCGCAGCAGGTAGGCGGGATCGGGGGCCACCTGACCGGTGAAGACCGTGCGGCCATCGGCGATCACGGTGAGGGGGCGGTCGGGGTTGACCAGATCGGGGTGCAGGAAGATCCGGAGGCGGCCGGCGCGCGAGGTCTCGAGGTGGAGGCGGTTGCCGACGGCGCGGGCGCGCACGGTGGCGGCCGGCCCGGCCCGGTCGAAGACGAAGGCGAGCGTGGGGTCGGGCAGGCGGCCGCGCAAGGTCACGGTCTGCCCGGCGCGGCGCACGGTCAGTTCGAGGTCGGTGCCGGCCTGCAAGGTGGCCTTGGCGGCGGCGAGGTCGGCGGGGGTGCGGATGGGGCGGCCGGCCAGGGCGGTGAGGACATCGCCTTTCTGCATTCCCAAGTGGGCGCAGAGGGAGTCGGGGAAGACGCGTTGCGCGCGCACCCCTGGTCCCCGGAACCGTTCATCGGCGATGAAATGGAAGTTGACCGCCTCCTGGCGGGTGATGGGGTTGAAATCTTCGGCCCAGGGGGCGGCGGGAGCGGCGGTGATCTCGTCGATGGCCAGCCAGTGGCAGCGACCCCAGGCCGGGTTCTCGGCTTCGCAGACGAGGCGTGGCGGCACGGGGTCGCGCGGGTGGCGTTCGAGGAACTCGACCAGCCGGCGGTGGTCGGCGACCTCGTCGGGGAAGCGGTGCCGGCCGGGGATTTCGCGCCAGGTGAGGTCGGCGCCGGCGCGGGCGGCCATCTCCACGAGGGGGCGCATCTTGTCGACCGGGAAGAATTCGTCATCGTCGGCGCTGACGAGCAGGCAGGGGGTGTTGGCCAGCATGGGCAGCCGCAAGGGGAGATGACCGTCGAGGTGGGCGAGGGCGGGATGGCCGTGACAGGCCACCACGGCGGCGAATTCGCCGGGATGCAGCATGGCCAGGGCGAGGGCGCCGCCGGCCCCGTCGGAGAAGCCGGCCAGCCAGACCCGGTCGTCGTCCACATTGGCCAGGCGCTTGACCTCGCGGATCTGGCGCAGGACGGCGTCCTGGCCGATCTCGTCCCACCAGGCGGCGCCGTCCTGGCCGAAGGGGTAGAGCAGCAGCCAGCCGCGCTCGCGCCCCAGCCGGGCCAGGGGATCAGCCTCGGCCCAGGCCTGGAGCGTGGCGGTGGCCACGTCTTCCCACGAGACGCCGCCGTGCAGGACGACCAGCAGCGGGGTGGGCCGGCTTGGGCGGTAGCTGGCCGGCACGTGCAGCAGCCAGGGGCGGGCCTTCCCGTCGCGGCCTGGCAGGGAGAACGCCTGATAGCCGCGAGGCAGCGGCGGAAAGACCAGGGTGCGCAGGGCGTCGCGCAGCTCGGCGCAACTGGGCGCGCCCGCCAGGACGCGATCGAGGGCGGCGGCTTGCGCCCCCGGCGTGTCGGCGCGCACCAGATCCAGCAGGGGCTGTCGCCAGCCGGCACCCTCGGCGGGCGGTGTCCCCTTTCCCGGGGCGGCGGCGGCGGGGCCTTTCCCCAGCATCCCTCCGACCATCATGCCAACGATCATCACCAGGAACATGCGCATATCGCATCTTACCAGTCTTGGGTGATCGAGGGAAAGCGGGGTGGCATGCTTCGTTGGTGTTCCTTGGGGAGTTGGGGTAGAATGGGGCGCCGGGCCCGGCAGGCCGGGCGGCGGTCGGGCTTCGATCGTGCTGCGGTCGGGCTTCGATCGGGAGTTCCCGAACGGCAGACATCCAGGAGGAAGCGGCATGGCGAATCGGATCAAGACTGCGGGGCTGACCATCCTCGACACGCGGATCTCCTACTTCGAGGTCGGGGCTGGGCGGCCCGTCGTGCTGCTGCATGGCAACCCCGGGACGAAGCTCGATTTTCAGACTCTGGCCGAGACGTTCGGCAGCGATCAGGTGCGGTTCCTGGCCATCGATCGGCCCGGGCACGGGAACAGCGATGAGCTGCTGCCCGAGACTCCCGATCCCTGGTATGACACGAAGGCCTATGCCGAGTTCCTCAAGCGGGTGGCCGGCGGCCAGGCATACGTGGTGGGCTATTCCCTGGGGGCGTTCTGCGCCCTCAAACTGGCGTTGCGGTTTCCTGAGCTGGTGACGGGACTGGGCCTGATCGCCCCCTTCGTCGCGCCGCGCGATCCGCGCGAATCACCCTCCGGGCTGCCGGCCTGGAGTCGCCACCCCCTGCTGGGAACCATCATGGGGCTGCTGCTGCCGACGCTGGCGGGGGGAAAGGTGCGGCAACACCTCATCGACGTCTGGCATCCCGCGACGATTCCCGAGACGGTCCTGGCCGAGGCGCACAAGCGCTATACGCATTTCGAAGCGCTGATCTCGACGTTGCGAGATAAGAACGACATGCTGCAGGTGCGCGGGGAGGTGACCGGCCGCCTGGGCGAGATCCGGTGCCCGACCCTGGCGATCCTGGGAGGGAAGGACGCGATCTGCGATCCAGCCGCGCAGGGGGCCGTCCTGGCCGCCATTCCCGGCTTGCGGCGGGTCGACCTGCCCGAGGGCGGGCATGGGTTGCCGTTCACCCACACCCGGGAAGTTGGCGAAGCTCTGCTGGACCACCTGCAGACCATTCCGACCGGCCCGGCTTGAGGGAAAGACGGTCTGGCCGGGGCGGCGCCTCCTTCAGCGGGGTGGCTCCTGCGGGGAAATGAATCCCGCCACCGCCCCAGGGTCAGGACGGCGTCCTGCGCGGGTGGCGTCCTGCTCGGGTGGCGTCCTGCTCGGGCGGGTCCGGTGCCGCTGTCGCCCCTGCTCGTTCCGGTCAACACCTGATTTTCATGGGAAAATTCTTCTCTGAAGGGATCCTGGGTCTGATTGGGTATAATTTAAAAAGAAATGGCACTTCCTCTGGACCGCATGACCGTTGACCGCAGACCGACCGGTGGGCGGATCCCGCCGGGACGGCGGGGTGTGACCATGGTCGAATTGATCATCGCCCTCATGATCCTGTCGTTTGCCGTGGCAGGCGGGTTCCGGGCTTTCCAGGTCTTCGCCGGGAAAGCCAGTCAGAACCTGTCGCAGCGCCTGATTCTGCAGATGGAGGCGCGCCGGGCCATCGTCGGGCTGTACAAGGCCGTGCAGGATGGCATCGAAGTGGTGATTCCCGCCCCCGGGCAGACGCTTCCGTACCTGGTGTTCCGCGATTTCCTGAACAACGTGCAGATCGTCTACCTCGAAAAAGATCCTGAGCTCTCGCGCGAAGAGGGCGAAGACCTGTACAAGGTCATGATCGGGGTGCGCGATCCTTCCGGTCAGAAGGCGGTCAAGCCCAAGGTGCTGATGCGGTATGTGACCGGCCTGAATTTCACCACTCACCATGTAGGGGGAGTCTTCATCTCCTGCTCGATGCGGGGTGGCAAAGGAAGATTCTCGATGGTCAACTATGTTCGGCTCAAGAACATGGCAGCGGAGTAGAACCATGCAGTATTGTCGGCGATGGGTTGGGGGGAGGAGCGGTCTGATGAGAGGCCGGCCTCGGCGCGGCGTGGCGTTGTTGATCGTCTTCGCCATTCTGGTGGTCCTGTTCCTGGGTGGGATGACGATCTCGCGGTTGCTGTCGGGCGTCCAGGACCAGCTGCGGTATGCCGATGCGGCCATCCGAGCGCAGTACATCGGCGAGGCCTGCTACAATCTGTTGATGGCCCGCCTGATGAGCGTCCCCTACGAAAAGCGCTGGTTCGTCAAAACCGGGTCGGATGCCCAGGCCGGGGTGGCCTACGAAGGGGGAAGCTACGATTATTTCATCAGCGATACCCCCGGTCGGCCCTACCATGTCGACATCTGGATCCGCGGCATCTACAAGCACGTCAAGCGAGTCTTCTTCTACCGCGTCCGCATCCAGCCCAGCCTGTTCCCGGGCTTGATGAAGGGGAACCCCATCAGCGCGGTCGAGATGCAGGAGGCCGATTTCCCCTCGACCTTGCCGGCCGCGGTCAGTGCGACGGCTCGGCAGATCGACCGCATGATCGCCGAGCGCCAGGCCAAGGAAGAAGCCACCGAGCAGGTGGTGACGACGGTCAAGGCCAACCCGCAGGTGACGGTGGCGGTGTCGCAGGTGGCGGCGGTTCCCGCCCCCTCGTCGGTTCGCGCCGAGCCCTTCACCCCCGAAGGGGCGGCTCCCCCGCCGCCGCCGTCGCCGCCCGCCGAGCCTCTGACCACCGCCCCCCCGCCCAAGCCGGCGGTGCCGCCAGTCGATCCGGCGACCGCCGGGAATCTGTCGCAGGCAGCGGCGGTTTCAGGGACGATGAGCGGTTCTTCCAGCCAGAGTTCGACCACGTCAACGACGGGAGGGACTCGCACCTCCTCTACCGGCAATCCTTCCGGGTCGTCGACTCCCTCTTCAACCTATCCTTCTTCCTCTCCCAGCCAGACCAAACCGTCGTCCACCCCTTCCCCCGCTCCCACCGCGACAGCCCCCTGTAGCAATGGGGAGGAGGAGGAGTCCGAGAGTGCCATTCAGCAGGTGACCAACGCTGCGGTTTCAGGAAATCTGGAGAGCAGTGACGACCTCGAGGCCGCCGAGGCCAGCATCGGCAACGAAGCCGTGGCGGCGGCCGCCCCGGCCAAGGAGACCACCCAACAGGTCACCACCAATGACCCCAAGGGGTACAACGTGGCCGCCAGCAACCCTGACGACCCGTCGGATGATTACACCCCGCCGCCTTCGACGGTGGCTGCCGCGCAGGCGGGCGCGACGACGGGCAGCTCCAGTGGATCCGGCGACTCCACCAACACCTCGAGCGCCGATCCGTATGCATCGACCACCACGGGTACCGGCTCCGGCACCGGTTCCGGTTCAGGAACCACTTCTGGTGCCGATTCCGGCACCGGGACCGGGACGGAAACCAGCGGCGACACCGGGACCGGCACTGGTTCAGGCACAGATACAGGAACGGCGACCGGGTCAGGTACAGGCTCGAGTTCCGAGACCGGAACAGGGACCGGCACCGGCACGGGGACGGAGGCAGGTTCTGCGACCAGTACAGGCACCGGCGAGAGTTCCGGCTCAGGCTCTTCCACCGATACCGGCTCGGACTTCGGAACCATTATCACGGGCGGGAGTTCCGGCTCAGGTTCTTCCACCGATTCCGGCTCGGACTCCGAAGCCACAAGCACCGGCACCGGCACCAACACCGGCACCAACACCGGCACCAACACCGGCACCAATACCGGCACCGGCACCGGGACCAGTTCGGATCCTGGCGCCAGCCCGGGTTCGAGCACGGGCACCAGTTCTGATGCGGGGGGCGACACCGGCTCCAGCTCCAGCTCCGACACCGACTCGAGCTCCAGCCCCGGCAGTGCTCCTGGGTCCGGCGAAGATCCCGTCACGGTCCAGCCCGATCCACCTGCTCAGAGCTCCTCGCCGCCTGAGCCGTCGTCACCGCCACCGTCGTCGGCAGACGAGCCGCCGCCGTCAACTTCGGCTCCCGAGCCGAGTTCTCCGCCTGAACCCACCCCTGGGTCGGCTGATTCCGGCGCAGGAGGCAATGGTGAAAGCTAAGAAGGTGACCATGCTCTGGCCGGCGCGGCCCATTCGCTTGCTTCTGAGGGTTCGGCGGGGGTTGACGCTGCTCGAAATCCTGATCGCCATGTCCATTCTGGTGGCATCGGCGCTGGTGCTCATCACCGCCTTCCGCCACGGGGGCATGTCCGGCGAGTCCTTCAGCGCCGAGCATTTCACCGCGATGTTCCTGGCCCAGAAGGTCATCGAGGATATCAACGATCGGGTGGCGGTCAACCCCCACTACTTCACCGCCCTCATGCACGCCGCGCAAGGCAGACCCCTGCCGGTCGTCGATGGGCAGAGCCCCTACTTCCGCCTTCTCGAGAACACCCAGGGATTCGGGACCCTCCTGACCGGCGAGGACGACCCCATCGTCAAAGCGTCCGGGCAGCTCTACGAACAACTGAAGAACTTCACCTGCCAGGTCGATACCTCCTTCGTCAAAGACCCCAACGACCAGTGGCGACCGATTCCCAATCTCCTCCAGGTGACGGTCACCATCGGCTGGAAGGACAAAGAGGGACGGACTCAGTCCTATCGTCTGGGGCAGATGATCCAGGGCATCGATACCGATGCCCTCAAATCCGTTCAACCGGACCTGGTTCCCGATTTTTCCGATGAGATCGCGATCAAGGCGCTCTATCAGTTCCTCGATCCCACCAAACGGCCGACGAACTATGAGTGGGCCGGTTTTCTCGCCGAGAACCAGGGGGGGGAGGTGAACGTGCTGCGGCCGCTCGGCGCGATCCTGGCCGGCCTGCTGATGTGCGAGACCACCTGCCGGGAGTACGATGCCGTCATCCGGAAGGCCAAGGATATGCTCAATAAGCTCGGGAAGAAGGGCAAGCCCTCGGTGGTCGCCAAATGGCGTGAGCATCTGGCCCGCCTGCGGGAACAGAAGGCCGCCTCGTTGTTCTATATCTTCGCCCGGATGGCCAACGACATCAAGCGGATGACGCAGTTCGTCCCCCCGATCGGAGAGGCCCGCCTCGGCAAGAAACTGTATGCGATCCGTCTCAAGCTGACGGGAGTGCCGGTGCTGCTCCTCAACCATCTGGTGAAGATCTCCCTCAGCTTCGCGGCGGCCGAGGCCAGCTACCGTGAGATTCTCCTGCCGCCCCACCCCGGCGTCACCCCCAGTCGGCGCATCGCCATGACCCACCACTGGCTGGACCTGCGGAAAATGGGTCTGTTGATGGCCGACCAATGGAACCTCGAACCAGCCAAGCGCCTGGCCGAACACCAGAAGATGCTCCGCACCCTGATCGCCGCCTACGAAGGCCGGCAGCCAGGGTTCGTCGAGTACCTCCGTCGCGAGCAGGAGATCGCTGCCACGATGACGGCGCTCAAGAGCGAGCTGGCCGGTCTGGCGGCGCACATCAAACGGTCGCTCGGGGTCAGCGACCAGTTGCGGCAGATCCAGAACAAGTTCTACTGACGGTTGAGTTCCCCGGCCAGCGGCCGTAGAATCCTGGTACGCCCCCCCGGGCCGTGCAAGGAGGACGGATGAAACGGAACTCGCTGGTCTGGTCGAGCCTTTTCCTGCTGGTCGCTCTGGCGACCGGCGCCACTACCCCGAGCATCGTGGAATTGACGCGGGCCGCCGAACGGGGCGACACCTACGCCCAGTATCAGCTGGCCACCCGGCTGTACTTCGGCGATGGCTGCGCCCAGGATCATGCCAAGGCCTGCCACTGGTACCGGCGGGCCATCATGAACTTCCGGTCCTGGTATGGTCAGGCGCTTGGCCGCGTCGGCAGCGCGACGCCGTCGCTCTTGCGGGAAGCGGCTGAAGACGGCGATCTCGAGGCCCAGTTCCGGTTGGCGTCGCGCTATCATTTCGGGCAGGGTGTCCGCCAGGATTTCGCCGAGGCTGCCAAATGGTACCGCCGGGCGGCCCTCGCCCTCGAGACCCCGCCCTGGTATCTGCCCCGCGAGCGGGGCCTGGCTGCCACCCGCGAGGCCAGCCCGCGCGATGCCGCCAGCGAGAAAACAGCGGGAGCGCCGAGCGAGGCGACCCGTGAGGGCCGCTGGCGGTTCCGGCAATATCCCGATTATCCCTGGTATCGCTGGTACCGCCTGGGCGGGAAGAGCTTCGCCGGGGTCGACCTGCCCACTCTGACCAAAGCGGCCGAAGCGGGCGACATCGATGCCCAGTACCAGCTCGGCTTGCGCTATCTGCATGGAGAGGGTGCGCCGCGCAATCTCGAGAAGGCCGCCCGCTTCCTGCATCGGGTGGCGGTGCGGCTGGTGGCCGGGGCGTTCGCCGAGACCCCGCCCGGGCCGGAGGACGCTCGGGCGCGGGCCGACCTTGAACGCCGCGCCGCGGCCGGCGATATTCCGGCGCGCTTCCAACTGGGCGCCCGGTATCTGTCGGCCACAGGCCCGGAGCGGGACTACGCGCGGGCGGCCGAGTGTTTCAAAGCGGTGATCGAAGCGTGCGACGAGCTGCCCTGGCCTCCCTTCGCGGGTCGCGGCCTGTCGCCGGCCGGCGACGAGCGGCCGGGCGATCTGGCTCGAGCCGCCGAGCAGGGCGATCCCGTCGCCATGTTCGAGATGGGGAACCGCCATTTCTTCGGGGCAGGCGCGACCCGCGATCATGAGAAGGCCGCCCGCTGGTATCGCCGAGTGGCCGAGCAGTTGCAGCCGCCCTGGCGCGACCGGCTCGCCGCCGCGAAATATCGCGCCCTGCCCCTGCCGGAATTGCAGGCTCGCGCCGAGGAGGGCGAGGCCGAGGCGCGCTTCCAGCTGGCCCAGCGTCTGTTCCTGGGTCA
The DNA here is from genome assembly GCA_003327425.1 of Candidatus Ozemibacter sibiricus. Taxonomy (GTDB): domain Bacteria; phylum Muiribacteriota; class Ozemobacteria; order Ozemobacterales; family Ozemobacteraceae; genus Ozemobacter; species Ozemobacter sibiricus. Next base: position 68,740 of record QOQW01000018.1, read on the forward strand.
GGGCGTCCCCCAGGATCGGTCGGAGGCGGCCCGGTGGTACCGGCTCGCCCTGCTCGACCGTCTGCCGTTCCACCGGGCGGGTGGGAGCGACCCGCGCGGGCGCCGGGCCGCCTTCGGTCGTGCGGAAAGCCGCGAGGGGCCGTCCTTCCTCACCGGGGTGGTCGACCCGCGGTTGTCGGAAGATGATGTGCGCCAGCTGCGCGAGTTCGATCGCCTGCCGCCCTGGCCGGTCGGTTCGCCCTGGGAGCGGCCCGATCTCTCGCTCGAGGACCTCGAGGCCCTGGTGCGGGCCGGCGGGTGGGCCGAGCCTTTCCCCTGGTTCAAATACCGCGAGGCGCATCGCTGGTTCCGCGACTACGCCGCCCTGCGGCAAGCGGCCGAAGCCGGCGACCCCGACGCCCAGTTCCAGGTCGGAGCCAAGTACTACTTCGGGGCGGGGCTTCCCCTCAACAAAGAAGAGGCCGCCCGCTGGTTCCGGCGGGCGGCGCAGAAGGAGCATCCGCTCGCCCGCTATTTCCTGACGCTGGTCTACGCCCGGCACGAAGATCGCGAGGCCCTGGCGGCGGCGGCCGCCAACGGCAATGCCGAAGCCCAGTACCAGCTCGGCACCCTGTACCATTTCGGCCGGCAGGCCACCCGCGACTTCACCGAGGCGGCGCGCTGGTATCGGCTGGCCGCCCAGCAGGGACATTCGATGGCCCAGTATCAGCTCGGCGCCCTCGCCTTCGCCCAGAACCGCTTTCCCGAGGCGGTGGACTGGTTGCAGAAGAGCGCCGCGCAGGGCAACCCGCTGGCTCAGTACAATCTTGGTATTTTGTACATGACCGGGCGCGGCGTCGAGCGCCGCCGGGACGAGGCCGAGCGCCTGCTCCGGCGGGTCGCCGAGAAGGGCGGGGTGCTGGCCCAGGCCCAGCTCGCCGGCTTGCTGATGGACGATCCGGCGGCGGTGACCGCCTGGTTCCGCAAGTCGGTGCTCGACGGCCTGGTCAATCCTCGCCTCGATGCCGGTCTCGTCCATGACGAGGGCTTCGGGTTCGCCGAAGCCACCCGGCAGGCCTGGGCGTGGTTGTCCCTCGTCACCGCGGGGCGGTCGGCCCCCTGGGCCGACGAGTATCGCCGGCTGCAAAGCCAGCTCGAAGCCCGCCTGTCGGCCGCCGACCTGGCCGAAGCCCAGGCCTTGGCCACCCGGCTGGCGCCGCTGGCGCGGGTCGCCGACTGAGCGGCGCGCCCGTCGCGGTCGCCGCCGCGGCGGACAGGCTCACGGCGCGGTCGCCAGGCGGGCGATCAGGACGAGGGTGACGTCGTCCTGGGGCGGTTGTCCGCCCAGGTGCTGGTGATACCCCGCCAGCAGGCGTTCCTCCATGCCGCGCGGATCGGGGTGCCAGCTGCGTTGGGCCAGGGCGGCCAGACCTTCGTAGCCCAGCATCCGGCCGGCCGGGTCGCGCACCTCGATGAGACCGTCGGTGGTCAGCACCAGCACGTCGCCCGGGTCCAGGCGAATCTGGCGCTGCGGGGCGGGGCAGCGCTCGCGTGCCCCGAGCGGATAGGAGGGCAGCTCGATCCAGGCGACCGACTGGCCGCCGGCCCCGACCAGCAGGGCCGGGCCATGGCCGGCGTTGGCGAGGGTGGCCTGGCCGGTCGAGCGGTCCAGTTCGACGTACTGGAACGTCATGAACCGGCGTCTTCCCTTCGCGCCCAGGCCGAAGAGCAGTCGGTTGAGTCCCTCGACGACGGCGGTCGGCGGGCGACCGTCGGCCGTGAGGTGGAGGACGCCGGCGCGGGCCATGGCCATGGTCAGGGCGGCCGGCAGGCCGTGGCCGGCCACATCGCCGATCACCGCCGCGCAGCGCGGGGCCTCCAGTTCCAGGTGGTCGAAATAGTCGCCGCCCAGTTCGCCCATCGACAGGCTGCGGCCCCTGATGACAAAGCCATCGGTCTGCAGGGGAGTCGCCGGAAAGAGGCTGGCCTGGACGACCCTGGCGACCTGCAGTTCTTCCAGGCCGATCAGAGCATGATTGAAGATGGTGCCCAGCTCGCCGAATTCGTCATTCCCCAGAGGCGGCAGGCGGTGGTCGAACCGTCGGTGCTCGATGGCCACGGCGGCGTCGGTCAGGTGCGCCACCGGTTGCAGCACGCGCCGCCACAGGAACGTGGCCAGGAGGAAGGCCACCACCAGGCTGGCCAGGGCGAAGCTCCCCAGTCGCCGCCGCCATTGCTCGACCTGGTGGTCGATGCCCTCGCGCGGCAGCACGGCGACCAGCATCATGCGTTCCAGGTGACGTCCTGGCAGGCCGGCGACCAGATAGGTGCGTCGGCCTTGTCTGATCATGGTGGTGAGAGGGCGGGGCGACCGCTCGAGCCGCTCGAACACCCGAGCCAGAGGGGTATGCGTCGGTGGGCTCGACCGGGTGGGGCGGGGGGCGTCTGGGGGGCCATCGTCCTCGGTGGGCGGAGCCAGCGGATCCGTGAGCGGGGAGCGGGGGGTACGCCGGGAGCGGGTGTGCAGACGGAATTCCAGGGCGTGGCGCAGGAGGCGAGGCCTGGAATGGCGCAGGTAGAGTCGATGCAGCTCGTCGACTGGCCAGATGCCGATGAACAGGTAGTCGGGAGCCCGACCGCCAGACGTGTGAAGGAAGGAGAGGTAGGCGAACGACCGGAGATGGCCGAATCCCCAGACCGTGATGCGCTCGAGCGCCTGGAAGAAGGACTGGATGACCTCCACCATCGATTTCTGCAGCAGCGACTCGACCAGCATCTCCAGTTGCTCCCCTTCCAGGCGGGCCGCGGCGGACGTGGCGGCCTCTCCGCCGCCCACCTCCCGCAGGATCCGGCGGCCGGCCAGGCTGATCAGCAGATCCTCTTCGAGGTCGTTCGCGGCCGACTTCGGGCGACGCCCGGGACGGCGGATGCCGCGGGCCTCGCCCACGATCAGGCCCTTGGGGGTGACCATGCGGGGAGAACCGCTGGCGATGAGGTAGAAGGACCCGATTCCCAGGCGCGTTCCCAGACTGGCGATGCGGGACCCCAGGTCGTGGTCGAGAGGATGGGCGGCCAGAGCCTGCCGCACCGGCGCGAGGAACCGTCGGACCGCTTCCTCGTGGCGAATGGTCCAGGTCGGAAACCGCCGATCGAAGGCGTCCAGGAAATCTCCCATCTGGCGCAGGGTCTGCCGTTCGAGGGCGGCCCGGCGCTGGGCCAGCGAATCGACGCCGACCACCAGGAGCACCAGCAGCGGGAGGCCGGTGGCCAGGAGCATCAGCAGCGCGATCTTGCCCTTGACTGAGACCTCGCGGCCGGAACGATGGCCCCGGCCTCCGAACGCCCAGATGCCGACCAGGAGGCTCCAGATGGTTCCGGCCAGGCGGGCCAGCCACGGCAGGTCGGCAGGGTCCGGGCCGCGGCGAGGTGGGCTGGTGGGGCCCAGGGGCATCACCCCGATCAACCATCGCCGGGGGGCCACCTGGCGAAATCCGAACAGGTGGTGACCGGATCTGATCCGGGTTTCCAGGGCGGCCTGGGCGGTGGCCAGGGCGGCCCGGGCGGCGCCTGGCGGGGGTGGCCACCATGATGGCGAGAGCGGTCGGTTGGCGAAGAAGGTGGCGGGGGCGACCGCTGCCGAGGACGGCTGGCCGATGCCGGGAGCGCCGGGCCAATGTTCCAGGCCGTTCTCGAGCAGGCCGAACCGCGGGTGGCCAGCCGGCCGTCGGTCGTTGAGCCAGGCCAGCCATGACCGCAGGCTGCGGGCGTCGGTCATGGCCTCGGCCCGGGCCTGCACCAGCAGGACATGGTCTTCCCCTGCCGCAAACCAGAGGTAGGGCCAGGCAGACTGCACGCTGGCCTGCACCATCCGGGGGTTGAAAGGCAGAGCCATGTAGAGGGTATCGGGCAGGATCTGATGGCCCAGGAGGCGTCGCATGGCTGCGAACAAGGCCTGGTGGGGCGGGTGGTGGAAGGGGCGGAAGCGGCCGGTGGCGCGGATCTGCAGACCGGCCACCAGCGCGCGCGCCTCGGAGGCGGGGACGGACCAGGGGGTGGTGCGCCAGAGGGTGCGGCCGTCGCGGGCGAAGACGGTGGCGACCATCGGGGCCTGCCAGCGACGGACGAACCGCGGCCAGGCCCGAGCCAGCCAGGCCACCGGATCAGGATGCGCCTTGGCCCGCTGGGCCAGGCGATCGAGCAGTCTGCCCCAGCGATAAGCCGGGGCAACCAAGGGCGCCACCGCATCGAGGCAGGACTCCAACTGGCGTCCGAGCGCCGCTTCCCGGGCGGCTTCGCGGCTCTCTCCAGCCGCGTCGATCGCTCCGGCCAGCAGCCAGGCGGGAGCCGCCCCCAGGCCGAGCACGATGAGCAGCGGGCCCAGCCAGCCGAGAAAGAGGCTGCTCCGATCTTGGGAAGAGGCCGGGGTGCGTGTCATGCCGTCGTTCCTGGGCAGGGTGCGCGCTGCATGATCACCAGGGTCAGGTCGTCTTCGGCGGTGGGAGCCCAGCCCCGCAGCGCGTTCCAGATGGCGGCGACCATGCGCTCGGGGTCGGCCTCGTGCGCCGCGGCGACCGCCTCCCGGAACCGGGGGAACCCGAAGATCTCGCCCTGGGCATTGCGGGCTTCGATGAACCCGTCGGTGTACAGGATGAGCCGGTCGCCCGGCGCCAGTGCCAGGCGAAGGGTGCCGACCCGTGGAGTGCGTACCGCCCCGATGGGCGCCCCGGCTATTTCCAGGTAGGTGGCGGCACGGTCGGTGGCGCGCACCAGGAGCGGGTAGCAGTGTCCGGCATTGGCGAGGGTCACTTGCCCGGTATGACCGTCTCCCACGGCGCACAGCATGGTCATCGGGCGGTGCATCAAGCTGGGCTGGCCATGGCTTGCGGCGCGTCGGGCCACCGCTGGCCGGCGATGGGCTTCCTGGTTGGCTCGGAACAGGCGATGGAGCGATCGCAGCAACATCTGCGGGTCGGTGCGGCTGGCCTCGGCCAGGGCCACGCCGGCCTTGGCGAAGGCCATCATCAGGGCGGCCGGCACCCCGTGCCCGGCGACGTCGCCCACCAGCACGCCGCAGCCGTTCTCTCCGGCCGTGAAGAAGTCGAACAGGTCGCCTCCCAGATCGGTCACTGGCTCCGATCGCCCACAGCAGATGAACCCCCCATGGCAGAATCGCTCGCCCGGCAGCAGGCTGCCCTGCACGACTTTCCCCAGGTCGAGCTCTTCGAGGCTCACCAGGGTGCGGTTCAGGCTGTCGCCGAGATGCCCCAGTTCGTCTCGATCGAAGGCGGGCAGCCGGAACCGGAACTGGCGGGCGGCGATATGGCGGGCGGCGGCCGCGAACCACCCCAGCGGTCCGAGAAACTGGCGGGCCAGCAGCTGGCCGATCACCAGGGTCAAGACCAGGCTGCCGAGGCCGAACAGGAGCAGTCGTCGACGCAGCGCGTCGACTCTTTCCTCCACGACGTGGCGTGGCAGGAACGCCCCCAATGTCACCTCGGGCATGGCCTGGCCTCGGAAGCCGGTGCCCAGCCAGACGGTACCAGAGGCGTCGGGCAGTTCGAGGAGATCGGTGGGCAGTTCGCCCGAAGCCGGGAAGACCCGCCGGGCCTGCCGCGGCCAGGGGCAGCGGGCCGAGCGCACGAGACGGCCGTCGCTCAGGCGGGCCGCCACCCGGAAGGCGGTGGCGGAGGGGGAGAGCCGGGGGAGGATCTGGCGCAGGAACAGTTCCTGCATGCGAGCTTCGCTCCAGAATACGAAGAGGATATGGTCGGCTTGTCCGCGCTCCAACGGGCCCAGGACCTCCCAGAAGCACCATTTGGGGGCGTCGCCGAACCGCATGCGGTGGACGCGGCCCAGATACTCAAGGGCGCTGTTGAGGACGCTTTCCAGATGGGTAGGGATCCCCTGGGCGGAATAGGCCCGATTCCCTTGCTCGATGTCGATGAGCTCGCCATTGAAAAAGCGCAGGAAATCGCGCCCGATCACCCGCAGGTGGGTGGTGGGGTAGCGCGGCCCGGCCCGGCCTTCCGTCAGATGGGACATCACGATCCGCGACTGGCTCGATACCACGTAGAATTCGGTCGGCGAGCAGGCGGCCAGGCATCTGGCCAGGCGTGCTCGCATGGCGTCCGACAAGGCGTTCGGCATCTTTCGCAGATCGAGCCGATGCAGCCCGACGCGCAGCCGCTCGGTCAGCTCCTCGGCGATGGTCGGAAAGCGGGCATCGCAGGCCCGCAGCAAGCGGGTCCCCTGGAGCCGGACCTGTTCGCGCCAGGTGGCCCGCTGGTTCTGCAGGTAGTCATGACCGATGAAGCCCAGCACCAGGAGCGGCAGACCGTTGGCATACAGGAACACCCCGACCAGTTGCCAGCGGAGCGACAGATAGGGCAACGGGCGGCCTCGCCACGACGACCAGGCGCCCCACAGCCAGGGCAGGGCGAGCAGGGCCAGACCGAGGTGCACACGTTGCCGCACGAGGCGGGGATCGGGGAGGGCCCGCTCGCGGAGAACCCAGGCGAAGGCATGGCGGCCGGCTTCGAGCGGCCGGATGGCCAGGAGCAGGTGGGCCGTCTCCTGGAACGGCTCGGCGGTGTTGTCGAACGCGGCCAGGGCCAGTTCGATCTCGCTCTGCCAGGCCATCCCGGGGCGGGTGAAGATCTGTCGCGGCCGGTGGGATGCCCCCGCTCGTTCCTGGCCCTCGGGGAAGGCGAATCCCGTGCCTTCCCCGGCCGGCAGTCGAGCGTTGAGACGGCGGGTCTGCCAGCGCAGACCGCATTGCCGGTGCAACAGGTCCCAGCGCAGGAAGACCAGGACTCCCAGCCGATCGTCGACGCGGAACCAGCAATGGCTGCGGTCGGGGCGGAAATCGGCCAGGATGACGGACCCCAGCGGGTCAGGCAGGAAGGGTAGGCGCAGGTGCCAGGGGACGAGGAAACCGCCCAGCACCGAGCGGAGCAGCTTGATCTGTTCGGCCACTTCGGGCAGTCCGAGCGGGTCGATGGCGGGATCTTGACGGCCGGCTATCGTCAGAGCCCGCAGGGAGGTCCAGACCCGGGTCAGCACATAGCGCCAGCCGCGGATGTCGGTCAGCGCCTCCTGGAGGCGACCGCGACCGTCCCAGACGACGAACTGCAGGCCACCGGGAAAGGCGCGCTGCAGGCGTCGGCGCCAGACCGCCATGCGCCGCACCGGATCGGGACTGGTCACGGCGTCTTCCCATGCCCGTCGCAACCGATCGTGGAAAAAGAAGACGTCGCGCTTGTACGGGTCGAGCCGGTTGAGCCGAGCTTCCAAGCGTCCGAGGGTGGCCAGCCGCTGTCGTTCGGCAACGACCTTGAGGAGATGGTCGGTGGCCGTCACCAGGAGGATGCCGGGGAACACCAGGAAACAGAAGCCCAGGCTGGCCCAGGCCAGTACCCGTTGGATCGGGCCTCCGACGGTCACATGGTCGTCTCCTTCCCAGCCGCCGCGGTTGGCCGCTTCCCTGCTCGAGCATCAGCCGGCCATTTTGAGGGCTGGTGGTCGTTCTTCAGTCTACCCTCGCCCCCCCTCGCGAGCAACCTGAGCGTTCCTGCTACCGCAGGTCTCGTTCACGATCAGGAGCGGTGAGCCGGGGAAAGGCTCCTCAGGTCGCCCCCGCTGACTGATGGGCGGCGGTCAGCATCCTATGTACCACTCCATGCTGCGAAAACTTCAGGGTGGACTTTCGTCCGATTGCATTGCCCGGCCACCTATGGGAAAATAGAGGTATCATAGCTCCCGAGAGGATGGTTTTGACATTCCCTGATCCGTTCCCCGATTTTCGCTGCGACCGAGCGCTGCCCGCCGTCGAAGCCGATCCCACCCAGATGCGGCAGGTCATCATGAACCTGGTCATCAACGCGTCCGAAGCCATCGGCGAGAAGGACGGCCAGATCATCATCGCCACCGGGGCGCGGGAGTGCGACGAACCCTACCTGCGCGAGACCTGGCCCAACGACCCGCTGCCCGCCGGTCGGTATGTCTTCCTCGAAGTGGCCGACAACGGCTGCGGCATGGATCGCGACACGCTGACCCGCATCTTCGACCCCTTCTTCAGCACCAAGTTCACCGGCCGGGGGCTCGGCCTGGCGGCCGTGCTGGGCATCGTGCGCGGTCACAAAGGCGGCATCAAGGTCTACAGCGAGGTCAGCCGGGGAACCACCTTCAAGGTCCTGTTCCCGGCCACGCCTCGCCAGGCGGTCGGTCCCTCGCCCGGCGAGGCCGCCTCCGAGTGGGGGGGGCAGGGCGTGGTGCTGGTGGCCGACGATGGCGAAGAGATCCGGCAGGTGGCGCGGGCCATGCTCGAAGAGCTGGGCTTCACGGTGCTGACCGCTGTCGACGGCAAGATGGCGCTCGCCCTGTTCCGGGAAGCCCACCCGCGGCCGGTGCTGGTCCTGCTCGATCTGACCATGCCCACCATGGGAGGCGAAGAGACCTACCGCCTCCTGCGCCAGATCGATCTGACCGTGCCTGTCGTCATGATGAGCAGGTTCAACGAGCAGGAGGTCAGCCAGAAATTCCTCGGCCGTGGCCTGGCCGGCTTCGTCCAGAAGCCGTTCGATCTGGCGGCCTTGCGGCAGGCCATCCGGCGAGCTCTGGCTGAAGAGGCACCCCGGCCTCCGGCCGAACGGTAAGGCGATTCAGCCTGGTCGATCTGAACGACCGGCTGTCGCGGTCGGACCGCTGCGGCACCGTCCCGCCCGGGCGTGGCCGACCCGAGGGCCCCTCCCAAGAGGGGCATCCGTTTCACCTGTGGGCGAGGCGGCCGTCTTCCCCGGCGGGTCGGCTCAGAACTCGCAGCTCTTGGGCGTGCGCGGGAAGGGTTGCACGTCGCGGATGTTGCTCATGCCGGTGACGAACATCAGGAAGCGCTCGAACCCCAGGCCGAACCCACTGTGAACGGCGGTGCCGAACTTGCGCAGCTCGAGATACCACCAGATGCTCTCCCGGGGGATCTTCATCTCGTCGACCTTCATCTGCAGCACGTCGTAGCGCTCTTCGCGCTGCGACCCGCCGATGATCTCGCCGATGCCGGGGGCCAGCACATCCATGGCGCGCACCGTCTTGCCGTCGTCGTTGAGCCGCATGTAGAAGGCCTTGATCTCTTTCGGATAGTCGGTCAGGATGGTCGGCTTCTTGAAGTGCTTCTCGACGAGGTACCGCTCGTGCTCCGATTGCAGATCGATGCCCCAGCGGTCGACGGGATACTGGAATTTCTTCTTCTTATTGGGGGGCGAGTCGCGCAGGATCTCGATCGCTTCGGTGTAGGTGATGCGCTCGAACTTGTTCTCGAGCACGAAGCGCAGCTTGTCGAGGAGGTTGTACTCGCTGCGTTCCTCCTGCTTCTTGGTCTTTTCCTCTTCTTCGAACCGTTTGTTGAGGAAGGCCATGTCGTCGGGGCAGCGCTCGAGGGCCCACTTGATCAGATACTTCAGGAAGTCCTCGGCGAGGTCGGCGTTGTCGTTCAGATCGGCGAAGGCCACTTCGGGCTCGATCATCCAGAACTCGGCGGCGTGCCGCGAGGTGTTGGAATTCTCGGCCCGGAAGGTCGGGCCGAACGTGTAGACCTTGCCCAGGGCCATGGCGGCCAGTTCGGCCTCGAGCTGCCCTGACACGGTCAGGTTGGTCGAGCGGCCGAAGAAGTCCTGCGACCAGTCGACGGAGCCGTCAGGCAGCAGCGGGGGCGACTTGGGGTCGAGGGTGGTGACCCGGAACATGGCGCCGGCGCCTTCGCAGTCCGAGGCGGTGATGATCGGGGTGTGGATGTTGAAGAACCCGCGCTCGTGGAAGAAGGTGTGGATGGCGTAGGTCATCGCGTGCCGCATCCGGAAGACGGCGCCGAAGACGTTGGTGCGGAACCGCAGGTGGGCGATCTCGCGCAGGAACTCGAACGAGTGCTTCTTCGGCTGGAGCGGATACTGCTCGGGATCGGCCGCGCCCAGGACCTCGATGGTGCGGGTCTTCAGCTCGACGGCCTGCTCGGTCCCCTGCGAAGGGATCAGATTTCCTTTGAGCCGGACGGCGGCCCCCGTTGTGACGTTGGCCAGGGCGCTCTCAGGAATGGTTCCCTCGTCGAGATTCACCACCGCCTGCAGGTTGCGGATCGTCGATCCGTCGTTGAGCGCGATGAAGACGACATTCTTGCTGGTGCGTTTGGTGCGGACCCAGGCCTGCACCTCGATGGGGTCGGCCGAGGGAGGGGTCTGCAGCAAGCGGGCGATGGTGGGCGTCAGCATGGGTTCATTCCTTTGTGCGGAAGGTTCGACCCCGGCCCGGACGGCCGGGGCGTGCGTCGCGAGTATACCGCGCCCACACCGCCCCGACAAGGCCCCAGGCGACCCACCCTGGCTGGATCTCCCGGGCTGTGACCGGGCTGCCCGCCTCCACCACTGACGGCCGTCAGCTCGGGGGCGGGCGGTTCGTGGCTCACTGGCGGTTCAGGTTTTCCAGGAATTCGGGGTACAGATCGATGTCGTGCAGGATGAAGGTGATGACCTGCTTGAAATCCAGGAAGGAGACGTTGACCCGGAATCCTTTCTCGGCCAGCATCACGGTGAACCGGTTGCGGTCGAAGTCGATCTTGGTGATGACGCCGGTCAGTTGATGGCCATCGTCGAGGAGGAAGGTCATCACCGGGACCTTGATCTGCGGGTTCTTCTCGCGCTGGGCCTGGGTGGCGGCATAGGCGCCGAGCACCTTGACGAAATGCTTGGGCGCCAGCTTCTCGAGCACCGCCCGCGGCGGGAACGAGCGATCGTCGGTCGGCTGGGCCAGCCCGAGGGCAGGGATGAGGGCGAGGGCGAAAGCGATGGACAGTGCGAAACGAAAACGACGGAACATGATGAACCTCCTGAAGGTAGTAGTTGCAGCATACTGGTCAGGTCGGGCGTTGTAAACCCTTGCCAAATGCTGGAGGCCTGGGCGACGTGACGATGGCCAACGTCGGGGCGACAGCAGGCCACCCCCGGGTGGGCCCGGGGGTGGCGCGGGGAAGGGTGGGAGGGGAGGGATTCCGTCAGTATTCTTGTCCGGACATGATGAACTGTTTGATGAAGTTGTAGCGGGCGGGGTCCTGGGCCCGCAGGGTGGCGCTGTCTTCGAAATAGACCCGGACGCATTCGGCCATGTCTTCGGCCGGATTGGTATTGCCGTAGTCGCTGATCGAACTGGTGCGGGGACGGTTGCCGGCCCAGAACAGCCTGGTCCATTGCTGCTCGATGGTCGGGTTGGATCGCTGGAAGGCATGGGTCATCTCGTGCACCAGGGTGCCGCGGAACGAGCCGTCGGCCAGGCAGGTCTTCGAGATGCGCATCAGACCAGTGGCGGGATCATACAGGCCGGCGCATTCGAACTGGGGACCCTGGATGCGCCCGTTGCTCTGGATGACCGTGGTGCAGCGGCGGAAGCCGGCCGGCAGGCGGGCCAGGACATCGCGCATCAGCCGGAGTTCGGACGCGCTCCATTGGCCGGCCGAGCAGGAGAACCCGGCGCCGATGTCCTCGTTGGGGCCATTGCGCAGGGTGATCCCGAACTGGCTGCGGATCTCGCCGGCCAGCCCCTCGGCCGAGCCATCGCCGGTCGAGCCGGTCGAGGTGCCATCGGAGGTCGAGCCAGGGGTGCGGCCCGTGCTGGTGCCGCCCGTCGAGCCGGGACCGCTGGTGATCCCAGGGCCGCCGATGGTCCCGATGTTGATGCCGAACAGGTTCAGGAGCTGAGAGATGAAGTTCCAGACCTTGGAGAAGACATTCCTGATGGTGTCGATGATGCGTCCGACATCAGGAGGGCTGCCGGCGGAGGAATCGGAGCCGGGGTCGGTCGGATCGGTCTCGGAAACCTCGCTGGTGTCCTGGTCATCGGTGGGGAAGGTGTCGCTGGTGGCGTCGGACCCGGTATCGGTTCCGGTCACGGCTCCGCCGCCGTCATCCTCTCCCACGACCTCCTGGTCGGAGGGAATGATGTCTTCTTCCGCGCGGAGAGCGGCGGGGCCGCTCAGCACCATCATGGCCAGGACCAGGAGCGAGGTCAGGAGCCGGTATCGTGACATGGGTATCTCCTCCTTGGCACGCCCTTATCAGGGCGTCTGCAGGGATTACGCGCGGCGGAGCCGATTCGTTACCGGATGGTCGAGGTCCTTGTCGCAGACCGCTCAGCCGGCGTTCAGAATTCCTTGCCTTCCATGATGTGGGTCTTGACGAACTCGTAGCGGGCGGGGTCGCGGCGTTTCAGCCAGGCGCCGTTGGTGTAGTAGAGGCTGACCGATTCGGCCATGTCCTCCAGGTAGTTGGTGTTGCCGTAGTCGGTGGGGGAGGACGTCCGGTTGCGGCCCCAGAACTGGGCGCGCCAGGCCTGGACGACGCGAGAGTTCCCCTGATAGTTGTGGGTCATTTCGTGGATGATGGTGCGGATGCCGGAAGAGCCCATGGTGGCGCCCGAATAGATCCAGATGTTGCCGCCGCCCACTTCGCCCAGGCCCAGCAGGCCGCCGCGGTAGCCTTCCATGGTCATCGTGCGGTTCCACTTGCGGAAACTGGCGGGCAGGACGCTGAGGGCCTTGTAGACCGCCTGCAGCGAGGCGACCGACCAGCGAGCGCTGCCATCGCGCATCGAGACCCCGAACTTGGAGCGGATTTCGGCCACCAACGTGGCTTTGTCGCCGGGGATGTCGCCGGTGACCCCGGTGCCGCCGGAGGGCGGATCGGGAGGTTCGACCCCGTAGCCGCCGCCGTCGTCATCGCCGCCGCCGGTCCAGCCGCCACCGCCGCCGCCATCGCCACCACCGGTCCAGCCGCCGCCACCACCGAAGATGCCGTTCAGGAACTCGCAGATCCGGCTGAACAGGTTGCCCAGGAACTGGAAGAGCCGGCCCAAGAAGCCGCAGCAGAACGCGGCGACCTGTTGGCCGGCGGCGGCGACCGGCGCGATCGCTGGATCCTCGGGCTCCGTGGCCGGGGCGGCCACCGCCTCTGAGCTGGGGCCCGCGACGGGCACAGCAGGCGCCGGGGGCAGGGGGGCGCCGACCGCTTCCTGGTCGGAGGGCAGGAGCGGTTCCTCGGCCATGCCAGGCAGGGGCAGGAAGACGGTCAGGACGACCAGCAGGGCCATGAGTCCGGTTTTCTGCCACGTTGTCATGGGAGACCTCCTTGCATCGGTGGAATGATTCATGGAGGGCGATGGGTTCACCCGGGTTACGCCGCGGGAACGGCAGATGTTTCGCGAACGGATGAACTTTTTTTGCCGCGGTCCGACCTCGGATGAATGCGGTCTCTGCATTGACAGCGCGACGGTACCGTGCTAAGATGAGGCGCATTGCGTGACCTGTTCGAGCCGGCGTAGCTCAGCGGTAGAGCAACTGATTCGTAATCAGTAGGTCGTAGGTTCAAATCCTATCGCCGGCTTTCGCTTTCCTTTCCGGTTCCTTTCCGGTTCTTTGCGGCCGGTAGTTCTGACGAGCCACGCTGCGCACGGGAGCGCCATGGAAGACAAGATCATCGGGACCAGCCCAGGGATTCGCGAGGTCCTGTCCTTGGTCGAGAAGGTCTCTCCCAGCGATGTGACCGTCCTCATCACCGGGGAAAGCGGCACGGGCAAGGAGATGGTCGCCAACACCATCTACCGTCTCAGCCCCCGGAACCAGAAACCCTTCATCAAGCTGAATTGCGCCGCCATCCCCAGCGAGCTGCTCGAGAGCCAGATGTTCGGCCATGAGCGCGGCGCCTTCACGGGAGCGGTGGCCCGCCAGGAAGGGTGCTTCGAACGAGCCAACCACGGGGTGCTCTTCCTCGACGAGGTCGGCGACATGTCGCTGGTCACCCAGACCAAGCTGCTGCGGGTGCTGCAAGAGAAAGAATTCGAACGGATCGGCGGGAAGGAGACCATCAAGGTGGATGTCCGGCTGATCGCCGCCACCAACAAGAACCTCCAGGAAGAGATCCGCCAGAACCGATTCCGGGAAGACCTGTACTACCGGTTGAATGTCGTTGAGATCCGCATTCCGCCGTTGCGCGAGCGTCTCGAAGATCTGGGCCTGCTCGTCGAATCCTTCCTGGCCATGTTCGTCAAGAAGTACAACAAAGAAGAGATGACGGTCAGCGAGGCGGCCATGAAGGTGCTGCAAGGCTATTCCTGGCCGGGCAACGTGCGGGAGTTGCGCAATGTCATCGAGCGCGCGGTCGTTCTGTCGCGGGGGGTGACCATCGAACCCGCCGACTTTCCTGACAAGGTGCGGGTTCCCCCCACCGGCGCCACCCCTCCCATGGGTGATGGCCAGATCCTCACCTTGGAAGAAATGGTTCGCCTCTACATCCGCAAGGTCGTCGAATACACAGGAGGGAACAAGCTCCAGGCAGCGCGCCTCCTCGACATCGATCCCAAAACCCTGCGGACCAAATTGCACGCCGATTAGGCGGGGGTACACCGTATGGCAGAAATCCAGATGATCAACAAAATGGAATCTGTGGTAAAATCGGTGGTGGAGAATTACCTGCATGACCACCCCGATATCTGTTCGTGTGAACGTTGCACGCTGGATATGATCGCTTTGACCCTGAACGCGCTGCCGCCCAGGTACGTGGTGACCACGCTGGGCGAGGTCGTGACCAGCGTCGACCTCCAAGGGATCCAATCCACCGCGGATATCATGATGGCACTCATGCGGTCCATCGAGATCGTGAAGAAAAAACCAAGACACTGACCTAGATAGGTGAAAGGGGAATCAAATGGCAGACCAGAAAACCGCAGGCGGGAAAGAGAAGCTGTCCTTCGATCGTCGCGATGGCGTGAAGGGCTATACCATCCTCTCCCTGATCGGCGATCTCGACATGTGGACCCTCCCCCTGGCCAAAGAACGCATCAACGGCCTGGTCAACGAGGGCAAGGTCAAGATCATCCTCGACCTCGAGCGGATGAACTACATCGACTCGTCCGGTCTCGGCTTCTTCATCGGCACGCTCAAGAAGCTGCGGGATGCGGGCGGCGACCTCATCCTGGTCAACCTCAACGCGTACATCTACGGCATTTTCAAGCTCATCCAGCTGCAGCACATCATCAAGACCTACGACAGCCTGGAAGAAGCCGAAAAAGAACTCTGAACCGAAGTTTTATTTGAAAGGACCTGTCCTATGAAGCCCAAGATCCATCCCGAATTCCACAAGATCAACGTCACCTGCGCCTGCGGCAATGCCTTCGAAAGCATGTCCACCGCCAAGGAGCTGAAGGTGGAGGTCTGCTCGGCCTGCCACCCCTTCTTCACCGGCACGCAGCGCTTCGTCGATACCGCCGGCCGCGTCGAGCGGTTCCAGGCCAAGGTCGAGGCCCAGAAAGCCGCCGCCGCCCAGGCGGCCGCCGCCAAAGAGAAGAAGACCCGCCGGCCCAAGGCCGCGGCGGCCCCCGCCCCCGCGACCACCACGACCCCCGAACCCACTCCCGAAGCGTGACGATCGCGCCGGCCCGGCTTGAGCGGCCCCCTTCGCCGGGAGCCGCTCGGCCGGGCTGGAGCCGCGGGCCCGGGAGCCCAGAGGATCGACGATCCGCGTGCATATCCACCTGTTGAAGCACACTCCCGACCCCGACCGGCTGGTGGCTCTGGCCGCCCGCCGTTGCTACTCCAGCCTGCCGGCCGCCGCCATCGATCAGAAGCTGAGCGAGGCCGAAGTCGACCGGCTGCTGGGGCTGTTGCGGTTGCGCAATCATCTCTCGCCCTTCGAGCACGTCTCGTTCACCTTCAGCGTCGATGGGGTGTCGCGCGCGCTGTCGCACCAACTGGTGCGGCATCGCATCGCCTCGTACTCGCAGGAAAGCCAGCGCTACGTCGAATACCTCAAGCTCGACCGCTTGCCGTACGTGGTCCCGCCGTCCATCCGCGACCGCCCCGAGGCGGAAGCCGAGTTCACAAGCGCCACCGAGCACGCCCTGGCCGCCTATCGCCGGTTGCTGGCCCTCGGCGTGCCGCCCGAAGACGCGCGCTACGTCTTTCCCAACGCGGTCGAGACCAAGTTGATCTTCACCCTCAACGCCCGCAGCCTGTTCAACTTCTTCGAACAGCGCTGCTGTCAGAAAGCCCAGTGGGAGATCCGGCACCTGGCCCACCAGATGCTGGCCGCCGTGCGGGCGGTCGCGCCCCGCATCTTCCAGACGGCCGGCGCCCCGTGCGGTTATGAACGCCCCTACTGCCGGGAGAACGACCCCGCCTGTCCGCGCTTCCCTGCGGCCCTGTCCACCCCCACCAACCGGTCATCAGGAGTTGATCATGAGTAACGCCAGGCCAGTCTCCCGTGAATCCATCGACCAGATCGATGCCCAGATCGTGGAACTGCTCGATCAGCGGGCCCGCCTCGCCCTCGACCTCGGGCAGGCCAAGACCGAAAGCGGCGAGGGCGCGTTCGTGCCTGTCCGCGAAAATGCCGTCCTGGCCAAGGTCACCCAGGGCCACCGCGGCCCCTTCCCCACCGGGTCGTTGCGGGCGGTGTTCGGCGAGATCATCTCGGCCTGCCGACAGCTGCAGACGCAGGAACGCACCATCATTCTGGGCGAGCGGTACGGCTGGGTGCACGACGCGGCGCTCGCCCAGTTCGGGTCCAGCACGGTCTTCACCGCCGTCGAGGGCGGTGACGAGGTGATCGAGGCGGTCAAAAAAGATCCGCAGGCCCTGGCCTTCCTGCACCTGGGCGCCGGCAATCCCGATATCAACCTGCTGCTCGAAGCCCTCCTGGCCGGCAAGCTCCAGATCATCGCCGAGACCACCTACCTGCCGCGGTTTTCGCTGGTCTCGGCCCAGGCCATCGAACTCCCCGAGGTGACCGATCTGTTCACCACCCGCGAGATCCTGACCACCCTGCGGCACTGGGTGTTGTCGCTGTCCTTCCCGGTGCGCATCAACATCTGCCGCTCGGTCGAAGAGATCATCGAGAATCTCGTCGAGAATCTGCCCAACGCCGGCCTGCTGCCGCAAGGGGTGGCCAAGACCCTCGGCCACCATCTCATCCAGGGCAACCTCGAACCGCACGCCAACGTTCCCCGGCGCTGCGTGACTGTTTCTGGCAAAGCCGATCGCGAAATCGCCAAGGGCATGAAGACCTCCATCCTGTGCACGTTGCGTCAGGAACCGGGCGCGTTGCACCGCTTGCTGGGGGTGGCGGCCAGCTACCAATGCAACCTGCTGGGCATTCAGATGTTCCCCTTCACCGGCAAAGCCTGGGACGACCTGTTCCTGCTCGACTTCGCCTGCCCGGGCGAGACCAAGAACCGTGATGCGATGCTGGCCGAGCTGGCGGCGGCCTGCCTGCTGTTCCAGTGGGTCGGCACCTATCCGGTCATGAAGTGACGTCGGGGCCCGGCGTTCACCACGACCGCCGCGACCGCTGAGACCGCCTGCCCGCCATGCGCTCGCCCGATCTCCAACAGCGGTTCCAGGCGCTGGTCAAGGCGGCGGAGGCGGGAGACCATGCCACCGCCCTGCTGATCGCCACTTCGCTGAAAGACGCGATGCTGGCCGAGTCCTCCGCGATCGATCCGGTCGACTTCGGCTGGGTACGGCACTATCAATTCCGCAGCCTCTATTTCCTCAAAGAGTACCGGAAAGCCTGGGAGCTGTTCCACGAGCCGGTGCGAGTGCCCTGTGTCGATCAACCGCTGAACCAGGTGTGGCGGTTGTCGGTCGCCTCCGAGATCGCGGCGCATCTGGGCAAGCCGCCTGAGGTGGTGCGACTGGGCCGGCTGTGCGTGCGCTTCAAGAAGAAGAACAAAGCCGACCTGCGCGAACAGGTCACCACCTGGAACAATACCTGCCTGTTCCTGAACCGCTGCGGCGGGGATGCATTGAACTGGGAATATGCCCGGGCCCTGGCCGATCTCGGGCGCGAGACCGGCATTCCCTGGCTGCTCAATGAAGGATTCCGTTTCTTGCTGGCGCATTTCGAGAAGGCGCCGCGTCCGACGGTGTTCCTGTTCCTCCAGACGATGCTGCCCCACCTGCAGGCGGTGGCCAGCCGCCCAGAGGCCGAGGCCGCCGACCGTGACCAGGCCATCGCCCACCTCGAGCGGGGGGGGGCCCTCTTCGCGGCCGAGCGGCAACGCCGAGTGGCGCGCCCCGCCCGTCCCGATCTCGATCGCGCCCTGCGCGAGGCCATCATGCACGGGCAGGGGGGCCTGGTCCGTGATCGGCTGGCCCAGGGAGCCGACCCCAACGCCTTCGTCGAATTGCCCGGGCTGCCCTGGCCCTCCGCGCCGGCCCTGATCTCCGCCGTCTCGACCAAGAACCCCGAACTGGTTCGGCTGCTGCTGCAGAGCGGCGCCGATCCCCTGCTCATCCTGGCCGATCATGGGGTGTCCCCCCTGCTGGCCGCGGTGGCGGCCGGGCCGCGCGACGTGGTGCGTCTCCTGATCGAAGCGGGGGCCGACCTCCACCAGACCGATCTCGATGGCCGGACCGCGCTGCACTGGGCGGCGGCCGATGGCCAGACCGGGGTGCTCGACGATCTGCTGACCGCCGGGGCCGATCCCGAGATCGCCGACCCCGAGGGATATACCCCCGCTCTGCTCGCGGCCGGGCGCCCCCGCCCCGACTCCCTGAAGATCCTGTTCCGCCACGGGGCCGATCGCCAGGTCACCCTGGCCAGCGCTGGGCATGCCACGTTGTTGCACGTGGCGGCAGCGGCGGGCGCCACCGACACCGTGCGTTTTCTGATGGAAGAGGGGTTCGATCCGCACATGCCGGATGCCAACGGCAAGACGCCCCTCGATCTGGCCGAGGCGGGCGGGCATGCGGCCACGGCGGGCGCCCTGCGTGGCGAACCGCCCGGTCTCCTCGAGGGACTGACCGGCTCGGTCGCCGGATTTTTCGAAGACAAGGTCAAGGGGAAGGTCGAGCAGGTGCAGGGGGTCGTCGAAGAGACCGTCTCGACCCTGAAATCGACCGTCAAAGATCAGGCCGAAACCCTGCCCGGCGCCATGAAGGAGGCCATGGGGGCGCTCAAGGCCACGGTCAAGGGCAGCGTGCTCCCCTTCCTGTCGAACCTGTTCTCCGCGACTCCGGCTCCGCCCGCCTCCCCGCCGGCTCCTCCGGTCCCTCCGCCGCCTCCCCCGCCACCACCCCCGCCTCCCTCCGCGCCGCCCGCGACCGGCCGGGTGCCCACCAAGCCATCCGATGAACCTGGTGGCACCCCTTCTTCCGAGGACGACCCCGCCTCCTCCTGAGCGGTCATTCCCTGGTAACAGGAATCGCCTTCTGAGCGAGGGCGAGGGGAGCGGTCGCAGGCGCGGGGGTCGGGTCGGGCCCCTACAAGCCGAGAAGGAGCTTGGCGGTGGAGAAATACAGGAGCAGGCCGGTGATGTCGACGATCGTGGTCAGCGCCGGACTGGCGATGACGGCCGGGTCATAGTTGAAGCGCACCGCCAGCAGGGGCAGGAGGGCGCCGATGAGGGTCGCCGTGATGACCTGGAAGCTCAGGGCCAGAGCGATGGCGAAGCCGATCTGACTGAGGGAGAAGCCCGCCGGGATGGTGGTGCCCTGGGAGAGGAACATCACTTTCCCCCACGAGAGGGTGCCGAGAACGAGGCTCAACAGCAGAGCGATCTGGAATTCCTTCCAGAGGATCGTTCCGATATCCTTGAAGCCGACCTCCCGCAGAGCCAGCGCTCGAACGATGACGGTGGCGGACTGGCTGCCGACGTTGCCGCCGGTGTCGGCCACCATGGGCATGTACAAGGCCAGGATCATCATGCTGTGGAGGACATTTTCAAAAGAATGGATGATGCTGCCAGAGATGAGCCCCAGAGCGGCCAGGCCGACGATCCAGGTGGCGCGGTTCTTGAAATGGATCAATGGGGAGGTCTTCAGGTAGACCCCGACCTCGTGATCCCCGGCGATGGCCATGAACTTCTCCATGTCTTCGGTGTGCTCCTGGGACAGCACGTCGATGGCGTCGTCGTGGGTGATGATGCCGACCAGGGTGTCTGATTCATCCAGGACGGGGAGGGCCAGCAGGTCATATTTCTGGATTTTGCGCGCGGCCTCTTCCTGATCGTCTTTCAGGCGGCAGTACACGGGTTCGGGTTCCATCAGCGAGCGAACGGTCTCTTGCGGGGGCGCCAGGATGAGGTCTTTCAACGAGATGACGCCGAGCAGTCGCCGGTTTTCATCGACCACGAAGGCGACGTAGATGGTTTCTTTGTTGGGAGCTTCGAGACGCAGGCTGGCGATGGCCTCGGCCGCGTTCTGATCCGCCCGGACGGTGGCGTATTCCGAGGTCATGACCGAGCCGGCCGTGCCTTCGCGATGGGCGAACAGCCGCCGGATGTCTTCCCGCTCGGCTTGCGCCAGCGCGGGCAGGATCGCTTCGCGGGTCTCCCGGCTCATGTCTTTGAGGAGGTCGACCCGGTCGTCGGCCGGCATCTCGGTCAAGATCTCGGCCATTTCTTTCCGAGAGAGGATGCGGGCCAAAGCTACCTGGTGATCCGGTTCGAGGTAGCTGAAAATGGCCACGCGGGTGGGAAGATCGAGATGCTTGAGCGCTTCCCAGATGTCGCTCGGCTCGAGGCTGCTGAGGATTTCGGCGCACACCGGCGCCGGATTGTCCTCGCAGAATTCCTTGATGGCATCGAACTGTTTGTCGGCGAGGACCTGTTTGACGTCCTGGGCCAGCCAGTTGTCTTTCATCGTTCGCTCCTGCGTCCATGGCGATGGCGGGGCGAACGGAAGGAGGACCTAGCGGTTTCCAGAACGCCCCGGCAGAGACAGGCCGACCAACGATGCCAACCGCACCGGGATCGGCCGTGGGAACATGCCCGCGGGATGACTACTGTCGCCATCGGGGTCCATAACGGCCTCCTGGTGCTTCCACCGGGGACGGTGGGTGAAGTACACGGCTGGGTTTCTTGTTCAGGAACCCGACCGAACGTCGCCAAAACAAAACGCGCCCAAGAGGATTCGAACCTCTGGCCTACAGCTCCGGAGGCTGTCGCTCTATCCAGCTGAGCTATGGGCGCATCGGTGGCCATCCTATCACAAGGCGGCCGGCAATTCAACCGCGACGGCACCCGAAAACCAGTCGATGGACCGACCACATCACCAAGGGCGGCTCGAACCGTGGTGCGTGAAAGCTGGCCGCGATGAACCCCGCCGCCTTGCCTGTGAGTGGCCTCAGGTGTCCGCCCCTTCCGTGGCCGTTCCTCGCAACAAGGAGGCGGGTCACTCGTCGTCGGGCGGGGGCAGGCCCTCCCAGATCGCCACGGCGGCCGAAGCTGTGCGCGAATGGGTGATCGACAGGTGGAAGCGCCAGGGGCCGCGCCGGGTGGCGTAGGCGTCGTACCGCTCGCCCAGCACCACCTCGGGAAACGGGCGCGCCTGGCGCAGGAGCTCGATCTCGTGCCAGGCCATGAACCCGGGAAACCCCAGGGCTTTGAACACCGCCTCTTTGGCGGCGAAGCGCGCGGCCCATCCCTGGGCGCCCCGCTGGGCGGCCTCGCCTTCCGCCAGTTCCCGCGCCGTGAAGACCTTGCTCAGGAACCGCCGGCCGTGCCGTTCCAACACCGCACAGAACCGGTCGTGCTCGACCAGATCGATGCCGACCCCGAGGATCATGGCAGGCGGCGCAACTGTCCCTGGCGCTGCAGATCGGCCAGCACGGCGGCGCAGAACCCCGGCTTGCCGCGGATGACGATGGTGCGGCGTTCGCCTTTCTCCCAGCGCAGCAGGCCCCACAGCACATCGACCCGTTCGTACTCGGGGCTGGTCCATTCGACCCGCACTTCGTCCTCGGCCCGGAAGAAGTCGAGGACGCGGGTGAGCAGGGAAACCTGCACCTGATGTCCGTGCTCGGTTTGATCGATGCGGACGACCAGATCGGAGCGGTTTTCCATCGATGGTTTCTCCTGGTTTCTCCTGGCGACGAGGCGTCGAGGCGTCGGGGCGCCGTGGGGCGAGCGGGCGGCCCCGCCTGCCCGGGGGAACCGCTACAAGGTCAGCACCTTGGTCTCGACCTTGCGGACGGCATCCCGCATGGCATCGGCGGCGGTCTTCTGGCCCGTGAGAATGGCTTCCATCTCGGGGTTGACCACGTTCTCGAGCATCTCGAAGCTGGTGACCACGGGGTTGCCGACCGTCGTCTTCATCTGTTCGAGGAAGACTTTGAGGTGCGGATCGTCGATCTTGAGCAGATCATAGGCCCGGAGGTTGACCGGAATCTGGTTCAGTCGCTGGCACCACTTCGCCTGCACCTCGGCCGAGGTGAAGTAGGCGAGGAAGTCGAAGCACGCCTGATGATGCTTGCCGGCCCGGAAGATGACCGCGTTGTTGCCGCCGACGTTCGAGCTGGTGCCGGCCGGCCCGGCCGGGATCAGCCCGACCCCGAACTCGAGCTTGCTGTTGGCGAAGCGCGGCAGGTTCCAGGGGCCGGTGAAGATCATCGCATATTTCTGGTTCTGGAAGCCCTGCTCGGGCGGAGTGCCGCCGGCGCGCCACGCGCCCGCCTCGATCTTGTGGGTGGCGAACAGCGATGCCTTCAGTTCGAGCGCGGCGATGGCCTGGGGCGAGTCGAGCAGGCATTTCTTGCCGTCTTCCGAGATCAGACGGGCGCCGAAGGTGTTGAAGAAGGGCAGGGTCCACCAGACGGTGTTGTCCATGCCGAAGGCGTAGATGCCCTTCTGGGCGTCGGTCAGCTTCTTGCCCATCTCGATGAACTCCTCCCAG
Organism: Candidatus Ozemibacter sibiricus; assembly: GCA_003327425.1. GTDB lineage: Bacteria > Muiribacteriota > Ozemobacteria > Ozemobacterales > Ozemobacteraceae > Ozemobacter > Ozemobacter sibiricus. The sequence goes on from QOQW01000018.1 coordinate 91,421, forward strand.
GTCTTGGGAGGTTTCTCGGGGTCGAGGCCGGCCTCGCGGAACATGGCTTTGTTGTAGAACAGGGCCACGCAGTTGGTCTGCTCGGGGAACCCCTGGTACTTGCCGTCGATGAAATTGGTCTGCAACGGGCCGGGCACGTACTGGTCCTTGATCTTGTCGAAGCCGAGCGGGCCCAGGTCGACGCAGGCGTTCTTGCGGGCCAGCTCGCAGACGAACGACCAGTCGACGCGGGCCATGTCGGGGCCCAGACCGACGGTCAGCGCGGTGCGGATCTTGGGCTTGTGCCCGTCGAACGGCAGCCGGATCGGCCGGATCGTCCAGCGGGCGTTGGCCGGCAGCTTCTCCCAGTCGGCGATGATCTCCTTGAGGGCGGCCGTCTCTTCATCGCCGTAGGTATGCCAGAAGGTGAGCACGGTGCGGCCGTCGGGCGTGCGGGTGACATCCTGGCTCCAGGTCAGGAAGGCCAGCAGGACGTAGAAGATCGCGAAGGCCAGCAGCAACGGGTTGCGTTTCATCGGCCGGCCTCCCTCATTCCTTGACCGCGCCCTGGGTCATGCCCTCGATGAAGTACTTCTGGGCGATGAGGAAGAGTACGGCGATGGGCACGATCGAGAAGCACGAGGCGGCCATGATCTGCCCGGTCTCGGACGTGTACTGGCCGCGGAACAGCGCCAGGCCGACCGGCAGGGTGATGCTGAGTGGATTGGCGAAATCGGTGACGATCAACTGCCACAGGAAGTTCGACCAGTGGAACAGGAAGGTCAGCAGGAACAGGGTCAGGATGATCGGCATGGCCAGCGGGATGATCACCACCGTGAAGCACTGCCATTCGGAGGCCCCGTCGATGCGGGCCGCCTCGAGCAGCGAGCTGGGGATGGTGTCCATGTACTGCTTGAGCATGAAGACGCCGAAGACCGAGGCCAGGTGCGGCAGGAACATGGCCAGCTTGGTGCCGCACAGGCCCATCTGGCAGATCATGAAGAACTGCGGCACCATGTACATCAGGCCGGGAATCATCATCGTGCCGAGCAGCACGCTGAACAGGCCGTTCTTGTACGGCAGGTCCTTTTTCGAGAAGACATAGGCGGCCATCGCCGAGAACAGCGTCACCAGGAAGGCGGCGGTGGTGGCGACGAACAGGCTGTTGATGAAGTAGGTGCTGAAGTTGTTCTTCTGCTCGATCACATCGTCGACCCGCGCACCGGGGCCGACGGCCTGATCGAGCTTGAGCACCTTCCGGAAGTTGTCGATGGTCGGTTCGTTGGCCACGATGTCGAAGGGGTTCTTCTCGTTGAAGATCAGTTCGGTGCCGGAGGCCTTGAACGAGGTGCAGAACATCCAGAAGAAGGGGAAGAGCACGACGACCACCCCGACGGTCAGCGCTTCATAGAGGGCCAGCGCCTTGAGGAAAGCGGAGCGTTCGTGGGTCGGGGTCTTCAACCAGCGGGCGATGACCAGCACCACGAGGGCGAGCACGCCCACGGCGGTCGCCCCATCGACGAACGGCTCGAGGCGGTCCATCACGGTGACGTGGGTGCCGGGTTCGACCTGGGTGAGACGCCAACCGGCTTCGCCACGGGCGAAGTCGCAGACCACCCGCCCCTTCTTGTTCTTCTCGAAGACCATGCGGTAGGCGAGCCGGGCCGTCGTCCCGTCGGCCTGCACGTAGCTGGCCTCCTTATCGAGGAAGCGGGAGCCGCCGCGCCCGAAGCGTTCGCGCGTGCTGGTCAGGAACGAGGTCCAGGCGGCGGGGTCCTTGGTCAGGAGGGCCTCGGCGGCGAAGACGTCAGGCCGCTCGCCGCCGGGCGTGGCCGCTTGCAGGCTGTCGAAGACCGGCGTGGCAAGCGCCTCGAGTTCTTTCAGCAGCGGGGCGGCGGGGAAGGCGGGGTGGGTCGAGGGCGGGTTGGTCAGGCTGACCACGACCATGGTGCCGAACTTCAGCAGCTGTCCGAGCACGCCGCCGGACAGGATGATGAGGCCGGCGATCAGCAGGATGAACGCCACGACGCGGAAGGGTGCGCTTGCGAGCATGGCTGCCTCCTTACTGGTTCGATCCAGAGAAGAACTTCTGCTGGATGAAGGTGATGATGAGGGTGATGGTCAGCAGCACGTAGGAGATGGCCGCCGCGTAGCCGTAGCGGCCGCCCTCGAACTGCTTGTACAGGTAGTAGCCCGAAACCGAGGTGCTGCCCAGGGTCTCGTCGCCGATGACCACCTGCGGGCCGCCCGCGGTCATGGCGTAGATCTCGGTGAAGGCGTTGAGCGAACCGATGACGCCGGTGATCACCATGAAGACCAGGATCGGTCGCAGCAATGGGAGGGTGATCTTCCAGAACTGCTGCCATTTGGTGGCGCCATCGATGTCGGCCGCCTCGTAGATGCATTCGGGGATGTTCTGCAGGGCGGCCAGGAACAGGATCATGCCGAAGCCCGCTCCTTTCAGCACCATGGCGATGACGACGGCGGGCAGGGCGGTCAGCGGACTGCCCAGCAGACCGGTGGTGTTGAAGAAGTTGTCAGGCCCGAGGAAGACGGTGGAGATCTGGGCCAGGGCCCCGTATTTGGGGGCGTAGATCAGGTACCAGATGACCCCGACCACCAGCATGTCGAGCACATTGGGCAGGAAGAAGGCGCTGCGGAAGAACTCCTTGCCGCGCAGCCTGTTGTTCAGAAGGAGGGCGAGGCCGAGGGCGGCGGCGATGCCGAGCGGGATGCTGAGACCGCCGTAGATGAGCGTCACGGCCAGCGACCACCAGAACTGCGGATCGTTCAGCTTCCAGCCGGTCGGGGTCTGGTGGATGCCCAGGATGTTGATGTAGTTGGCCAGGCCCACGAACTCGAGGTTGGACAGGCTGAAATCGCGGGGCGAGCCGAAAAAGCTCAAAAAGAACGAATAGGCGATCGGGAACAGCAGGAAGACCGCGAACAGGAGCAGGAACGGCAGAAGGAAGAGGAGAGAGCTGAAGGTTTCCTTCTTCATGTGATTCCCCTTGGAAGATGTACCAGAATAGGTGTCACGGGGATTCTAACACAAAACAAGGGAAGTCCAACTCGTTCAATTGCCGGGCGATTTTCTCGGCGGCCGCCTCGTCGGCGAAGGGGCCGATGGTCAGGCGGAACATCTCATACTGCTCGTTCGGTGGCGTCAGGGTGGCCATGAACCCCTTCTTGCGGGCCCGCTCCTGCGCGAGCCGGGCCGACTCCTCGTCGCCGAACGCGCCCAATTGCACGTAGAAGGCGGGTGAGGCGGCTGCCTCGGTGGGGTGGGCGGTGGCGCCCTCGCCTGTCGTCGCTGCCTGGCCTGCCCGCGGGTCGACGAGCAGGCCGACCGCCGCCGAACCTGGCCGACCGCCGGTCTGGGGGGCGACCCCGGTCATGGCGGTCGAGGTCGGGGCGTCGGGCAGCGGGGTCTCGACCGGTCGGACCATGGGTGGGGCCTTGTCGAAATCGATCAGGAACCAGCCGCACACCCCCATCAACAAGATGAGGACGACGTAGACCGCTCCCTCCTTCACCCCGTCGAGGGACTGGTCGGTGGTCGGTCCCCAGTCGAAGCGACGCGGGACCGGTGGCTGGATCGATTCAGGCATCGGCGGATGCTAGCACAGTCGGCCGGTCGTCGCCAACCCTGCCTTCAGGTGGGGGTGGCGGTTCGTGGTGGTCAGGAACGACATGGCCGGGATCATGCCTGCTCAGCGGGCGGGCGGACGCGGATGGACAGCGCCTGGCCGCAACGGCAGCGGTTCCCGGCGAGGTGGGCGCGGATGCGGTAGCCGTGGCGCGTGATGACGGTGGTGCCGCAGGCCGGGCAGACGGTGTCCTGGCCCTGCGGGAGATCGGCGTTGCCGACATAGACGTAGCGCAGATGGCGGCGGGCGATCTCGGCGAAGGCGGCCAGCGTAGCGGTCGGCGTTGGGGGAGCCGTCTCGCGGAACCGAGGAAAGTAGCGCGAGATGTGATGGGGGATCTCCGGCGACAACGCCGCCACCCAGCGCACCAGCTCTTCGAACTCGGCGGGATCATCGTTGCGACCGGTGACGACGAGGGTGGTCAGCTCGACATGCACCCCGGCCCGCACCGCCGTCTCGATGTTGCGGAGCAGCGGCGCCAATTGGCCGCCGCAGAGGCCGCGGTAGAATTCATCGCGGAACGACTTGAGGTCGATGTTCATGGCATCGGTGAGGCCGCACAGCTCGCGCCACGGAGCGTCCTCCAGGAAGCCGTTGGTGACCAGCGCGACCTGCTGCCCGGCCTGGCGCAGCAACGGTGCGGTGTCTTTGATGTATTCGAACCAGATGCCCGGTTCGGTATAGGTGAAAGCCACCCCGATATTGCCTGGGGTACGGGCGGCCATCTCGGCCAGCCGCGCCGGGGAGACCTCTTCGCCCGGCACCTCTTCCTGCGAGATCTCGCAGTTCTGGCAGAATCGGCACGAGAGGTTGCAGCCGAAGGTGCCCACCGACAGGATGTTGGAACCGGGGAAGAAATGGTAGAGCGGCTTCTTTTCGATGGGGTCGAGGTGGGCGGCGACCACGATCGAGTAGTTGTACAAGATCATCTGGCCGTTCCGCGCCCCGCGGCCGTGGCAGCGACCGCGGCGGCCCTCGGCGATCAGGCATCGGTTCGGGCACAATCGGCAGTCGAGGCGGTCGTCGCGCGGTTCCCAGTATTCGGCGTGTCGCATCGTCACCTGGCGATTTCCGATCTGGTGCCGATCAATTCTCGAAATGAACGAAATCGATGAGCAGAGTGGCGGCCATCAGCAGCAGCTTGCGCGGACCTTCCCACTCGGCCGGGCAGGTGACGGTGAAGTTGTCGGCATCGGTGAACGCTTCGGTGAAGAAGCCCGACCAGCGTTTGCGGATCTCGCCGCGCTGGACCCAGTTCTCCATGATGTAGAAGGTCCAGGGCCACCAGAAGGGGCCGATGATCTGGAAGAGCGTGCGATGCAGCGCATCCTCGACGATGTAATGGCGCTCGAGGAGCGAGAACTGCCTCTGGATGGCGCCCATGTAGCGCTGGCGCCCGTCGCGCACGACCAGGCGGGGGAGGAAGAAGGCGAATTCCTTCTTCAGGAACATCAGATAATCGCCGTTGCGATCCCAGACGTCCATTTCGAAGGCGCGTCCCCCGCGCAAGAACATGCGGCCCAGCCAGCTGCTCACCTCGCGGGCCTCGGCCAGCGTGCGGAGCTTGTCGTCGTAGATCGTGTACTTGTTCTCGGTCTCCCAGCCGAGGAACACCTCGGTCATCTCTTTGTGCTGCTTGACTTGGAAGGTCACGTTCGGCATGCGCATTCCCCTCGAACGGTGATCTGGGCGGAGACGCGGTCACGGACGCGGTCACGGTCGACCGGTCGCGGCGTCATGATCTCATGATAGTATGATTGAGAGGGAATTGTCATGACCTCCTTCCAAGCGATCGTCTTCGGCCCCGACGATCTCGGCCGGGAACGGCCCGGCCAGGTCGTGGTCGAGCCTGATGGGCTGCGGGTCGACGTCGCGGGCGAACAATGGCGGCTCGCGTTCGCGGGGCTCGATCTCAGCCGTGGCGGGATCGACGACCTGGCCATCGTCGTGGCCGGGCGCACCGCGGGCGGCCAGGAGCTGGCGCTCCATCTGTCCGATGAAGCCTTCGTCGCCGCCCTGGCCCGGGTCGTGCCCCGCGAACGGCGTCCCGCCGTGGCCCGCCTGCGCTGGCAGGGGGAGACGAGACGCCGGCGCTGGCGGTGGTATCTGGCGGTCGTCGCCGGGGGAGTGCTGGGGGTGATCCTGTTCTTCAACCATCTGGCCGGTCTGGTCGCCAACCTGGTGCCCGTGTCCACCGAAATCGCCCTGGGGGAGGCCATCGCCGACAGCCTCGTCGAGCGCGGAACCCTGCTCGCCACCGGGCCGGCGGTGACCACGGTCACCCAGGTCTGGCAGGCGGTGGCGCGCGGACTGCCCCCCGCTCCCTTCCCGTTCCGGGTGCGGGTGGTCGATTCGCCCCAGGTCAACGCCCTGGCCGCGCCGGGCGGGCAGATCGTGGTCTTCACCGGTCTGCTGACCCGCCTGGAGAACGCCGAAGAACTGGCCGGCATCCTTGCCCATGAAGCGGCCCATGGGCTGTGCCGGCACGGCCTGCGCCAGGTGGTCAAAGGGCTGGGGGTGTCGGCCGTGATGATGCTGGTTGTCGGCGACCCCGGCGGCCTGGGCCGCGCCGTCCGCCAGCTCGGCTCCCGGCTGTTCCTGCTCTCCTACAGTCGGGACGACGAACGGGAGGCCGACCGTCTGGCGGTCGAGATCCTGCGGCGGGCTCGCATCGATCCGTCGCGCTTTCCTGAGTTCTTCATCCGCCTCGAGAGAGAGGGCGGCCTGCCCGAATTCCTGACCATTCTCTCGACCCACCCCAGCCACCGGGAGCGGCAGCGCGACCTGCAGGCCCTGCTGCAACCCGGCGACACCGCGGTGCCGCGGCTGGCCATTCCCCTTCCTGCTGCTTCACCAGGGCGTTCTGGCCGGTCGAACGGTTCGCGCTGATTCCCTGAGCCGGGCCAGAATGTCGGCGGTATGGCTGGGGGCTTGCCCTTACTTGGTACGGGAAGCGGCCTTGCGGGAAGATGGTTTCTGCGGAGACGCGACCTTCCGGGCAGCGGCCTGGCGAGATGGAGCGGTCTTGGGTGTCCTGGCCCTGGTGGCGGTCTTGGTGGTCTTGCCGCTCTTGGCAGTTTTGGTGGTCTTGGCAGTCTTGGCAGTCTTGGCGGTTTTCTGGCGGGCGGCGGCGGTGGCCTTCGTCGGGGTCGGCTGGGCGGTGCGGCGGGCCGGCGAGGAGACGAAGAAGGCGGCCGCTTCGTTCTTCACGGTGAGGAACTTCTTGACCCAAGCCTGGTAGGCCTTCATCTCGGCGTCGGGAATGGCGAAGAGCTTCTGCAGCCGCCGGATGAGGCGGCTCTCTTCGGGAGCGACCCGGCCATCGCAGGCGGACAGGCCGATCAGTTCGAGCATGATGGCCGTCCGGGAGCCGTGGTCGGGAAACCAGGTGCGGAGCACGTCGTCGGTGGGGTCAGGAATCAGTTCCTGCTGCCCCATCTCGGCGCTGAGCGCGTAGATCATCTCCCGCTCCTGGTCGCTGATCCTGGCATCGGCCTCGATCAACTGCTGGGCGAGGCCCAGGAACAATTTCTGCTGGGTGTCATTCAGACTTTTCAAGAACATGCTCTCTCTTGCTCCTCTGCAAAGGTGATGGCCACGGCACAAGGCTAGCAGATGGGGCGTGCCTCCGGCAACTGCGCCTGGCACATCCGTCGCCAGGCCAGTTCGGTCGGCGGCGATCGGTTGGTGGGAACGTTCCTGGAGCCTGGTCGCGCGCCAGGGGCCGCGCCAGCCGGCATGGTCGGCAGCCATGCCCCCTCTTGCTGGGCAGGAGCGGGTTGGCGGGTCCAAGCTCGACACTCCTCCCTCGCAGCCTGCTCGGGTCCTTGGAACATGGGCATCGTGGCGGGGTCGCAGCAACCGATGACAGGAGGGAACCGTTCGTGGTAGACTGGCCATGTCTGGTGGACGTTTGAGAAGGGCATCAGGGAGTAGAGCGGCCGGCGATGAGAGCGCGGCCGAACGTCCACGGGGGAGGTTGGTACCGTGGATTCCCACCTGTCCTTCTATGTGGCGCGTACCCGGGATGGCCTGTTCCGATGCGGGTTCGAAGACCAGCGTCTGCTCTGGGTCAACCAGGGATTCGCCGACCGGTTCGCGTTTCCCGCTGATCCGACCAGTCTGGTCGGGCGCCGCTTGCCGGAGATCGTTCGCGACAACCCTTTCTGGGTCGAGGCCTGGCACCGCCTGCGCGAGACCGGGGAAGTGCACGATCTGACCGGGGCCTGTCGTCTCGTCGGCGAGCAGGAGTGCTGGGTCGGCCTCGAGGCCTGCTTGACCGGGCCGGCGGAGGCGCCGGATACCTGCGTCGAGGGCTGCCTGCGCGATCTGACCGAACGGCATCGCCAGGAAGACGAAGCGACGCGCCAGATGGCCCGCATCCAGGATCTGGTCGCGCGCCTGGGCCTCGGGGTGATCCTGGTCGATCCTGACGATCGCATCAGCCTCTGGAATCCGACGGCCGCCGATCTCACCGGCTGGCCGACCGCCGACGCTCTGGGGCGTCCCTTGAGCGAATGCTTGACCATTCTACGGGAGGACGGGGCCGTTCCGCTGCCTGACCCCACCGGACCATCCCGCCGCTTCGGCCGGCCGTGCGAGCTGGCCTGGCCCAGCCTGCTGGTCACCCGGAAGGGCCGCCGCCGCCGGATCATGGGGCGGATCGACCCGGTGCCGATGCCCGACGCGGCAGGGACGCGACAGGGCGCCGCCATCGTCTTCCAGGACATCACGCTGTTCGTCCGGTCGCGTCGCGAGATCGAGAAGGCGCGGCGGCTCGATACCCTCAGCCTGCTGGCCGGCGGTATCGCCCATGATTTCAACAACATCATGACCGGACTGTTCGGCTATATCGGCCTGGCCCAGGCCGATGCCCCGCCGGGGTCGCGCCTCGCCGACCGCCTGGCCAAGGCCGAGTCGGCCCTGAGCAAAGCGCGCGGCCTGTCCAACCAGTTGCTCACCTTCGCCCGGGCCCGACCGCCCCAGAAGCGGGCCGTCAGCCTGGCCGACTTCCTGCGGCAGGAGGTGCAGACCGCGCGGCTGGGCACCGCGCTGACCTGCGAATTCGATCTGGCGCCCGATCTGTGCCCGGTCGATCTCGACGAGGTCCAGTTCGCGCCGGTCATCCATGCGCTGGTGGCGCAGGCCGGCCGGTCCCAGCCCGCCGGCGGCGTCCTGCGGGTGCGAGCTGGCAATCTGTGGGTCGACGCCACCGAAGGCGTGCCGCTGCCGGAAGGCCGGCACGTGGTGGTGACCTTCGAAGACCAAGGGGACCCCCTGTCGGAAGCGACCCTTGATCGGCTGTTCGAACCCTATGCCGTGCCGACCCCGACGACGGGAGAAGGCTTCGATCTGCCGCTGGCCTATGCCATCGTCAAGAACCACGGCGGGTGGCTGACCGCGCTGGCCGGCCCGACGGGCGGCACGATCTTTCGGCTCTATCTGCCGGCTTCCGTCCTGTGGCAGGACGATGCGCTGAGCAGCCTCGCGGTGGAGCAGCTCGGCGCCAAGGTCCTGCTCATGGATGATGAAGAGATCATCCTGGCGGCGGTCGGCGAGATGCTTCAGCACCTGGGGTGCATGGTCGAACTGGCCCGCGACGGGGATGAAGCCATCGAGAAATTCCGGCAGGCCCAGGCCATCGGCGCTCCCTTCGATGTGGTCATCCTCGACCTGACGGTGCCGGGCGGCAAAGGAGCGCGCGAGTGCCTGCCCCACCTGCTGGCTCTCGATCCCCAGGCCCGGGTGGTGGTGGCCAGCGGGTATTCGACCGGCCCGGTCATGACCGACTACCAACGCTTCGGCTTCGTGGGCGCCATTCCCAAGCCCTTCGAGGTGCGGAGCCTGGGCGCCTTCCTGAGGCATCTCCTCGGTTCGCGCGCCTGGTCGGCGAAGGGCGGCGCCGCCGTCTGATCTCGGCCGGCGGCGGTCGTGGGGGCGGTTCCTCGCCAGGCGGCGGGCAGCGGGGCTGACCGTTGGCGGGAGCGGCGCCGGCGACACCGCCGACACGGCTGATGTCGCGGGCAGCAGGCGGGCGGCGGGAACCCCAGAGAAAGGAACACCCCGGGTCTCGGGCTTGTGAAATACCTGAAACCCAGGCTGTGGGGGGCGGAAGACCGACCGCCCGACGGGCGGTTATTCCTCGACGATGACGACGACGCCGTCTTTTTCCATGATGCGGAAGGCGGCCCGGCTCTCGGTCGACCAGCGACCGTGCTCGTCGCTGACCTTGACCGCCCACAGGTAGCGGTGCAGAGGCAGGTAGCCCTCGTCGAAAAGGGCGACGCCGGGCTTCACCGACACGCGCTCCCAGACGGTCTGGTTGGTGTCGAGGTCATACAGGGTGATGGCGCCGTAGCGAGCGGCGGGGGCGGCTTTCCAGGTGAAGGCGGGTTTTCGTGCGGCCGAGATCGGGGCGATTTTCAGGTCAGTGGGGGCGGCCGGGGCGGGGGGCGGGGTGACGGGTTCGCCATAGGTGAGGGTGACGGTGAGAATGCCGCGGGCCGGCTCCTGGAAATGCTTGGGCAGCCGAACCTTGACGTAGTAGTAGGTCGGGGTCAGTTCTTCGGCCTCGATGACGAGCCGACCCTCGAGCTGGAGGCGGCGCGTGCGGAAGATTCGGCCCGTGAAGGCGGCAGCCTCGGGCAGGTCGATGCGGTGCTCCCAGCTCTGGGGATGACTGTTGACCAGGAGCTGGTGGTCGAACACCTTGGTCAAGGTCGCCACTTCCGCCTGGGCCGTCGCTCCGGCCAGCAGCACGAACAGGCAGCACACCGCGATGGTCAGCTTCTTCACATCACACCTCCGGGTCGGGTGGGTTCACTCCCACCTCCGATGCCTTCCATGGTAGGGGAAAGAATCCGCTCCGGCAAGGATCAGATGCGGCCAGGCGAGGATGGGCCCGCGCGGCTGTCCTTGGAAGCGGCGAAGGGTACCGGCGTTACAAAAAATATGCAGGTGGGTGATGATGTGGAAGGGCGGCAGCCTGTCAGAGGCGGGGCGGCGGGTTCGGCCGCCTCGTCGCTCGATCGAAGAGACCCGGCCGAATGGTGGCTTGGGATGCCGTCAGAGCGTGGCGATTTCTCAAAGCGCGCCTTTTGACCCGGGGCTTCCCCTCATGGTAAGGTAGGCCTTCCACTCCACAGGAGGTTTCCCATGGTCGAACCAGCAGTCAGCAAGCAGGAAATGAGCGACGTTGCGGCGGTCGCCGAGATCAACAAGGCCCGGCAGCAGATCCTCGCCGAGATCGGCAAGGTCTTCATCGGACAGGCGCGCGTGGTCGAAGAGGTGCTCTACGCCCTGTTCGCCCGCGGACATGTCCTGCTGATCGGGGTGCCGGGCCTGGGCAAGACGCTGCTGGTCAACTCCCTGGCCCAGCTGCTCGACCTCAAGTTCCGGCGCATCCAGTTCACGCCCGATCTCATGCCGACCGACATCATCGGCACCGAGATCCTCGAAGAAGACCCTGCGACCAAAGAGCGCAAGTTCAAGTTCGTGCAGGGGCCGCTGTTCACGCAGATGCTGCTGGCCGACGAGATCAACCGCACGCCGCCCAAGACGCAGGCCGCCTTGCTGCAGGCGATGCAGGAGCGCAAGGTGACCAGCTCGGGCGTCACCTACCCGCTGGCCGAGCCCTTCTTCGTGCTGGCCACCCAGAACCCCATCGAGCAGGAAGGCACCTATCCGCTGCCCGAGGCGCAGCTCGACCGGTTCATGTTCAACATCCGCATGGACTACCCGCCCACCGAGGAAGAAGTGACGATGGTCAAGGCCACCACCTCCGGGGCCGAGCCGACCCTGCAGCCGACGTTGACCCACCAGCGCATCCTGCAGCTGCAGGAGATCGTGCGGCGGGTGCCGGTCTCCGATCGGGTGGTGCGCTATGCCGTGGCGGTGGCCGAGGCCACCCGGCCGGGTCGCGAGAAGAGCCTGCCGTTCATCAACGATTTCGTCACCTGGGGGGCCGGGCCGCGGGCCAGCCAGTATCTGATCCTCGGCGGCAAGGCGCGCGCCGTGCTGCAGGGCCGCTTCTACGTGGCCACCGAGGACATCAAGGCCCTGGCCTATGCCGTGCTGCGCCACCGCATTCTGCTCAACTTCAACGCCGAAGCCGAGGGCGTCACGCCCGACATTCTCATCGATCGGGTGCTGAAAGCGGTGCCCGAACCGGCCGCCTGAGAAGAGAGGAGAGCACCGGGTTCGCCCCCGGCCTGACCGTATGGACAAGACCCGCCGGCTGTCGCGGTTCCTCGACCCCAAGGTCCTGGCCTCCATCGCCTCGATGGAGATCCGGGCCCGCAGCGTGGTCGAAGGGGCGATCGAGGGGTTGCACAAGAGTCCCTTCAAAGGCTTCAACGTCGAGTTCGCCGAATACCGGTCCTACGTGCCGGGCGATCCCATCCGCGACATCGACTGGAAGGTCTTCGCGCGCACCGACAAATACTACATCAAAGAGCACGAAGAAGAGACCAATCTCTCGGGGTATCTGATCATCGACACCAGCGGCTCGATGTCGTTCAAAGGCGATGGCGCCGCCTTCAGCAAGCTCGAGTACGCCGCCACCCTGGCCGCCTCGCTGGCCTTCCTGATGCTGAAGCAGCAGGACTCGGTCGGGCTCGTCACCTTCGCCGATGGCGTCCGCAAGATCGTGCGCCCCAAGTCGGGCATGGGGCATCTGAAGGGCATCTGTCGCGAACTGGAAGCGACCGAACCGACCGGAGCCACCGACATCGGCGAGACGCTCGATCGGGTCGCCGAGACGATGCGCAAGCGCGGGCTGCTGATCATGTTCTCCGACCTGATGGACTCGGCCGAGGCCATCATCGCCAAGGCCCGCCAGCTGCGGACGCGCCGGCACGAGATCGTGCTCTTCCATGTGCTCGACCGGCAGGAACTGACCTTCCCCTTCGAAGACACCATCCTCTTCCGCGACCTCGAGGATCGCAGCGAGATCGTGGCCGATGCCTACGCCTTGCGCCGCGAGTACCTGCGGCGGGTGCAGCATCTGGTGACTACCTTCCAGTCGGCGTTGCGCCGGGCCGGCATCGACTACCTGCTGGCCGACACCTCGCGGCCGATCGAGGCCAGCCTGCGGCAGTTCTTCACCCGTCGCATGGCGGGCGGGATCAGGGTGGCTTGAGATGCTGACCTTCGGGCATCCGCTCTTCCTGACCGGGCTGCTGACGGCGGCGGTGCCGATCTGGCTGCACCTCTACTATCGCCGCACGCCGGTGCCCAAGGATTTCCCGAGCCTGCGGCTGATCCGGCTGTCGGTCGAGGCGGTGGTGCGCCGGCTCAAGCTGCGCAACTGGCTGCTGCTGGCCTTGCGCCTGCTGGTGCTGCTGCTGCTGGTGCTCGGGCTGGCCCGCCCCTACCTGGGCAGCACCTTCGGCAGTCTGGCCCACACCGGGGCTCCGGCCGCCTTCGTCGTCATCCTCGACAACTCGCTCTCGATGGGCGTCACCCACCAGGGCATCTCGCTCTTCAACTCGGCCAAGGCCAAGGCCCTCGAAATCCTGGAGCGGATGGGGCCGTACGACAAAGCTTCGGTCGCCCTGCTGCACGACCCGGGCACCCTGCTGTTCACGCAACTGTCCTGGGACAAGCAGGACCTGAAGGAAGCGGTGCGCAACGCGCCGCTCAGCTATTCCGGCACCAACCTGCCCGGCGTGCTGCAGGCCGCCGTCAAGCTGGTCGCGCCGGTGCGGTCGTACAAGCGCGCCGTCTATCTGATCACTGATATGACCAGCGTCGCCTGGAAACCTCTGCTCGAGAGCGGCGACGTGCTGGGGCGCATCGATCCGGGGATCGAACTGGTCCTGATCCCCGTCGGGGACGGCTCGCCGCCCAACCTGGCGGTGGCCGAGGTGAGCCTCGACCAGCCGCTGGTCATGAAAGGGCGCCCTGCCACCGTCTGGGTGACCGTCGCCAACCACGGCGACCGGGCGCGCACGACCCGGCTCTCCCTGCTGGTGGATGGCGACAAGAAGCAGGAAATGCCGCTCGAAGTGCCGGCGCGCGGGCGCCAGCGCGTCAAGGTGCCGGTGACCTTCCCGGCCGAGGGGATGGTGGCGGTGACGGCGCAACTGCCGGCCGATGCCCTGCCGCACGATGATGTGCGGTATCTGGCGGTCCAGGTGCTGCCGCCCCAGAAGGTGCTGATCGTGAAGCCTCCCGCCGAGCGCGATGGGACGCCCAGCCGCGATGACCTCTTCCTGCGGTTCGCCCTCAACCCGCTCAATCGCCGCGAAGGGGCCACCTTCCTGGTCGAGAGCCGTGAACCTGAAGAGGCCCTGTCGCTGCGCCTGGCCGATTATACCGCCGTCTATCTGGTCAACCAGCGGCAGTTGCCCGAACCGTTGGTGGGGCGCCTGATCGACTATGTGCTGGGGGGCGGCTACTGCGTCATCTTCCTGGGGTCGCGCACCGACCCCGAATGGTACAATGCCCACCTGCTCGATGCGCCAGGCGGTCGGCACCTGCTGCCGGCCCGGCTGTTCAAGCGGGTTGGAAATGCCGTCAGCAAGGCGATCGCCTACCAGTTGACCGACCTCGATCTCGGCCACCCGGCGTTCAGTCTGTTCGCGACCGAAGGCAATGGCGATCCGCGGCGGGCCCACGTCTGGGAATTCTTCCAGGTGCAGCCCAACCCCGGGGCGCTGGTGCTGGCGCGCATGAGTCACGGCCTGCCCGGCCTGGTCGAAGAACGGCGCGGCCAGGGCAAGGTGCTGCTGGTGGCCTTCTCGGCCGACACCAGCTGGACGAACTGGCCCCTCAAGCCCACCTTCCTGCCGTTCCTGCACCAGAGCCTGGCCGGCATGCTGGGCCGGCGCGGCCTGCGCGGCGAGGCCATCCGGCCCGGCATGCCGGTGTCGATGGTCGTCCAGCAGGAGGACCTGCAGAAGGTCACGCTGGTGCCGCCGCAGGGACCGCCGGTCGAGCTGCCCATCCGGCGCGAGGGCGGGGGCGAGGGCCTGCTGCATTTCTCGACCACTCGCACCGAGCTGCCCGGCTTCTACCGGCTTCTGCTCGAAGGCAAGGAAGGCACCCGCACCGAAGCGTTCACGGTCAATCCACCACCCGAAGAAAGCGATCTCGAGCGTATTCCGATGCAGAAGATCCCACGGTTCCGGCCGGTGACGCATCGGGCCGGCTCGGCCACCACCCTGGGCGAGAAGGTCCAGGAGGTACGGGAGGGGAAGGACATCAGTCGCTTCCTGCTCTGGCTGCTGCTCGCGGCCGCCCTCGCCGAGACGATCGTGGCCAACCGGCCATCGGGGCTGCGTGCGGAGGCCCGCGCATGAGATGCCTGTTCGCGCTGCTCGGCTTCGATCTGGGGCCGATCCAGGCAGTCGAGACGATGAATCTCGGCTTCAGCTGGGGCTGGGCGGCGGTGGTGCTGTTGCTGGCCCTGCTGCTGCCGCTGTTCCTGTGGTTCCTGCGCCCCTTCGAGGGCAAGCCGATCACTGGCGGGCTGGCGGGCGGGCTGACCGCCCTGCGGATCGGCTTCGTCGTCGGGGTGGTCTGCCTGCTGGCCGGCCTGCGCTGCACCGTGACCGGCTGGGTGCCGCAGAAGAACAAGCTGGCCGTGCTGATCGACACCTCTCGCAGCATGAGCATCGTCGAAGAGGGGAAGAGCCGCCTCGAGCGGGTGCGGCAGGCCCTGGTCGACGACGCCCTGCTGACCGGGCTCGAGCGCCAGACCGGCCTGTCGCCTGCCCTGTTCTCGTTCGCCGGTACGGTGGCCCCGCTGGCCGCCGAAGATGTGGCCTCGTTCGCCCTCCAGGCCGAGGGCACCCAGACCAACCTGAGCAAAGCGATCGGCGACGTGGCCAACCACCTGGGCGAGGGGAATCTGCTGGGCATGGTCGTGTTGACCGATGGGGGTCACAATCATGGCGACAACCCGTTGGACGCGCTGGGCCGCCTGCGCACGCCCCTGTATTTCCTGGCGGCGGGCCGGGCCGGACAGACCCGTGATCTGGCCGTGACGCTCGATCGCCCGCCCTCGCTCGGCTATCTGAACTCGATGACCCGGGTGCGTGGCGAGATTCGGCTGCATCGGGTGGCCACCGACACCGTGCCGGTGCAGATCCGCCGCGACGGCAAGCTCGTCGAGACCATCGCCGTGCCGGTGCCGGCCGGCCAGTCGCGCGTGCCGTTCGCCTTCAACATCCCCTGCGAGACCGAGGGCACCTTCACCTATGCGGTGGCGGTGCCGCAACTCGAGAACGAGCTGACCCTCGAGAACAACGAGTCGGGGTTCCTGATCAAGGTGGTCAAGGAGCGGCTGAAGGTGCTGATCGTGGCCAACGCCCCCTCCTGGGATCTCGCCTTCCTGCGCTGGGCACTGAAGAGCGACCCCAACAGCCATGTCGATGCCTGGGTGCGCCTTACCGACACGCGCTGGAGCCGCATGGAGAATTTCGTTCTGAAGGGCATCCGGCCCGCGCCCGAACTGGGTCCCGATCTCGAAGATGCAGACGTCCTGGTCGTTTCTGGGGTGGCCGAGCGGGTGCTCGCTCCGCATGCCGAGGCGATCACGCGGCGGGTCGAAGCCGGCAAGATGGGGCTGCTGGTGCTGCCCGCGGCGCGCGGCTACCGGCCCCTGGGCTATGCCGGCTCGCCGCTGGCCGCGCTCCTGCCGGTCGATGTCGGCACCGAAGCCTGGCGCGGCGTGCCATCGAGCCTGGCCCTGCCGGCGGCCGAGCCCGGGTATGCCTTCCTGCGCCTGCTCGATGACCCCGTCGAGAATGCCCTGTTCTTCAAGGCCATTCCCAAGCTCGATGGATTGTTCACCTACGGACCGCCCAAACCGGGCGCCGAAGTGCTGCTGACCTCGAGCCTCGATCAGAATGGGCGCCCCGCCCCCGCCCTGGTGCAGCAACGAGTCGGCCGTGGGCAGGTGGCGATGCTGCTGGGCGGCCCGCTCTGGCCGATGGGGTTCAAGATGGTGCCGACCGACCGGACGATCAAACCCTACACCGCGTTCGTGCTCAACCTGTGCAAATGGCTGGCCAATCGTCGCGAAGACGCGCTGGTCACGCTCGAAACGCCCTCGGCGCGCGGGTTCGTCGGGCAGCCCAGCGTCTTCCGCGTCTGGGTCATGGACAGCCGTCGCCAGTACGTCACCGCCGCCCAGGTGTCGGCCGTCGTCGAAGCCAAAGGGCGGGAGCCGGTCACCCTGTCGTTCATCGGCACCTCGGAAAAGGGCTGCTACGAAGCGACCTTCGTCCCGCCCTGGCGCGGGTTGTATGCGGTCACCGCCACCGCGCGCGCCCAGGGCAAGGTGCTGGGCGAGGCCAAGGGAGAATTCCTGGTCGAGGTGCCCACCGCCGAGTTCGACAACCCCGAGGTGCAGGTCGAGCTGATGCAGCAGCTGGCCAGTGCCACGGGCGGGGCCTTCTTCCCCGTCGAGCAGACCGCGGCCCTGGTGCGGTCCTTGCGGGCGACGCCCGGTCAGAAACGGGAGACCCGCATCCTCGATTTCCGCGACAGCTACCTGGTGCTGGCTCTATTGCTGGCGCTGCCCCTCGCCGAGTGGATCCTGCGCCGCACGAAAGGATTGAGCTGATGTGCCGTCGTCATGCCGTCCCCGGCGACCGGGCTGAGGCAATCCTCGCTCGGGGGAAACCCGTTTGCCCAGAGATGCATCAACCATTCACGAAGGCCGCGACGGCCATGAACCTGTTCGGCCGAGCCGCCAGATGGCGAATCGGCTCCCCACGATATTGGGCTGGGGTGCTGATGCTCCTGCTCGGTCTGGCATGGGCTGGGCCGGCGGCGGCCGAGTGGGGGGCCATCGCCATTCCCCGCGTGCAGTACGGCGGCGGTGGCGACTGGTATACCGGGCCCACCTCGATCCCGAACCTGTTGAAGGCGGCCGCCGAACGGCTCGGTCTGCCCACCCGCCCCGACCATTTCGCCATCCGGATCTCCGACCCTGAGCTGTTCTCCTACCCGATGCTGTATTTGGCCGGGCATGGCAACGTCAAATTCGACGATCAGGAAGTGAACCGCCTGACCGCCTGGCTCGACAATGGCGGCTTCCTGTGGATCAACGACAGCTACGGCATCGACCGCAGCGTGCGGCGCGAGTTGCGGAAGATCTATCCTGACAAGGAGCTGGCGTTGGTGCCGCCAGACCATCCCATCTTCCATCAGGTCTACGACTTTCCTGACGGCCTGCCCAAGATCCATGAGCACGATGGCAAACCGCCCCAGGCCTATGGTATCTTCAGCAAAGGACGGCTCGTCGTCTTCTATACCTACGAATCCGACATCGGCGACGGCCTCGAAGACGAGGGCGTCCATCCCACCGATACCCCTGAAGTGCGCGAGAAGGCCATGCAGATGGCGCTCAATATCCTGGTCTTCGCTCTGTCCCAGTGAGGTGCCGCGATGGATGAACGCAAGACCCGCCACCTGCTGGCGTCCTATCCCGAACGGCGCGCGCAGCTCGCGCAGCAGCTGGCTTCATACACCCGCTCCCGGCAGTTGCGGGTCTTCCTGGTGCGCAGCTTCTGGACGCTGGCCGCTCTGGCCGGTCTGCTGCTCGTCTTCCTGCTGGTCGAACGCACGCCGATCCAATCGGAATTCCTGCGCTGGGTCTTCGCGGCCCTGGTCTATGCGACGGCGGGCGGCGGCGGCTTCCTGACCCTGCGCGCCCTGCTCACGCCTCCCGGCGCGGTCGAAGCGGCGGTCGAGATCGAAGAGGCCGCCCCGCGCTTCCGGTCGGGGTTGTCGAGCGCGGCCGAGTTTCAGGCTGTCCCTGACGCGCCCGGCACCTCGACCGCCCTGCGCAAACTGACCGTCGCCCAGGCGGCGGAAGAGCTGTCCGAGGCCGATCTGACCCTGGCGCTCCGTCGCTTTTCGCGGCGGCGGGCGCTGGCCACCCTGGTGACGCTGGCCCTCGTGCTGGCGGTGTGGGCCAGCCTCGCCCCGCGCGAGGTAAAGCAGGGAGCGCTGCGGCTGCTGCTGCCGTTCGCCGATCTGGCGGCCTTCTCTCACCTCGAGGTGATCATCTACCCGGGCAACGTCCTGGTGGCCCGGGGCGATCATCTCCAGATCAGCGCGGTGCCCAACCAGCCGCTCGAACGCGATCCGGTGCTGGTGCTCTTCCGGCCGGGGGCTGCCGAAGGCACGCCCACCGAGATGTATCCTGACGAATCGGCGTCGCGGGCCCGCTATGTCTACACTTTGACCGGTCTGCAAGAATCGACCGACTATCAAGTCACGGCCGAGCGGTTCGTTTCTGAACGTTTCGCGGTCACGGTCGTGCCACGCCCCGAGGTGAAACGCCTGCAGGTGACCATCCATCACCCGGCCTATCTCGCGTCGCAACCCGAGAAACTCCCCGAAGGGAAAGGGGATTGCACGGTGCTCGTCGGCACCCGCATCGACATCGAAGGCGAGGCCAGCCAGCGGATGAAATCGGTCGAGGTGCTGCTCGAACCCGGAGCCACCCAGACCTGCGAACTGGTGCATGGCGATGGGTTCCGCACCAGCCTCGAGGTGGCGACCGATACCCGCTTCTCGCTTCTGTTGCGCAACGAGTTCGGGCTGACCAACGACAAGCCGGTGCGCTACCAGATCACCGCCATCCACGACGCCTCGCCGACCGTCACCATCCTGCGGCCGGCCGCCGATCTGCCCTTCCCCAAGAGCAAGCGGCTCGACCTCAAGGTGGTGGCCAAAGACGATTTCGGCGTGGCCGGCATGGTGCTCTACTACTCGGTGGGCGATCGCCGGCATGTCATTCCCCTCAACATGAAGCCCGATCTGACCCCGGTCAAGGAATACGAGGTCGACTATCCCTGGATGCTCGACACCCTGGCGGTGGCGCCCGGCACCGAGATCTCGTACTTCGTGAAGGTCGATGATGCCCGGCAGCCGGTCGCCAACGTCGCCACCACCCCGACCTTCAAGGTGGCCATGCCCTCGATGCTCGATGTCTATCGGGGGGATGACGAGGCGCAGGGCGAGGTGGCCACCCAGTTGCGCAACCTCCTGCAGGAGCAGAGGGCGCGGCGGGAAGCCCTGAAGAAGACCTACGAGAAGATCAAGCACGAGGGCAAGCTCGACCCCCAGACCGAGCAGGAGCTGGAGCAGGCCATCAAGGAAGGCGAGAGGCGCGATCGCGAGGCGCAGGAGATCCTCGAAAAGTTCGAGCAGATGCAGCGCAACCTCGAGCAGAACCCCTTCTCGTCGCCGGAAGCGATCGAGAAACTGCAGAAGATCAGCCAGCTGATGGACCAGGTCCTCGACGACGAGGGCAAACGATTGATGCAGCAACTGCGCGATTCCCTGCAGACCATGAAAATCGACCCCAAAGACATGGAGAAGTTCGAGGAAGCCTTCAAGATGGACAACTATCTGAAGGAACTCGATCGCACCGTGGAACTGCTGACCCAGCTGCGCGACGAGATGAAGATGAACGCGCTCGGGCAGGCGCTCGAAGACCTCAAGCGGCGGCAAGAGGCCATCGCCTCCGAAACCGCCGCGCTGCTGCAGAAGCAGCAGCAGGCCGGCGGGCTGACCCCCGAGCAGCAGAAACGGCTCGACGACCTGCGGCGACGGCAGGCGGCGCTCGCGTCCGAGGCCGCCGCGCTGCAGCAGAAGCAACAGCAGGGGTGGTCGCCCGAAGAACAGGCCCGGCTCGATGAGCTGGTTCGACAGGCCGAACAACTGGCTTCGGCCGCGGCCGCCCTGCAGAAGAAGCAACAGGAAGGCGGTCTCACCGACCAGGAGAAACAGCAGCTCGCCGAGCTGCAACAGAAGCTGGCCGAGCTGGCGTCACAGACGGCCGCCCTCGAACAGAAGCGACAGGACGGCGGCCTGACGGCCGAAGAGCAGAAGCGGCTCGAGGAACTGGCCCGGCAGCAGCAGGAGCTGGCCTCGGAAACGGCGGCGCTCGAGCAGCAGCAGAAGGGCGGGCTGTCCGACGAAGATCGCAGCCGCCTGAAAGATCTGGCCCGGCAGCAGGAGAAGATCAAGGAAGAGCTGGCCGAACTGCAGAAGCAGTCGAAGGAGCTGGCCGAGAAGAAGCCGGCTCCCGGGCAACCCGACCACCCGGCCAAGGAAGATCTGAAGAACCTGCGCGATCAGCTCGAGAAGCAGGATTTTCGCAAGACGGCCGATGACATCAAGAAAGACCTCGAGCAGCAGAACCTCGACAGCGCCCAGCAAGGGCAGCAGCGGATGTTGAAGTTCCTCGAGGCCCTGCGCAAGGACGGGCAGAAGATCTGTCAGGCCTGTTCCGGCGGGGGGGCGGCGCCGCAGCTCGACCTGTCGCGCTTCATCCGACGGGCCATCCAGGTCTCGCGCGATCAGGAATTCCTGCTGCAGCAACTGCAGGGGCTGCCCGACCAGTTCATGCGGGGCCAGCGCCCCGCCATCGAAGGGACGATCGACGAGGTCTCGGTGCTGCAGGTGCTGGTCAAAGAGCAGGCGAAATCGCTCGAAGAGGGGCTCGAAACCCTGGTGCGAACCAGTTTCATGGTCGATCCCGAGGTGCTCGATTCCCTCAAAGGGGTGCAGGGCATCTTTTCCGAGATCGTGAAAAACCTTGAAGACCGGGCCCTGGGCCAGTCCCGCCAGCAGCAACGCGAGGTGATCCGGCGGTTCAATCTGCTGGCCATGGACCTGATGCGGGCCCAGGACTCGCCGCCCCAGTCGGCGCAGGCCCAGAGCAACAATCCGCGCAACTTCCTGCAGCAGTTCAAGGATCTGACGCGGCGTCAGCTCAGCCTCTACCAGAAGAGCCTGCAGCAGCAGATGTCGGGCCGCGACCAGAAGACCCTCGAGCAGATGCGCCAGATGGCGCTCGAACAGCGCATGATCCGCGAAGCCCTCGAGCAGTTGATGCGCGAAGGCAAGCAGCAGCGCCAGCTGCTCGGCCGCATGGACGACGTGCTGGAGGACATGAAAGACCTCGAGACCAAGATTCTCGATCCCAACCTGAAGCGAGAAGTGGCCGAGAAGCAGAAATCGGTCTACGATCGCATGCTCCGGGCGCAGAAATCGTTGCGCAACCGCGATGAGGAAAGCGAGGAACGCAAAGCCGAGAAGGCCTCGGACCTCAAACAGCCCCGCGCCGACAAACCCCTGCCTGAGCTCGGCACCGATACGCGCGATCTGTCGCGCGATTTCCTCAGCGATCTGAAGGAAGACTTCCCGAAATCGTACGAGACGCAGTTGAACGACTACTTCAAATCGCTCAGCCTGTACGGAGGCGACCGATGAACCGAGCGGCGCGGCAATGGGTGGCCGGCCTCGGGTTGGCGGTCGGCGTGGCGGTCGGCGTGGTCGGCCTGGGCGGCGGCGGGTTGGACCGGTTGGCGGGGGGGCGCGCCGGTTGGGCCCAGGAGGTGGCGGGCGACCCCAACGAAGCGGTGCTGCTGTTCAACGACGCCATGGGGGAATACGCCCAGCGGCGGTTGCAGCCGGCCCGTACCCGCCTCGAGGAGATCATCCGGCGGTTCCCGAAGCATCCGTTGGCGGCGCGGGCGCGCCTCGAACTGGCCCGGGTCTGCAAGGATCAGCGCGAGTTCGACCGGGCGATCGAGGTGTTGACCGGGCTGGTCACCGACGAAACGGCGCGCAGCGAGTTCCAAGCCGCGCGCGAGATGCTGCTCGACCTCCTGTTCGACCTGCACCGCTACAAGGCCGGTCTCGACCTCTTGGAAAAATGGTGGCAGGAGAACCCCGGCGATGTCGAGATCGGCCGGCGGCTGGCCCGCTTCTATCTGTCAGCGGGGAAGCCCGACGAGGCGCGGCTGCTCCTCGAGGGCCTGCTCGAGCGCACGGCCCGCCCCGATGTTTTCAACGACCTGCTGCAGATGGCCATTCGGCAGGGGCGGGTCGAAGGGCTGCGCACCCTGATCGAGCAGCGCCGGGCCCGGTACCGCACCGTCGACTACCTCGATTTCGTCTCCGACTGTCACCTCGCCCTGAAAGAGACCGAGAAAGCCGCCACGCTGCTGCGGGAGGCGAAGGAAACGGCGGGCGAGCTACGCCTGCTGCGCAAGCTGGCCCAGATCGATCTGAGCCGCAACGATCCGGCGCGGGCGCTCGAGTCGCTGCGGCTGCTGCAGAAGATGTTCCCCGATCAGTGGGAGTACGCCAAGGCGGCCGGGCGCTGCCTGTTCCTGCTGGGGCGCAAAGATGAAGCGGTGCGCGAATGGCGGGAGCATTTCCAGAAGCGTGGGGCGCTGGGAACGGAAGGTTTCCAGCTGCTCATCGAGGTCTTCATCGAGCACCGGTTGTACGAAGAGGCGCTGGCCGTCTTCGCCGAAGCGCGCCAGTTGTTCGGCAATCCCACCATGTTCGCCGAGGAGAAGGCCGGGGTGCTGGAAGCGCTGGGGCGCCGGTACGAGGCGCTGGCCGAATATTTCCTGACGCTGGTCAACGGGGTCTATAAAAGCGAAATCTTCGACAAGCTCTACGAGAATCGTTCGCCCGAGTTCGACCTCGCCGCGCTGCTGAAAGGGGCCTTGCGGGCGACGCCGACCCTGGCGGTGCGCCGGGCTCTCATCGAGATGTGGTTCCGGGATGGCGAGGCGGCCTGCCTGCCCGACCTGCTGCAACTGACGGCGGGCGATGGCAACGTGCAGGAACTCGTCTACGAACGGATCCGGCAGGAGTCGTTCACGCACCCGACCCCCTTCCTGCGGGCGGTGATCCTCGGCCTGATCAAACAAGAACGGGCGGGATCGCTGGGTCTGCGCCTGCAGCTCATTCTGTTGACGCTGCCCGACCAGACCGACGCCCAGGCCGAAGAGGCCCTGGCCGAAGCGTCGGCCACCGCAGCGCTGCCGGCCGTCGCCGATGTCGGCTTGCTGAACCGGCTGCTGGTCGAGATGGCGCGGCTGGCCTGGGAGCGGTTCGCGCGGGTCGGGCCGGCCCTGGCCTGGCTCGGCCGGGTCACCGGCAGTCCGACGGCCGCCGCCACCCCGGGGGCGGCCTTCGAGGCGTGGCTGATGACCATGCGCCTGCAGGCGTCGCTCGGGAACCTGCCAGCGGCCGACGAAGCCCTGAGCCGGGCGCGTCAGATGGCCGCCGGCCTGGGCGGCGCGCCCCGGCCCGGGGTCGTCCAGCCGCGGCTGCCGGGCGGCGGGCCGTCAGGGTCGCCGGTCTTCGATGGCTACAACCCCGAAGACGAGTTCGATGCCCTGTTCGATCTGACCGAACTCGGGCCCGAAGCGGCCGCCCGCCTGCTGTACGAGGAGGGGTGGTTGCTCGCCCAGAAAGGCCGGTTCCAGGAAGCGCTCGACAAGCTGCGCGAGCTGACGACGCAACAGCCCGAATCGATGTGGATGAACGACGGCCTGCATCTGGCGCTGACCCTGACCATGGGCTCGGTCGGCGATCTCGAACCGCTGAAGAAGTATTTGGCGGCCGAGCGGGCCGCCTCGGTCGGCAGTACTTCCACGGCGCTCGCGTTGTGGAACGAAGTGGCGAGCGTCGCCTCGGAGACGGCGTTCGGCCGCGATGCCCGGGCGCGAGCGCTGCTGGTCGAGGCCGAGTTCTCACCCGATCCGTCGGCGGTGCTGAAGGAAGTCGAAGGGTTCGTCCGGCTCAATCCGACCCACTGGCTGGCACCGGACCTCTGGATCGCCCGCGGGCGCCTGCTGCGCGAGACGGGGGCGGCCCCCGAGGCGCTGGCCGACCATTACAAGGAGTTTCTCGATCGCTATCCTGGCGATCTGCGCGCGCGGCGCGCCAAACTGGCCCTGGCCGATCTGATGCGGGCCAAGGCCGCCCAGGGGAAACAATGAATCAGTTGCCACCAAGCATGACCATGAAGGGAACGAACGATCGAAGGCGGCGGGGGCGCCGGCGGGCCGTGGCCCTGGGGCTGGGCATCGTGTTCCTGCTGCTCTGCCCGTGGGCCGGGCCGGGGCTGGCCGGGCGCCTCCTCATCCCGATGGATGACGCGCAGACCGATCATCTGCGGGCCTACGGCCTGGCCTACCATGCGCTCGACAAGCATGGGATCGACGTCGAGTGGCTGCTGAACTACCGTTGCGGCTCCTTCCTGTGCGACGACCTGCCCGCCCTGCGCGATCGGGCGCGGGAAGTGGGCGTGCGGGTCGAGCCGATCGGCGACGACGAGGCGCTGGCCATCTTCGCTCGCATCGAAGAAGAGAACATGGAGCGCGTCCTGCTGGAGAAGGCGCCCAAGGTGGCCGTCTATTCCCCCGACTATGCCGAACCCTGGGATGATGCCGTGACGCTGGTTCTCGATTACGCCCAGATCCCCTTCCAGAAGTTCTATGACGCCGAGGTGTTGAATGGTGATCTGGCCAAGTACGACTGGGTCCATCTGCACCACGAAGACTTCACCGGGCAGTTCGGGAAGTTCTACGGCAGTTTCCGGTTCGCCGACTGGTATCGCAAGCAGGTGACGCGCGCCCAGCTCGATGCCCAGAAGTTCGGTTTCCGGAAAGTGCCGGAACTGAAGCTGGCCGTGGCGCGCGGGATCAAGAAGTTCGTGCAGAACGGGGGCTTCCTGTTCGCCATGTGCTCGGCGGTCGATACGCTCGATATCGCGCTCGCGGCCAATGGCACCGATATCGTGGCGCCCGAGCTCGATGGCGACCCCATCGACCCCTTGTACGAGTCCAAGCTCGATTATGGCGAATGTCTGGCATTCACTGGCTTCAAGCTGATTCCCGATCCGATGATCTACGAATTCTCGGATATCGACGTATCGAACAATTACATGGGCGATGCGGGGTCCTTCAAGCTCTTCGAGTTCTCGGCCAAGATCGATCCGATCCCGACCATGCTCACCCAGTGCCATCGCAATGTCGTCGACGGCTTCTTCGGGCAGACCACCGCCTTTCGCAAGAGCCTGCTGAAGCCGTCGGTCACCATCATGGCCGAGAACAATGACGGATTGTCGGTGAAATACATCCGGGGCGATTTCGGGAAGGGCAGTTTTTCCTTCCTCGGCGGGCATGATCCCGCCGATGTCAGCCATATCGTCGGCGAGGGGCCGACCCGCCTCGAGCTGCACAAGAACAGCCCGGGCTACCGGCTGATCCTCAACAACATCCTGTTCCCCGCCGCCAAGAAGAAGGAGCGCAAGACCTGACGACCACCGCCATGCGGCCCGCCAGAGCCAGCGCGCCCTGCCGCCGCGGCCGGCCTGCTCCGCCGGCGGTCGGGGTGGCGTCGGCGCCGGATGGTCGGGTGCCGCCGACGCCCCTCGCCTCGCCTCGCTCGCCGAACTGCCGATGATCTCCGCGTTCCTGCCGCTGATCCTGCTGGCCTACGCCACGGTGGAGGCCGAGGGGACGCTGGCCTTGCTGCCGTGCACGTTCGCGGTGCTCTGGGTGTGGGTGACGCTGCTGGCGGTCTGGGTCTGGCTGCCCGATTGGCTCGAAGAGCGCCAGGGGCCTGATGGGCCGACGGTGTCCTTCTTGACCGTGCAGGCGGTCTTCCAATGGGGAGTGGTGCTGTGGATCATCGCCCTGCAGGCCTTGTCAGCGCCCGGCCGGCTGCTTTTCCCCGCTCTGGCCCGGCTTCTGCCGCAGGCCTGGCCGATGCTGGTCTCGACGGGGTTGTACGTCTGGCTGCACTGGCTGAGTCGTGGGGTGTTCCAGCGGGCGTTCCGGCTGCTGTTGCACCCTGATCAGTCGCCGGGGGAATTCTTCCGGGCCCGCCTGACCCTGCCGATCCTGTTCTTCCCGCCGATGTTGCTGTGGATGGTCGTTGAAGACCTCTGGCTGGGGCGGGCTTCGTTCTCGGGCATTTCCGATCTGCAGACGTTCGTACTGGCGCCGCTGTTCTTCGTCGGGCTCTACCTGCTGTCGCCCCATCTGTTCAACCTGGCCTGGCGAGCGACTCCCATGGCCGATGCCGACCTGCAGGCGAAGATCATCGCGCTGGCCGAGCGGGTCGAGACCCCCATTTCGGGGGTACGGGTCTGGGACACCTTCAAGGAGCCGATTCCCAATGCGGCGGTGGCGGGGCTGTCAGCGCGGTTCCGATTCGTCTATATCACCCAGTATCTGCTCGATCTGTTTCCGCCGCGCGAGATCCTGGCCATCATCGCGCACGAACTGGGGCATCTGCGGCTCGGCCACGTCTGGACCTACCTGTTCTTCTCGCTCGATCTGGTCTTTTTGTCGCTGTGGCTGAAGCTCGAGCTGTTCTTCCGGCACCCCTGGCTGATCCTGCGGTATGAGAGCCTGGAATCGACGGTCGACCTGGTGGTCTTCCTGGCCGTCTTCCTGTTCCTGTTCACGCGGCTGACGCGGCGCAGCGAGCTGGAAGCCGACCGCTTCGCGGCGGCGGCCACCGACGGGGCGGTCTTCGCAGGCACCCTGCGGGTGTTGCAGGAGTTCATCACCCCGCCGTCGACCTGGACGCCGCGCTGGCTGCTGACCCACCCCGAGTTCGAGGAGCGGATCGAAGCGGCCTTGTCCTATCACGACACGGTGACGCCGCTGGTCGAGCGGGCCCGCTGGATGCGCGGCTGGCTGCTGGCGGTGGGGGTGGCCCTGCTCGCCCTGTCCTGGCCTTCGGCTCGGCAGGTGATGATCCTGGCCCGGGCGGCCTCGGCCATCAAGGCGGGGGAGGTCGCCAGCGGGCTGGCGGCGCTGCGCTCCCTGCGGGCCGACGTGCAAGAGCATCCGATCGTGGTGGAATTGCTCGGGGCCGCCGCGGCCCGGCAGGGGCGCTGGCCGCTGGTGGGGTATTTCGCTGCGCTGCGCGCGTTCGAGAACCTGGGGCGACTCGGACCGCCGTTAGAGGTATTTGAGCATGCGGCTGCGCCAGAAGTTGCTCTTCACTTCCAGATCGTGCAGTTTTTGCTGCAGGCGCTTGACCTCCGGCGAGTTCATGGCGTATCCCTTTTTGATGAGATTCTCGATCATGTCCAGATTGCGCTCGGTCAGCGTTGAATACTTCTGGATCTGGGTCATGATGAATTCCTCATCCTCAGGGGGATGAACAAGGGGGGAGGGCCGTTCCCGAATGTCGGACATGCTTTCCGCTCCTGATTCTCCTGACGTGATGCGAAGGTTCTATCGGCTGACGGCGGCGTTTGGTTTAGCCCTCTGCCTGGGCTGGCCAGCCGCGGCTCCGGCCGCTTCCCCGGTTCCCTCTTCGCCGCAATCCGCGGCCTCGATGCTGACTGCCGCGACCGCCCCTGCCCCATTGCCACCGGCCGTCGGTCCGGCGGGGGCCCCGGCGCCTGAGACCGGCAGGGCCGCGGGGCCAGCGGTCGGCCGGCCGAGCCAGATTTCCCGCCTGCAGTTGCTGGAGGAAGTCAGCCGCGCCTGGGGGGGCCGCCCCTGGACCGAGGCCGAAGCCCTGCAGAGCGGGTTGCTCGAGCCCTATGCCGACGGGAAGATCCATCTCGACTGGCCGTTGTCGCGCGGGGTCGCCGCCCGGGTGCTGGCCCGGGTGGTGCGGCGGCTCGATCCTGCGGCCGGGTTCCCCAAGGCGTTCAGCGACGTGACGGCGAGTTCGCCCGTCGGGGCGGCCCTGGGTATCGTCGGGCAGGCCTTCCGGCCGGTGGTGGGCGAGCGGTTCGCGGCCGACCAGATCTTCTCGCCCGACGATCTGCAGTTCGCCATGGCCACGCTGGGGCGCCTGATCCCGGCGTCGCTGACCTTGCCGCTGGTGCCCGGCCCCGCTTCCGAAGACCAATCCCTCGATGGTCTACAGGTCGGGCGTCGGATCGATCTGGGCTTTTCCGAAGGGCCGCGAGGCGAGAGCTCCTCGTCGATCGGGCTGGCGCTGGCTTCCGATGTCCAGCGCCTGAGCCGCCTGGCGCCGCTGGTGCCCGCCGACCAGCTGGCGCCGCAGACCCAGTTCGATCTCGAGGCAGCCGCCGACGGATTGGCGGAAATGGAGCGCGCTCTCGACTCGTTCGAAGTGACCATCTACGATGTGACCCTGGCTGACCCGAAGGATCGCGGGCTCGAGGCCGAGATTCGCGAGTTCCTCGGCCAGATGAAGGAAACCCTCGACCACAGCCGGGAAAAGCTTCGCCTGTCGCGGCGGCAGCTCCAGGCCGCCCTGCTTGTCGATCCGCAGAGCATGGAACGGTGCGCCGAACTGCGCTCTCGTCTCGAGATGGCGCTCTTTCGGCTCGAGAGCCTGGCCGAACGGGTCGACAAGCGTCTGCAAGCCATTTCCCCCCAGGGAGCTGCCGAATGAACCGTGGCTGTCGCCCTCAGGTCTTGTCTGCCTGGCATGGTCTGACCTGGCTTGCTCGCCCCGATCGTCCGGCTCCCGCGCGGCCACCCCTCTGGGAACAAGGCGATCCCGAAGGATCAAGAACCTTGGGGTGGGGCAAGGGTCGATTCGCTTCCGATCTTCGCCGGCGGGCGGGGCGGGTCCTGTTGGCGGTTCTGCTGCTGCTGGCCAGTCGGGCCCTGGAACGACCGGCGATCGCCGAAAGTCGCAATCCCCTGGCGTCGTATTTTTCCCGCCTGCTCGACGAAAGTCGGGCCGAAACCGCCATCGGACTGCTGCTGCTGAGCGATTTCCTGAAAGAGACCGATGGCGCTTCCCGGACCGTGCAGGTGCCCGATCTCGACGCCCTGGTCGAACGGCTGGCCGCACGGACTTCCCGGCCGACGCTGCCGTACCGGGTGGTGGTCATCGACAGCGCCGTGCCTGGCGAGATTGCGTTCCCCGGAGGGCCGATCATCCTGACGTCGGGGTTGCTGGCTCTGGCGGCCACCCCGGAAGAACGGGCCTTCCTTGTGGCGCGCAACCTCGTCCACGTCGCCTTGCGGCATCCGATGGCCGCCATCAAGAAAGAAGGCTTGTATGCGCCGATCTTGAAGAATCTCAAGCTGTCCGAGGAGCGTCGGGACCGCGAGGCGGTTCGCCATGTGCTGCGCGGCTTCATCAAGGCCGCCACCGGCATGGACCAGAAGAAAGCCGACCGCGAAGCCCTGGCCTTGTTCGACCAGCCCGAGGCGGGACGACAAGCGGGCCTGTCATTGTTGCGGAAACTCGAGAAGGAGTTGTGGCCGATCGCTCCCTGGGAATGGTTCGACCTGCCCGGGCGCATCCAGAGCCTGGAGTCGCTGGCTCCGTGACCGACGATGTGAGTCTGGGGCGAAAGATGGGGAGCGACTGAGGCATGGCGAGCGACGCGTTTCCCCACAACCCCCGGGAGCGGCTGTACGATCCCGACCCGGCGACCCGCCGCATGGCGGTGGCGGCCATCGCCCGCGAGCCCCTGCCCGAGGATCGCGAGTTCTTCGAAGAAACCCTGTTCAGCTCCGATACGGCGACCGCCCTGCTGGCCCATCTTGGTCTGCGGGCCCTGGCCCCGCCGCCTGCCTCGCTCGATCAGACCTGGCGCGAGACGTTCGCCGAATCGGTCGAGCTGCTGGTGCAGCGGGCTTCATCCGGGCCCGTCCAGTTACGGGTGGCGGCGTTGCAGGCCCTGGCCTTCGCTCCCGAAGGACTGACGGTCGCGCTGGTCGACCGGGTCCTGCAGTCGCTGACCGACGCCGCCACGGTCGAAACCGGCCTGTGGCGGGAAGCGCCCACCCTGCCTTTGGTGCAGGTTCGCCGCTCGCTCGATCTGCCCGAAGGCTTCGCCTTGCTGCTGTCGGCTCTGCCGCTCGGCAAGGAGCGGATCCAACTATTGCGACGCGAACTGGGCCGGAAGGAGAGCCATCGGCTGCTGCCCGTGCTGATCGCGTTGCAATTGATGCCGGTTCCCGAACTGACCGACCAAGTCCTGGCCTGCGTGCGGTCGGGCGAGCCCCGGGTGGCGATCGAGGCGGCCCGCGCCCTGCTGGCTTGCGGTGGCAAGAAGGTCTACCTGATGATCCTGTCGCTGCTGAAGGAGACGGTCGATCCGCGCAAGAAGGCGGGCCTGCTGCCGCTGGCCGCGCAGACCGGCCGCCGCGAGGTCTGGCAGGTGCTGCTCAGCCACCTGCGGCACTCCTCGCCGATCGTGCGCCGAGCGGCGGTGGTGGCCGTCGCCTCGTTCCCCGGCCTGGCCACCGACAAGACGGCCGCCCTGGCCCCCCTGCTGAAAGACAAAGAGGCGGGCGTCGCCTGCGAGGCGGCCCGCTTCCTGTGGCAGCTCGGCTCGATGGAGGCGCTCACCCTCCTCGAAGACCACTTCCGGCGCGGCGACCCGCACCAGCGGGCCGTCGCGGCCGAGCTGCTGGGCGAGCTGCCGGCCGAGACGGCGGCTCCCATCCTGATCGAAGAGTTCGGGAAGGAGCGCCACGGCGACGTCATCCGCCAGATCATCCTGTCGTTGCGTCGTCTGCTGCCGCAGCTGGCTCCCAGCTCCGGGTTGTGCGATCGGCTGCTGCCCGTGTTGCGCCGCCTGCTGGGGTCGACCGATCCGTTCAACCGCAGCCAGGCGGCGGTCCTGGCGGGCATTCTCGGGGCTCCCGCCGAGGACCTGCTCCTGTCGGCCATCGAGAAGCCCGAGCATCCCCATGTGCTGGCTTCCCTGCTGGCGGGACTCGGCCGCATCGGGCACGGCCGTCTGCTCGTTCTGGCGCGCTTCCATGACCACCCCGATCCGCGGGTGCGGGCCAACCTGATGACCGCTCTGCTGTCGGCGGGGCCGGGCGCCATTCCCTACCTGACGACGGCGTTGAAAGACCCATCGCCGCGGGTCGGCGCGGCCGCCGCCCACAGTCTGTTCATGCTCGGACAGGTCGAGGTGGTGGCCGTGTTGAACCGTATGCTGCTGGTGCCGTCGCCGGTCTCGGTGCTGGCCGCCTGCCACGCCCTCGGCCGGCTGCTGCGGGTGCAGGTGGCGACCTTGCCGTCAGACCACCCGCTCGCGCTCACCCTGGGGCGGCGAGCCCGAACGAAGGTCGCCGCCGACCCGGTCGATGGTCCCGCCTTGCTGCGGGCTCCGGAGCTGCCGCGGGTCTTCGAGGAGCTGGCCTTGGCGCGCGGCGATCGCGAGAAGACGGCCTGGGTGCTCGAGAACCATCTCAAGGCCAACCCCGCCTCGCCGGCCCTGCGGCGGATGCTGGCTTCGGTCTGGGCCGTGCAGGGCAAGGCCGAGCCGGCGCTCAGCCTGCTCGAAACCTGCTTGCGCGACCATCCGGGCGTCCTGGCCGATCTGCTCGATGCCTACCGCCTGTCGTTGATGGTGGGCGACCTGCCGCGCGCCGAGGCCTACGGGCAGCGGGTGCAGGGCATGTACCGTCGCATCCTCGACGCCTGCCTCGATCTATGTCAGAATCTGCGCGGGCGCGGCACCGAAGCGATGCTCGAGCGGCTCCACTCCCTCAGCTCGCCCAGCATGAACATCTATGCCGCGATGATCCAGTTGAAGGCGCTGCAGGGCGATACCGAGACGGTGCTCGAGCTGCTTACCGAGATCCTGCTCGCCCGCCCGGCCAACGGGGTGGTGGCCCAGAAACTGGCCAACCTGCTGCCTGAATCCCTGGGGGATCTGCGCCAGGCGCTGTTCACGTATGTTCAATCCTTGCCGGTCGCTCCCGCCTCCGCGGGAGATGCCTGATCGCTAGGTAGCCTGGGACTTCTCTGGCGTCGAACGGCGGGCCGCCTTCCGAGGTTCCTTGTCGGCCGCAGGATCAGGCTGGAAGGGGCGACGACGCTGGGGGTCAGGGTTGTTCGGGCTTTTTCTCGACCTTGGGGGCTGCCAGATAGGGAGCGGGTTCCTCCGCGAGGTGGGGAGGGCGTTGGGCGATGTCTCTCACTTCCTCCAGAGATAGCCCGGTGATTCGGGCCACTTCTTCGGGGGAATCGCCCCGCTGCAAAAGCAGCCGGGCGATCTCACGGGTTTTCGCCAGGCCGATGGCCAACCCCTCGGCCCGTCCCTCGGCCCGTCCTACCGCTAGCCCTTCGGTTCGCCCTTCCGCAAATCCCTGGGCCTTCCATTCCTTGACCCATTCTTTGACGGTCTCTTCGAGCATAGGGGGTACCTCCTGCAATTCCTGGAATTCGGGAAAGTGATGACCCGGCACCTTGCCGGGGAGAAGCACCCGACCGATCCAGATGGTGAAGGAGCGGCGCAAGCCGGTTTGTTCCGGTTCGTGCCACCAGGCGATCAGGTGCTCGAGCGTTTCTTTGATTTGTTGGGGAGTCTGGCAGCGTTCGAGAGCGAACAGGCTGGCGACCAGGTTGCGGGCGGCCAGCGACTCGGGTGGAAAGGCTCCTTCTTCGATCAATAGATAGCGGAGCCGGGGAAGATACTCGCGCAATCGGCCCGGCCCTGGGACAATCAATTCGCCGATGTCGGTCGGGGCGGTCCACCGGGGACGTCCGTTGTAGAGAACGATGGGGAGGACAGGAGGGAACAACCCGCCCGGGGCGACCTCCCCGGCGCGGGCCAGATCTTGGTAGAGCAGGCCGAGGTAGGTCATGATGCGGATGGCCATCAGGCGATCCACTTCCGACTGGAACTCGATCAGCAGATAGACATACAGCCACTGGTCCCGGAGTCGGACCCGCCAGATGACGTCGTCATGCCGTTCGCGCAGGTCATCGGTCACATAGGAGGCGTTGCGCCTCTCGAGGGTCGAAAAATCGACCATCTCCACCCAGTCTTCATGGACGAACCCGCGCAAGAGTTCTTCGATCATCTTGGCGTGGGAGAACAGCAGCTTGTAGCCATGATCATGCTCATGCGTGGCCATGCTTTAAGAATACCATGCCCCCATGCGTATTCGGGTGCCTGGAGAGAACGTTCGGCAGCCAAGATCGACCGCCTCCGGGCCGGTTGCTCAGGCAAGCAGGTGTCGTTCGAGGGGAAGGAGGAAAGCCCCTTGGTGGATCTGATAGCGAACCACCGAACCACATAAAAAGGGCGACGGTGGTCCGTCGCCCTGGGTGAACCGGAGAGGATCCGGTTGCTGCTGTTCGGGATCAGTACCCGTCGGAGACGGGGGTGAGGGTGCTGGGAATGCCCTGGCTGGGGGGATTGATGTTCTGGCCCTGGCCCCAGCCATTGATGGTGATGACGGGGGTCGAGGGGTAGACGGTGACGATCGTGACGCCGGTGGTCCCGGTGGTGGTGATCGACGTTCCGGAGGGCTGGGCATACTGGATCTGGGTGCCGCCCTGGCTGGCGATGATCGAGCGCATCATGGCGCTGAGCTGGGCGATCATCATCCGGACGTTCCGCTCGTCGTTCATGACGAGGTGGAACTTGATCTTGCTGAGACGCTGGTCGATCTCGGCCAGCAGCGGCATGTAGGCGGGGTGCATGACCGTCCGCGACAGGGCCGATTTGGCGTTGTTGAGGTAGCCGATCGACATCAGGTTATTCAAATAATGGGGATTGGAGCGCAGCGACATCTGGCACATCTCGAGATCGCTCAGCACCAGATTCAGCATCATGACCAAGGCCTGGAAGTCGGCATACGAGGGCTGGCCTGACCCATACTGGCCGCTGGAGCCACCATACCCGCCGTAGCTGCCCTGGCCGGTCTGCCCGGCATAGCCGCCCTGCCCCTGCTGACCAGGGTAGCCTTGGGTGTACCCGCCCGACTGCTGCGTGGGGCCGCTTTCCACCGGCTTGCCGAGGAACTGCCCCTGGCCTGCGCTGCCGCTCTGCCCATAAGACCCGCTCTGATCGATGGGGGCGGGTTCCATCGGGGGTTGCTCGGGGACTTCATAGCCGCCGGCAAAAACCGGAGTGGCCAACAGACAGATCAGACAACCGATGATCAGCTTCCGGGCGGTGGTCATGCGTGCGCTCCTCGTATGTGGCATTCCTTGTGGATGACCACGGAAGCAATTGTCGTGCCAGAAAATGTTCGCCAGGAGCCGGAATTGGCCCTTGGTCGAGCGAACATTGCTGGAAAACGGGCGCCCGCGCCGCCGGGAATCCGGCAGCCAGGCACCCCGCGCGGGGTACCCCTCAGTTGCGCATGCTGTGAATGGGCGCAGGGATGCGCCCGCCCCGGCGCACGAAGCGGCTTGGCGAGAACTTCGAGACGTCCATGATCGGGCCCTTGCCGAGCAGACCG
Organism: Candidatus Ozemibacter sibiricus; assembly: GCA_003327425.1. Lineage (GTDB taxonomy): Bacteria > Muiribacteriota > Ozemobacteria > Ozemobacterales > Ozemobacteraceae > Ozemobacter > Ozemobacter sibiricus. Next base: position 126,009 of record QOQW01000018.1, read on the forward strand.
CCGAAGTCGACCACGTCGCCCGCCTTCTTGCCGGGCACCGGAATCAACCGGCAGGCCGTCGTCTTGTGGTTGATCACGCCGATCGCCATCTCGTCGGCGATGATCCCGGCCAGGACTTCGACCGAGACATCGCCGGGAATGGCCACCATATCGAGGCCGACCGAACAGACCGAGGTCATCGCCTCGAGCTTCTCGATGGTCAATGCCCCCGCTTCGACCGCCGCGCACATGCCGGCATCCTCGGTGACGGGAATGAACGCCCCCGACAGGCCGCCGGCATACGTACAAGCCATGACGCCGCCCTTCTTGACCGCATCGTTGAGCAGGGCGAGCGCCGCCGTGGTGCCGGGGCAGCCGACCTTCTCGAGCCCCATCAGCTCGAGGATGTCGGCGATCGAGTCGCCTTCAGCCGGGGTGGGGGCCAGCGACAGGTCGATGACCCCGAAGGGGATGCCCATCATGCGGGAAGCTTCGCGGCCGACCAGTTCCCCGATGCGGGTGATCTTGAAACTGGTCTTCTTGATCAATTCCGACAATTCGCCGAAGTCGAGGTCGGCGGCGTTGGCCAGAGCGGCTCGCACCACGCCCGGCCCCGAAATGCCGACATGGATGATGGCCTCGGCCTCGCCGTTGCCATGGCAGGCCCCGGCCATGAAGGGGTTGTCCTCGGGCTGGTTGGCGAAGATGACCAGCTTGGCGCAGGCCAGGCCATCGCGATCGCGGGTGCGCTCGGCCGCCTCTTTGATGATCTGGGCCATGCGGTAGACGCCGTCCATGTTGATGCCAGCCGCCGAGGTGGCGACGTTGACGCTCGAACAGACCCGTTTGGTGGCGCACAGAGCGTCGGGAATGGAGTTGATCAGCAACTGGTCGCCCCGTTTGAACCCCTTCTGGATGTGGGCGGTGAAGCCACCCACGAAATCGACTCCCAGCTCGTCGGCGGCCCGATCGAGGGCCTGGGCGAGGGGCACCAGGGTGTCGCCATGGCAGGCGCCGCCGATCTGGGCGATGGGGGTCACCGACAGGCGTTTGTTGACGATGGGAATGCCGTATTTCTTCTCGATATGGCGGGCCGTGGGAACGAGATTGCGGCCGATGCGGGTGACTTTTTCGTAGATCTTGGTGGCGCAGCGGTTGACGTTCTCGTCGGCGCAGGAATTGAGCGAAATGCCCAGCGTGATGGTGCGGATGTCGAAGGTTTCGACACCCACCGCGGCGATCAGTTCGATGACTTCGTCGAGGGTGAACGGATTGGTCATGGCCGAGGCGCTCAGACGCGGTGCATGAATTTGAAGACGTCTTCGTGCTGGGCGAAGATGCGTACCTTCATCTCGTCGGCGCCTTTCTGCAGGCGGGTCTGGAATTCCTCGAAGGTACAGTTGGCCTGGGAGAAGTCGGTGACGATCATCAGGGCGAACAGATCTTGCATGATCTTCTGGCTGATGTCATCGACGTTGACATTGGCATCGGCGATGATGCGGGTGACCCCCGCCAGGATGCCGGGTCGGTTGGCCCCCAGCACCGTGATGACCACTCGCTCGCGTGGCGTGTTCACTCGTTCCCTCCTCGGGGCGGCCCCAGACGGTCGGGGTCGGTCACCTGCCCGACCAGTCCATGGTCGACCAGGAACTGCACGACTCCGTCGATGGCGCCCACGTCGGCGATCGATTCGTGCGTGTCGCACCCGATGGTCAGGGGTACCCCGGCCAGCCGAGCCACGTCGTTCGGCCCCCACCGGCGGGGGTTGCGTCGGCCCCCCGGTACCTCGAGGGCGACCCCGCACTCGCGCACTATAGCAAAAGCCCGGTCGATCGGTAAAGTTTCTTCCCATTGCGTCGGGTCGGGGTGTGCCAGAATGACTGGAATCCGACAGTGCTGGGACAGCTCATGCAAGCGCTCGAACGGCATGCCGCCATGCCCGGGTTCGCCCACATATTCGAACAACAGGTAGTCGAGGCGATTCAAGGCGGGCCAGGGCAGGCCGGCCAGGTCGGTGCCGATCCGATCGAAGCAGGAATCGATCTCCAGGCCCCACCAGACCTTCAACTCGCGGGGCGCCTGCCGGCGGGCCTCGTCGGCCATCTGCAGGTAGGCGGGCAGAGCCGAACGGCACCATTCGGCGACATCGGTTCGGCGGTAGACTTTGCGGGTGAAAAAGTGATCGCTCACGCCCAGGGCCGTGAGGTGCCGCCGCCTGGCTTCTTCGATCAATTGCTCAACCGTGTGGCGGCCATCGGAAAAGCGGGTGTGATTGTGCAGGTTCTGGCGCAGGTGGCTGGTCATGCCGTCACCGTGCCTGTCGAATGCCCCGCACGAATCGGCAGGCGCGCTCGGGGGGGTGCAGGATGCCGTCGATGCGGCCCGGCAGGCTGGCGATGGGGATGGTGCGCAGCCGGCGGCCCCAGTACAGGAGGCCTGCCTCGCCGGGCGGGACCTGCACGGTCTGGCCCGGTCTGGCTGCCGGCGTATGCGCCACCTGATCGGGGATGTCGAGCGTGGGTTCGTAGGCGACGAGCGGTTTCTGGGCGCCGGTCAGCGGAGCGCCGTTCCGCAGGATGGCATCGGGTCGGAGGGTGAGTTCGTCGCCTTCCAGCCCCAGAACGCGATCGATGGTATGCGCATCGATCATCACGAAGTCGCCCCGCTCGAGGTCGCCCGGTGCGACGGGGTTGACGTCGAGGAAGTCGCCGCCCTGGAAATGGGGTTTGAACCAGTCGCCGTAGGCCTGCAACCGGATGCCGCGGACTTCCCGGCGGTACTGGGCGCCGTAGATGAGCCTGCCCAGAAGGTGCACCTGGCCCACCAGCAGCAGGATGAGAACCACATTCAAAACTTGGGACGGCCAGACTGGTCGCCCTGGGTATTTCTGATTGGCGGCCTGCACTGCATGCGAATGGACCAGTCCCAGCAGGAGGCCGGTCCAGAACAGGTGCCTGGTGGTATCGGGCTGGAACCGGTCGAGGGCCAGGGTGACGAGCATATAGAGCATTCCAAGGAAGGTGCCCAGGATCAGGAACCCCAGGCGATACCATCCGAGCGACAGGTGCCCGAGCCCTGGCAAGAGCACGCTCAGCCACAGTTCAGGGTGGGGAATCCGTCGAAGCGGTGCGGGGATGAGCCGGCCGAGCCACGCAAAGAGGATGTCCAGGAGGTGGCGCATTTCCTGTCCGAGGGTGGTGGCCCGATACGACAGATCGACGGCGGTTTCCCGGTCGCGGGCCCGGGGCGGCGCGACGCTGGCCACCCGTCCTTGCTGAAGAGAGGCCTGGCAGAACGGACAACGGGTCGGCTGACCGACGAGTTCCTGCAGACAGGACGGGCAGTTCATGGGATGTCAAGACTCCCACGTGGCCGGCGCCCAAGGGGTGCGGCCGGCTCTGATCTGTCGGTCGGCGCGGACCAGAGGCAGGGAGAAGGAATGGGGTGGGCCGGGCCCGGTTGGCAGATCATCGGTTTCCTGTGGGTGCTGGAATGGTGTACCATATCTGATGATACCGCGAAATCAGTGCTGAGAGGAGGGGATCCATGGGAACGCCTCGACGCGTGGCGGGAGTGGTCGATCGGATCGAGGGAGACATCGTCGTGGTCGTCATTCGCGACCCCGATGATCCCGAGATGACGCGGGAAGTCTACGTCCCTCGCCACAAGATCAAGAAGGTCGATCTCGAAGAAGGCGATCGCGTGACCGTGCTTCTGCCTTGAGCAGCTCCGGGAGCATGGCCGTCTCCTGCGCGTGTTTGACGATCGGCGCCAAGACTGGCCGAGAGCTGGGCCGAGGGGATTCGAAAGGGGGCGCGTGCCGCCTGCTCCTTCATCGAACAGATCTGGCGCGGGGGCCGGACGGCCAGCTGGCGTCTGGGCCGTGGCCCCCGCGCCGTGTTTCGCCCGCGCGGCGATCGAGCGAGGAGCGGTCTCACTGACCCCTTGAGGAGGGAGCGGCGTCGGCGCTTCCCGGCCGCCGGCCGGCCGACGACGAGGCTGGCCGGCTCACTCTTCGATGGGCGGGGGCGGGGTGTCTTCGGCCCCATGGTCGATGAGGAACCGGGCCATCTCTGACTGATGATCGAGGCGCGCCACGTGAAGGGCGGTCAGGTCGAAGTCGCCACGGGCATTGATGTCGGCGCCGCGCTCAAGAAGGAGCGCGGCCGTGGCCAGGCTGCCGCACGCTGCCGCCTGGTGCAGCGGGGTCATGCCGTCGTTGGCCCGCGCGTTGACCTGCGCCTTGCGATCGAGCAGCAGGCGGGCCACGCCGGTCTGGCCGCGGTAGGCGGCGATATGCAGGGGCGTGCCCCAGGTGGCGGTCCGGGCGTCGACTTCGGCCCCGCGCTCGAGCAGGAACGCCACCATCTCTTCGTGTCCTTCCCGGGCCGCATAATGGAGGGGGGTCTCCCCGACCTCGTTGCGCAGATGGATGTCGACGCCGCGGTCGAGCAGGAAGGCGGCGACCCGGCGTTGGCCGAGAGCGGCGGCCAGATGGAGGGCGCTGGCGCCGGACGGCCCGCGGGCCAGTGGATCGGCCCCGGCCTCGAGCAGCAGGGCGGCGATCTCGGCCGAATCGGGGAAGACGGCGAGGTGGATGGGCGGGGCGGTCTCGGCCCCGTGCAGATTGGGATTGGCGTGGTGGGCGAGCAGCAATTGCACCAGGTCGGGACGGTCGTTCAAGATGGCCAGGTGCAGCGGGGGCGCGCCGTCGTCCATCTGGGCGTTGGGATTGGCGCCGGCCGCCAGCAGATCTTCGATGAGATCGCGGCGATTGATGGCCACGGCGAGGTGGAGGGGGGTGGCGCCGGGCCATTCCCTGGCTCGCGAAGGGATGTTCGGATCGGCCTTCCCCTCCAGCAAGGCCAGGACGGCGGACCGGTGACCCCAGCTGACGGCCAGGTGGAGCGGCGTGAACCCCGACAGATCGCGGGCGTTTGGGTCGGCGCCCTGGTGCAGGAGGCGGGTGACTCGCTCGGCGCGGCCTTCCCGGGCGGCGACATGCAGCGAATGGTACGGGTGATACCAGCGGAGGTAGATCAGCGCGATCAACCCGACCACGCCCAGGGCGGGAATGAAGGGCTGGTCGAGCGTGACGGCGGTCATGACCAAGCAGAAGATGAGCAGACCGGCCAGGACCAGCAATTCGAGACGCTCGGCCCAGGTTTCAGGAAGGTTGATCTTCACGCGTGGGCAGCGATCGGGTCAGGCCTGGGGCGCGGGGCGGTCACCCCGGATGGGGGGAGAGAATGACCACCTCGACCTTGCCGGCGAGGGCATCGCGGAACTTCTCGGCGTCGCTCTTCTGACCGACGATGGCGCCGAAGTGCATGGGTATGGCCACCGCGGGTTTGATCTCGAGGGCGGCGGCCACCGCCTGCTCGGCGGTCATGACGTAGGTGCCCGACACCGGCAGCAGGGCGATATCGGCTTTGATCTGTTTCATCTCAGGGATGTGGTCGGTGTCGCCGGCGTGGTAGATCCGGTGGCCATCGAGGGTGATGATGTAGCCGACCCAGCCGTTGCCTTTGGGGTGGAACTTCTTGTCGGTGTTGTAGGCGGGAACGACCTCGATGGGGATGCCTTCGACGGTGAGGCGGTCGCCGGGCTTGACGACCTGGGTGCGCCCCGACACCTTGGCCAGGGCATCGGCGGGACCGACCACGACGGTGTGCGGGCCCTGGATCTTCTTGAGGTCATCGGGCGAGCAGTGGTCGAAATGCTCGTGGGTGACGCAGATGATGTCGGCGACTGGTCCGCCGGCGATCTGGAAGGGGTCGATGTAGATGGTCTTGGCTCCGGTCAGACGGAAACCGTCGTGACCCAGCCAGGTCACATGGGAGTCGATGAATGTGCGCACAGGCTCCTCCAGGGGGAAATGTCCTCCATCATGTTACCCCAGATCGTCGCCAACGTTCAATAAGATTTACATAAAAAAATAAAAACGACAAACACGAAATGCAAATTGTACTATAGTACATTATAAATTTTCGCATTTTGGACCAATTTCAAAAAAATAATTTTAATTAATTTGTCCAAAATATTTGAGTGGCTGCGAAAGTGCCCCGATCCTCGGATGATCTGGTCGGTCGCAGACTGCGTGCCACGCCGCTCGAAAGATTCGATGCGCGCCGGCCGGAAGGCCGGCCGCCTGGCTGGTGAAGCTGAATCTTTGGCCAGAATGCTAGATGACGCGGGTGGCAGGAAACGATGCCTGGGAGTAAGATACGGGGGTCGGTCGGTGACCGGCGGAATCACGAAACGCAAGGAGCGATGAAGATGCGCAAGGTTCTCGCCGCTATGGTGGCAGGGTGTCTCGTTCTGGGCGGGCCGGTATGGGCCAAGGGGCCCAAGGCCGGTGGCAGTGGAGGGTGTGGCAAAGGCAAGGGCGGGGAAGTCCAGGCGTTCAAGAAAGAGCAGAAAAGCGAGCGCCAGGAGTTCCGGGCCGGCCAGAAATCGGAGCGCCAGGAGTTCAAGAAGTCGCTCGAGGGGAAATCTCCCGAAGAGCGCAAGAAGGCCATGCAGGAGTTCAATCAGAAGCAGCGGGCCGAGCGGCAGGCCTTCCATGCGCAGCGGCGAGCCGAGAATCTGGCCTTCCTGCGCGAGCGTCTGGGCCAGAATCCCAAGCTGACCGAAGACCAGAGAAAGCAGATCCTGGCCGCCTTCGAGGCCAGCCAGAACGAATGGACGGGGTTCGGCAAGAAATACCAGCAACGAATCACCGCCTTCATGGAAAAGCTCGGCGCCGATCAGAGCATGACCCCTGAACAGTGCCAGGCGGCGATCAAGGACTTCTTCGCGGGGCTCCAGAAAGAACGCGAGGCCGATCGCGCCAAGAAACAGCAAGAGCCGTCGGCCAGCCCGGATGCCTCGACGCCGTCGGCCGCCCCGGCAGGGAACGCGCCGGCCGCTCCCACCCCCGCCGGCGACGACAGCGCCGACGACGATTGACCCTGTAAGTTTCTCGCGTTTTTCGTGGCAGACCAAACGGCCCCCACCCAGCGGTGGGGGCCGTGGCGATGAACGGAGCAGCGATCAGTCGATCAGATCGAGGCCCCAGTTGGTGGCGCGCAGCGGCGGGAAGGTGTCGGCCAAGCTCACTTCGATCTTCAACCGCCCATCGAGCCGGCGCGGCAAGCTCAGCCGCAGCACGCCTTCGGGCAGTCGCCATTCCATGGCCCGTACCACCTGTCCGAGCTGGACCTCGGCGGCCAGATCAGGCCCCGGTCGGCCGACTTCATAGGTCTCGGCGGGGGCGCCGAACCGTTCGAGCAGGATGCGGCGCACCCGCTCGAAGACGTCGAACCCGGTGGCGTTGTCGGCATCGATCAGCAGGGTCAGCCGGGCCAGCCGGTCGCCCTCGTTGGTCAGCACCAGGCGTTGCCGCTGGGCCACTTCATCGAGCTGGGTCGCCTCGAAGATGATGTGCCGGTTCCAGGTGCGCGATTCGGGCCCCAGCTTGCCGCGGGCCTGCTCGAGCGCCTCGGCGAACGGCTGCCCCAGGCTCAGGCCGGCCCACAGATCGACCGGGCGGCCCGCGCCGGCCACCGGCGTGCCGGGGGCGGCGGCCACCATCACCGGACGGCGTCCGAAGATCGTATCGAAGGCATACTGGTACCAGAAGGCGGTCTGGTGGCCGCGACTCCAGACCCCGTTCGAATCGCGGCGCCGCACCTGCAGATAATCGATGCCCGCCTGGTGATCGCCTTTCCGCCAGGCGTAGCGGGCGGTCAGATCGGCGGTGTCGACATCGACCCGCAGCGGGTTGGGGCGATCCTGGCGCTGGAACCGGTAGTAGAAGCCGAGATCATGCTCCTTCTTGTTCAGCGAAAGGCCGAGGGCCGGAAACCACTCGCGGCTTTCCTCGCCACCCTGATCGATGAGGCGCTGCCCGACATCGAAGGCCAGCCGCCCGGCGAAGGTGAACAGCTCGATCGAGCGGTCGAAGCCGGCCGTCACCTGGGTCAGGCGATGGTCGGCGGCGTCGTTGCGGGCGTTGTCGGTCAGACGCATGGTGACGCCGGCCCGCGCCGCCATCTTGTCGTTGATGGTGCGGTTCAGGTCGGCGGTGAAGCCCTTGGTCGATTGCCGCATGGTGTCCTTCTCGTCGGTCAGATGCTCGGAGAAGATGTTCAACCCGGCGATCAGGCGACGGGCCACATCGAGCGGGCCGCGCAGGGTCAGGCCCGACAGGTGGGTGAGGCGGGCGTTGTCGGTGGTCCAGCCGTCTTCGAACCGCTGCATGCGCAGCACGGCGGTGCGACCTTCCTGCAGGTTCCAGGTGAGGAAGCCTTCGAGCGAACGGCGGTCGGCCGGGACGCTGCCGCCCACCGGGCGGAAATCGGCGCCCTGGCACTCGTAGCGCAGCCGGTACTGGAAATCGCGGACCCCGCCCATCAGTTGCAGGAAGCGGGCCCAGTCATCGCGATTCTGGCCCGAGGCCGGGCCGGCGCTGCCGTCATGGTCGCCATGGAAGCGGGCCAGCTCGCCTTCCAGCACGCCCTGGCCGAAGGCCGGCAGCTTGCGTTCGAAGGCGAAGCTGGTGACGTTCTGCTGGCGTTCGAGGGCGCCCGTGGTGACGTCGGCGTCGCGATGGTTCCAGACCGAGCTGAGGGCCGCCCGGAAGCGCTTTTCATCCTGCAGCAGCCAGGAGACGCCGGCGGTGCGATCGGTGCTCTCGTGCAGGTACTTCCAGTCGGGTTGCGACCGGCCGTAGAGCAGTTGCACCGAGTGCTTCACCCGCGGGCCCGACGCGCGCGGTTGCAGATCGAGGATCAACCCTTTGAGCGAGCGTTGCAGCGTGCGGGTGCTGAAGTTGGCGTAGATGTCGCCTGCTTCGAGCCGGTAGGGCAGCCCGGCGTCGCCTTTCTCGCGCTGCAGCCGGAACCGCTCGGTCTCGCCGCCCCAGAACCGGCTGCGGTACCGCGAATTGTTCCACAGCCCGGCATATTCGATCAGCCAGCGGTCGTAGGGGGAATTCTCCTGCGACAACTGGAAATTCAGGTTCTGGTAGGTGTGCCGGCCGGTGATGGCATACGGCACGCTGGTGGGATCGCCCAGGGACCGGTATTCCTCGGTGCGGATCAGCGTGTCGCCGGTCAGGCGCCACTCGCCCGGTTCGGCCGCGCCGGCGCGGGCGCTCAAGGCCAGGAGGGCGATGACCAGCAGCAGGAGGGACCGGCCGGCGGCCGGGCGGGCGCTCAGGTCAGGCCGGGAGAAGAACGGCAGGGAAGAACGATGCGACAGGAATGACATGACGGCCTGGCCTCACTTTCCCGCGGTCAGCGGAATCCGCTGCTTGATGCGGAAGATGTACTCGTTGCGCCCCTCGCGGCGCTGGAAGCCTCGCTGGGGATCGTTGAACTCGATCTGGGTGGTGGCCCGCACCGAGACGCGGGTATCGACGTGCAACAAGGTCGGGGGCGAGCCCTCGAGCCGGTTGTCCTGGTCGAGGGGTTGAATGCCCTCGATGGCGAGCAGGCGCACGCGGGCATCGCGGGGCACCTGGCCGTCCCACGAGGTGAGGAACCGTTCGCGGTCGACGAAATCGGCGCTCAGGTGGCGCGCCGCGTCGCCTTGGTTCCAGGAGAGCACCAGTCGCTGCATGGCCTCGCGGGCGAACTGGGGCGCGCGGGCCCGGGCCTCCTGGGCCAGTTTTTCGATCTCGGGGGTCGGCCGCACGTCGCTCGGAAGGTTGCCGGCTGCGGCGCCGGCGGTCGGTTCCTGGGTCCAGGTCTGGTGGGGGGTGGCGATTGGTTGCATCGACCGGAACTCGGCCCAGGCCGCCGGCCGCACCTGCCAGGTGGCCAGGAGGGCGAGCAGGGAAACGATCAGAAGAGTCCAGCGAGAGCGAAGCATGATGATGTCTCTCATTGCAGTTTCTCCGAATCTTCGATGACCAGGGTCAGATCGCCGGGGCGGCGGTCAGCGGGCGCTTTCCCGCTCGAATTCACGCGCAGTGTGATTCTTACTTTGCGGCCCACTTTGGATATCAGATTGATCGTATAGCTCTTACCGGAGTTGATGATCGGAGAGCCATCCTGGTTGAACTTGTCGGTGAATGTCTTGCCGTCGAAATCCCAGCTTCCGCCATGACTGATTCCGCCATAATCAGGGAACAGTTCAATATCGTCGGTCGGAGTGCCGGGCCCGTTGGGTGGAGTCTGCAGGATGAGGGCATTGCCCATCCCATCATTGCGCAGATAGCCGCTCAGGCCAGTGTTGGGGTCGATTTCGATGCCCGCGATCAGGCCATATTCGACATTCATCGCACTATTGAACCCAGTGTTTGCGCCGAAAGCGATCGAACCAGTGACCGGCTTGCCTCCACCACCGGTTCCCGTGCTCGTTCCAGTACTGGTCCCCGTGCTGGTTCCAGTTCCTGTGCCCGTCCCGGTTCCTGTGTTGGTCCCGGTACTGGTTCCCGTTCCCGTGCCCGTTCCGGTGTCGGTGGAATCGGATTCTGGCGAGCGGGGCGAGGTCACCCCGTCGCCGGGCACCGAAACGGCGGTCGGGGCGACCGGATCGACCGCATCGAAGGGGTTGTTCCCCTGACCTGGCACCACCTGGGCCAGCTCGAAATCCCAGTCGACCGGTCCGCCGGGGGCGACCGGCCCGGCGGGCGGGGGCGCCGCCGGTTGCCCAGGCAGGCCCGGGCCGGCCGGCGGCGGGAACCCCTGGCCCATCAGACCAGCCATCTCGCGAGGCTCCCCAGTCACCCTAGCTTCGCCGGCCACCGGCACTTCCACCATCAAACGCGCGGCCTGCGTCCATTCGCCGGCGCTGGTCTCGGCTTCGAGCACCATCTCGACTGGCAGCAGCGAACCCGGTCGAGCCTTGGCATCGGCTTGCACCGCAGGATAGACCCGGTGGCCGCGCGGATCCTGGCCGGCCAGAATGACGGCCCGCGGGAGTTTCACGTGGTCGTGCGTGCTCGCCAGCACCAGGCGATGCGGGATGCCATCACCGGTGCGAGCCGCGGTGATCACGGTCGGAATGGCCACGGTGCCGCCCGGGGCGACCGGAGGAAAGGTCTCGGTGGTGAGCGAGGCGCGGTCGACTTCTCGCACATCCACCTGCTGGACCTTCTTCAGGTCGACGAGAGCGACCTCTTTCCCCTGGGCATTGAACACCCTCACTTCCATGAGCCCACCCGAGAGGTTGGTGGTGCTCTCCCAGTATTCGCCCTTCGATTCAAAGGAGCTCGTATCGGTCACCCCGCCGAGCCGTCGCCAGACTGCCTTGAACCCCGACAGCGGCGCCGGCCCGTAGCTGCGCAGGAAGGTCTTCGTTCCCTGATCGGTCTTCAGTTGCAACGCCCTCAGAACATTCAGGGTGACCTGCAGAGTGTCAGGCGGCAACAGTTCTTTGGAGCCGACCAGCAGGCCCCGCTTGGCCCACGCCTGCGGCAGCGGCCCGGCGGTGAGCTGGAAGCGCCCGCTCTGACGGGGGGCGAAGCCATCGACCGTGCTGATGTAATTGGGCGGCTCGAAGGCGCCTTTGGCGTTGAGAGGGTAGGTGAAGTTGCTCTCAATGTAGGCCGCCGTCGGCGGAACGACAGCGGTTCGGCCATCGGCGGTCTTCAGCACGATCCCGACCCCGAAATCCCAGTGTTCTGGTTTCGCCGGGGCGAACAGGTCGACGGCCATGAGTTCGGCAGCGCCGCTCTGCCCGAGCTTGCGGCCGAATTCGAGGCCGGTGACCTGGGCGAATCCGACCAGAACCGGGAGTTCTTCCATATATACGGTATTGCCGTCGGAGTCCTTGACGGACAAGGTGCCTTGGAATCTGGGCAACTCGACGTTGGGGTTGTCGAATGAGAGAGGAACCGTCTGGGGATCGAAGCGAATGGCTCCGTTGGCCTCATAGCCATCTTGGGTGGGGGTCATGCGCTCAGAGATCGTGACGTTGACTCCCTTCCCGCGATGGACCTCGATCTTGGGCATGTGCATTCGGTTAGGGCCTCAAACATTGGATAGATCATGAATTCAGTAGTTCCAGACATCATCAAGCCGGTCCCTATCGGGGTTTTTGTCGAAAGCCTCCTTCAGGGCCAGGTTCCAGAGTTG
>QOQW01000045.1 GCA_003327425.1 Candidatus Ozemibacter sibiricus
TCCTTCTTGGATGCTGGCACATACTCGGGGCCAACCATATACTCCTCCTCGGGGCGATTCCCCGATGAAGGTACTGGTGTTCTGGCCGAAAGTTTTCAAGTTTCATCTGTAGGGTTGCTAGAGTGTCTATTTTTTCTCCAAATTGGATATATCATCAAGCAATTTTTTCTTCTAATTCGCTTGTTTCTAGGATCAAAGCCATTCTCTTCTCTTTTAACCATTCCTTATGGTCATCTGCAATCCTGAAAAAGACATCAAGGACTGCCAGGAGCCACATATACCATGGGAAATGGATATCCAATGAACTCCATGCCATTACAATCATCATTTCGGCTAGGCGCATAATCAGCCTCCTTTCGGATCCCCTAAGTAGTTAATATCCAAAACTTGCCTGTTTTTTTCACGAAAAAAACTGCAAAAATTATCTCCCTTCAATTACTTAGTAGATTAATAAATTGCAATCAACATTAGTCCATGAAATGTCAACTCAATAGAAGCGGTTGCAGGCGGCTGGGGCCTGGACTATGCCAATCATCAGGCTTGGCAATTTCGGGGGAGGAAGATGAGGAGGAGAGGGTAAGCCAACATGTTTTTCGCCGAAAAATGGGGATGACCAGCGTGTCGGGAAGTGGCAGAAGACCTCTGGGAGGGTGGTCGCCGGCGGGGAAGGCAAAATCGGCAGGCCCGTGGTAGAATCCGGCCACCGAGCGCGGCGGGGCCCACGGTGGCGAAGGCCCCGACGGCGTGCGAGCCGGCGAGGTCGAATGGCGTTTCGGCCCAGGCTGGCCCGTGCGAAGCGGCGCGGCGGTCGGGCCGGTCGTCGTGGGCCTCGGAACAAGCCGCAGGAGTGGTCAAAGGAAGGATCGGGTGGTGCGGGTGAGCGTCGAGGAGGCGTGGCCCAGGCTGGCCCCACGGAGAGGTGGTGGCCGACCCGACCATGGTGGGGCGTTTGGCGCCAGAAGAAGGAACGGACATGGCGTGGCGAGTCACTAGCGCGGCCACGCTGCCCGAGCTGTTGCCCGAGCTGGAAGCGGCGGTGGGTGCGACGGCGAGCGCCCTGCGGCTCGATCCGTTGCAGCGCTGGCCGGTGCTGGTGCCGCACCACCTGGTCGGCGAATGGTTGCGGCTCGATCTGGCCAACCGGTTCGCCGGCGGGTTCGATCCCGACCTGCCGACCTTGCCGGACGGGCTCTGGGCCCTTTGGCAACGGGCGCTCGGGCCGGGGGCCGCGACGTTCCGGCCCCTGTCGGCCGCCCACCTCCGGGATCTGATCCTATCGGTGCTGGTGGCTCCGCCGGCGCAGCCTCCCGTGACCTTGCAACCCCTCTGGCACTATGTCTACCGAACCGATGCCCCGCCGCCCGCGCCTCCTGCCGACCAGCCCGATTGGTGGCGGCGGGCCTGGCAACTGGCCGAGCGGCAGGCCGAGGCCTTCTTGCGCTATGAATGGCAGGGCCTCGATCTCGACTCGACCGCGGCCCCGGGGGGCGGCGGCAAGGAGAGCGGCGGGGCGTTCCACCTGGCCTGGCAGCGCGAGCTGCGGGCGCTGTTGCTGGGTCCCGCGGGGCTTCGGGCCCGCCTCTGGCCCGACCGCCGGACCCTGGGGGAGCTGGCCTCTCTGCCGCTGCCGGCGGCGAACCACCAGGGGCCGGATGGCCGCGGCGGGCTGCCCCCCCTCATCATCGCCTTCGGGTTCGATTTCCTCCCGCCCCTGGCGATCACCCTCCTGCAACAGCTCGCCCAGATCACCACCGTCGCCCTCTTCCTGCTCGATACTGGCGCACGAGCGGTCGCCGACGAATCCGTGGCCGGTGACGAGCCTGGTTCCGAAGCCGAGGGCGGGCTCGAGGCAGCGCTCGAAAAGGGCGATCCTTTCGAGCTCTGGCGAGAGCCTTTCCGCGCCACCTGCCGCTGGTTGGCCCGAGCGGGGCTCGCGGTTCCCCCTGACGGAAACGAACGAAGGGCGGCCGGCCTCGCCGCGGCGACACCGGCCACCGTTGCCACCGAGGGAGCCTCGCCTCCCCAAGGGGCCGAGGGAGCTGGGACAACCCGCGCGGTCCAAGGCTCGGCGGGGGCCGGCCGCGACCTTCCCCTGCTGGCCCGGGTGCAGGCGGGCCTGCGTGGCAGGTCCACCGCTCTTCGGGCGCGCCGGGCGGCCCGCGACCCGTCGTTGCAAATCTGGAGCTGCCCCGGGCCGGCGCGTGAAGCCGAGACGGTCGTGCAGATCCTGGCGGGGCAAGCGACGCGCGCCGGGCCAGCTCAGATGCGGCTCAACGAGATCGCCATGCTGCTGGCCGACCCGGCCACCTCGCTGCCCCTGGTGGTGGAAGCCTTGCAGCGGGTCGGGCTGCCGCACCAGGTGGTCGGGCAGCCCGAGCCAGCGCCGGGGCCCTACCGCCGCGGGGTCGAGGCCCTGTTCGATCTGGTCGAGGAAGGGTTCACCCGGCAAGCCGTCTTTCGTGTGCTGGCCAACCCCTGCTGGCAACGCACCCGGCGGGCCGACCCGTCGATGGTCGAGGCCTGGCATCGCTGGGCCGCCGAACTCGGCATCTTCGCCGGCTTCACGCCCGCCGACAAGTGCCGGGCCTGCGAGCTGCCGGGGCGCCCGCCCTGCCGGCGGTGCGACGAACCGGAGCCGCCGGCGCCGGCCGACGCCCAGCGCCAGGTGCCGCCCGGGCGGCGGTCGCCGGCGCATACCTGGCAACTGGCGCTGCGGCGGCTTCGCCTCGGCCGGCTCATGGAGCCGCGGGCGTACCATCCGGCCGAGCCGCATCTGCCGCTGGTCGAGGGCTGCGCCCCGTACCAGGATCTAGCCACCGGCGAGACCGACACGCTGGCCGCGTTCTCGGTCGGAGTCGAGATTCTGGCCCATCTGGCCAGCGCCCTCGGACACCCTGACGATGTCAGACCCTGCCGGGACTGGGCCGCCCTCCTGGGCCGGCTCATCGAGACCGGCCTGGCGGTGCGGCCCGATCATCCCGAGGATCTGGCCGAGCGGAGCGGCGTGGTGGGAGCCATCGAACGGCTGACCGAACTCGACCCCCTGTTTCCATCGGGAATCCCGTTCCGATTGGCCCGGCAGCTCGTCGCGGCCGGGGCGAGCGGCGCGAGCCTGACGGCCGCCGGAGGCCTGCTTCCCCCGTTCACGGGCGGTCTCACCGTCGCCCCGCTGGCGGCGGCGGCCACCCTGCCCTGGAGCCAGATCTTCATCGTCGGTCTGGGGGAAGGAACATTCCCGGGCGGGGGCGGCCGGTCGTCCATCGATCTGGCCCAGCCGCCGCCGGGCGAGCCGACCTGGCAGCCGGGCCTCGAGGCCGTCGGCCCCGAGGCGATCCAGCGACAGGCCTTGTTGCAGGCCCTGCTGGCGGCCCGCCGCCAGGTCGTGCTGACCTTCAGTTGTCTCGATCCGGTCAAGGAAGCCCCGCTCAACCCGTCGTCGGTGCTGCTCCAGTTGCAGGAATGGGTGAAAGCCCATCTGCTGCCGGCTGACGATCCCTTCCCCTTCGCGGTCGTGCCGACCGCGCCGCTCAGCGTCCGCTTCCTGTGCGAGGCGCCCGCGCCCGGCTGCGATCCGGCAGGCCCGGCGACCCGGATCGCCTGGCTGGCGGCGCTCCGGCTGGCGGCGTCCGACCCGGACGGCCCCCTCGCTGGACATCCCGACCTGCCGCGCTGGCTGGCCGAAGCAGAGGCCCGCGCCGAAGCGCTGCGCCCGCCCCTCCAGGAGGACGCGGCGCCGCCGGGGACCATCTCCCTCTGGACCAGCACCCTGAGCGAATTCCTCGAAGACCCCGCGAGCGCGGTGGTGCGCCGCTGGATCCGGCGCGAGCAGGAAGAGGACGACGAGGAATGGGAAGGCATCGTGGCCAGCCCGTTGATCACCGAGCCGTCGGCCGCCGCCCGGCTGCTGCGGAGGGTGCTGCAGCAGCGGTTCACCGGGACCGCGGCGGCCGCGGTCGATGAGGCGGCCTTCTTCGCCCGGGCCTATGCATGGGAGCAGGCGCGTTCGGCCACGCCCGACGGCCTGTGGGGCGAGATCGAGCGGCACGTGCTGACCGAGCGGTTCGTGGGGCTGGCCCGGCGGACCGCCGAAGCGCTGGGCGGGGTACGGCCTGGCGGGCCGGTCTTGGAGACCATCACGCTCGGGCGGTACCTGACCGTCGAGCGGGGAACCGTGCTGCCGTCGCTGTCGGTGCGGGTACGGGTGCCGCCCGCCCCGCTGCTGCCGCCCGTTCCGGTCGGGCCAGTTGGTTCGACGCCCGCTCGGTCGGCCGCCCTCGGACAGACGGAGCCAGCGGAACGGTCGGGTCCGACGGCGCTGTCGAGTCTGGTCGCCCGGTTCGGCGCGGCGGAGCGGCCGGGCGCGCCGGCGCCCTCGGCCGAGGCTGGTCCCGAGCCGGCGGGGGCGGGCGGGGAGGTCGAGATCGCTCTCGAGGTGAACGGCCGGCTGCCCCTGACCTGGCAGGACGGCGAGATCCTGCATGCGCTCGTCTTTCGCGACGAGGACGAGCTGGGGCCGAAGGCCTTCCGGTCGGATGGGCGGCTGAACAGCCTGCCCCGGTTCCTGCTCGGGCCGGTGCTGACCTTCCTGGCCATCCTCTGGCGACAGGAGGCGGACGACGGCCGATATCGGCTTCCCGGCGGGATCTGCCGGGAACTGCACCTCCATCAGATCGCGCCCGATGCCCATCGGGTGATCGCCTGCCGGCCGCCTGCCGAAGCTGCCCGCCGGTATCTGACCGACCTCTGCCAGGACTATCTGGCCCAGCGCACGTGCGAAGACTTGCGGCTGAAGGGGATCAACCAGCTCGGCTTCCCGCCGGAGGGGCCGGCAGAGAGCTATGCGGCCCGTCTGGCCGAGGCCCTGGCCCGTGGGCGATGGGAAGTCGATTTCTATTCCCCGCTTCTGCAGACCATGGACCCGCCCGCCGTTCCTGCAGATGCCTTCGCGAAGGTGCAGCGCCGCCTGGTGCCGCTCTGGGAACGCCTGACCGCCGTGGGTGCGGCGAAGGGGCCGGTCGGTGCCGGCGGCAGTTCGGCGGCCACGGAGGACGAGGCATGAAGGGTGGTCATCGCGTGCTCGAAGCCTCGGCGGGGACGGGCAAAACCACCGCCATCATCGACCAGGCGCTGTCCTTGTTGCTCGACGAGGGCGTTCCCGTCGACCAGCTCTTGATCGTGACCTTCACCGAGAAAGCGGCCAGCGAGTTGCGCCGCCGGCTGCGCGAGGGGTTGGACGAGGCCAAGCTGTCGTCGCCGGCCCGTCGGGCGCGGTGTCAGGCCGCTTTGCAGGCGCTCGATCGCGCCACCGTCTCGACCA
Source organism: Candidatus Ozemibacter sibiricus (assembly GCA_003327425.1). Lineage (GTDB taxonomy): Bacteria > Muiribacteriota > Ozemobacteria > Ozemobacterales > Ozemobacteraceae > Ozemobacter > Ozemobacter sibiricus. The sequence continues at coordinate 5,318 of QOQW01000045.1, forward strand.
TCCACCAGTTCTGCTTCGCGATCTTGCGGGAATACGCCTTCGAAGCCGGAGAGCTGTTCGACCAGCCGGTGGTCGAGGCCGACGGCTCCTTCGCCGACCTCTTCGATCGCTACCGGCGCGGGGATCTGCCGGCGCGCGTCCTGGCCAGCGAAGAACCGATGGCTCGCGGTCGCGCGCTGTACGAGAACCGGTTCTTCGAGACGACGGTCGCTGGGGCCTGCGCGTTCTACCATCCGGAGATCTGCCGGTTGGTTCCCGACCCCGACCGGCCGTTCGATCCCACGCCGTGGTGCCGGGAGCTGGCGAACGATCTGGCAGGGGTGGCGCAGGTGAAGCGTCCTTCAGGGAGCCAGGCCAAGCTGCAGGCGGCGTGTCGATGGTTGCAGACCCTGGTGGCAGCCGGGGGCGACCCCGCTTCGACGATCAAGAACCTGCGCCGGGCGCCGGCATGGAACGACCTGTTCAACCGCGACGGGTTGACCATCAATGGATGGGTGGGCAAGGCCCTGCCCGACACTCCGACGCCAGCGGCTCTCCTGCGGCAGAAACTGGAGCGGCTGGCCTACCAGACGAGAGCCGCCGACCAGGGGTTCCTGGCCCGTATGATCGCCGATCTGGCGCAGTACCGGCGGCTCTGGCTGCGCAGCCAGGGGAAGATCGATTTCCGTGAGATGCTGGCCCGCGCCTCGCACGCGTTGCGGCGGTCGCCCGCCCTGGTGGCGGCGTTGCGGCGCCGGTTCCGGGCGGCGCTGGTCGATGAGTTCCAGGATACCGACCCGCTGCAATGGGAGATCTTCGCCACGCTGTTCGCCCGCTCGGACGACCATCGGTTGATCCTGGTGGGCGATGAGAAACAGGCCATCTACGCCTTCCGGGGCGCCGACGTCGCGACCTTCCGGAGGGCCATCGACGATGTGCGCCGGCTGTCCGGGGTCGAGCCCGAGGCGCTGTCCTGCAACTATCGCACGGCGCCGCGCCTGGTGGCGGCGATCGACCATCTGTTCGCGGCCAGCGATCTGCTGCCGGGCTATGCGCGGGTGACCGCCAGCCCGCAGAACCAGCGTGCCCTGGTGGTCGAAGACCAGCCCGACCCCCATCCGCTGCAGATCGTGGTGTGCCGCGAGCCGACGGGGGCGGCGGCTCGCGCCGAATATGCCCGCTTCGTGGCCCGCGAGATCGGCGAGCTGCTGCGGGCGGGCGCCGTCTTCCACGACCGCACCGGGGCTCGACCGCTGCGGGCCAGCGATATCGCGGTGCTGGTGCGGGGGGCGGCCGATGAAAACGCCGTCCAGGAAGCGCTGGCGGCGGCGGGGCTGCCCTGCGCGGTCGGGCGGCCGCCCGCCCTGCTGCAGACCAGGGAAGCCCGCGAATGGGGCTGGCTGCTCGACGCCATCGCCGCGCCCCACGACCAGAATGCCGTGAAGAAAGCGTTGCTGACGCGGTTCTTCGCCTTTCCGGTCGAGGCGTTGGAGCGGTTCGCCGGCTTATCGCCGCGTTCGCCGCTCTTCCGGCGGTTGCACGCCTGGGGGGAACTGGCGCGCCGCGGCCGCTGGCCGGCCATGGGCCGGGCCATCCTCGAGGAGACCGGCGTGCTGCTGCGCGCAGCCGGGGAGCCCGACGGCGAGACGCGCGTCGCCACCCTGCTCGACCTGGCCCGGGAACTGGCTCTGCTGGCCGACCAGGAAGGCCTGGACCTGTGCGGGCTGAGCCGCCGCCTCCGCTACCTGCAGGAAGCGCCGCCGCCGGATGGCGGCGGGCATCTGCCGCTGCTCGTCAGCAGCGATCGGCCGAAGGTCCAGGTGATGACGGTGCATGCCGCCAAAGGGCTGGAATTTCCCGTGGTGTTCGTCGGCGGCTGGTTCACGTCGTTCCACGCCGCCGATCAGGCGAAATTCTCGCGCTACCATCCCGATCCCGATGTCGACTGGGTGCCGCTCGCCGCGGGGCAGGGGGCGGGTCGGGACGAGGTGCCGCCGTCCTGGCTGGTCGATCTGACGTGGTCTGAGCGGGCGAGACAGCGTGAGGCCGTCGAGCAGCAGGCCGAGGAGAGCCGGCTGTTCTACGTGGCGATGACCCGGGCCATCGGGCGCGTCTATCTGCCCTGGATGCAAGCAACCCCTGAGCGGCGGGTCGGGCCGCTGGCCGGCTGGCTGCGCGAACGGCTGCAGCGGGCCGTGCCGTCGCTAGCGACGGCGGTCGCGGCGGGACTGCCGGTGGCGAACCCGGCGGCGGGCGATCCGCCTCATTGTCGCATCCGGGCGGCGGCCGACGCGGAAGCGCCGGCCGCGGCGGCGGGTCCGGGCGCGGCAGCGGCGAGAACCCCGGCGGCGAGTTCGTGGCCGCCGCTGACGCCCCCGCCGGAGGAGCTGCCGCCCTGGCCGCTGTTCCGGCTGGCGCGCGCCTCGTTCACCCTGCTGGCCTATCGCCTGGGGCGCGGGAGCGGCGCTGCGCCGGCCGACCCCGGCCTCCAGGCGCTGGCGGCCGTCGACGACGACGATCGGGAAGCGCTGGGTCCGGGGATCGAGCATTTGCCGGGGCCTGAGGAAGTCGATGGCGGCGACACCGTTGGCGAGGAGGCGGTGGGCAGTGGCGCGGGGTCGTTCGTGATGGTGACGGGCCGCCCCGATGGCGTCCGACCGGACCTTGGGGCGGAGCCCGGTACGGACCGCGTGGCCGGCTGGGCGACCGCGGCGGCGGGCGCGGCGAAGCCAGCAGGGACAGCGCCGGGCGAGGCCGGGGCGGCCGGGCCGGCTGGCACGGCGGCGCCGGCGAACGACGACCTGCCTGGCGGGGCCCGCACGGGGACGTTGGTCCATCAGACCCTGGAAACCATCGATTTCGCCGAGGTGCTGGCCGCCGCCACCCCTGAAGACCTGGTGCAGCCGACGGCCCCGGCCCGGGACGTGCTCGAACGCATGTTGCGTCGTTTCCCTCCGCGGCGCCAGCCCGATCCCGGCGATCTGGGGCGTCTGGCGCGACTGATCTGGCAGACGCTGCGCACCCCGCTGCCCTTCCTCGATGGCGAGCCGCTCGCCGCCATGGCCGACCGTCGGCATGAGGTGGGCTTCCTGCTGCCGGCGCCGGGGGCGACGAGTGGCGAGTTCCTCGGGATGAAGGTGGCCGATGGGCTGCTGACCGGCTCCATCGATGTGGTGGTGCGCCACCAGGGCCGCTATTTCCTGCTCGATTTCAAGACCACCTGGTCCAGCTCCGGGTCGTACGCGGAAGAGGCCCTGGCGACCATCATGGCCGAACACCACTACCATCTGCAAGCTCTGATCTATGCGATCGCCCTGCGGCGGATGCTGCGCAGCCCCCTGTTCGGCGCGGCCGCCGGCGGCCTGGCCGGCCCCGCCGGGGCGGGGTATCTGTTCGTGCGCGGCCTGACCGGGCGGCCGGGCTCGCCCGGCATCTTCTTCCACGCCTTCGAGGAGGCCGAACTGGACACGTTCGAGCGGGAAACGCTGCCGCGGTTGCTCGGCGCGTCGGCACCGTCGGGAGGAATGCCATGATGTCGGCCGCCGACCGCTTTCGTCGCGATCTGCATGACCTAGGGCTCTGGCCCGCCGCTGGCGAGACCGAGCGGCTCGCCTTGTACGAGGCCGTGACCGCGGCCACCGACCTGACCGCCCTCGATGTGCAGACGGTGCGCGATCTTTGCGACCTGGGGGGTGTGCAGGAGCCCGCCCGCCGGGTGGCGCTCGAGGCTGCGCTGTTCAATCTCTTCCTGGTGCGGCGCGACGGGGGGCTGGTCATGCCGCTGGAGGCCGACCGCCTGCTCGATCGGCTGCCCGACTTTCCGCAGCGGTCGGCGCTGGCTGCGCGCTTCCTGGAAGGCTGGCGGCAGGGCGCCTATCGCCAAATCATCGGCGATCTGGTCAGCGAGGGGGCAAGGACGACGGGCGGCCACGACGGCGCGGGCGCGAATGGCGCGGCTGGAGTCGACGCCAGGGCTGGCGTCCGGGGCGCGGGCGGCGCTCACCCCGACGGCTCTGACCGCCGGGACTGTGGGGCCTCTTCCGACCGCCCTGACCGATCCGACCGTGGGGCCCCTTCCGAAGACTCTTACCGCGCCCGCGAGGCGGTGCCCTACCTGCCGCTGCTGGCCGACCGGCATGGCCTGTGGTTCCAGCGGTATCGGCTGGCCGCCGACCGCCTGCGCACGGGGTTGCAGGAGCGGCTCGGCCAGGACGACCTCGACCCGGCGCGGCTGCCCGACCTCATCGCGCGGGCGGCGCCGGTCGTGCAGGCGGTGCTGGCCGCGCCGCCGCGCCGCCCCGACGGAGCGCCCCTGCGCCTCGATGAGGCCCAGCAGGCCGGCGTGGTCCTGGCCATCCTGCGGAAATTCGTGGTCATCACCGGCGGGCCTGGCACCGGCAAGACCTCGGTCGTCTTCACTTTTTTGCGCTGCCTGCTACGTATGGGCCTGGCCCCGCATCGGGTCGCCCTGGCCGCGCCGACGGGGCGGGCCGCCCAGCGGATGGGCGAATCCCTGCGCGCGCAGTTGGCCACCCTGCCGGTCCGCGAGCCGGTGGACGAAGCCATCGTGCTGATGGAGCCTCGCACGCTCCATCGCCTGCTGGGCTACTCGCCGCGGAATCTGTCCTTCCGGCATGGCCGCGACAACCCGCTGGAGGCCGATCTCATCCTGGTCGACGAGACCTCGATGGTCGACGTCGAGATGATGAGCCGGCTGCTCGAGGCCAGCCCGCTCGAGGCCCGGCTCGTGCTCATCGGCGACAAGGACCAGCTCCCGTCGGTCGAAGCGGGAACGGTCCTGGCCGATCTGGTGCGCGCCGCGCTCGAACCGACGGGGGCCACTGGCGACCCCTTGGCCATGGCGGGTGCCTCCCCGGCTCTGGCGGGCGAACGCCTGGCGACCGGCGTTGGGTTCGGGGCCACGCTGGCCGATGCCATCGACGCCATCGTCGGCCAGGCCGTCGCCCCGCGGGCGCCCTCGGCCCCTTCGTCGCGATCGGCAGCATTGGCGCGCTCGACGCGCTCGACCCGCTCGACGCGGTCGGCGCGGTCGGCGCCCGCAGCTCCCGCAGCGCCCGCAGCTTCCTCGGCTCCCTCGGCCTCGCCTGCCCGCCCGGCCTCCGCGACGATGGCTGGGGGCCACGCGGCGCCTGTCGCGGCCCTCGCCACGCCCGGCACCGCTTGCTCGATGGCCGATCGCGTGCTCTTCCTGCAGACCTGCCACCGCGCCGTGCCCGAGATCATCGCCCTGGCCCAGGAGATCAACGGGTTCCGCGCTGCCGGCGACCCGGTCGCCGATCGCTCTGACGAAGAGGTTCGGTCGGCCCTGCCCGCCAGCTTGCGTTCCGCCTTCCTGCCGGCCACGGGGGAAGCGGCTCTCCCCGGCGTGGCCGACCCCGCGGCCTCGCCGTCGGCGGGTGGCCCTGTGCAGTGGCTCGAGGCCGCCTGGCACACGGCGCATCCGAAAGCCGTGCTGGCGGCCTGGCTGCGGGAGTTTCTGCTCCTGCCGGGGTCGTCCTCCCGTGCGCTTCCTGGTTCCGGCAGTGGTTCGGCACAGGCACCGGCGGCAGCCCCTCGGCCCTACCCGCAGGTCATCGCCGACTGTCTGGCGCTGGGACTGCCGGTCACCGGCGAGCCGCTGACCGACGGGCACCCTTTGGCCGAGGCGTTCGCTTTCCTCGGGCGGCACAAGATCTTGTGCGCCTACCGCGACGGGGCGTGCGGGGTCGACGGCCTCAATCGTCGGCTCGCCGTCGAGCTGGCCGCCTGGCTGCCGGTCAAGGGCTGGTCGGAATTCTTCCCCGGCGCGGTGGTGATGGTCACCCAGAACGATTATGCCCGCGAGCTGTTCAACGGTGACACCGGCCTCATCCTGCCGGCGCGCGAGGGCGGCCTGTTCGGGGTCTTTCCGCGTCCCGGCACGCTGTTGCGCGTTCCGGTCGACGAGCTGCCCGGCCCCGAGCTGGCCTTCGCCGTGACCGTGCATAAAAGCCAGGGCTCCGAATACGACGAGGTGCTGTTGATCCTGCCCCCGCCGCAATCCGAGGCGGCGGGGCGGCTGCTGACCCGCGAGGTGCTCTACACCGCGGTGACGCGGGCCAAACGGCGCGTCACCATCCTGGCCGACGCCCGCACGCTCTTCACCGCCTGTTCCCGTGGCGCGATCAGGGCTGGTTGAGGTCGAATCGCTCCCCGGCAGAGGCGGGGCATTGGTCAGGAAGGGCTACGGTGATGAAGATTCCTGAGAGACGTCGTATAATCCCCGAGTGATGACCGAATGGGCAATGGCGTTCATGAAGTCGCTGGCGACGGTTTTCGCGATCGTCGATCCGCTGGCGACGGCGCCGATCTTCCTGGCGATCACTCCCGACAATACCGATGAAGAGCGGCAGCGCATGGCGCGGCAGGCCGCCTGGATCGCCGGCGGGGTCCTGCTCATCTTCGCCGTGACCGGCAACCGCATCTTCGCCTTCTTCGGCATCTCGACGCCCCCCTTCCGCGTGGCCGGCGGCCTTCTGCTGCTCGCTACCGCCCTCGATACCTTGCGGTCCGGCGAAGGAGGGAAGCCGCAGACGCCGGAAGAGCATCGCGAGAGCGTCGAGAAGCCAGATGTCGCGGTGACGCCGCTGGCGATCCCGCTGCTGGCCGGGCCGGGCGCCATCTCGACGGTCGCCTTGCTCGGCTCGAAGGCCCGCGATCTGAGCGAGCTGCTCGGGGTCGGGGTCGCCATCGTGTTGACGGCGGGCATCGCCTGGGTGGCGCTGGCCCACGCCGGCCGGCTGGTCAAGCTCCTCGGGCGGATCGGCTTGAAGATCGTGACCCGCATCATGGGGCTGCTGCTGGCCGGCATCGGGGTCGAGTTCATCCTGGCCGGCATCCGGGAATTCTGGAAGGGATGATGAAGGCGTTCCAAGCCGCCTGGCCCTGGCCTTCCCTTTTACGATCACGAGCGAATGCGGCCTGAAAACGGGAAGTAGCCTGCCATCGTCGCCTGAAGCAGGAGCGGGTGGAAAGACTCACGCTCCTTGATTCCATGAGCCTTCCGGAGTAGAATAGAGGCGCCCTCAAAGAGGGTGGGCGCGACTTGCGCGGGCCAGGGAACGTCTTGCCCCGGGCTTGTCGGGGGCGCGCTGGTACGCATGATCGCATCTGGCAGTCACAGCTCCGGTCACCCGCTTGCCGCGACCCCGCGGCGAGACGCCGAACCTCGCGACCCGCTGGCCATCGCCGGACATCTACGCCGGATCTTCGCCGGTCTCGAACGAGACCTGGTCGGCTGCGAAGATCTGCTCATCCAAACCATGTACGCGCTGCTCACGCGCGAGAACCTCCTGTTGATCAGCCGGCCGGGCACCGCCAAGACCCTGTTCGCCAAGCTGGTGTTCAGCCGTATCGGCGGGGCGCGGGTCTTCGAGCTGCAGATGTCGAAAGGAACGCTGGCCGAAGAGGTGGTCGGCCCCGTCATCATCGAAGAGATGAAGCACGGCAACATCGTGCACAACGTGGCGGGGTCGCTGGTCGAGGCCGACCTGGCCTTCATCGACGAGTTCTTCGATGCCAATGACCTGGTGCTGCGCTCGATGCTCGGCATCTTCAACGAGCGCTGGTTCCGCAAGGGGCGGCAACAGGTGCCGGCGGCGCTCCATACCGGCATCGCCGCCGCCAACTACCTGCGGGCCACCGACATCACGGCGGCCGTGCTCGATCGCTTCCTGTTCCGGGCCTGGGTCGACCCCCGCTTCGATCCGTATTCCCTGCAGGCGATCGACCAGGCCTTCGCGCGCCATGGGGGGCGGGCCGAGGTCTCGATTCCTGGCGAACAGCAGATCCCGCTGGCCGATCTGGCCTTCCTGGCCGATATCGTTCATGGGCGCAGCAACCGGATGACCATTCAAGTTCCCCATCATGTGCTCTTCTTGAAGAACCTGGCGATCAACCGCTACGTGGCCAAGGCCAATCAGCTCGCTGCCGCCCAGGAGGGCCCCGAGGTCTATGTCAGTCCCCGCACCTACGCCAAGGCTCGTCTGCTCCTGCGGGCCTCGGCCTTGCTGCACGGCCGCACCACCGTCGACCGGAGCGATCTGCACGACCTTCGCTACATGGTGCCGTTGGTCGACACGGCCGGCACCCAAGGCAAGCTGTTCGACACCGCGGTCGAAGAAATCATGCACGGCCTGTCGGCCGAAGAGCTGGCCCAGGTCGACGAACTGGTGGAAGCGGCCGAGCTGGCCGAACGGCTGGCCGAGCGGGCGCGCGGGGGCCGGGAACTCGAGGTGACCTCGTTCCTTCAGCGGTTGATGCTGATGTTCCATCTGACCACGCTGGGCGAGATCTATTTCGAACATGTGCACCGGCTGCTGGAGGGCATCCACCCTCGGCACAAGGAGGTCGCCGACCTGAAGCACGGTCTGGTCAAACGTTTGCAATCCCACCAGCGCCGGATCAATCACCCCGGCCAGGAGTTGCTGCCATGAACACCGCCGGCTTCTGGTTCGGGTGGACAGTGCTGCGGCGCTCGGGCTCATCGGCCGCGGGTGGCGGAAAGGCCCTCGCGGGGCTTGCGTTCCCGGCCAGGAAGCCCGGTCCCACAGGGCCTGCCGGCCCAACGTGGTTTCCGACCGACGGGTCTCGCGGGGAAGGAGGACGGCGCCGCTCGTTGGCATTTTCGCCTCTGGCGCGGCTGGACGAGAAAACCGGTCTGCTCGGCTGCCTCGATGCGTTCGGGGTGCGCCTGGGCGACCTGCGGCCGGGCCAGGTTCCGATGTTCCTGGCCGCCCGCCGGTTGGCCGAGCTGGTGCGGGGCCTGGGGGTCAAAGCGGCGGGCCAGCCGACCCATGGGCCGGCGCCGATGCGGCCCACGCCGCAAAGCGCCGCCGAGGCGTCGGAGCGGGGGGGCGGTGGGCCTTCACAGACCGTTGGCCGGATGCCCACCGACGACATGCACCTGGGATTCCTGCACGACACCGAAGAGCTGCCGGCCATCTTTCCCGACCAGTGGCTGATGGAGGAGGTCGCGCCCGACTGGTTCTATTCCAAGCTGGCCGCCCACGACCTGCGCCTCCCCCTCTGGGAGCAGGAAATAATGAATGGGCGGGGCGCCGCGGGTCTGACGGCCGACGACCTGATGCCCGGGCATGGCCGCGATGATAGGGATGCTCTGCGCCGGCCGCATGCCTACCTGCTGCTGGATGTCTCAGGATCGATGGTCGACGGCGACCGCCGCGGAACGGTGGCGCGCGGTCTGGCGCTCGCGTTCGTCCACGAAGGGTGGCGGCAGGGGGCGAGGCTGCTCCTGCGACCGTTCGCGTCCACGGTCGGCGATCTCCTCAGCGGGTCTTCCGCCGCGCCGTTCCACCGCATCGTGCGGCGGATCATCGCCCTCGAGAATGCCGGGGAGACCGGGCTGCAAGGCGCTCTCGAGCAGGCCGTGGCCGATATCCGGGCTGGCGGTCGCGGCGCGCGGGCCGACATCATGCTGATCACCGACGGCGTCTCGCGGTTGGGCCGCAACCCGCTCGAAGGCGAGCGGCTGCACTGCTTTGTCCTCGGGGCCGATCAGTGGTGCGACGGCCCGGTCGAGCACGATGCCATCCGCAAGTTGCAGGAATGGAGCACGACCTGGCATCGGCTGCGGACCGAGCGCTTCCCTTCGCTCATCACCCCGACGGCGGGCGACCTCGCCGAACTGCAGCAGATCTTCACGCCGCTCTCGCCGGCGAACCTCGCCGTTCCCGGCCTTGAGGCGGTGGGGGATCTGGCTGCGGCGATCGACAACGCCTTGTATTTGGATGAACTCTATCAAGCTGGCCGGTCCGAGCATGATCCCGAATTTTCTTCTCTGCGTCGCCATCTGAAAGCCCTGCGGCGGGCGGTGCGGGAAGCGGGGGCCGGCTCCTTGCCGCGGGCGGCGCGCGCGAAGTGGCAGGAGGCGCTGGGGATATTGGCGTTGGGTGGCGGCTGTGGCGATGAAGAGCGGCCGCCTGGCCTGCCCCTGGGGCCTGCCCGGGCGTTGGGGCCAGAAGGGGCACCAGAGCCCGACCCTGGCGAGGCGACCGTGGCCATCTCCTGGGCGGGGGTTGGCCGGTCGAGGTGGGGGCGGGGCCTGACCTTCGCCGAGCTGGTGCGGGCGCTGTGGCGGTCGATGCGCCGGTGGGTGGCGCGGCTTCTGCCGGGCGGGGCCGTGGTGGCCAGCCGGTCGACGATGTCCGATGGGGCGTTAGCTGGCAAAGAAATTGAGTCTTCCGGCGATTTTTCGAAGACTAAGGGCTTGACATCTCAGGCCGCGATGAATACCATGAGTAGCAACGCAAGACTCTGGTAAAGATCATGGGTTCTTCGCTGTTTCGTGTGGGTTCGCCCCGTAAACCTTGTGGCCTGCGGGATCCCTTGCTTTGGGGGCGCGGCGGCCCAGGATTGCCGCAAGCGGCAACCTGGGACCCATCCGTCGCTCCGTTTC
>QOQW01000046.1 GCA_003327425.1 Candidatus Ozemibacter sibiricus
TAAACGTGTTGCCCTCGACCTCCTGAGGGAAGCCCATCTGGCCACGAGATTCGAGATACTTCGGAGCCTGAGTCGGCAGCGACTCATGTTTCTTGGTAAAGGCCATCTGTACCCATGCTAGAGTGTCAAAAAATAAATCGCATTTTCCGGACGGACGTCAACCTTTTCTCATGACCGGCGGCTTCCTTCTTTGTCTGCCAGTCATGGCACTTGTCTGACAACTGGAAGCAGATCCTCATGGGAAGGGTGTTGCGAAGGGGGCATGCGGCGGGGTCCTCGCTATTTGAAGTGGGTAAAGGCAACCACGGCGGTGAATCGAGGACAGCCCTTGCTCTGGGGCCGTTTCCCCGATACCCTTTGGCCTGGGGCGGGCGAAGGCCGGCCCCTGGCCCTGGGGTTCGGGGAAACGGAGCGGCGGATGGGCCCCAGGTTGCCGCTTGCGGCAATCCTGGGCCGCCGCGCCCACAAAGCAAGGGATCCCGCAGGCCACCAGGTTTACGGGGTGAACCCATACGAAACAGCGAAGAACCACCGCCAGTCGTCGTGGGCACCGGCATGTGACCCTCTTTTTCGACCTGAACAAGAAACGATTGATCTACGCCACGACGGGCAAAGATGCTGAAACGGCGAATCGATTCGTCTGTCACCTCAAGGAGGAGGGCGGGACCCCCCATCAAATTCGGCGGGTGGCATGCGACATGTCTGGGGCCTTTATCAAGGGGGTCCAGAGACATCTCCCGAATGCGGAGATCACCTTCGATCGGTTCCATCTGACCAAGATCGTGAATGACGCGGTTGATCAAGTCCGACGGGAAGAGACCTCTGCCAATGAGATCCTGAAGAAGACCCGCTTTATTTGGCTGACTAACCCCAAGAACTTTTCCAAATCCCAAAGGCGCAAACTCTTTAGCCTCTCGTTCCGTAACCTGAAGACGGCTCGGGCCTACAACATCCGCTTGGCTTTCCAGGAGTTTTTCAGCAAGCCAGACCTGGCGTCTGGTGAGAAGTTCCTGAAACAATGGTATTTTTGGGCCACTCATTCCAGGCTGGCCCCGATAATCCGCGCTGCAAAAACGGTCAAGAATCATGGGGAAGGGGTTCTGAATTGGTTCTCTAGCAGAATCACCACGGGCCTGGTGGAGGGCTGCAACAGCCTCAAAAACGATGGTTTTGCCCACCAGAACATCTCCACCGTGGACTGACCTTGGGGACAACCTGTTCAGCAGGAATCTTCCCTGACCGACCATCCAAAGCCTGTCACGGCCAAGGGGACTTTCCGGCGCGGCGGCCGGTCGCCGCGCCGGTGGAAATGACCTTTTTCCAATCGGCTCAGCAGTCGGCGGGAAATAACCTCCAGAGACGATTGCATCGAGGCTTGGCCGCCTGTACGCCGTTTCGGTGATCGGGATGAGCCTCGTGGCGGTCTAGGCCAGGGGAGAACCACAGTCGTTTTTCAGAACCATGTAGCAGCCCTTCAGGGATCTTCACCATGAGGGGATACCTCAGTGACGCGGAGACCAACATGAAAAAAGTCCTGTTCATTCTTGGAGAGCTGGCGGATTCCGATGTCGAATGGTTGATCCGCCGGGGCAAGCGCCGAACGGTGCCGCAGGGGGCCATTCTGGTGCAAGAGGGCAAACCGATCGAGAGCCTGTTCATCGTGGTCGACGGGCAGTTCTCGGTCACCCTGCAGGCCCTGAACAACCGCGAAATCGCCCGCATCGGCGCCGGGGAAATCCTGGGCGAAATCTCCGTCATCGATTCCCGCCCCCCCTCGGCGACCGTCACCGCGCGGCTCGAGTCGCGGGTGCTGGAGATCGCCCGCCCCGACCTGCTCAAAGCCCTCCAGACCGATACCGGGTTCGCCGCCCGGTTCTATCGAGCCATGGCCGTCTTCCTGGCCGATCGCTTGCGCGGCACGATCGGCGTGCTCGGCTACGGGGCCAGCACCCACCTGGAAGAAGACAAAGAGTACCAGGACGAGATCGACACCGCCGTCCTCGATCAGGTGTCGTTGGCCGGCGCTCGGTTCGAAACGATCCTGCGCCGCTTGCGGGCGGGCTGACCATCACCCCCTTGCCATGGGCGTACCGATGAAGCATCCTCCCCGACTCCCCCCGGTCCCGGCCGAGGCAGGCTCTTCCCCCCGCCTCGACTCTGTTCGCCAGGCGCTTCGCCTCCGCGTCCTCCGCCTGATGGTCGTCATCGCGGGGCTGGCCTTCGGCTGGGAGGCACCGGCCCCCGTCTGGGGCGAACCTTCCGCGGCCGCGGCCACGCCCGACCAGTCAATCCCGGTCGACCCCGAGAGCGCGCCCGAAACGCCGTCGTCGGGTCTGGGTCTGGCCGAGGTCGTCGCCATGACTCTGGGCCACAACCCCGACATCCTTCTGCAGGCCCAGGAAGTGGCAGGCAAGCAAGGCGCGGTCCAGCAAGCCGCCGGGCCCTTTTCGCCCCAGTTGCGATCCGGCGTGGTCAAATCGCGCTCGATCCGCCCCCTGACCATGCGGGATCGCTTCGGCATGGGCGGCCGCACCCACTTGCCGACGACCACCACCAACTACCAGATCGGGTATGAACGGCTGCTGCGTTCCGGCCTCGTCCTGCGGCCCCGAATCGAATTCACCCGCAACGATCCCGACCTGCCCGGCCTGATCCCCGAAAACCGGGGCGAAGTGAAGTTCGAACTCATCTGCCCGCTGGCGCGCGGCCGCGGCGCCAATGCGGCCCCCCGCGCCAACGAGGACGCGGCGCGGCTCGACCTCGAGGCCAGCCGCCGGACGCTCGAGGCGGCGGTCCAGCGCAGCCTGTTCCAGGCCATCGACGCCTACTGGAGCTACGTCGGCTCCTTCCGGCGGCTCGAGATCCAGCGGGCGGCCGAAGACCGGGCGCGCCGTCTGGTCGAGGAAACCGAGCAACTGATCAAGGCCGACCATTCGCCCGCCTCCGAGCGCAGCCAGGTCGAAGCCAACCTGGCCGCCAAGCAGGCCGACCGGATCAGCAGCGAGAACACCCTGCGCCAGGACCGCCGATCGCTCGGGCTCCTGCTCGGGATCGACGCTGCAGCGATCGAAGGTCTCGGCCCGCCGCTCGACGCCTTCCCCGAGCCGGCTTCGCTCAGCCTACCGGTCGACCTGCCGCCCGCCCTGGTGCAGGAGACCCTCGACCGGCGCCCCGAGCTGGCCGAACTCCGGCTGCAAGCTCGGAGCGCGGCCCGTCTGACCGCCGGGAGCCGCAGCGACGAGCGGCCTCGCATCGATGCGAACCTCACGGTCGGCTACTCCGGGCTCGACGAGAGCAATCGGTTCGCCGCCTACTTCACCCCGTTGTCGCAGCGGCTGCCCGGGTTGAACGTGACCTTCCAGGTCACCGCCGACCTGCCGTTGAAGAACGACCAGGCCATCGGCCTCCGCCGGCAACGGGAGGCGCAGGAGCACAAGCTCGCCATCGCCCTGGAGCGCGCCGAGCGCGACATCCGGACCGGGCTGACCCTGGCCTGGCGGTCGGTCATCGACAGCCTGCACCAGGCTCGCTGCAGCGATATCGCCGTGCGCACCTACCAATCGGCGGTCGAGAACGAGAAAGCCAAGCTGGCCAACGGCATGTCGACCCTCATCGACCTGATCAACATGGAAGACCGGCTGACCAATGCCCTGCTCTCCGACATCCAGGCCCGCGTCAACCTGGCGCGAGCGCTCAATTCCCTGCAATATCAGGCCGGTCGGCTGGTCCGCCGCGCCGAGGAGGGGCGGCCCGCCGCCGATCGCCCCGCGCCCGGCGCCCCGCTCCCTCCCCCGCTCCCTCCCGAGGTCGGCACCGCCCGCTACGCGGTCGATCTCGAGGCCTTGCGCACCGTGGCCTCGGCCACCGCGTTCCCCCCGACGGAGAAACTGCCATGAACCTGTTTGCCTCGCCCTCGAAATCGATCTTCCGGCAGGCGGCGCTCGACCGGCTGTCCTCGCCCGAGCAGATCGACCGGCTCGACGTGCTGATCTCCCGGCGCTCGTGGGCCATCCTGCTGGGGTTCTTCATCTTCATCTCGCTCGCCCTCTACTGGGGCGTCTACGGCAAGGTGGCGACCCGCGTCGACGGCAGCGGCATCTTGCTGACCGCGGGCGGCATCATCACCATCACCTCGCCCGGGCCCGGCCTCTTGACCCGATTGCCGGTCAAACCCGAAGACCAGGTCCGCAAGGGCGACGTGCTGGCCCAGATCGACCAACCGGAACTGCGCAAGGAGATCGAAGCGGCGCGGCAGCGGTTGACCGAGCTGTACGAACGCCAGAAACTCACCCGCACCCTGCAGGAGGCCGAGCAGAAAGCCCAGAGCGAACTACGGGCCAAGCGCCAGGCGACCATCCTCGATTCGATCGAGACCCTGAAGGCGCAGAAGCGCTGGATCGAGGAACGGATCGCCCAGCAGACCCAGTTGCAGGCGAAAGGCCTGATCACCAACCAGGCGGTGCTGGACTCGCAGCGCGAGCGGCAGCGACTCGAAGGGCAGATGCGCGACTACGAGAACCAGCTCAAGCAACTGCCCGCCGAAGCGATCGAGATGCAGAATCGGCACGTGCGCGAGGCGCTGGGCATCGAAGCCGAGATCGCCGAATCCCGCCGCAAGCTCGACCACCTCGAGAAGCGCAGCGAGCTGACGACCCAGGTGCTGGCCCCCGAGGATGGCCGGATCCTCGAAGTCATGGTCGCCGTCGGCGATATGGTGCAGGAGGCCAAGCCGCTGATGAGCCTCGAACCGGTGGCGACCGGCACCGGCGGGCTGGAAGGCGTCTTCTACGTCGCGCTGAAGGACGGCAAGCAGATCAAGCCCGGCATGGCCGTGCAGATCGTGCCCGGCTCGGTCAAGCGCGAAGAATACGGATTCATCCTCGGCAAGGTGCTCTCGGTCTCGGCCTTTCCTGCCACCACCCAGGGCATGATGGCGATCCTCGGCAACCAGACCCTGGTGCAGAACCTCACCCAGAGCGGCGCGCCGCTCATGGTGCGGGCCTCGCTCGACCTCGACCCCGCCTCGCCCAGCGGCTACCGGTGGTCGTCCGGCCACGGTCCCGATCTGCTGCTGACCTCGGGCACCTTCTGCAGCGTCTCGGTCGTCGTGCGCGAACAAGCGCCGATCACCCTGGTCATTCCGACGCTCAAGCAGTACCTCGGGCTCTGAACCCCTCTGACCACCATGTCTGAACAGCCAACCGAACGATCGAGCTGGCGGCAGCGCCTGGAGCGGGCCTTGTTCGGCCTGCCCGGCTACCGACGCGCGGTGACGCCCACCGTGCTGCAGATGGAGGCGGTCGAGTGCGGGGCGGCGGCCCTGGCCATGATCATGGGCTACTACCGCCGGTTCGTTCCCCTCGAGACGCTGCGGCAGGAAGCCGGCGTCTCGCGCGACGGCACCAAGGCGACCAACATCCTGAAGGTCGCCCGGAAATACGGGTTCGTGGCCAAGGGGTTCAAGAAAGAACCCGCCACCCTCCTCGAAATGCGGATGCCCGTGATCGTCTTCTGGAACTTCAACCACTTCCTGGTGGTGGAAGGGTTCACCCGCCATGAGGTGTACCTCAACGATCCGGCCCAGGGTCGGCGCGTGGTCAGCCACGAGGAGTTCGATCAGGGGTTCACCGGCGTGGTGCTGGCCATCGAACCCGGCCCCGATTTCCGGCCCGGCGGGTCCCTGCCCAGTCCCTGGAAGGCGCTATGGCGCCGGCTCGCCGGATTGTGGTCGGCCCTCGCCTTCATCGTGCTGGTGACGTTGACCCTGGTGGTGCCAGGCATCATCGCGCCGACCTACACCCGCGTCTTCGTCGACATGGTGGTGATCGGCGGCCGCTTCGACTGGGTCAAACCCTTGCTGGTCGTGATGGCGCTGGCCGTGGCCTTCCAGGCGACCGTCACCGCGGTGCAGAAGTGGGTGCTGGCCCGCTTGCAGCAACGCATCAGCCTGTCGATGACCGGGCGGTTCTTCAACCACGTCCTGGGCCTTCCCCTGGCGTTCTTCACGCAACGCTACGCCGGCGAGGTGTCGAACCGCATCGGCCTCAATACGACGGTGGCCGGTCTGGTGACCGGGGAGCTGGCCGCCCAGTCCTTGAATGCCGCCATGGTGGTCTTCTTCCTGGCCGTCATGTTCAGCTACAGCGTTCCCCTGACGATCATCGTCATCGCGATGATGCTGATCAGCACCCTCGTCGTGCGCCTGCTGGCGAAGAAACGCGAGGAGATGGTGCGGCGGCTGTCGCGCGAGAACGGCCAGTTGGCCGGCATCACCATCGGCGGGCTGATCAGCATCGAGACGATCAAGGCGAGCGGCGCCGAGTCGGATTTCTTCGCGCGGTGGGCCGGCACGCTGACCAGGGTGCAGAACGGCATGCAGGAATCGGCCCGGCTCTCCTCGATCCAGCAGGTCCCGCTCGGCATGATCTCGTCGTTGACCAACGCCCTGATCCTGGCGGTGGGCGGCATGGCGGTGGTGCGCGGCCTGCTGACGCCGGGCATGCTGGTGGCCTATCAAACCCTCACCGGATCGGTGCTGGGCCCCTTCAATGAACTGCTGTCGCTGTCCGAGAAATTCCATCAGGTCAAGGACGGGTTGAACCGCCTCGACGACGTGCTGATCCAGCCCGTCGAGAACACCACCGCCGATGCCGCTGCCGGCCGGACCGACCGGCCGGTGACGGTGCTGCGAGGCCATCTGGAGATGCGCCGCCTGACCTTCGGCTACAATCCCCTCGACCCGCCCTTCATCGAGGACTTCTCCCTCACCCTGACCCCCGGCAAGCGGGTCGCCCTGGTCGGCGGGTCGGGCTCGGGCAAATCGACGATCGCCAAGCTCGTCTGCGGCCTCTATCAGCCCTGGTCGGGCGAGGTTCTGTTCGACGGCCGCCCCAAGCAGAGCATCGCCAAGATCGATCTGGCCAGCGGGTTCGCGTTCGTCGACCAGGACATCTTCCTGTTCGCCGGAACGGTGCGCGAGAACCTCTCCCTCTGGGATGCCTCGATGCCCGAAGCCGACATCATCCGGGCGGCGCGCGACGCCGAGATCCATGACGACATCGTGGCGCGCCAGGGGGCCTACGACTGCCCGGTGGCCGAGGGCGGCACCAACTTCAGCGGCGGCCAGCGCCAGCGGCTCGAAATCGCCCGGGCCCTCGCGTCCAATCCCGCCATCCTCGTGCTCGACGAAGCCACCAGCGCGCTCGATCCGACCACCGAGAAACTGGTCGACGACAACATCCGGCGGCGCGGCTGCACCTGCCTCATCGTGGCCCATCGCCTGAGCACCATCCGGGACTGCGACGAGATCATCGTCATGGAATGGGGCCGGATCGTCCAGCGCGGGACCCACGACGAACTCATCAAGGTCGAAGGTCCGTACTCTCGTTTGATCCAGGTGGAGGGCTCATGACCGACTCGCTGCACACGTTCATCGCCTCGCTGCCGCCGGGCGAAGCCGAGCGGTTCGCCGCCGGCGGCAATACTCATATCCTTCTCAACGGGAAAGACCAGGTCTGGTTCGTCGAAAGCGGCCGGGTCGATCTGTTCCTCGCCCGCCGGGGCGAAGACGGGCGGGAAGGCCGCCGCCTGCACCTGGCCCGCCTGGAGCAGGGAGCCTGCCTGTTCGGCCGCCCGACTGCCGGCGGCGCCGCGCACGGCGCGCGGGCCGGGGCGGCCGCGTCGCCGCGCTCCTCGACCGGGGAAGCGCCGGCCGCCCCTGACGGCGGGCCAGGCGGCACCGACCTGGTCGCCGTCGGCACCTTGAATACGGAGCTGGTGGCGATCCCGCGGGCCCGCTTCCTGGCCTGGCTGGCTGGCCCGGTGCCCGGCAGGGAGCGGGAGGCGCTTTTGCAGCCCTGGATCGACGAGCTGACCGCCGGGCTGGTCCCTGGCCTGCCGCCCCTGGCGACCGTCCATTTCGAGGCCGGGCGACGGTTCAAGGTCGAAGAACACGCCATCGGCCGTTGTCAGGTCGCCTGCTGGTGCCCGATCCCGCCCGGGCCGTCCACCTGGCTGGGCTATCAGGTGGCCCCCCCCGGCCCCGATCGCTTCTTCCCCCTCTCGCGACACGGCTGGATCACCGCCGGCGCGGAGGCCGACCTGCAACCCCTGGGCCTCGACCAGCCGCTGGCGGCCCCGGTCGTGGCCGCCGCCCTCGACCATCTGTTCGACCGGGCCCTGGAGGCAGGCAATCATCTCATCGAAGAAGAAAGCCGACGGTTCGCCACCCGCCGCCTCGAACGGGAGGCCGAGCTGGAAGCGCTCAACGGCATCAACCAGGCCTTCATCCAGGGCCGCCTCGGCACCGACCAGGACGCGCTCCTCGAGGCCGGCCGGTCGCCCGAACCCTTGTTCCAGGCCGTGCAGGCCGTGGGCCGGGCCTTGGGGGTGCCCATCCCCTTCCTCAAGCCCTCGCCGCTGGGGAAGACCCTGCACGAAGGGCGGCTGTCGGAAATCACCGCCCATTGCCGCCTGCGGGTGCGCCGCGTCGTGCTCACGGGGTCCTGGTGGGAACAGGAATGCGGCCCGATCCTGGCCGCGCTCGAGGAAACCAAGGCGCCGGTCGCCCTGCTTCCCGAGGCGGGCGGCCGGTATCGGATGATCCATCCCGAAACCGGGAAGGTGCAGCGGGTCGATGAAGCGGTGGCCGCCACGCTCACTCCCTTCGGCTTCACCTTCTACCGATCGTTCCCTCTGCAGGTCGCCAGCTTCTGGGCCGCCTTCCGGTTCGCCATGCAGGGAACCGGCATGGATGCCTTCCAGATCGCCCTGATGACCCTGTTGACCTCGCTGCTGGGGCTGTTGACACCGTACATCACGGGCATCTTCTTCGACCGGGCGATCCCTGAGAGCAACCCCTCGCTCCTGCTGGAGGGCTTCCTGTGCCTGCTCGTCTCGGCCGTCGTCACCGTCGTCTGGCAGTATGCCGCCGTCTTTCCGCGCGTGCGCCTGGAAACCCAGGTCGGGCAGGTCACCCAGGCCGGGGTCATCGATCGGCTGCTCGCCCTGCCGACCGCCTTCTTCCGCCAGTGGTCGACCGGCGATCTGGCCATGCGCGCGTTGAGCATCAACGCCATCCGGCAGGAGCTGGGCATGAGCACGCTGTCGGGCATCCAGGCCATCGTCACCGCGCTCATCCAATTAGGCATGATGGCCTACTACTGCTGGGACCTCATCCTCTGGGTCATCGGTCTGGCTCTGGGCAACCTCATCATCATGGTCGGCCTCAATTGGCTGAGTATTCGCTCCCTGCGCCAGCAGCAGGAATTGAGCGCCCGCCAGAGCAGCTTCGTGCTGCAGAGCATTCTCGGCATCGCCAAGCTGAAGGTGGCCGGCGCCGAAGCGCGCGCTTTCCGCTCCTGGTCCGAGACCTACGGCCAGGAGAAACGGCTGGGCTACCAGGTCGCGATGTGGCAGAACGCCCTCGCGATCTTCCAGGCCATCTTCCCGACCCTGGCCAACGGCGTGATCTTCTACAAGGGCGCCAGCCTGATCGAGGCGGCGGCCCATGGCCCGGCCATGGGCGCCCCTGCCGCTGCGACCTTCACGCTCGGCGGGTTCATGGCCTTCCTGTCGGCGGCGGGGATGTTCACCAACGCGTTGTCCACCGTCGGCTCGAGTTTCCTGGCCTACGTCGGCGCCCTGCCGGAAATCGAGCGGATGACGCCGTTGTTCACCACCAAACCCGAAATCCAGGAGCTGAAATCCGACCCCGGCGAACTCAGCGGCCGCCTGGAGGTCTCGCGGCTCTCCTTCCGATATACCTCGGATGGGCCCCTGATCCTGAATGAGGTGTCCTTCCAGGTCAAACCCGGCGAATTCGTGGCGGTGGTGGGCCCGTCGGGCTCGGGGAAATCCACGTTGATGCGCCTGCTGCTCGGGTTCGAGGCCCCTGAGAGCGGGAGCGTGCAGTATGACGGTAAGAACCTGAACGATCTGGCCATCTCGGCCGTGCGACGCCAGATCGGGGTAGTGATGCAGGCCGGCCGCCTGAACGCCGGCTCCATGTTCCAGTTGATCGCCGGCGCCGGCACCCATACGCTGGACGAGGCATGGGAAGCCGCCGCTCTGGCCGGGCTCAAAGAAGACATCGAAGCGATGCCCATGCAGATGCACACGATGATCGGCGACGGCGGCACCACCCTCTCCGGCGGGCAGCGGCAGCGGCTGCTCATCGCCCGCGCCTTGATCAAGAAACCGCGGCTCATCTTCTTCGACGAAGCCACCAGCGCGCTCGACAACCGCACCCAGGCCATCGTCTCCGACAGCCTCAACAAGCTGCGCGCCACTCGGGTCGTCATCGCCCACCGCCTGAGCACCATCCAGGGCGCCGACCGCATCGTGGTGCTCCAGCGCGGCCAGGTGGCCGAGATCGGCAGCTTCGCCGAACTGATGGCCCGCAACGGCCTCTTCGCCACGCTGGCCAAACGCCAGCTCGCCTGAGGAGGGGGCGACCTCGCCTCCCTCGCGCGACCATCGGTCAGGCGACTGGCCATCCATTGACACGGGGTCCAGACCCTCCCGCCGCAGAGGGATGAACCAAATTTCCGCTCATCCTTAACCGAAAATTAACCCTTCGAACAGTAAGATCTAGCTAGCAGGGGGCAACCGAACGAGAACGGATGGAGAAGGGGGGACCCGTATGTTGATGATCGGCCCGGAGACGACGAGAGGACCATCGCGAAACTCGCGGCGCGCCGCGCTGCTCGCCCTCACGCTGATCGGGCTGGCCGTCATCTGGGGCTGCATGGGCGGCGGCGGCGGCTCGTCCTCTCCTGTCGACACCAGCGAGGAGGCGCACCGCATCGCCGCCCGCCTGGGCGATTTCATGCAGGCGATCGGCGGCCGTGGCGCCGTTCGGGATTACCTCAGCCCTCGTCTGGCCGCTTCCACCGATGGCGGCACCGCTCTGGCCTCCTTCACCCTCTATGATTTCGGCGACGACATCCGCACCGGAGCGTCCGAATTCCGCTCCTACACCTTTTTCATTCAACCGTCGGAGATCGTCTTCCTGTCGCCCGATCACGCGCTCGTCCCCACCTGGATCGACTTTCCCAACGGCTCCCGCTTCCAGTTGAAGATCACGGTCATCCGACTCGCCGGGCAGTGGTTCGTGGATGATCTGGAATTCGCTGTTCTCGGGGCCAGCAGTTTCTCAACCGGGCCGGTCCCGGCCACCGCCCTCTTCCCGATGAGCCAGGGAGACCGTCTCAATGCCGTTCGCCTGCCCTCGGCTCCCGGGGCTTCGACCGGCGATTTCGTCCTGACCGGGATCAACTCCAGCGCCGAGGCGTCCACCGACGGCCAACCGATCTTCACCCTCGATCGGCAGGAATACTCCGGGCCGCTGTCGGTGAGCCTCGCCGGCCTCGGCGTGGCCACCGCCTCGCTGCAGTTCGGCCTTTCTCCGACCACCTCCAGCCGGATCCCCCTGTCGCTGATCGCCCGCCCCTACGCCGCCGTGGTAGACAGGCCCCTGGGCGAGATCGCCCGCTTGCTCGACCCCGACAACAAGGGCCGACTGCGGTTTTCCAATATCTACGGGCTGGTCGCCTACGGCGCCTCCGATGAGTTCAACGAGGGCCGCGGATGGCGGTTGACCAATCAGATCGCCCGAGATGGCGATGCGCTGTCGCAGACCGTGCGGTTCAGAGATGCCGACGGCTCGATGCGCACCGCCGAGTTGCGCAGTCAGTTCATCGGCCGCATTCAAGTGGTGCTGCCGTGGGGACCTCGCGATGGCATCCGGCTCGATGTGCAGGCCACCTTGCCTGATACCGGCGAGGTCATCCAGGAGACCTGGATGCTGGTGCCGGGGCTGGGGCTGGTCGGCATCGTCTTCTATGATGAAACGACGGGGCGGCCGACCGGCCAGCTCTGCCTGGTAGCGGCTCAGATCACGAACCAGAGCTACGGGAACCCAGCGCAGCTCCCGGCGGCGGGGGTGGTGCTGACGATGGCCGAAACGCCTCTGGCCAGCAAACCCCTGGTTGGACAGGTCTGTCGGCAAACGTTCTCCGCCACCGGTGGACGGGCTCCCTATCGGTGGTCGCTCGCCACCGCCCCGGCCTGGCTGGCCATCGACCCCGCCACGGGTGTCGTTTCGGGAACGCCGCCAAAGGCGGGCTGGGTGTCATTCGTCGTGGCGGTGGCTGACGCCGGCGGCATGCGGGTCACGCGCTCGACTGGATGGCCGGTGATCGCCCCTGACGATCGAACGCCACCGGTGCTCGTTTCGTTCCTGCCCGCTTCGGGAGCGACCTCGGTCGCCACCTCGGCCCCCGTGGTGCTGAGGTTCGATGAGCCGGTGGTGGCCACCAGCGTCACTGAGCGGCTCCGTCTCGTCGACAGCCGCGGCGCCGTGCAGGCGTTGGGCCTGCCCACCGTCGCCGCGGGCGGTGCTGATCTGACCTATGTTCCGCCAGCGCCGTTGGCGGCGGGAACCTCGTTCAGGGTGAGTCTGGCCAGCGGGGTGCTCGACCTGGCCGGCAACGCCATGGCCACCGACACGCACTGGACGTTCACCACGGCCGTCGAGGAAAGCGGTCCGCCGGTGGTGGCCGAGCTGCTGTGCGCGGCGCCCAACCCGACCAGGATTTCGCCCATTCCGATGACGGCGAGCTTCAGTCAGCCGGTCACCGGGTTCGAGGTCGCCGATCTGGCGGTGGCCAACGGCACGATCACCGGGTTCACCGAAGTCACCCCCAGCCAGGTCTGGACATTCAACGTCGTGCCGGCAGGGCAGGGCCCGGTCACGGTGTCGCTGCCTGCCAACGTGGCCTCGGGGGCGTTCAACACCGGCAACCTCGCCGCCGCCCCCGTCACCCGGGTCTACGATTCGGTGGCACCGAGCGCCGAACTGCTGACGACGGCGCCTGATCCGACCGACGTTTCGCCGATTCCGGTCACGGCCAGTTTCAGCGAGCCGGTCAACGGGTTCAGCCTCGCCGCCTTGTCGCCGGTCAACGGCACGG
>QOQW01000047.1 GCA_003327425.1 Candidatus Ozemibacter sibiricus
CCTAGGTACAAGCCCCCCCCTTACAATTTTTTTGGCCCCCCCCAAAAAATAGGAAAACAAAGTTCCCCCAAAACAGGGGAAAATGGCTACCAAACTGGGTTCGCGATATTCACCGATAATTGCTGGTCTTTTTGCCATGCCCAACTTCAGGGCCAATCGTGCCGTCGGAAGGTGACGACGGCATCGCTGGGCGTCAAGCGGGCAGGGTCTTCTCGCGAGGCGCGGGGTCGGCCTGCGGAGGACGGCTCTGGCGATTCGGCGCATCCGGTGAGGTGGCACGCCCTGCGGTGAAGGTCAAAACCGAGCCCAGAATCAGCACTCCGCCCGCGATGGCCGGCAGGGACGGACGTTCGCCGGCGCCGATGGCCGTCCAGATCGGATTGAGGACCGCCTCGACCATGCCCAGCACCATTGCTTCGAGCGCGGTGATATGCGCCAGTCCGAGCATGAACAACGTATAGGGAATACCCAGCTGGAACAGACCCATGCCCGCCAGGACCATCATCACCTGGCCGGACGGCGACCACGTCGCCATCCAGGGCAGGCAGATCAGGATGGTCAGGGCGTTGCCGAGGACGATGGCGGGCAACGCCTGCAACAACCCGTTCGGAGGTTCGTCAGGCGAGGGCGGGGCATGGTCCTCGGCGCTGGCGGGGCGGGCGGTCGAGGCGTCGCCTTCATCGGCCCCCAGAGCCGGGTGGCGGCTAAGCAACCGCAGAAAGATGGCATTGACCCCGCAGGCGACGCCCGAGACGATGCCCAGAATATTGCCTACCAGGCCGTCGGTGGAGAGTCGTTCGCCGAAGAACAGCGCCATGCCCGCCAGACAGCCCATCAGAGGCAGCCAGTCCCGGCGGTGCAAGGGTTCGCCGAGCATCGGCCATGACAGCAGGGCGACGTAGAATGGCGCGGTATATTGCAGAAAGATGGCGTTGGCGGCGGTGGTCAGGCGGGTCGCGGCGATGAAGAACACGAGCATCAGGGCGTAGGCGATGGCCGAGCCCCAGATGGCGCGAACGCCAAGCCGCTGGCGGAATCTCGCCCAGGCGGCCCCGGGCCCGCCGGCCACCCACCCGAACAGTCCCACCAGCCACAGCAGCGTGAACACGCTGCGCCACCCGGTGATGACCATGGGACCGGTCTCGGGAAGCAATTTCACGCAGATGCCCGACGTGCTCCACAGCACGGCAGCACAGAGAACGAGCACGAGTCCGCGGGTATGGTTCGACATGGTGGCCGGTGCTACGGTAGCCGATTTCCGCCAGTGACGCAACCTCGGGGAATCGAACCCAGGGCAAACGAGCGCTCTTGAAGGCCCCCCGAACACACGACTGTCCTCGTGGCTCCCAGGGATTCCGTCAGGGGCCACGGGCCCCAGGCCCCCTGGTCGCCGACGCTTGGGCGCGGCAGCGGAGCCGAGGTTCAGCGACTTGGCTGATACCGAGGGTTTCAGAGAGGCGTTGGGCCTGACCGAAGTCGGTTCACCTCGCCCGGCCCGCTGGTATGAGAAGGGCGATGGGAGAGGGGGGGGCGGAAAGAGAGGAACTCTCGTTCAGGGGCGCCCGAAGAATCGACGATGTTTGGCTTTCAGCCAGCCGAGCCAGCCCTGCTGCTGCCACGCCTGCTGCTCGAGGGCATCGAGGATGCCCTGGACCTGGCGATACTCTTCCCGTGAACGAGGTTTGACCGCCAATACCCGTTCGAAGGCCGGAGGGCCCATTTTCTCGATCTTGGCCTGGATGAGCGGCAGGTCGGCGACATGCAGGGGGTTGAGATGCTCGAACCAGAGCGGGATGCAATCCAGCTCTTCTAGCACGAGCAGCGCTTTCCAGGCGTTGGCATGGACTTCGGGAATGCGGTCCTCGAGAAGGGTCTGGACCAGCTTCAGATGTTGGTCGATGCGGACATGCCGCAGCACGAAGGCCGCCGACGCGCGCATCCAATGGCTGGGATGGGTAGCCATCTCGCGCAGGGTCGCCGCCAGCTTCGCGCGGTCGTGGGTGTCCCAGAGGGCTTTCAAGACGTTGGCCCGGACGCGGTTGTCTTCGTCCTCCAGGAGGGGGGCGAGCATGCGAGTGGTAGTCGGCAGGCGCAGTCGCTCGACCGCTTCGACCGCGTTGGCGCGGACCCGAGGGTCTTTATCGCCGAGGGCGGCGGCGATGATGTCGGACACCGGATCGCCAGGACGCGCCAGGCGGGAAATGGCGGTCAGAATCGTGGCTTTGAGCGTGGCGGGCGCCTCGTTGGTGTAGTGCGAGAGCAGCAGCGGCAGATTCGAGGGGTCGCCCATCTTGCCGAGGGTTTCGGCCGCCAGGGTGCGAATGTCGGGGTTGGGGTGGCGCAGCAAAGGCGTGACGAGGGCGCTGGCGGTCGCATCCTCGAGGGCGCCCAGCGAGAGCAGAGTGTTGTACAGGATGTCTTCGTCGTCAGAACGGAGACGGGCCGCCAGTTCGTCGATGGTCTGCGGCGTCTGCGGGAGGTCGGGCAGGATCTTCCAGACGCGGATGCCTTCGCGCTCGATGACTCGTACCCAGGAGGCACTGTTGTACTGCGTGTAGGCGAAAAACTCTCGCTCGGCCTTCTGCAGCGCGGTCTCACGATCGGGAGCTTCGATGGTGTACTCGATCTTGAAGCGCTTCTGCAGATTGGCCGATTCGGAATAGGGAACGATCACCCTGTATGTGAAGAGAGGTCGAGGTGGTACCATGCCTTGATCCCAGGCCATCCTATCAGAATCTCTTCCCTCGCACAACCGCTTTCGCGAATGGGAAGTGATTTCAGGTCATGATCTGGAGCAGGTTCCGGGCGGCTGGTTCGTTGGGTGTGGCATGGCTGGCGGCTTTCACTGCTTTCGCTTGTGGAGATGCATGGTGGGGGGTGGTATGCCCGTGGTTCGGGGAGCGGCGCCGTACGTCTCCTGCGAGAACCGCTTGATCCTCCTCGCCGATCGGACTGGGGAAGCTGGTGGAACGGTCCCTGGACCTGAGAATGATAGTTGACACAAGAGGGGAAGTCTGGTATGGTACATTCGGATCTTTGCAATCGTCTGACGATTGAGAGGGAAGTGGCCCGGCTCGGCCAGTGCCCACGCAGCGGCGGACAGGCGCCTTGATCCGGATCCGCGAGGTTCGCGGACATCTTATCTGCCGGGAGTACCCCAAGGAAGTTTCTCATGGAAGACAAGACCATCACCTGTCGTAACTGTGGCAAGTCCTTCACCTTCACCGTCTCGGAGCAGCAGTTCTACAAAGAAAAGGGCTTCGAGCACGAGCCGGTCCGCTGCAAAGCTTGCCGCGATCAGCGGAAAACCGGCCGGACCGGTACTGGCGGACCCCGGCAGATGCACACTGTGACCTGCTCCGAATGCGGTCAGGAGACGCAGGTGCCCTTCAAGCCCACCACGGGCAAGCCGGTGTTCTGCCGCGACTGCTTCAACAAGAACAAGGACCACTGAGCCGAGCGGTCCAGCCTTTCGACGAACAACCCCAGCGCCCGCCGTCTGGCCGGGCGCTTTTTTCATCCCTGGACATGGTGGCACCGAACCCCGATCATCCACCATGGCTTCCTTGCCCGGAGAAGGGGGATCGAGACAGATGTCGTGGGAGGTTCTTGCCGGGGGGCTTTGCGATAGGGCGTGTCTCGCCAGGGGCATCATGGGCCAGACGCCGGTGGGCAGGACTGGCCGGATCGATTGGGGGCGACCGCCTGCACGTTCAGCGGATCGGGGCGGTCCCTTCGTTCGGAGGCGAGGCCGGCCGAGGCGAGGCCTCGGCCGGGGGAGGAGCCGGCGGGAAGCTGGCGATCGCCGCGGCGGTGGCGGTGGGTGCGGCGGTCGCACTGGCCAAGAGGGCTGCGTCTGAGGCGGTGGGGGGCGGCAGCCCGGACGAGGCGGGGAAGGGCGCGACCAGCGAAGCCGGGGTCAGCTCAGCCTCGATCGCGGCTTTCTGGAAGACCTCGAGCAGGCGGTTGATTTCGGCGGGGTCGGGCCGACCGTCATCGAAGGCGTCGGGCGTGCTCGAGGCGAGGGAGGAATCGCGGGCGAGGCTCTGGCTGAATCGCCGAATCAATCGCCAGGGACGCCCATCGTAGGAGAAGTGCAACTCGGTGCGTCCGTTGGGCGACCGTTCGTTCGGTTCATGGTCGAGTCGACCGGGGTGTCCATAGGGGATGAACAGCCAGCGGTCGATGGTCTGGGCGTCGAGGGGGGGCGAGCACAGACTGAGCCAGCCGGCCAGCCACACGATCGCGGTGGTTGTGCCGGCGGAAAGGGGAAAACGTTCAGGGAGCGGAGCGGTCAGGGCTGGCCTTCCTTTCCCCCCGGAGTGCTGCCGTCGGAGGCCGGGGTGGTGGGTGCGGCCGGCGTTCGGCCGAACCACAGCAATGCATTGTCCATGATGCGGCAATCGGCTTCGCCGCGTCGCTTGAGGGCCGACAGATAGCCATTGAGGGTGGATCGGTACAAGAAATACTCCCACCCTGATTTGCGCAACTGGAATCGGCCCAGCAGTTCCTTGAGGATCCGTTCGAAGGTCTGGGGGCCGGTGAGCAGGGACCGGACGAACTGGAAGAGCTGCTCGACATGCTTGCGATTGGCCTTGATCAGGCTGTGGCGATCGGTGACGGGCGGGAAGTGGCCGCCCACGAAGACCGAGGCGGGCACCGCCTCCAGGCGTTGCAGCGAGGCGAGATGCTCGATGGGGTCGAAGACGTACAGCAGGCGGTTGCGTTTGATCACCGGCTCGGGGAAGAGGGCGTCGCCGACGAACGCCACGCCATCGACGAGAAACCCGATCTGGCCGATGGAATGCCCCGGCAGGTCGAGCACCTCGATCGTGAGGTCATCCAGATGCAAGGTCGGCTCGTCGATCACCGTCGCCCGCGCGGGATCGGCCACCAGGAAGGGGGTGACCAGCTCGGGCAAGGGGGCGCCGCCGAACAGGACGATTGCCTGGATGAGCGGATGGTCGATGGCCGGGGCTTCCCGAGGCCCGGCCAGGATGCGGCACCCGGTCGCCTCTTGCAGGAAGGCGCAGCCGCCCGTATGATCGGCATGGGCGTGGGTGACCAGGATGGTATCCAGGCGGTAGCGATAGTCGGCCAGGATCTCGAGGACATGGCGGGCCTGCCGACGGTCGAGGCCGCTGTCGATCAGGGCGACGCGATCATCGGCCAACAGGACCAGCCCGATGTTGACCGGCCCGGGGAAGAGCTGGACGCGGTCGGTCAGGGCCTTCAGTTGCATGCGGAACGCCGGGGCGGGTTCAGATGGCCGGCCCGGCTGGCGCGGTCGTCGCCGTCGCGTCGCCGCAGCCGCCGCGCTGGGCGGCGCCGATGACGACGACGCCTTCGTAGCTGCGGCTTTCGACCTCGATCGTACAGCCAGGGGTGCCCTGGAAGGCGATGGGAGGGGCGAGCACCTCGAGGTAGAAGGGGTTGTCGCGGTACGGCGAGAACTGGGCTTTGTAGACCCAGGCGCGCACCGGCGGGTGGCCGTCGATGGTCAGGGTGATGCGTAGGAAGCGGAAGATCTCGCCGCCTTTGACGATCTTGAAGGCCGGATGCCACGGCAACGGCGCCGTGGTGTAGTCGGGGGTGATGACCACCAGCGGTTTGTCGAGCAAGATATTGATGGTGGCGGGCTTGCAGTCCTTCACCTCGGGAAAGCATTCCCGGAAGAAGGGCATCTGTTCCCTGACAGTGTTCTGGGATTCGCCCAGGCCCTTCTGGACCTTGCCCTTGATCTGGACGCCCATGCTGGTCCTGCCTCCGTTCGGGGGAATGGCGGGCGGGAAGCCCGCGGACGGACTTTCTTCCAGTGTAACAGGTTTCTCAGGAGACCGGCAAACTCCCGATGGCGGGCATCGCGCAGCGAATCTTCCCGGGACGGTTCGCGCGCGGTCGGAGGGCCGCACCCTCGCACGGGGCGCCGTCCCGCCGACGCGCGGGCAGCAGGTGGACCATGCGGACCATGCCGTGGCGGTTCAGGTCTTGCGGCGGAAGTTCCAGGCGTGGGTGATGATGGTGTCGAGGCTGCTGCGGGTCGGGGTCCAGTCAAGGATGAGCCTGGCGCGGGTGGGGTCGGCGACCAGTTCAGGCGGGTCGCCTTCCCGGCGGGGCCCGATGACGGCCGGTACCTTCTTGTTGGTGATGCGTTGGACGGCCGCCACCACCTCTTTGACCGAGTAGCCCTGACCGGTGCCGAGGTTGAAGGCCTGCTCCTTGCCGCCGGCGCGCAGGTAGTGCAGCGCGCGCAGGTGGGCGTCGGCCAGGTCGGAGACGTGGATGTAATCGCGAATGCAGGACCCATCGAGGGTGGGGTAGTCGTGGCCGAAGATGGTGACATTGGCGCGCCGGCCCATGGCGGCATCGAGCACCAGCGGGATGAGGTGGGTCTCGGGATCGTGCCGTTCTCCGATCTCGCTGGAGGGATCCCCGCCGGCGGCATTGAAATACCGCAGCGCGATGAAGCGCAAACCATGCGCGGCAGCGAAGTCGCGCATCATGCGTTCCATCATCAGTTTGGACCAGCCATACGGATTGATCGGATTGAGCGGATGATCCTCGGGGATGGGCGAACGGCTGGGAATGCCGTAGACCGCGGCGGTCGAGCTGAACACCAGGTCTTTGACCCCGAAATCCCGCATCGCTTCGAGCAGGCTGAGGCTGCCGGCCATGTTGTTGCGATAGTATTTGCCGGGATCGGTCATCGATTCGCCGACGCTGGCGTAGGCGGCGAAATGGATGACGGCGGTCGGTTGATACTGCCGCATGACCCGGGCGAGGCAGGCGTGATCGTTGATATCGCCGACGGTCAGGGGGCCCCATTTCACCGCGCTGCGGTGCCCGTTGACCAGGTTGTCGAGAGTCACCGGCACCATGCCCGCCTGCGCCAGCGCTTTGCAGGTATGGGAACCGATGAACCCGGCGCCGCCGGTCACCAGGATCGTTTCGGTGGTCTTGCTGGTCATCGCCTCTCGCTCCTCCTGGAATGCATTGCCGGCAACATGGCATGGCGATCAGGGGTTTGTCAAATGCGGAAGTATGGTATCCTGAGCCCGAAATCCTCCCTTCGGAGCAGTGCCTATGGAAGACCAGGATTTTGAGCAACCTCCTCCCCAGGTTTCCCGTCGGACCCGCCGGGCCATCCGCAAGGAGGCGGAACAGGACGAGGCGGAGCGTCCGCGTCTGTCCATTCCCGACCCCGAGGCGGCCCACAAGAAGTTCATGGCGATCATGATCGGCCTGTTCCTCCTGGCCTTGGTCTTGATGATCGTCTTCAACGAGTACATGGATTTCGCCGTGGATGGCGGCATCTGACCGCCCCCGGATGCAGCAGAAGGAGCCGTATCCCTGATGGAACGAAGCTACGGACGCCCCCCCGACCGGATGCGCCCGGTCACCATCGAACCCGGGTACGTCAAGTTTCCCCACGGTTCTGCGCTCATCTCGTGCGGAGACACCAAAGTCATCTGCACGGTCAGCGTGGAAGAGAAAGTGCCGTCCTTTCTCGAGTCGCGCCCTGAACCGCAGGGCTGGATCACCGCCGAGTATGCCTTGCTGCCGGGGTGCGCGGTCACGCGCAATCCGCGCGCGGGATACGGCAACACCACCGTCAAAGGCCGGGTCCATGAGATCCAGCGCCTGATCGGGCGTGCGCTGCGCGCTGCCATCGATCTCAAGAAGGTCGGGCCGCGCACCCTGATGGTCGATTGCGACGTGCTCCAGGCCGATGGCGGCACGCGCACCGCCGCCGTAACCGGAGCCATGGTCGCCCTCGAGCTGGCCGTGCGCAAACTGATGGCCGAGGGGAAGATCGCCCAGCATCCGATCGTGGCGCGGGTGGCGGCCGTCAGTGTCGGGGTCATCCAGGGAACGGTCGCGCTCGATCTCGATTACAAAGAAGATTCGGCCGCCGAAACCGACCTCAACCTGGTGATGGACCATCGCGGCAACTACATCGAAGTGCAGGGAACTGCCGAGAAAGGTGTCTTCACCCGCGCTCACCTCGACGAGATGCTGCGCGTGGGCGAAGCCGGGGTGCGCGAGCTGCTCGCCCTGCAAACCCAGATTCTGGGGCCGCTGTCATGAATCTCTGGGTCGCCACTCGCAACCGACACAAGCTCGAAGAGATCGCCGGCATCCTGGGGCCGGCCTACGAACTGAAATCGTTGCTCGACCGCCCCGATATTCCCGAGGTCGAAGAAGATGGGGCCACCTATCGCGACAATGCCCGCAAGAAGGCCCGAGCCCTCTGGGAGCACGTCAAGGCGCCGGTCTTCGCCGATGATTCCGGCCTGGAGGTCGATGCCCTCGGCGGCCGGCCGGGCGTCCATTCGATGCGGTATTCCGCGCCCCAGCCGACCCACGCCAAGAACATCGTCAAGCTGCTGGGCGAAATGCAGGGAATCCCCCTGCTCCAGCGGACCGCCCGCTTCCGCTGTACGGTGGTCTACCTCGACACCGAGGGGAACGAACAGGTGTTCGAAGGAGTGCTGGAGGGGGTGATCGGCTTCGAAGCCCAGGGCGAAGGCGGGTTCGGCTTCGATCCGGTCTTCGTCCTGCCCGAGCGCGGCATCACCGTGGCGCAATTGAGCCCCGAAGAGAAGAACCAGATCAGTCACCGGGGCCGGGCCGTGATGGCCCTGCGCCGGTACCTGGAGCAACGAGCGGGAGGGCGGTGAGGCGCCCGCCCGCTGGCGGGCCGCGTCCGACCCAGAAAGGCAGAGCACAGGCAGGTGGCGACCAGCGCGCACGACTGGACAGCGATCTTTCCCGACCCTGACGCGGCGATCGAGTATCACGCCCGCGCGCCGGCCGGCAAGATCGGGCTGCAGCCCACCAAGCCGTGCCTCACGCAGCATGATCTGGCGCTCGCCTACACGCCCGGGGTGGCCATTCCCTGTCTCTGCATCAAAGACGACCCCGATCGCTCCTATGAGCTGACCGGTCGCGGCAACCTGGTGGCCGTCATCTCGAACGGCACCGCGGTGCTGGGGCTGGGGCACATCGGGGCGCTGGCCGGCAAGCCGGTGATGGAGGGCAAGGCCGTCCTGTTCAAGCGGTTCGCCGGGATCGACGCCATCGATCTCGAGATCGACGCCACCGATCCGTGGCGGGTGATCGAGGCGATCAAGCCGCTGGAGCCCTCGTTCGGCGGCATCAACCTCGAGGATATCCGGGCTCCGGATTGCTTCCTGATCGAGCGCGAGCTGCAGCGGGCCATGGCCATTCCCGTGTTCCACGATGATCAGCATGGCACCGCCGTGGTGGTGGGAGCGGCGCTGCGCAACGCGCTGCACCTGACCGGGCGAGAGCCGGCCACCACCAAAGTCGTCTTCAGCGGCGCCGGTGCGGCCGGCATCGCGTGCGCTCGGTTGCTGCTGAGTCTGGGCATTCGCCCCGAACATCTGGTGATGACCGATGTGCAGGGGGTGGTCTGGCGGGGTCGGCCGGGCGGCCTGCATGAGTGGCTCGCGCCGCTCGCCGCCGAGACCGCGGCGCGCACCCTGGCCGAAGCGCTGGTCGGTGCCGACGTCTTCATCGGCGTCTCGGCGCCGCGAGTGGTCACCGGCGAGATGATCGAAGCGATGGCGCCCGACCCCATCATCTTCGCGCTGGCCAATCCGGTGCCCGAGATCCCGTACGACGAGGCGCGGGCGGCCCGCCCCGACGCCATCGTGGCGACGGGTCGCAGCGACCTGCCCAACCAGATCAACAACGTGCTCGGCTTTCCGTTCATCTTCCGCGGCGCTCTCGACATCCGGGCGCGGGCCATCGACGAGGGCATGAAGCTGGCGGCGGTGGAGGCGCTGGCCGCCCTGGCGCGCGAGCCGGTGCCCGACGCGGTCATCCAGGCCTACGGGGGAACGCCGCTGGCCTTCGGTCGCGAGTATCTGCTGCCGCGGCCCTTCGACCCGCGCCTGCTGGAACGTGTGGCGGCCGCGGTGGCCGCCGCCGGCATCCGCTCGGGGGTCGCCCGGCTTCGGGACTGGGATGCCGCCGCCTATGTCCAACGTCTGCGGCGTCTGGCCGCGCAACTGCCCCATGTCTGAGCGCCTGGCCGCCCGGCGAGGCGTGAGAAGAACCTGCCACTGTGAGGTGCATCATGTCTTCGTTCGTCAATAGCGATGAAAAGCTCCTGGCCAAGGTCGACGAGGTCCTGGCCGATCGGAAGCGCAGCGGGCTGGAAGGCCTGGTCGGCGGTCTCGAGGCCGTCATCATCAATACCCAGCCCGACCTGCTGGGAGCGGCCGTGCAGAACCTGCTCGACTCGACCGGCTACCAGTTGTCCGATGTCTTCGAGGATATCGACCACGTGACGTACGTCTTGACCTGCCCGGGGTCGGCCGATTTCCTGGTGCGCTGTCGGCTCCGCTCGCCCAACCCCTTCGCCGCTGCCAACGATTATCCGGTCGGGCGCCGTCTGCCCGATACCCGGCTCGAGACGTTCGTGTTCGCGGTGAAAGATCTGGCCGCCTACGTCGAGATCCAGCGGGGGCGCGGCATCGCGTTCCAGACCGAGCGGCCGGTGGTCGGGCAGGGGTTCCGGTTCATTCAGACGTGGCCCTCCGTCTATACCGGCAACGCCACCGGGTTCGTGCAATGGACCGGCCCGCGCGGCGATTGGCGCACGCCGGGGGCGCGCCGCCTCGATCGGCGTCTGAAGAAGCCCGAGCGGCCGTTCCTGGCCGACATCGGCCGGCTCGACCATTGCGCGACGCGGGTGCGAGCTCAAGAGCGGGATGCGGCCATTCTCGAGTTCATGTCGCTGACCAACTATCGGTTCACCATGGCCATCTACGTCGAGAGCCTGAATTCGATCACCAACGTCTCGCGGCTGGGCAAGGACGATTTCGCCCTGGTCTTCACCTCGGGCATCTCGCCGTTCGTCGATGAAGCGACCTCGGGGCCGACCGAGAAGTTCGCCCACACCTATGGGCCGCGGGTGCATCACATGGCGTTCGACACCAACAACATCGAGGCGGTCGTCGAAGGTCTGCGCCACCACGGCCAGCGCTATCTCGAGGAGATGGTCGGCTCGCCGGAAGAAGGCCTGAAGCAGATCTTCACCGTCCCCTTCCAGACGACGCTGCTGGTCAACGAGTACATTCATCGGTATGGCGATTTCGACGGGTTCTTCACCAAGCAGAACGTCACCTTGCTGACCCGCGCCACCGCCCACCAGGATTGAGCCGCGCGGCGCCGCGGCACGCCGCCGGCGCCGACCGCCGCTGGAGCTATGGACCATGAACAACGAGTTCGACGCCGCCGGAGCGGCCCGGCCGCGCTCTGAGCCAGCCGCCGAAGGTGGCCAGATGGATGTCGCCGGCGCTCTGACCAAGCTTCGGGAGATTTTGAGCCGGTCAGCGGGGGTGGCCATCGCCTATTCGGGGGGCATGGACAGCGGCTTTCTGGCGCTGGCGGCGGTGCGCTGGCGAGGGTCCGAGCAGGTGCGGGCGTATGTCGTGGCCTCCGAGCTGATGCCGCCGACCGAGACCGAGCGGGCCCTGCGGTTGGCCGAGCGGTTCAAGATTCCGTGCGAACGGCTCGAGATCTCGGTGCTGCCGTTGCCGGTCTTCCGCGAGCATCCGCCCGATCGCTGCTACCACTGCAAGCGGGAGATCTTTGCGCGTCTTCTGGCCGTCGTGCCGGCCGGCTGGCGACTGGTCGAGGGCTCAAACCTCGACGACCGCAACGACTATCGGCCGGGCAAGCGGGCCCTGGCCGAGCTGGGGGTGGGCAGTCCGCTCGACGAAGCGGGTTTCACCAAGGCGATGATCCGGCAGATGCTGCAGGAATGGGGGGCGGCCGACTTCATCCGGCTGCCGATGCCGTGCCTTGCCACGCGCATTCCCTTCGGCACGCCGGTCGAGGCCGAGACCTTGCGGCAGATCGGGGAAGGCGAAGCCATCCTGGCGGCGGTCGGCCTGGCCGGCGCTCGCCTGCGGCACCACGGGGCGATCGCCCGCATCGAGGTGACCCCCGCCGACCTGCCTCGCGCCCTGCCGCTCCTGCAAAGCGTCGCCCCGCGCCTGCGGGCGCTGGGGTTCCGCTTCGTGACCCTCGACGTGGAAGGCTACCGCCAGGGCTCGATGAACTGGTGACCGAAGGTGTCGCTGCCTCGGATGAGGGCGCTGCGGCTTCTTCTTCCCTCTTCCCCCATGGGGCAGCGGGGCGTGGTTTTGAGTGCCGTTTTCTGATACTGTACGCAATACCAAGGGAAGGAGGGTGTCTCATCGCTCTCCCACTTCGAACCTGCCGGAGGATATAAGCATGCTGCATGAACCAGCCGCCAAGGTCGGCAAAGATCCTGCATCGCCCTACAAAAGCTATATCGGGGTGCGGATGTTCTGGCTCTATTGTCTCGTCTATGCCGGATTCGTCGTCATCAACCTGGTTCAACCGACCCTGATGGAAACAATTCTGTTCATGGGTCTGAATCTGGCTGTGGCCTATGGGTTCTTCCTGATCGTCTTCGCCCTCTTCCTGGCCCTGATCTACAATCATCTGGCCACGGCCAAAGAAGCTGAACTGCACGTGGCAGATTCCGAGGGGGGGAAGAATTGAACATGGACATGATGTCGGTCGTTCTTTT
>QOQW01000019.1 GCA_003327425.1 Candidatus Ozemibacter sibiricus
CCCCAGGGCCAGGGGCCGGCCTTCGCCTGCCCCAGGCCAAAGGGTATCGGGGAAACGGCCCCAAAGCAAGGGCTGTCCTCGGCTCACCGCCGTGGTTGCCTTTACCCACTTCAAATAGCGAGGACCCGAAGAAATCAGAGAGGTCGGCATAGGGAACCGAGTCATAATAGGGCGGATCGGTGAAAAACGCCGTGGCGGACTGATCGGGCAAGGGATGCGTGGTGGCGGAGTTCGAGGATACCGTCGATGTGTGTGGCCTCTGGCAAAGGGCCACCGCTTGCGTTTCGATGACCTTGCTCACCCATTCCAACGCCCCGGAGAAATCTCCGGTAGCCTCAGAAAAAGGGTTTGCCTCGGCAAAATCCCAGACCATTGGTAAAACTTGTCTGGAGAAAGTATTCGCAATTTTTACCCATCCTTGATCCCAACGTGCCAATGAAGAAAGCCTATCCGCCTGACGGTCGATGGCGAGGGCGAGGCAGGTCTGGACGGCGTCGGCGAAGCCGGGAGGGGTGGAAGGAAGTCGGGAGGCGATCTGCCGAACGCATGCAACCAGCGTCGTCAGCGCCAGGGCTTGGCGGGGGGTGAAGAGATGTCCCCATTCAATCATTCCGTACAATTGAACGCGAAATCCTAGCGTGCCCTGGGCTGGGAGGGGTTCATCCGGTACCAGGGACAACTCACCGGTGTGGCGGCGCTTTCGGGTTTCCAGTTCCCGGCGGGCGTTCTCAACGGCTTCGAGATCGCGGGGGGTGGGCAGGCGGTAGAAGCGGCCCTGCTGGCCGGGGCGGGTGGTGACGACGCAGAAGAGACGGGCGTCAGCGGCTCCGCCCCGGCGGGCCTTCAACTGCTCGCGCACCTTGGCGACCGGCGTGGTGTAGCCGCAACAGGGGCAGGTTCCCGAACCGCGGGCGACCGTTCCGGCGCTGACATCTTTCGCCTTGGCCCCTTCGATGATCGCGAAATCGACCCGTTTTTCGGCGAGTTTCGGAACGAGACGCAAGGCGACCGAAAGAGCGCCCTTCTTAGCCAGCCACAGCGATCGTAGGAGCGGTACTTCGGCGCCGCACCCAGGACCTTCGCACCTGATCGTGCGCGCCCACAGATAGGCGATGGGAACGGCACCGTCGGGGTCTTTGGGATAGAACTCGACGAGTTCTCGTTCGGCCTGCTCCTTGAGCCAGGTTCCCCATCTTCGAACCTCGTCGGCAAG
The DNA here is from genome assembly GCA_003327425.1 of Candidatus Ozemibacter sibiricus. Lineage (GTDB taxonomy): Bacteria > Muiribacteriota > Ozemobacteria > Ozemobacterales > Ozemobacteraceae > Ozemobacter > Ozemobacter sibiricus. The sequence goes on from QOQW01000019.1 coordinate 1,214, forward strand.
CTTCTGGCCGTATTTGGGGATATATTCGAGGACGACCTTGTTCAAAAGGACGGCGACAGGGTTCAAATCGGAAGCGAACGCGTCCGCGCCTATTCGTAGAGCTTCGAGCGGAATCGAACCGCCACCGGCGAACGGGTCCACGACCAGCGGCCGGGTCCCCGGTTCGCCGCCCAGCGATTCGTGAGCGACGCGGGTGAGAGTTCGTACCGTTTCAAGATACGAGGGATTCGTCGAATGGTCCCAACTGGAGAAATCGGCGATGAAATCGAGCAGAGCTTTGCGTACCTCGACCGGATTTTCCGCTTTTTTGGGGTCCTTCTGCCAAGCGATTCGCCGCTTGAAGGTTTCGTCGCTCGCCAGTTCTGGGTGCTTGGTCGCCCACTCGAGCATGACCTCCCGAGCCTTTTCCAGGAAGGCTGGCGGGCAGTGCTCATCGGCGGGATCGGGCCACAGCGCCGCGCACAAGACCGCACGGCAGGCGGCCAACGGTCGCCGCGCCCACCAGATGTGCAGGGTCGAGATATGCCCCTGGCGAATGCTCTTTTCTCGCCGTGCGTGTTCTGAAATTCGCCGGATCGGCAAATCCACCTCGATTAACCGTTTTGGTAGCTTCGTTTGGTTGTTCATCGTCTTTTAGCCAAGAACCTTTTTTGAATTTACCCGGTAATGTTCTATCTTGATGACGGGCTCCAAACCCATTTCTACTGGGTTTTGAATCGGGTGAATTTCCGGTTTGTTCCCACAGTTGTACACAACGTAGAGCCAATAATCTTTTTGAGGCGGTCGGCGGTCTTGTATTCATTGGCCGTCAGGGCGATATCACCGACCCCCGCCCGGCCTTTGACTTCGATGAACCGGATATCAAGCGCGGTTTTTGGATCTTGGGGATGTGGTCGACGGGAAATAAGATCAAAGCCGCGATTCTGGGTTTCCACGCTTTCGACTTCCCAACCTCGGGCGCGTTCATAGGCCATGACGGCTTGAATAGCAATTTTCTCAACCTCTTCATCCCGGACCATGGGGGCCACACCGGGGGAATCTCTCTCCGGGTGGGGAAGGACCCAAGCTCGGCCATGAAACTTGATATCGCTGATCGCGCAAATCCGCTCCTTGGCGAGTTCTTCCCGGCGGGTCTCCAAGCGGGTATTGAGCTCATCGATACGATCTTCCGTCTGCTTGATGTGACCCATGAGTTGAGGAGTCGAATCGCCCGCCTCTTTCAGGGCGTGGAGTTCGGCCATGCGATGGTTCTGGCGGTCTATCAACTCGTTCAGGCTGATCTCCAGATGCTTGGAGATGATCCTGATTTCCTTCTCCCGGTGTTCTGAGATCTGCTGTTGGAACGCCCTCAAGGCTTGCTCATGGAGGGTTTGCTCGATTTGCCGTCGGTCAGGCAACCTCTGGTCATCCGGGGGCCTGGCTTCCGAACCGGCGGGAATCAGGTCGAGAAAAATCGTCGGTTGCCTGACGAAGATACCCCCATGCATGTCGCATTCCATGACGAACAACCGCCGATGCAGCACGTGGCCGCATCCATCTTTTACAGAAGCGGAAAGAACATCGAGCCTTGCAGGTTCGGTCCGATGAAGATCATAGAATATCGCCCCCCGCAACAAATCCGTCTGGGTCTGGGAAAGCACGTCCTCGCGGATGACCTCGAAGAGCGGATGGCCGGGGGTCACCCACTCGAGGGTCGGATCGTCGGTCAGCAGCTTTTTATCGAAAGCGATCTGCTTATATTCCCGGCCCAAAGCTCCGAATCTTGGTTCAAGCCGTTCCCCAAGCGGCCAGAGGTTTTTAGGGACTTTGCCGATTTTGTACAAGTGTTTCCCTTTGGCAATTTCCTTTGGATGGATCCCCGAGAGGGGCCCGGCGGTCAAGAAGAAGTCTTCGATGACCTCGGGAACCAACCGGCGTTCCCGGGCCTCGGCAGATTTGCCGACGATGGCGGAGAGGTTCAATTCTTTCTTGGCCAAGCCTTCGAGGGCGGATGAAGTAATACGCCGGAAGCGGTCCAGGTCGATTTCCTGAACGATGCGGTTCTTGATGACCTCTTCGGTCAGGTTGCGGGCATACATCTCTCGGAGCATCTTCTCGAGCTGATTCGAGGGGAACACGTCGCCAAGAACATTGAAGATTTTCCCGGTACGACATGGATCGAGGTCTTCTTCAATGCTGCGGATGCGCTCAAACAGCTTGTGCATGACCCGACCTTCCCGGGTGTTCGTCGATACGAAATTGAAAATGAGACAGTCTTTTTCCTGACCGTAGCGGTGGATACGGCCCATGCGCTGTTCGAGTCGAACCGGATTCCAAGGGATGTCATAGTTGATCATGAACCAACAGAACTGGAGGTTGATCCCTTCCCCGGCGGCCTCGGTCGCGACCATGACCTTGCATGACTCGCGGAACTCACGTTCGGCATAGATGCGGGTTTCCGGCATATCCCGGTTCCCGATCTTCATACCACCGTGGATCTTGGTAACCGACAACCCCCAATCCCGCAGCTTGCCGACCAGGAAATCAAGGGTGTCCTTGTGCTCGGTGAAGATCAGCAGCTTCATCGTGGGGTCCGCGAAAATTCCCTGTTCGGTGATGACTTCCCGAAGCTTGGCCAGCTTCGATTCGGTCTCCTTGCCTTCGATCTCGAGGGCAACCTTGATCAGACGGTTCAATTGCAGGATCTCTTCCCGGAGGTCATCTGGGTCACTCGAGGCAACCACCTCTTCGAGCTGGGCAAGGATTTCAGCCTGTTCTTCTTCTGGCAATTCGTCAAAGTCTTCGGGAAGTTTGCTCTGGATCTGATGTTGCCGGTGGGCCACCGGATCGGCCAGGATCTTCTCGCGCTTATCCCGCATCCGTTCGAGGCTTCGGCGGACGGCATAGATGCTCGAAGCGAAGCGCCTTTGGAGCATGGCCATGGTGAAGCCCAATGCCCGGCCCCGGCTCGAGTCATCCTGAGCGGCTTTGATGGATTGGTCTTCCACATAGTGGGTCAGGGCGTCGTAGAAATCCATTTCTTCGGCGGAAATCTGAAATTCCGATGTGCTGACCCATCGTTTGGTGAAGAGAGTTTTCACCGCTCCGGTTTCCGGATCGGGAAAGTGAACCAAAGCTTCTTTGATTCGGCGGAGGTAGAAGGGGGCTTCCCGTTGGTTCATCGCCGCTTGAAGACTCCGAATATCCCCGTACACATCGCGGTCGAGGAGTTCGAGGAACAATCGGAAGTTCTCGGGGTCGCCCTTGTGGGGAGTCGCCGTCATGAGCAGGAAATGGTCGGTCATCTGGGACAGGGCTTCGCCCAACTGGTACGCCAGCGTCTTCTTGTCAGCATTATAGGCGCTCATCTTGTGGGCCTCGTCGACGATGATGAGGTCCCAATGGCTACGGAGCAGGCTTATCTTGGCGTCTTCGATACGGGAGACCCAGGAAATGGAAGTGATGACCTGGTCTCTTTCCTGCCAAGGGTTGGAGCCGTAGTTCGCCCGCAGGATCTGGCTGTTGATGACATCGAAAGATTCCCGGAATTTGTCCTTCATTTCACGCTGCCATTGAAAGGAAAGGTTGGCGGGAGTGACGATCAGTATTCGTTTTATGAGACCCCGAATTTTCAACTCCTTGATGAGAAGGCCGGCCATGATGGTTTTCCCAGCCCCGGGGTCATCGGCCAGCAGGAACCGGATTCGAGGGAGTTTCAAGAAATAGTCGTAGACCGCTTCAAGCTGGTGGGGGAGCGGGTCAACGCGGGCGATGGACAATGAAAAGTAGGGGTCATATTCATACGCCCACCCCAGGCGAAGGGCTTCAATACCTAAGCGGAACTTCTGGGGATCGCCATCGAATGGTTCTTTCTCGGGCAGGCATTCCAAGACAGCCAATTGATCATCATCTAGGACGGCCTCATGTACTTTGTTGGAAGAAAGGCCCCGACCGATGATTTTGATACTCTCGCCCATCGGGATTACAACCAAAATCTGCACCAATTCTGGAAAAACAGGACCCCGGATGATGACGTTTTCCTTGACCTGATCCTTGTTCATAGGCCTATGAAGGATGTGAAAGAGAGCGGATTTTCTTCCAGACTTCGAGGAAATTCTCTTGATCTTCCCAAATGGTGTTTTAGGCTAAATCACGGTCTTCCTGGGGAGTGTTCTCGACTTTTTCGATATAGGCTGACGAAGGTCAAATTTTCGAGAGAGCACCCCTGGCGTTCAGGAAGGCAAGGACGCCCCAAACTGCCATGGAGGATGCGCCAACCAACTGTGGTTAGAGGTTAGCCTCGGTGCATTGTAAAATGCTTCCCAAGCCATTGGCAAGCATTATTGCTGTGTGGCCATCGGGCCTTCCCCACCCAGCAGGGGAATCTTTTGCCCGTCCTGATGGGAAATCGATGGAGGATCAGAATTTTTCTTCGTGTTTACCCTATCGGCGCTGCGGATGGCCAACCGCCGTGCCGTTGGTCAGTCATTGCCCCGAACTTTGAACCACCATGGGTGGCATTATGTGGGAGCCGGATCGACGAGGGTGGAAGAAAGCCACCGCTCAGAGAAGGGATCACCGGCCAAGGCTGCTCCCAAGGGCTGAGGAGTGCCAATCGCAGAACATGCGTAACGTACGAGTGAAGCGATCGCTTTCATCCCTGCCATTATCAGCATCGTAAGACACCCGGGGGCGGGCGATTCGGGCGAACAGCTCGCGCAGCAAGCGGAAGAGGCCGGCGACCTGCGGGGCCTCCCAGGCCGGACCGCGTTCGTAATCGAGCGCCACCGCATTGTCCAGCACGAAGACTCCGAGATCGGGCAACGGCACGCCATCGACGGTGATGCCCCGGCAGAGGAAATGGAAGGGGTCGGCCTCGCCCTGCACGACCAGGCGGGCGGCGTTGGGAACGCTGTCGAGCGGTTTGTCGCACCGTTCGAGACGGTGCCGGAACACCGGGCTGCCGACCAGAAAACGGGTTTTCTGACGCAGGATCTGATAGATGTCTTCGACCTCGGGGCCGCTCAGCCCGTGCAGGCAGATCTCGGGCAGCCCGCCGTCATCGGCCGCGAAGAGGTCGAGAACGGCGGCAATGACAGGGTCGCCGGACACAGCCTGCGTTTCAGAAATCGAAGACCTGCCCCTCGGCGACCGCGAAGCAATCGACATTCGCCCCGGCCTTGCGGATCCGTTGCCGACACCGTTCCAACTGCCGCTCGAGATCGTCATCGGTGCGGTCGGGATCGTGGTGGAACAGGCCCAGCCGCTTGACTCCCGCCTCGATGGCGAGATCGGTGGCGTCATCGTAGGTCGTGTGCCCCCACCCCCGGGTAAGTTTGTAGTCATCGAGGGTGTACTGGGCATCGTGGAACAGGAGGTCGGCCCCACGACAGAATTCCAGATACTGATCGCGGGACAATCCGCCCGGATGCGGGAACGACAGCTCGTTATCGGTCAGGAAGACGAACGTCTTCCCCTGATTGCTCAACCGGCAGCCATAGCCGCCATTGGGATGGCTCAGGCGCAACCCGTCGAAATCATGGAAGCCGACGGTTTCGAGGCGCGGGCAATCCTTGCCGTAATAGAATTTCGCCCGCATATTGCTGAAATCGACCGGAAAATAGGGCGGCTCGACCTGGTGCGCCAGCACCTTCTTGACCGACCGCTGATCCTTGGGCCCACCATAGACATGAATGGTGAAACGATCGCTGTAGGCAGGCACGAAGAAGGGAAAGCCGGCCAGGTGATCCCAGTGGCAGTGGGTCAGGAAGAAGTAGATCTCATTGACGGATTTGTCTTTGAGGAGTTCTTTGCCCAACAGACGCATCCCGGATCCGGCGTCGATGACCAGCACGGCTCCCTGGTCGCTCCGGAGTTCCAGGCAGGTCGTGTTCCCACCGTACCGCAGCGTCTGCGGCCCCGGCGAAGGCAGGGAACCCCGGCATCCCCAGACCTTGATCTTCATGCATCCTCCACGGTTGACGAAAGCTTCACCCTCGGTATCGGCAGAGATTATACTTTACCGAGGGTTTTCCATCCAAGCATTTGTTTTCTCCAAAATTTCCTGGTACCCTGCCCAAGCCGGCAAGCCTCTCGGTCTGGCTTCCGGCCCGCCCGACCAGCGGTCAGGCCGTTCGGTCCCGACCCGGGCGACGATGCCCGGCGCTTGCCGGCAGCCCACGGCAGACAGCCCAATCTACCGCTGGGCGCCATGCTCATTCAGGAGGTCACGCATGCCACGTTCTCTTCTCGGGAAGATCGTCTTCTTCCTGGCGTCATCCTTCGCCACGACGTTGTTTCTGCCCAGCGGCGCGGTCGAAGCCGTCGATCTCGCCTTCGACCGCACCGTCCTCGAAAAAGCGGTGGTGGAACACGTGCTGGACAACGGGTTGCGCATCCTCATCCTGCCCCGCCCCGAGGTGCCGGTCGTCTCGCTGGTCACCTGGGCCGACGTCGGCGGCGCCGACGATCCCAAAGGGCTGACCGGCATGGCCCACATGTTCGAACACATGGCCTTCAAGGGCACCAGCACGATCGGCAGCCGCGACATCGTCCGCGAACGCGAGTTGATGGCCCGCGAGGACGCGATCTTCGCCGCCATCCAGGCCGAGCGCGCCAAGGGGCCGCGCGCCGACCCCGCCGTCCTCGCCTCGCTGACCGCCGACCTCGAGCGGGCCTCGGCCGAGGCCTACCAGCTCGTCGAGCCCAGCGCCTTCGCCAATCTGCTGCAGCGCGAAGGCGGCACCGGGCTGAACGCCTTCACCTCGCGCGACCAGACCGCCTACATCGTCAGCCTGCCCGCCAACAAGATCGAACTCTGGATGGCCATGGAATCCGAGCGGTTCCTCGACCCGGTGCTGCGCGAGATGTACAAAGAGCGGGAAGTGGTGGCCGAGGAGCGCCGGATGACGGTCGAGAACCGCCCCAGCGGCAAACTGTTCGAAGATTTCATCGCCACCGCCTTCAAAGCCCACCCCTACGGGCAGCCGCTGATCGGTCACATGTCCGACATCCAGAACTATTCGCGGGCGGCGGCCATGGAGGTCTTCCAGCGCGCCTACGGCCCCGGCAATCTGATCCTGTCGATCGTCGGCGACGTCGACCCCGCCCGGGTCATCGCCCTGGCGAAGAAATACTGGGGCCGCCTGCCGGCCCGGCCCGTACCCGGGCGCCTCACCACGGTCGAACCCGAACAGCTCGGCGAACGACGGGTGATCATCGAAGACCGCGCCCAGCCGACCCTGCTCATCGGCTGGCACGTCCCTGCCGGCACGCACCCCGACACGCCAGCGATAGAGGCGCTGACCGATATTCTGGGGCAGGGCCGCACCTCGCGCCTCCATCGGCGCCTGGTGCGCGACCTCAAAGCCGCCGTCTCGGTGAGCGCCTTCACCGGCTTTCCCGGCACCAAATATCCCTCGCTGGCCGTGGTCTATGCCATGCCGGCGCCCGGCTCGACCAACGCCAGCTGCGAAGCGGTGATCCACGAAGAGATCGCGCGACTGCAGAACGAACCCCTGACCAACGAAGACCTCGAGAAGGTCAAGGCCCGCGCCATGGCCGGTTTCCTGCGCGGGTTGCGCAGCAACATGGGCCTCGCCCAGCAACTGGCCTCGTACCAGCAATTGTGGGGCGACTGGCGGGAACTCTTCCGCGAACTCGACCGCATCAACGCCGTCACCCCCGCCGACGTGCAGCGCGTGGCCCGCACCTACTTCACGGCCCGCAACCGCACCGTGGCGATGCTGGAAACCATCGCCACGCCCGCCGCCAGCAGCCCCGCCAGGCTCGTCGCCACCCCCGATGCGGCGGGAGCGACCGCCGGGGCGCCGACCGCCCCGAGCACCCCGAGCGCCATGGCCTCGCCCACCGGTACCGGCCCGGCTGCCGCCGCGGCCACTCCAGCCGCCGCGTCGGCGCCAGCGAGCGCCATCCCTGAGGTCCAGCCGTCGACCGCCCCAACGACCACGGCGGCCGGCAGCCAGCCTTCACCTGCGACCACCGCCATCGCCAGCGAGCCCACCCAGGAGAAACAGCCATGAACCGCCTGCCTCGCCGCGACCTTCCGGTTCCTTCCGCTTCGATCCGCCCCCGCCCCGCTGCCCGCCTGTGCCTGTTGCTGCTGGCCGGCCTTCTCTGCCTGCTGACGGCCGGCGCCGCCTCGGCCCGCAGCCCCATCGACGTCGAAAAGATCGCCTTCCCCCCGCTGCCCCCGATCGGGCAACCCGACCTGGAGGAGATCACCCTCGACAACGGCCTGCGCCTCTACCTGCTGGTCGATCGCAGCCTGCCGCTCATCCAGGCATCGGTCCGCATCCATGGCGGCTCCTTCCTGGAGCCGCCCGACAAGATCGGGCTGGCCGAGATCTGCGGCCGTCTCCTGCGCATCGGCGGCACCGCCTCCTACACGAGCGACCAGCTCGACGACCTGCTGGAAGGGATCGGCGCCGTGGTCGAGACCTCGTTCGAGACCATCTCCGGCCGGCTCAGCTTGAGCATGCTCAGTTCCCAGGCCGATCTGGCCGTCGAGGTCATGGCCGAAATCCTCCGCCGGCCGGCCTTCGAACCCGATCGTCTGGCCCAGGTCATGGTGGCCATGCGCGCCGCCGTCAGCCGGCGCAACGACCAACCGGCAGCCATCGCCACCCGGGAGTTCGACAAGCTCATCTACGGCGCCGCGTCCCCCTACGCCCGCCATCCGGAGAATGCCACCCTGCGCGCCATCACCCGCGACGACCTGGTCGCCTTCCATCGCCTGGTCTGCCAGCCACAGAACATCCAGATGGCCATCTACGGCGACATCGACCGCGCCCGGATCATCGACCTCGTCAAGAAGGCCTTCGGCGACTGGCCGAAAGGCGACACGCCGCTGCCCGACTTCCCAGCGGTCGAGTATGCCTTCACGCCGAAGGTCGGCCTGATCGACCTGCCGCAGGCCAATCAATCGAACATCCTGCTCGGGCACCTGGGCGGCCGCCTGCTCGATCCCGACCATGCGGCCCGCCTCGTCATGAACAACATCTTCGGCATCAGCTTCGGCAGCCGCCTGTTCCGCGAGGTGCGGTCGCGGGCGGGCCTGGCCTATTCCGTCTACGGGGCGATCACCGCCAATATGTCGTACCCCGGCCAGTTCATCTGCTCGGTGTCGACCCGCGCCGACGCCACCCTCAAAGCGGTGGCCAAGATCATCGCCGAGATCGAGCGCCTGCAGCAGGAACCGCCCACCGCCGAAGAGCTGCGTCTCGGCAAAGACCGGTACCTCAATGCCTTCGTGTTCAATTTCGAAAATCTCGACAAGATCGTCGACCGGCTCATGTATTTCGATTTCTTTGGGTTGCCCCGCGACTTCCTGCAACAGGAAAAGGCGCGGGTGGAAGCGGTCACCACCGCCGATGTCCAGGCCGTGGCGCGGAAGCAGATGAAGCCCGAGGCGCTGCGCGTACTGGTGGTAGGTCCTGCGGCCCGCTTCGACGGCGACCTGAAGAGCCTGGGCCTGGGCGCTCCCGAGCCTATCGATATCACCATCGCGCCCTGAATCGACCGGGATGGCCGCGGGCCCATCGCGAGGGATTCATGCGGGCTTCGGTTTGTGTTATACCGGAACAGGTGAACCACGCATGACCATCCCCTCATCGACCGGGGCCGAGCGCGGACCGCTGTTGCAGGCTCGCCTCTATCTTTCCGCCCCGGGAGCCGCCCTGGCCGCCGTGCGTACCGAGATCGGCCGGCGGGTGCTGCCGTTGCTGCGTCGCAAATTCTCTCGGCGCGGCGTGTCGCTCGTGCTGGTCGATCCGACTGGCGACGGCCACACCCTGCCCGACCTGCCCCTGGCCAGCCGTCTGGCCGAGATCGAGCGCTGCCGCCCCTTCTTCCTGGGCATCCTGGGCACGGCAGCCAGCGATCCCGCGCCCCGAGAAGTGCACGCCGAGCTGGCCGAGCGCTATCCTTGGCTCGGCCGGCTCCGCTGGCGCACCATGTCCGGCATCGAAGCCGAGCTGGGCGGTCTGCTGGCCCCCGACCAGCCCGCCGGCATTTTCTTCTACCACCTCGCCGATCCCGTGCTGGGCGGTTCGCCGCGCCCCGAAGGGCCGGTGGCCGATCTCGTGGCTCGCCTGCGCGAGGCCGGCCTGCCGGTGCGCGAAGGCATCGCCTCGTTATCGGCGCTGGGCGATCTGGTCTACACCGACCTCCACCGCCTGTTCGAGCGCCTGGCGCCGCCGCGCGCCCTGTCGCCGCTGCAGCGGGCCGATCTCGTCCAGGAGGCCTTCGCCGCCGCCCGCCGGCTCGTCTATCGGCCGCATCCCGGCGTGTTCCATTGCCTCGATGAGTATGCCCATCAGGGTGGGGAGCGCCCGCTGCTGGTGACCGGCCCGCTGGGCAGCGGCAAATCGGCCCTGGTGGCCAACTGGGTGGCGCACTACCGGGCCGCCCACCCCGACGATTTCCTCTTCGTGCATCACCTCGAGGTCACCAATGAAGCGGCCCAGGACTTGTTCCTGTATCGTCGGCTGTACCAGGCTCTGGCCGCCCGGTTCGGGCTGCCCCTGCCCGCCCCCACGACCGCCGACACCCTCCGCCAGAGCGTCCTGGAGTGGCTCCACCTGGCGTCGCCCTGGGGTCGCACCATCGTCGTCCTCGACGGCATCCATCTGTGGCAGGAAGAAGGCGATCCGCGCCTTCCCGAATGGATGACCGCTCCCCTGCCCACCAACCTGCGCCTGATCCTGACCGGGCAACCCGACCGGCCGCCCGTCACCGAACTGATGCACCTGGGCTGCACGGTCGCCCCCCTTCCCCCCTTGGATCGCACCGAGCGCCAGGCCCTGCTCGAAGCGACCGCGGCCGCCCGCGGTCTCGCGCCCCTGCCCCCGCGCTGCGATCGACTCCTGCGCGAAGAGGCGGCGGGCAATCCCCTCTTCCTGACGCTGCTGCTCGATACCCTGCAGCTCTTCCCGCCCGGGCCCGGCGAAATGCCGCGCCTGCCCATCGACGTCGCCCCGGCCTTCGGCCCCGGCGATCTGCTCGACCTGATGCTGGCCCGGCTCGATGAGCACACGCCCCCCGCCACGCCGGGCGCCATCCGCGAGGCGCTGAGCGCCCTGGCCTGCTCGCGGGCCGGCCTCGACGAGGACGAACTGCAGGCCCTGCTCGGCCCCGGCGACACCGACCTGCCCTACGTGCTCTGGGCCCCGGTGCGCCGCCTCCTCGAACCGCTCGTCCTGATCCAGGGCGGACGCTGGATGCTGGCCCACGAAGCGTTGGGGGAAGCCATCCGCCGGCGGTTCCTGTTCTCCGAGCAGCATCTGTTCGCCCGCCGGGAGCGGCAGGTGACCCTCTTCCGCGCCGTCGACCGCGGGCCGCGCCATCTCGAGGAATACGGCTGGCTCCTGGCGGCGCAGGGCGCCTGGGAACCGCTCGCCCGCTGGCTGGCCGGGCTCGATACCTTCGCCGATCTGGTGCAGGCCGACCAGCTCGAGGCGGTGCGGCTCTGGCGCATCCTGGAGCGGCACTCCCCCTTCCGGGCCCTGGAAGCCTACGCTCGCCCGCTCCTCGAACCCGACAGGTATCTGCCCTTCCTGCCGTGGCTGGCCCGTTTCCTGCGCGAATTCGGACTGCCCGAGAAAGCCCTCGACCTCGAGCGCCGCTATGTCCGCCATCTGCGGGAACGACCGGCCGGGGCCGACCCCCTGCCGGCCATCGAAGAGCTGGCCCACCACCTGTTCCATCAGGGCGAGTTCGCCGAGGCCGAGCCCCTGCTGCTCGAACTGGTCAGCCGCGGCCAGGCCGGCGACCAGCCGCCGCGGCTGGCCGAGGGTCAGCGCGCCCTGGCCATCATCGCCCACGCCAGCGGCGCCTGGGACAGAGCTGCTGCCCTCTTCCAGGACGCGCTGGCCCGCTACGCCGCCGCCGGCGACGGTTTCGGCCTGGAACGCTGCCTGGCCAGCCTGGGCACCGCGCTCTACAGCCAGGGCGACCTGCCGGGCGCGCTCGCCGTCTTCCGCCGCCAGGAACTGGTGGCCCGCTCTCTCGGCCGCCTGGCGGGCCTGACCGATGCCTACCTCGGCCAGGCCATGTGCTGCCGGGCCGCCGGCGACCTCGACCAGGCCCTCGAGCGGTTGGCCACCGCCGAGCGGCTGGCCCGGCTGGTGGGGTCGCGTCCCGCCCTGGCGGCCTGCCTCAACCTGCAGGCCGCCGTCCTGCGCACGCGCGGCGATCTGGGGGCGGCGCTGTCCCGCTTCCGCGAGGCCGAGGCCCTGTTCGCCGACACCCGCGATCACGCCGGCCGCCAGGCCGCCATCGGCGGCCAGGCGTCGATCGCTCGCTCGCGGGGCGACCTCGACGAGGCCGCTCGCCTCTACGCTGAACAGGAGCGGATCTGCCGCATGATCGGCCACCGCGAGGGCCTGACCATCGCCCTGGGCGGCCAGGCCACCATCCTGCGCGAGCGGGGCCGGCTGGCCGCCGCCATGGAGATGGCCCGGCAAGCCGAGAAACTCTGCCGCGACCTGTCCTTCCGGGAAGGCCTGCAACGCAGCCTGTGCATCCAGGCCACCATCCTGCGCGACCAGGGCGACCTCGATGGCGCCCTCGCCCTGCTGCGCGAAGCGGAGCGGATCTGCCGCGAGATCGGCCTGCGGTCGGGCCTGCAACGCACCCTCGAGCATCTGGCCCTGGTGCTGAAGGCCCGCGGCGATCTCGACGGCGCCCTCGCCCTGCTCAAGGAACAGGAGCGCCTCTGTCGCGCACTTGGCTTGAAGATGGGCCTGCAAGCTTCGCTGGGCTATCAGGCCCACATTCTCTATTTCCGGGGCGACATCGAGGGCGCGATGGCCCTCTTCCGCGAGCAGGAACGCCTCTGCCGCGAACTCGGCCTGCGCGATCGCCTGCAGCAGGCCCTCGGCGGGCAGGCGGTCATCTGCCGGGCCCGCGGCGACTGGACCCGTTCCCTGCAACTGCTCGACGAACAGGAACGGATCTGTCTGGAGATGGGCCTCAAAGACGGCCTGCAGATCGCCCTCTACAACAAGGGCATCATTCTGCTGGTGCGCGGCGACCTCGACGGGGCGATGACCCTGTTCCGCAAGCAGGAGGCGATCTGCCGCCAGGCCGGTTATCGGGAAGGCCTGCAGGCCAGCCTCGGCAGCCAGGCCGTGATCCATCGCAACCGCGGCGACATGCTGCGGGCCATGGCCCTCTTCCAGGAACAGGAGAAGATCTGCCGCGAGTCGGGCTACAAAGAGGGGTTGCAGGTCTCGCTGTGCGGGCAGGCCGCCATCCTGCAGGCGTCGGGCGATTTCGACCTGGCCATGGCCAAACTGCGAGAGGGCGAGAAGATCTGCCGCGAACTCAGCCACAAGGAAGGCCTGCAGCGGGTGCTGTGCAGCCAGTCGCAGATCCTGCGGGCGCGCGGCGACACCGAGGGCGCCATGACCCTGCTGCGGGAGGTCGAGAAGATCTGTCGCGGCCTCGATTACAAGTCGGGGCTGCAACGGGCCCTCGAGTACCAGGCCGCCATCCGGCTGGCGGCGGGCGACCTCGAGGGGGCCATGAGTCTGCTCAAGGAACAGGAGGCGATCTGCCGGGAACTGGGCATCAAGGCCGGCCTGCAGGCCGCCCTCGGACAGCAGGCCCTGATTCTCGAACGGCGCGGCGATCTCGACGGCGCCCTGGCTCTGCTCAAGGAGCAGGAGCTGATCTGCCGCGAACTCGGCCTGAAAGCCGGCCTGGCCCGTGCCATGGCCACCCAGGCCGAAGTCATGGCCAAGAAGTACGATCGCACGCGCGAAGCCATGGAACTGGTCAACGAGGCCTACCGCCTGGCCCGCAGCCACGGCTTGAATACGCTGTCCAATCAGATCCGGTCGGTGCTCGAGGCGGTCCAGCCGCCGGGCGGCCCCCAGCCGGCCCGCATCGACACTGCCGACTGGAGGAGGTTCCAGGCCCAGCTCGCCGAGAAGACCGCCTTCGCCCGCGATCCCGCCGATCCCAGAGCCTCGCTCGAACGACTGCGCCAGCAGGAACGCCTGTGCCGCGAACTCGACATGCCCACCGAGCTGGCCAACAGCCTGGCCGGCCAGGCCCTGATCCTGCGCGAACTCGGCGAGGGAGAACGGGCCCTGGCCATCCTCCGTCAGGAAGAGGCCATCTGGCGGCAGCAGGGCTCCCATACCGGCCTGCTGGAATGCCTGGTCAACCAGGCGCTGCTCTTGGTGCTCGACCTGCGCCGGCCACGGGAGGCCCTGTCTCTGGCCGAGGAAGCCTGGCGCCTCGGCGAGAAGCATGATCTGCCCGAGCTGCCCCACCAGGTGCTGGGTCAGCTCCTCGACTTCATCCACGCGCAGCTCCGATGACCGCGCCGCTCGTCGAGGACATCGGCCGCGATCTCGAGGTTCCCCTCAAATCCTTCCGCATCATGGCCCTGGAGCGGGCCGCCCGCGAAGGCGGCGGCCCCGAGCTGCTGACCCTGCTCGAGACGCATCTGGCCCGCGAAGACGACGAAGAATGCCGGCTCTTGTGCCGACATGCGCTGGTCCTGGTGCGGGCCCGGCAGACGGAAGAACTCCCGCCAGCGCTGCCAGCCGAGGAGCATTTCGCCGAACGGTTCCAGGCTGCGTCGGTCCCCGAGCGCGTGCAGCTGCTGATGCGACTTCTTCCCCAGGAGCGGCCGAGTCTGGCGGCCCAAGCTCAATCCTGGCTGGACACCGAGAACGACCCGCTGGTGGCCGCCACTTTGATCCGCACCTTCAGTCCCCACTGGCCGGCCGCGGCCATCGCCCGGCTGAGCCGCTTCCTGAGCGCTCCCCGGCTCAGCCTGCGCACCGCCGCCCTGGAAGCGATGGTGCGCGCCGCCCCGCACCTGCTGACCAACCATCTGCCTCGGCTGCTGACCTCGCCCGATCCGCGCCTGCGCATCCTGGCCGTGCAGGGCCTGGCCGCCTTCGATCCCGAGGCCGCCCTTGCCCACGTCGACCAGATGCTGCAGTCGCCCGACCCGCCGACCCGCCTGACCGCCTTGAGCAACTGCCTGTTGCTGCCCTTCCCCCGGGTCAAACCCCTGCTGATCCGATTCATCGCCAGCGAACGGTGGGGCAGCCTGCTCGAGAAGGCCTGGGCTCTGCTGGCCGCCAACGCCGATGCCCAGCTCCCGTTCCATCTGGCCGCCGTCGCCGAGCAATCGACCGGGCCGCGTGCCGAGATGCTGCAGCGCTTCCTGGGCGAGTCGATCCGGCTGGTGCTCGACGCCGGCCTGACCAGCGATGCCCCCGACCTCTACCAACGGCGGGTCGACACCTGGCGACGACAGGTTCGTGCACGGCGCCTGGCCCGCGACCTGGGCTCTCGGCTACATGGCACCCCCGACCCCGATGTGGTGGTGGCCGCCTTCGCCGCCCAGCACGACCTGTCAACGCCCGAACTGCGACAGGCGCTCGCGGAAGCCGCGCGCGACGAGCCCGACCCAGCCATCGCCGCCATCCTCGCCGCTTTGGCCCAAGGGGTGCTTCCCACCCCAGCCCATCCCGCCCCCCCGCCGGCGATCTCTTCGCCCTCCTCCCCGAATCAGAACGCAGAAAGAGGGGCCACAGCCACCGCTCCTTCCCCTCCCCTACCGACCGCGTTCCCTCCGTGTCCTGCCAGCGAGGACCTCTCCACAGGCCCCTCGCCCACGGCCGCCGCCCCGACGCCTCCTTCCGAGGCCGCGCTGCCGCCACACCCCCCGACCGCCACACCCCGCACCGAGGCGGCGCCGGCCTCGCCTGCGGCCACCGCGTCCGGCCAGTCCGGTCTTCCCTCCCCAGCCGCCCCACTATCCCTGATCCGTGAACTGGCCCTGTTCCGCCCGGCAGATCGGGAATGGGCGGTGCCACGCCTGCGCGAGCTGCTGAATGGCCGCCACACCCCGCCGGCTGAGCGGGCCGCCGCCTTCCGGGCGGCGGCGCGGATCGAAGAGCCCGAATTCCTCCCGATCGCCCGCGCCTTCCTGACCGACCGCCATGAGACCCTGGCCCTGGCTGCCCTGGAGTACGTCGGTACCTTCGCGCCGGCCAGTTTGCTCCCGCTGCTGCCCCAGTTCCTGCACTCGTCCTCCTGGCGCCTCGCCGCCACCGCTTTGAAGATCGCCCAGCAGGAAGACCCGGCCAAGGCCGCGAGCGCCCTGCGGTCCCTCGCCATCTCCCGACGCCCATCCGATTGGGAAACCGCCCTGCGGGCCATGGTCTATTTCGACTTTCCTTTGGTGCGCGGCATCCTCCTCGAAATGCTCAATCGCAAGCTGCCCGAATCCCTCTTCCGATTGGGCCTGCAATTGTTCCAGGCCAACCCCGATCCCGAGAATCTGTATTTCCTGATCGGTCTCGAAACCAATGCCCCGCCCGCCTGCGTGCTGGCGGTCAGGGAGACCCGACGGCAGGTCGGCCGCCTCCTCATCGAGCTGGGTCTGCTCAGTCTGTCCGGCCTGGGAGCGCTCGAAGCCGAACTGACCGAGCGCTGGCGTCGCGAACAGGCCCACCGTCGACCACCGTCCCGCTTCACTCCCGAAGCGCTGGCCGCGGCCGAGGCCACCCGTCAATGGTGGCGAGAGATGCTGACCGGGTGGGTTCCCGCCCTGGCCCTGCCTGTCATGGTGTGGCTGGCTCTGCCCTGGACCACCACCCCCGCCTGGCCCTCGGGCACAGGCCCGCTGCCACCGCGGCCCACCGTCATCAGCGGCCGCCTCCGCGCCGCCCCCGCCCCGTGGCCAGGACGCCTGCTCGAAACCCCCACCGGCCAACGGTGGTTCATCCCCAGTCCCACCCAGGCCATCCCCGCTTCGCTTCCTGCCTCTGTGGCAGAGATCACGATGACGGTCCGCCCCTTCCGCCGCGAACCTGATGGCACGATCCTGGCCATCGAGGAGGGAAGGCCATGAGCCACGCGTCAGAGGGCCGATCCCGCCGGCGCGGCCGGGCGGTGCTGGCGGCGACCGTGCTGGTGGTCATCGCCCTGCTGGGAATCCGGCCACTGCTGATGATAGGCGGCTGGACCGCCCGCCCCGCCGATTGGCACTCTCCGTCCCGACTGGCCGAACAGATGGCGAAGCTGGCCCTGCAAGAAGTCCTTGCCCAGGCCCTCCTGGAGATGGCTGCCCCTTCCCCGGCCTGGGAACGCTGGCTGGCGTCCGCCGCCGAGCCGCTTCCCTTTTCGCTGGGCGTGCCCGCCAGCCTGCATCTGGCCCGCCATCATCTGGCGGGGTGGTTCACTCCCCAATTGGCCGCGCAGGCCCGCCTCCTGCGCACCCCCGACCACCGCCTCGCCCATCTCCTTCTCCAGACCTCGTGCCACCTGGCCGCGCCTGACGGGGCGTCCATCGCCGGACAGGCGACCGCCACTCTGCTGGTGGGGCTCGAAATCACCCCTCTGCTCGGCCCCGACCTGCCTCCCGCCGGCTGCGCGCTGCTGGTCCGGCAGGCCGGACAGGAATGCCTCGACACCGGGGGCCTGAGCCTGCATCCACCACAGGCGAGGTTGCGGGTCAGACAAGGCGATCTGCCGCCCGAGCGGCGCGGCCTGATCCGCCTCGAAGCCGGCTTCGAGCCAGGCGCCGCGATCAGTACGGCCGCGTTCTTCCTCGACGCGCCGCCCAGCCTGGCGCGCCACCTGCCCGGCGCCACCCCGACCGAACTGCACCGCACCGGCGTGGACGACTGCCTGATCCTCCTCCCCGACCTCGCCGAACTGCTGGAAACGCATGGCATCCCTGCTCGTCAAGCCCTGAGCGGCCTGACCGGCCTCTTCACCCGTCAGACGCTGCCCCTGTCCGGTCCTTCCGCTCCTCTGGCCTCCCCTGCCTTCGACCTGGCGCGCGCTCTGTTGCTCGGCCCTCCTTCCCCCAGGACGGGGCCACCTTCGCCCCTGCCCGGACCAGAGCCGGCCGCTTGGTCCTTTGCCCCGCCGTCACCACCACCTGGAGGGGCACCCTTCTCACCAGGCCGGCGTTCGAGCGGCCCGCCCAGCCCCCAGGTCGCGGCCCTCGAGGGCCCCGCACCCGAGCTCCCCGCCCATCCGGGCCTCGACCCGTGGGCCGACCTCACCGGGGCGCGCGCCGACCTGGAACGCCTCTGCCAGCCGGCGCTCCCCATCCGATACCTCGAACTGACCGCCTTCCAGTTGTCGGTCGAGCGGTTTCCCGCTCCCATCCAGGCGGCGCTTGTCCCGTATGCCGGTCCCTGGCTCTGCCTCGATGCCATGACGGGACTGCGCGCCCCGCCGCCCCTGCCACGGTTCACCGACCGGCTCTTGCTGTGGTTATCTCGGCAGCGTCCGAGTCTGCCCCTGCCCCTCACGTCGCTGACCATCTCGCCCTTCGGGACCGCCACCACCGCGCCCTCTCTGCGGTGGCCTGGCGACTGGGGCGACAAAGTCCCGACTGCCGCAGCCGCCCATCTGGTGCTCGGCGGGCCAGGATCAGCGCCGGAACTGACCTGGCATGGTGTCCAAGGCATCTCTGGAGCACTGACCCTGGGCAATCCTCATCAAGAAATCCGGTATCGCGGAACCGGCCTGCTGGTGGCTGCCGGGCCCATCTCGATCAAAGGCATCGTGCGCAAAGCCGATCCCGAGGCTCTGCTGCTGCTGGTCAGCCAGAGCGGCGTCATCGAGATCGATGCGCCCCGCGTGGAAGCCGGCTTGATCGCGCTCACCCCGCGCGGCACCGGCTGCGTGCGCCTGCTGCGCCCCACGCTGATCCATGGCGCCATCGCCGTCGACCGCCTGGGCACCGCCGAGTGGGCCACCGGCACGCACGTCCTGGCCTTCGACCCGGCCTTCGCCCCCGATCGGATCAGGCACCTGATCGCCCGGCGCCGCGACCTCGACTCGCCGCTCCTGAGCGCAGGAGAACAGCCATGACCATGACCACGCCCGCGCCCACCCCCACGCCCGCCTGGCGGCTGCCCGTCGCGCTGCTGATCGCGGCCCTGGGCGCCGCCGCAGGGGTGGTCGGCTGGTGGCTGCCCCGCCCCGATCCGGCTTCCTATCGTGCCTGGCTGGCTTCCACGCTGGCCGAGGAGCCCCTGACCATCCTCTCCGGGTGTTCCTATGCCTGGCTCGAGACCTACGCCGAGCACCCCCTGCCGTTCCTGCCCCTGGGAAGCGTGAGCCTGGCAGCCCCGCCCGCGCGAGCCCCCTACCACCCTCTGGCCGCGACCATCTTCCGCCGCCAGCTCGCCATCGAACCGGTGCCGCCGGTCGCCCCCAGCCGCCCCGCTGCTCTGCGCCTGCGTGTCACGGTCGATATCCCCACCGAACCGGCCTGGCCGGCGGTCATCGCCGAGACTCTGGTCTTCCGCGGAGACGATCAGCCATGACCGGGCGCCACCAGCTTCCTTCCAAGCGCTGGCCCGTGCGCTTCCGCCTCGCGCACCGCAGCCCCCTCCCGTTCGCTGCGTCTGCCGGCCCCCGCCTCGCGCACCGCGGCGCCGCCTCCCCTGAGGCCCTGCTGGCCACCCTGGTCATCCTCGTCCTGACCGTTTTTCTCTGGCATCAGGTGGGCCGCAACCCCGCCCAGAGCTGGCCGCTCCCTTCCCCGGCCCTCACCGCCCAGGCGCGGGCTCTCCTCGCCACTATCACCGCCGATCTGTCCCGCAGCCGCTCGGCCGGCTTCATCGCCACCTGGACCCGGCTACCGCCCCCGGACGGATCGCCCGATCAGCCTCATTCGATCCGATGGTTCATGCTCCCCGCCGTCTTCGGCCTTCCGGTCTCGAACGCCACGCCCGCCTCTGCCCCCATCGAGATGGTGGCTTATGCTCTGGTCCCCGCCTCGAAGACCACAGCGGCCCTGTATCGCCTCATCGCCTCGCCGTCACTTCCCCTGGAGGCCGTCACGGCCTCAGAGCTTGCCGAGTCGACACCGTTGGCCACCAATGTCGTATTCCTCGACATCGCTCTTCATGCCGCGCCGACCGCTTCGGGCCCGGTCGATTGGTTCTCGGTGACCTTGCACCTGGGCGAGTCCACCGCGATGGCCTCCGGTACCGGCGACTTCTTCGCCGTCGCCCGCCCTTGGCGCCTTCCCACCGCCACCAGAATGACCTCTGAATGAGATCTGCCCTCCCGAACCTCGTTCGAGAGGGCAGCAGCAGCAAGAAAAAGCCGGGCAAAGAGGATCTACGAAGAGAAATCCAAGCTAGGCAGCCGTTTTCCCGGCATGATCAGTTGTAGGGGACTTTCTCTGCATCGCTTGGCGAGGGGGTTTGCAAGGTGAAGGGAATTCGCCCGCACTTGCCGCTCGAATTTGTTGAATCGGGCTGGGCCAGGTAGAGAACGCAACGATAGGTAGTGCCCGGTTGGGGCTTGATGGAGTACGGTGAGCCGGCCAAACTCAACATTTGAGCCTTGAACATCCACTTATCAGGTGCACCAACCTCTTGAATGATGAAATCGGAGAATATTGTTTTCCATTCCTCGATCCAGATCCAACCCGTGGGAGACTCGATCCCCGCGTAGGAATCATTGAGCGGCACCACCGGTTGACGCCCTTCGATATTTTTCACAAAAGGAGTCCCATACGGTGTTCCATCGCTATAGACATATTGGATGTATTTTTCAAATGCACCCCATGGACTGGCACTCAGGGCTCCAGCTTTCTCTTTGACCTTGATTTTGAGGGGGAAGAGATAGACATCCCCATTTTTCATCGCCTGTTTGACCGTGAAAGCATATTCCCCAGGATTCTTGAAATCTAATAAAAGATAATTAGAGAAGCTAGTACCATCTTGATAGAAATAGAGTCTGCAATAATCTGGCAAGACACTCCCATCAAGATCGTAGGGCGCCAATGTACTTTCGCCATCGATCAATCTGACATTGAAAAATGTCCCTTCGGCCAGCAATGGACGCGTGTCATACGAAGAATAGCCGATTTCGTATCGATACCCTGAACTATCGGAAGAACTCGAGGACAACGTACCAAGGAACCTGGACTGACTGGTACCGACGGGCCAGTTGGAGGTATAGCTCCGATTCCCGCCCGATTTGGTGGCCACGTGGATCGTGAACTTCCGACTCAGACTCTTCTGGCCGTTGTTCCACTGCAACGTGAACGTCGGTTCGAATTTCCCGGCCGCCCCTTTGGGATTGATGTTCAGATAATAGGAATAGGGTGCCGTAGAAGAATAGGCGCTCAAATTCTCGGTGGAAAACGTCCAATCGGTCGGCAGGTCAGAACACGTCCATCTCGCATCGGGGAACTTGGTATCGCTGGTCGCACGGATTCTGATCGAAGACCCGCTCACCACATAGATCGGGCCCTCTGGCGCATCCACCAGCTTGATCTCTCCTCCGCTGTCGACCGCCAGCGTGACGGTCTGCTGAGCCGTCAGAGCAGGCTGGCTGGAATCCTGCACGCGCACCGTCACCTGGTGGGTTCCCGCCGCTGCGGCGCCCGGCGTGCCCGCGACCTGCCCCTGGGCGTTGCCCGACAACCCCGCCGGCAGCCCCGTGATCGTGAACGAATAGGGCGCCGTTCCGCCGGTGGCGCCGAAGGCATGGGAGTAGGCCGTTCCGACCTGGGCTGCTGGCATGTTCAGATTCGTGATCTGCAGCGACCGCAGATTGAAAACCACCTGACGCTCCGCTTTCGAGCCGGCATCGTCTTCCACTTTTACCGTCGCGGTGTAGGTAGGATTGGTCGCCCCAGCCCCGACTGTGCCGACGATGTTCGCCTGACCTGGCGTGGCGGTCTTGGTCAGCGTCAGCCCCGGCGGCAGATTGGTCGCCGTCCAGGTGTAGTTTCTGGTGCCCTTCCCGCCGTGGGCCACAATCGTCTGATCGACCGCCCCACCGATGGTGGTGTTGATCGGACCGACAGGATCGATCACCAGCAGCATCTCGAAATCCTTCTCGATGTCCTTGGGGGCTGACGATTCTTTGTCGCGCAGGTCATACTCGCCCACCGCCACTTTGACGGTCGCCGGCTCGAACGTCTCGAGCTGATGCGACGGCGTCACGGTCATCTCGCCCTTGGGCACCCCCGACACGACATAGGTGCCATCGCTCTTGACGTCGACCGTTTTGCTGAATGGCCCTCCCGGCAGGTCGGTGGCCTGCCCGGTCACCGAGACCTTCACGCCCGTGGGATCGCCGAGAATCTTGCCGTAGACCAATCGACGGTGCTGATCGTAGGTCGCTAAGACCTTTTCCCCTTCGAAGGCCAGATGCACCGGAAGATTGGGCTTTTCGGGGAAAGTCTGCACCAGGAAGGAAACCCCCAGATCGAGCAACCAGGCATACGAATGCCCCAGCACGTTGGAATAGTGGTATTCGGCGATCAGCCGCGCAAAGGCATCGGTCGACAGTTCGACCGCGGTCGTGCTCAGCACGTCGAGCAGCACCTGGGCGCGCAGATACACCCTGGCCGTCGCATCGACCTGGGCTTCGATGGTCGGCGACGTGCGAGTGAAGGAGTGGCTGCGATTGGGCTTGGTGCCCCCCGAAATCCCCGTGAAGGTGTTGTAGGAGATGGCCCCATCGATCCGTTCGCTGTAGCTGAAGGTCGACTGCACCGACATCGCCGCATCGGCCTCGACCTGATACCCGGCGAACAGACCGACCTTGAGCCGGACATTGGCCTTGCCGAGCTTCAGCGTGGCCGCCCAGGCCGCCGAGGGAATCGGGACCTCCCCTTCCACCGACAACGCTTGCGAGACGGTTGTCTTGACGGTCGCGGTGCTCTTGATCGACAGGAAATACTTGATATCAGAATCCTGGATCAGGTGGTAGTCAGCGTAGACCCAGGCATAGACCTCGACCGCGCCTTCGACGATCTCGACCTTGACCTTCCCATTGTCGTAGATCACGGTGCCGGCCAGATCATGCCGCACATGGGGCTTGACTTCGGCATTCCGGATGGCCGGGGTCAGATCGATGGTCGGGCCGGTGATTTCGCGATGCTCCCCGGTGGGGATCACGATCGTCGTACCTGGCCCCGGAGCCACCGACGGACTGAGCATCTGCCCGGCCGGCGCCCCCGCCCGATCGAGGGTCTCGGGGGTCAGTTCGGTCGTGAAGGTCATGTCGAGCGTGTCGAAGGCATCGCTCAGCCGCCCAGGCTCAGTGACGATTGTCGTCGTCCCGTCAGGATTGGTCGTCACCGACTTGACCTTGACCACCTGCCCGGCCCCTTCGGTCACCACCAACACCTTGCCCGGCGCCGGAACCGCCGCCGGATCGGCGAAGCGAGCGACGATGGTTCCGTTACTACCGGCGGTGGCCGGCGTCAGGGTGGCAACCGTGACCGCATCGCCGGCTGCGAAATAGGAAGCATCGGCTTTCAGAGTCGCATTGGTGACTGTACCGCCCGGCGGGCCGAACCCATCACCGCTCGAGCCGCCCGCGGTCACGGGCACCACATCCTCTGATCCGCTCCCCGGGCTGGTGAGTCGACACCCGACCACCAGCCCCACCAAGGCGAGCAGGAAAACCGTCATCCACCATCGCATCGGCGAGGCTTTGCCATGAAAACCGTTCCTGAACAAGGCCATATCCCCTCCTGGCGAAAATTGTTTTTTTGGGAATTGCCGATCTGGAAAAGTATCATTCTTCTGAAATTCGCGTCAAGAGGTGCATCAGCAGCTTGCTTTGCCCCCTTCGGCGACTTCAGGCCGACCCTCTTCCTCAAGGGAACAGCTCGCCTGAAGCCCTCGTGATCTGGAGCGACGCCCCGATCGGCCCAACTGCGAAGCGGCCGATCCGCCGGCTGAACGCGCCAGGTTCGGCAAGCCGCGACCAGGAGTTCAGGAACGAGGCCGATGGCCCCTGGCGACGGCCTCAGGGCCTGCAGAATGTGCCCGTTCTGAGGCCCCCTCAGGATTGATGATTCCCCTGCCCCAGGCCCCTGGGAACGGCGCCTTATTCCGGCGCTTCCTGGTCGAGATGATCGGTGCCCACCTGCTGGAAGTGCTCTTCGACCTGTCGGGCCCGCTCGTCGGTCGGCGGTTGCAGCGAAAGCAGGCGCGCCTTGGCCTGCCGGGCCTGGGCAGAATCGGGATACCGCGTCGTGATCTTCTGGAAGGTCTGGACGGCCTCGGCCAGATTCCCCTTGGGATCCTCCTCGAGATAGAGATCGCCCAGCTCGAGCAGGGCCTGCGGGTCGGGCTGCTTGCGCATCGCCGCCGCGTAGAGATTGATGGCGGCCACCGGCCGGGACGCCCGCAGCGCCCGGGCCTGGGCCAGGATCTCGGCGACCTCGGCCGCCGCCACCCGATCGGCCGCCGTGGGCTCGGCCGCGGGGGGAGGCGGCTCCGATGACGTGCGGCTGGGCTCGCTGCCCGGAACGTCAGCCACGGCCGCCACCGCCCTGGCTGTGGATGCCGTCAGCGTCACCGGCTTGGCCGTCGGTGACGCCATCGGAGCCGGCACCGGCTGGGCGGCCTCGGCGATGCGCGCCAGGGCCTCCTTGATCTCGGCCAGATGCCGCCGGGCCCGCTCCCGCAGATCGGGCGGGGCCGCCGCCTGGTCGACAACCGCCTGCAGCAACCGTCGCGCTTCTTCCAGATTGCCGTACAGCCGCTGGTACACCGCATGGAAGAACGCTTCCCGCGGCCCGCGCCGCGCCCGCGGCCCATAAAAAGCCAGCCCTTCCCCGATGAACCCGTAATCATTGGACAGATAGGAAGCATCGAGTTCGACGCAGGCCACGAAGGTCTCGAGAGCCGCCTCCCGCTTCCCCTCGCCCCGCTCCCGAAGGGCGCGCAGGAACAGCGACCGGGCCATTTGCTTGCGTTCGGCCTCGCGGCGGGCGGCCAGCTCCGGCCCACCGTCGGCCACCCGCTTCTCGGCCTCGGCCAGACGAGCTTCGAGGAGCAACCGCACGAGCGGCGGCAGCTCGCGCCCGGTGGCCAGCGCCTGGCGAAAGGCGGCCTGCGCTTCTTCGGGCTCCTCGATCTCCAGCAGCGCGAACCCGTACAGGGCCCACAACGGGTGGAAATCAGGAAAGCGCTTCACCCCGTCTTCCAGGATCTCGACGGCCTCCGCGTATTTCTTCTGGGCGTACAGCGATTGCGCCTTCCGCAGCGCCGCGCGCGGCGTCTCTTCGGCGGCGGCCAGCGACGGCAGGCAACCGACGACCAGCAGAACAACCACCCCGGCCCGCCTCAACCCGCCCAGGCGCCACGCCTGGCCATGCCAGGGCCACCAACGGTTCTGGCTGCCACGTTCCTGACCATTCATTCTACGCCTCCACTGCGCATGACGCTCCCATGATCACCCTTGCCTGCGGTTCCGTCAAGCCTGCTCCCTGCGTGCCCCATCGATAGCCCAGGGAATCGGGCCGTATAAGGAATCGGGCTGCATCCGGTGCGCCTTGATTTCCCCTCCCTCAGGATTTCTGGTAACGTTGAAGAAGACCCAGACGTAAGGCTGGTAGAGTTCAGCCGAGGAGGACAAGGCATGAGCAGGACGCGGTATTGGTCGGTGGCGGTCATTCTGGCCGTGGCGGTGCTGGGGGCGATCCCGGTCGGCGAGGCGTGCAGCGCCAAGGGACCGCAGGATCCCTACACCGGCTTGATCACCTACCCCAACAACGAGGGAACCAACGGCAACAAGACGCAGATCCCCGATCTGCCCGACACGCCGTTCGCCGGCGGCAAGTTCTTCAAAGCCTGGAAAGGCGACGGCATGAAGGTCATCATCGTGCCGGTCGGTTCGACCCTGGTCTTCGACGGGGTGATCCAGTCCGCCGCTCCGATCAGCCCTCCCCGCCCCGCCTTCTGGGAAGAAGGCGAACAGCAGCAGCTCTACGGCCGCCTCGTCAGAGACATGGCCCCCCCCAAGTGGACCATCTTCGGCAACGGCCGCGGCGACTACGCTCCCGGACAGGCCCCGCCCACCGACCCCGGCTTCTCGCTCAAACCCTTCGAAATGGGTCCCGACTGCATGATCGTCGAAGACACCCCGGCCGTCAAAGCCCTCTGGAAGCTCTCCTACGACCAGAAATCCGCCATCAACATGCTGGGCATCGCCTACAACGATCCCGTCTACAAGGCAGCCATCGACAAAGCGCTGCCTCCCGGCGCCGATTTCGCCAACATCCTGCAGAACGCCGGCGGGCGAGAGCCCCAGTTCGACCTCGACGCCAAGAAACTGAACAATTTCGAGATCAGCCCCACCGGCCCCGAAGGCGTCGAAGGTCTGCGCAAAGGGCTGCGCGAAGCGCTTCCCCACACGCCCGGCTGCCAGACGACCGAAGAGGTGGTCGAACGCCGCTTCAAGAACGCCGACGGCACCGCCAGCTACACCAAGAAACTGCCCGCCACCGCCGGCCTCATCTTGAAGGCCGGCTACATCGCCATGCAGGAGTGGTATGCCTCCGGCAAATACAACACCAAGTTCCTGATCACTCCGCCCAGCGGTTCCACCGTCGAATTCGGCGGCGAGCAACTGGTCAAGAAGTTCGAGGCGCCCACCGCTCCCGACTACTGGACGATCGACCTCAACAGCGGCCTCGAATCCTGCAAGGATTGCGTCTGGTGCTGGATCGAGGCCAAAGGCACCCTGAAACCCGCCGACAGCAAGATCGATCCCTCCTCGAGCAACGAGAAATTCTACGACGTCGACCCCACCTCGATCGCCATCGGCGGGGTGATGGTGCGCGGCTACTACCAGAGCGGCAACTCCACCGCCGGCCGCAACACCCTGGTCTATGTCGTGGTGGCCGATACCGAGCCGCCCGCCGCCTTCGAGTGGCTGGACGCCTTCGCCATCAAGGGCGAGACCGGCAAGCCCCTGGCGGCGACCAACCAGGCGAATGCGCTGCGCCTGCGCGTCTACGACAACAACCCGTTGCTGGGCGCCGACAAGTTCAAGAACATCCATGAGGCTGAGGGCGTCAAGGGACTGGCCGACTTCGAATTCGTCGAAGCCGGCAAACGCCAGGGTGGCAGCAACGTCGTCGAGGTCTATAAGCGCTACCTCGAGCCGGTCAAAGACGGCTATGGGGAAGCCAATTTCCGGCCCCGCCTCGCCTACAACGTCTGCGTGGCGGCCTGCCTCGGCTTCAAGCTGACCGGCTCGGCGGCCGCCCTCGAGAAGTACGTCGGCCCCGTCCCCAACCTGCACGACCGCGTCGCCCTCGTCAGCCAGCGCTTCGTCTGGAAGACCGCCAGCGAAGCCCGTGTGATCGGCCGGCAGGTCTACAACTCCAAGGGAGAGACCGTCACCGGCCTCGCCGCCCTCCAGAACCAGTTCGAGTGGTCCGGCTACGGCTCATTCGACCTCGAGGTGCCGCTGAGCAGTCTCGACGAGCCCATGGGCACCCTGTTCGCCGAGGGCAGCCGCCGTTATGACCTGACCTTCGCCGAGGCCGGCCTGGCCGCGCCCAGCGGTTCCCCCGCCCCTGGCGTGCCTGTCCAGAACGGCAAACTCCAGTTCTACCCGTGGTCAGACAAAGCGCTCAAGATCTTTCCCATCGTCCAGGACGGAGTCGGCAACCAGACCCCCAGAGAAGCCACCGTCAACGCCATCCTGGCCACCCGATTCAGCGGGCTCGACGTGAAATCGCCCGATGACGCCGTCGCCTCCTGGACCGACCCCGCCGACCTCGACGGCGCGGTCGCCGCCACCCCGGTGAAGGGCGGCCGCCTCGGACTCGACGCCAATCTGCCCGGCAAGACCGGGGCAGGGCCGTTCGATTGGGGCAGGTTCGCGTTCGTCGCGTCGCTGAAAGACAAGGGGCGGCCCCAGATCGCCCTCGAGATCCGCAACGCCAAGAACGAGAAGGCGGTGCTCTACGGCAACTTCGCCGCCATGGGCGACCTGCCAGGCTATTATGCCGCCCTCGCCAAGGCGGGGTCCAATGACTGGTGCAGCACCACCGACAGCAACAAGGGCATCGCGGCGTTCACCTCCGACAGTCCCAACGACGCCGACGAGCTCTATGTGTTCGAGGCCGGCCTCGCGCAAGACCTCTACCTCGACATGCAGAGCGCCATCGAGGCGGGCCGGTTCCGACCCTGGCTCTTCAATCTTCCCGAGAATACCGACGTCGGATTGCCGATCTGGGGCGCCAACTACTGGAATGGACGGCCGGCCTACAACCACGACCGCCTGGCGTACCAGCAAGGCAACCGCGATCGCCTGCTCTTCCGCTACTGGGCCTGGGACAACCTCAATCCCTACGACTGGCAGCACTCATCCTTCCCGCAAGGGGTGAAAATCCAGTCGGGCGATCGCGAGTTCAAGGCGGTCAAGGCCGACAAGATCACGGCCAGGGTGACCCTCATCGACAAACCGGTCTATCCCGGCGACGGCAAGGTGCCCGCCACGAAGGTCTGGTGGCCCGATTACATCTTCCAGAACCCCTCGCACCGCAGCGCTGGCACCTATGAAGAGTGCTCAATCGCCCTGGAGGCCGAAGACGAAGCCGGCAACAAGCCGCGCCTGCTCAAGGTCTTCTTCCGCATCATCCCGCCAGGCGTCGAAACGATCCGCACCCTGGAGGACAACCGCGAACGGCAGAAATAACGCCTCTCTCGTCCGCTCGGATTTCCTTCGCCCGCCCCCTCGGGGCGGGCGTCTGGCATAGGGCCGATCGACGCTGCATCTGTCGCAGACGGCCAGCGCTCATGCCTTGGGCGAGATGAGTGGCCATTCTGCCTTGGACAAGGTATCATGGCCATATGACGACGGACATGGATGCCCAGAGACGATTGGCGGAAATCGATCGGTTACGCGACGAAATTCGGGCCATCGAAGACGAGGTCGCGGCGCGCGCCGGTCAGGCAGAGAGCCGCGGGGCTTCCCCCGAAGAACTGCGCCAGATCGGCGCCCGCGGCCGACAGGCGACCGAGCTGCGAGCGCGGCTCGAGAAATGGTGCCAGGAGCTGCGCCGCGATCACCCCGAGATCTTCGCCGCCTGGGCCGAACGGCATCAGGCGGCCGTGCGCCGGCTGATCATGGCCGAACTGGCCCGCCACCGGCCCGGCGTGGCGTCGGTCGAAGAGGGCCTCGCCCGCATCACGGCCGAGGGCGCCTACTCCAGCGACGACCTGAAGGTGCTGCAACTGGCCGGCTTCCTGGACGAATGGCGCGAAGTGCTGGAAGGAAAGCGCCCGTATGCGCTGTTCCCCCCCACCTGGGAAACCTACCCTCCCGTGCCGGCGCTGGACTGCGACCTGCGCGAGCCCCTTCCCGTGCCCGCCGATCTCGCGGCCCGCCACCCCGACATCCTGGCCGTGCGCGAATGGCAGGCCTGGCACGCCGGGCTGGTCTTCCTGGCCGAGGCCCTGTCGATCCTCGACCAGGGCAAACCCTGCCGGCTCGAGCGCGCCACCGGCGCCTACACCCCGGGCCAGCCCTGGGAAAGCGCGTTGACGTTGACCACCGGCCAGCTGTCGATCACCCTGCGCTGGGGCGAGGAGCCGAGCGGCTCAGCCGCCACCGACGCCCCCGCCAGCGCGACCGACGCTCCCGCCGGCCCCGGCCCCGCAGGAACCCGCCCCTTCTGCCGAGTCACGACGAGCGGCTTTTTGCCGCACGAGCAACTGCTCTGGAGCGGCTCCTTCGGCGGAGAATCCTCCGGGCTGACCATCAGCTTCCGCCACTTCCGCGAGGATGCCATCGAAGCCATCCAAACCCTGGCCGGCCGCCTGTTCGCCAAGGCCACCCTGACCACGACGACCCCGGCCAGCCCAACAACCGGTTGACGACCAATCGTTGCGCCGTTGGGAATGGCCTGGCAAGAATTATCACCATTCCCCCTCCCACCGTCTAAAGTCTGACCCCGTAAAAGACCACTCGCCTCAACGGGAAGCCTTGGCTCCTCCGGCGGTCAGGTCACCATTGATAGTAGTACTGCTGCCCCCGGACATCTTGTTCCCGATTGGGCGATACGACCTTCCGGCCTCGATTGAAGGTGGTGGGAACAATCTGGTCAGGTCGTACTCCCTGTTCGAATTGAATGCCATCCAACCAGACGGAATGCGAGCCCAAGGCGGTCGGGCTCGAATTATCCAGGAGAATGTGGGCCTGGCTGGCCACGGATTCGTTGAACGCAAGATCCAGAGCGATGAAAATTCGGTAGAAGGTCATCATGGCTCCTCCACCATCTGGCGGATAGAAGGGGAAGGTTTCCGTCACCCCGACATTGACCAGGTTCGGGCCACCGCCGATGACTTGCCCGGTGGAAGCCACCTCGACGAAATCATAAACCGCTACCGATCCGTCTTCCCGTGTCTGGGCCAAACCGATACGCACCGACCCTGTCCCGGGGCAGACCCAACCCGACAGAATGAACCGACCAGGAGCGGCAGGCACGGCCGGGAAGGTGGTGGTCGCGATGGTCTGATACACGGTGCCCGAAGCGAAATTCGGCCCGGTATGCGCCGCCAACACCTCGACCCGGAACTGACACGTATCGACCGCCGCCCCGGCGTTGCCGCTCAACGCCTGGCCGCCGGTGGGCCCATAGATGCTGGCCATCTGCCCGGCCGGCACCGCGATCCGCACATGAGCGGTGGCGATCCCTCCGGGTGGCACGGGATCGGGTAGATACGTCGTGGACGCCTGCAAGGCTCCCACAGGAATGGTATTCCCCAAGCCATCATCCAAGGCCGTAAATGTCCAAGCGAATCCGGACAAAGCCACATTGCCGAGATTGCGGAAGCCCACTTCGATCCAGTGGGAAGTGGTACCAGCCGTCAAGGTGCCGAAATCGACCAGGGTCGGCAGCAGATCGAGAGCCTGGTAGGTCAACACCGTCACCCGCGTGTTGAACGTGGCCGAAGCTTCACCGGGCTGCACGATCCCATCGTTGTTTTCGTCCTCCCAGACCGTGTGCGTCCCGATGTAGGTTCCGGGCGGGGTGAAGGGAGGAATGGTCAGCGAGGCGACGGCCGCCCGATTGCCTGCCACGTTGATGACGAATGGCGCAGCCGGGGCGAGGCCCAGGTTCGCGCTGGCGATCGCCACGCTCCCCGACCAGGAGTCGCTGGCCAGCCAGCGAACCCGTTGCAACGGGAAGTCTCCTGTATTGGTGACCGTGAACCCAGCGGAGGGAATGGCGCCAGGGTTGGCATTCCCGAGATCGACCATCGGGGTGACGGCGATCCCCTTCTTTCCAACTTGTACTATCACCGAGAAATTGGCATATTCCTCCGCCGCCGGTTGATGAGCCCCATCGGCCGGATTGTAGTCTTCATAGACCAGGAATGTCCCGTTGTAGGTGCCATTGGCCCGCGGCGCCCCGATGCTGACGCTTACTGTCGCGATGACCGAAGCCCCGACGGGAATGGCCCCGATCGGATCGGAGAAGGTGGCATTGGCCGCCGGAATGGTATCGACCCCTCCGACCAGAGCGGCCGATTTCCCGCGAACGAGCGCCAATGGAATATTGCCCACATTTTGCACTTCGATCGGCGCTTGAACGAGGCTGCCTTCGGTGGCCAACCCGAGATTGAGGGGGTTTTGGATGACCTTGAGAACCCGTTTCGCGTTCACGGTCAGTTGGAGGACGGCGGTGGTGCTCGCTTCGGCCGCCTGCATGATGGCATCGTTGTTGGAGTCATCCCAGGCCGTCAGTGTCGCCACATAGACTCCGGCGGGGGTCGCCGCCGGAATATTCACCGACCAATACCCGGTAACGGTCTGGCCCACCAGGATCATGCCGATCGGCGAAGGAGTGAAGACGCTCGCGGTGGCCGGAATGGTGGTGGGCCCGATCAACGCCGTCGCCGTCGCCCGCGCTCGCGTGATGGTCAACGAACCGTCGTTGTAGACACGGAACGCCTTCTGAAGAGAAGTCGAAGCCGGATCGCCCGAGGTGGTGACGGTGGCATCGAGCACATCGAGCGAGACGATGCCGACTTGCACCGCAACTCGGAAATCATCTTGCGGTTCCCCGACGTTTCGAACGGTGTCCGGACTGTCGAAAAGCCAGGCGGAGCTGCCCAGATAGTCGCCCAAAGCCTGCCCTGCGGGAACATTCAAGGTGATATCGCGATAAAAGAACGCCCCCGCCGGCGCAGAAAATGGCTCTGCCGGCGGGAAACTGTAATTGGCCTGGCCGATCGTGCCCGGCCCGATCAGATCGACTTTCTCCCACCGGAGTTGGGTCAGATCGGTATTTCCCGTGTTGCGGCAAGGGATCTGGACGGTTTTGGCGGTTCCGGGGGCCATTCCCCCGAAATCGACGACCGGCACCAGGACCTGGACGGAAGCCGCCGCATCGACCGTGACCTGAAGGACGAACGAAGCGGAGGCTTCGAAACTATCGCAGATTTGATTGCCATTCGTATCTTCAAATACCCACTGCACGCCGGAATAAACGCCCAGCGGCGTCCCAGGGGGAATGTATACCCCAACCGTCACGTTGCCAGTGCCGCCAATGGCCACGGCTGCCGGCAAGCTCACATTCAGGCTCGAAGTCGCGATGGTATCGCTCCCGTTGCTCAGGGGGGCGAGAATGGGCCGGAGCTTACTCAAAGGAAGCTCCCCCGTATTAGTCAGCGTCAATGGTGGAGCCGCGAGCGTATTGTTCGGGGGGGCATGCCCGGCATTGAGAGGACTGGGAGCCAGGGTGAAGGAGATCGTCCCGATTCCGATCCTGACCTGGAAAGTACGGGCCGCCTCCGTAGCGTTGAGGCTGCTGTTGTTGTCACGGTCATCCCAGAGGGTCCAGGTGGCCAGATAAATTCCGCTTGGGTGCACTGGAGGGATGACCGCCCGCACGGAGGCCTGGCTGGCCAGCGGTACGGCAAGGAAGCCGGGATTGGTCGGAGTGACCGTGATGGTGGTGGTCGTTCCCACGGTTTGTTGGAATTTCAAGTTGAGAAGGTCGAGATTGCCACCATTGAAATAATTGAGGGTCTGGGGATTGGTCGTCAGGTTGCGGGGCCAGTTCCCCAGGTCGATGAGCGACTCTACGGTGAAGACGTTGGTCTTGGCGGGAACATCGACTTGCACGTTGAATCGATCATACGGTTCACCGATGTCGATCTGCAGATTGCCATTCAGATCGTCATAGACGGCCATCGTCGCGATATACGAGCCTGAGGCTTGATTGTAGGGCACCCAGAGGGTCGCCGTCGCGGGGCTGGTCGCCCCCGGATTGACCGTGCCGACCGGAGAAGGAGTGAAGGTCAGATGGACATTGGGGATCTTGGCTCCGCCAGGGCCGTTCAAATCGACCTTATTCCACAATACTGCCACCGCTGTGGCGTTGGCGACATTTCGGACGGCCCCGGAGAAGGGGCTGCTGTTCTCGCCGGGACCGACCGTGCCGAGGTTCCAGATATCGGGGGTCGCCAGCAAGGCCCGACGGAAAATCCGAATGGAATTGGACACCAATTTGCCGGTCGAGGTGGCGATTCCGCTGTTCAGATCGATCCCAGTCGCCGACGAGGCCAGTTGCGCGGTCACCGACAGACTGCCCACCAGGCCTGTTTCGGAAGCGGCAGTAAACACCCAGCCGAACGTCGCCAGGGAGTTGCCGAACACGGTGAGCGAAGCCGGCGTCGGACCAGAAACCAAGGTCAGATCGCCAGTACTTGCGGCTGTCTTGATCAACGCCGAAGCAGTCGCCGGGCTGATGGTCGCCGCGGCCGTCGAGAGATTGTTCCGCAGCGACAGAGAGGCGAGCACCGTTTCTCCTTCGTACACGCTGGGAGGGGAGAGGGTCAGCGAGCCGATCAGGCTGCCAGGAACTTGAACACTGCAGTATTGAAGAGCCAAAGCCGGGTTGGATAAGGTGTTGCCATTGGAATCTGGATCATTTTCGATGCTGACCGTCCAGGTGCCGAGCACGGCCGTTCCCGGCAGGACATACAAATGATCCGCCGTGCCCGAGGCATTGGCTGCCAGCATTGGCGATACGTTGACCCACCCCGTGGGCAAGGTAGGGGTTGGAATGAACGAATTGTACAATCTGATGCGATACCACTGCGAGTTCGGGTTGAGACCGAATGCCCGGATGAAAATGGTCTGCCCGCGATTGAAGGAGTATTGCTCGGGGTTATAGGTATCGCTGGCCGACAGCAGAAGGCCGATGCTGGCGACCGTCCAGGAGTCGTTCGGGGTGGCCGGATTCAGGTAGGTCACCGAAGCCGGCCAGTTGGCATCGTAGGCTCGCAGGCTGGCCGTCAGCGTTGCCAGACCAGTGGGCGAGTAGAGATCGACGTTCACGCCAAAGGTGAAGGTGGCAACCGTGTTGCCTCCCGCCAAGGCAAATGGCAGTGGCGGTGAAGCCAACGACTGGGCATACGTTCCGACCGTGATGCTCAAACTGGCGGCTTCGATGATGGCGGTAGCCGAACCGGCATTGCGCAACGCGAAGGTCACCGTCACGCCCTGTTGGTTGCGATACACCACGGTCGGCGTCGCCACGACATTCAAGACCTGCAACGCCGGCGGATTTTGAATCCAACACACGTTGCTCGTCGCCGTGGCGCTGACCAACGGGGTATCATCATTGCCATCGAAGCCGCGTCCACTGACCGAGGCGATCATCGTCCCCGGCGATACGGCGACGAACTGCCACGTGAACGTCGCCTGCCCATTGCCCGGCACGTCTTGCAAAGCGGGGGTCGGCCCCCCGGTCTGATTGGCTACCCCCGTACCAGAAACGGCCAGCGGGCTGGGATAGGCGCTCTTGACAATGGCCCCCCCCGAATTGGTGAAGGTCGAAGTCGCGACGAACGGTTGGCCGACCGATACAAATGGAGGCAGGGCGAGATTCACCGACAGGCTGGCCGGCGAGACCACAGAGAAAACATTCTCACAAACGATGTAGGTATTGAGGGGATCGGTGATGCGGATACGCCATTGGCCATACGGCGACGTCGGATCAAGAGAGAAGGCATGAAACAATTCACCATTCAAATCTGCTGTTAAAGGGGGGGTGGAAGAAGCCACTTCAACATTGCCCGGATTGTACCAACGAACGACAAACTCCCGGAGGGGAGCCAAAACTTCCCCCTTGGCATAGACAACCTTCACTCCACTGGTCGGACGGTTGAAACTTGAAGATTCATACAAGTAGGAAGCATCTTTGAAGGTTTTGACCTTTTCGGCGATGATGGTCCAACTTGCAGGATACAAGGCCCCTGACGACGTGGCGGTATTGAACGTGTTGAGATCGGTATACCCGACATCGCCGTCGATCAGATCGCTCCCCGTGGCGGTCAGCGGGTTGACATCCACCCCATAAGTAGCCAGTTGGCTGAAACCGCCCTGGACCGTCAGCGGAAACACCGTCACAGGGTAGGTGGCATCATAGGTCTTGGGCACCGCAGGCGGCGGCAGGAAGGTGAACTTCAGCACCGATGCATCCCAGCGCGCGAGGGCTTCCCCGAGGTTGATCACTTCCAGAAGAACCGGGACATTGATCTGCCCTCGGGCGATGAAACTCGGAGCGGTGATCCGGTTCAACACCACATCGGCAGGGTTCTGAATGGTCCAGGTGTCGGTGATGTCGGCGCTGACATCATCGGTGTTCTTGCCGCTGAAGGTATTGGTTCCGGAAGCCGTTCCGTTGATGACGACCACGCCCGAGTCGCTATTGGGCGAGACATTGACCGAAAATGTCGCCACGAATGAGCTGAGAGGCGGGATGATCGTGCCGATCGACGGAGACACCAACGTGAACGTATGACTGCCCAAGGAGAACGTGAGGCTGGCTCCATCGAAGGCATAGGGGGTTTCCCCCTGGTTTTCGATCGTCATGCGCACAGGGATCCCCGATTGGCCCTTGTTGACGTAGGCGGGCGTCGCATCGATGGAAATGATCGCCAGACGGGCTTTCGACCGAATCCACCACGTGTGTGTCTGATCGGCTCCTTGGTCGCCGAAGGTCACAGCCCCATTGGTACCGGTAGCAACCGCATCGACCGTGCTGGTCCCGGTCGGCGAGGTCTCGGACACGCTCACCAGGAAGGTGGCGACCAGACTGGCCCCGGGCAGCAGATTGGCCGGCAGGCTCGGCGTCTGCAGAATTTGGCTGTATGCACCAAGACTGAACGTCAGCGAGGCTCCGATGAGATTGACCGGGTTGATATCATCATTCCGAATGGTGACCCGTACCGGGATGTTGTCTTGGCCTTGCGACACCCCATTCGGCGTATCGGCCGTCACCGAGACGATCGACAGGGCCCGGCAGATCAGGCGGATCTCATTGAGCACCGGCATGGCGCCATTGGCATTGCGCTGGAATATGCAACGGTATTGGAGATAGCGCCGATCAGGGCTGGGAATGGCGGCCGAGCCGTTGACCTGGGTGGTGGCGACCGTCGACCACGCGCTCCAAGAGGCATCAGGAACAGGCGTGGCGCCGGTGCGCACTGCGAGAACCAGACGGCCGTTCGCCCCGCCCACGCAATCGTATTGAATGGTCTGCCAATCGGGGGTTTCTGACCGCGCATCGAACACCATCGACTCGAACTGGGCCACATTGGCCCACCCCCCGGTGGGAGCTTCGATCGCCCCCACGGAATAGCTGCCTCGAAACGCATCGGCGCATTGGTAAAAGGAGGTAGGAGACAATCCAATGCCGACTTGGAGAGGAGTGTTGTAGAGATAATTAGTGGTATCCGTATTGGAAATTCCGACCGTGTTGACCGTATTCACAGGCCGGTCAGTACCCCCTGGACCGATCACGCCCCGAGGGCTCAGGTATTGATACCGATGGCAAATGTCACCATTTCGGTAGAGCACGGTTTGGAAGATATAGATATCATCTACCGCGCTGTAGCGGTTGGTTCTCCACGTAAAGACCATGCGATCCGGAGCGCTCAGAGTGTTAACGTATACCCCTGGAAGAGTGGGATAATCAACATTGTCGTATTTAAGATCGATCCAAAGAGGAGCGATCAATTCATCAAACCTAACAGTGGCCCCCGTGAATTCATTCCAGGTATTTGTATAGTCGTACCCAGCCGTCAAATCAGCTGGCCGCCGATAAATAAAGCCATTCGTGGAGACATACCACTGGGTAAGATTGACTCCGAAAAAGTAAAAGTCCCATGGCAGATTTATTGGATCACTTCGAGCATCGTCGCGATAATACAAAAATTGCCCTGTTCGCTCAAAATGAATACCCGCGTTATAACCAAGATTGTTTGAAATATCGATAGTTACATTTTCCAGGCCTGGGGAAAGAAGTTTGCGCGAGTAATAAGGAGTCCAGGCAATGGCAGCCGTTTGATTTGTATTGTTGACAAAGCCATAGGATGGATTCGGTGCACCCGCATTTCCCCAATGAACAAAATATGTCCGAGTCGAACCCCGAGGCATGTTGACCAGGAATGAGATGTCGGCGTTTGCTACCGTACAACCAGTCAGCAGAAATCGGCTAACTTCATTACCCTCTTCATCAGAGACCCGAAATTCGTTGATGCTGGCCGGCTGCTGCCCGGCTGGAATGGCGAATTGAACTCGGCAAGGCGCGTTGATGCGATCGGTGACATTGGGCTCGGTCACCGTGATGGGCACGCGATACTGCCAATACCCCCCGCTGGCGAACGTGCGCGGGCGGATCGAGCCAGGATCGGTGGTCGTATCGATCATGTACATGGCCCGCCCGTTGTTGAAAAATGTAGACGAAGCCGTATCGACCAGCACGCGGTCGGTCCGCACCACGCACCCGTTGCTCCCCCCGCTGCTTTGCACCACCCCGAAGGCATCGAGGGCCTGCACCGTGATGTAATACCGGGTTCCGCTGGCCAGGGTCAGCCCGGTCAAGGTTACGCGATTGGCCATCCCGACGTCGGTCCAGTTCACGACATTGGTACCGCCGGGAGTGGTTCCGGCGGCGACACGGTACCCTGCCAGGGGCGCGGAGGGGTGGTCCCAGTTAGCTTCAAGTCGATCGGTGAACAACGACCATTCGATGTCGCGGGTGGGACCATCTCGCACGGCGATGGTGAAAGCCATCGCTTCGACCGAGTAGGGAGATTCGTCGCCATCGGTGTCGACATCG
The DNA here is from genome assembly GCA_003327425.1 of Candidatus Ozemibacter sibiricus. Classification (GTDB taxonomy): domain Bacteria; phylum Muiribacteriota; class Ozemobacteria; order Ozemobacterales; family Ozemobacteraceae; genus Ozemobacter; species Ozemobacter sibiricus. The sequence continues at coordinate 39,135 of QOQW01000019.1, forward strand.
GTGACCACATAATAGGCAGTTCCCCCTGGGGGGGTCGTGTCGAGGAAACTGTTGGTGGTCACCGTCGCAATTTGCGTATATGGCCCACCAGAGACCGTCGCCCGGTAGACCCGGTAGTGGGCAAGGGTCGAAGCCCCGGTGCTAGCCTGCCAGGTCAGTTGAACCGAAGCTCCGCTGGGAGTGGCACGCAACCCAATCGGACTGATGATGAATTTGAGGTTGTCGACATACGCCCCCGCTTGCTCTCCATTATCGCATTGCATATCCCAATAGACCCGCCAGACATAGGTCGTTCCCGAGGCCAGCGCAATCGGCCCGACCCACCCGGTATCCTGCCACGTCCCATGCAAGGCGGCCCCACTCGTATTGGTCTCGGTAAACACCGAAAGAACCACGCTATCGTTAGGGTTGGCGGGAGTCGCATCTTGGGTGTGCAAGCGACAATACAATCGAAAGTTATCGTAGGCGCCCACCCAGGTATCTTTGTGGGAAAACCTCCCCCAGCCGTTGGCCGGCCCGCCCGTGACCGTGAATGTCTGTTCGATCAACCCATCGCGGGCTTGATTGTTCGCCGTGCCGACGGCATTTGCATAAAATGAACCCGCCGGATTCCCATCGGCACCTGTCCAGCTCCATGTGCTCATTCCCTGTCCACGCGCCACCAGATTGTCGAGCGTCCATCCGAAGTCATTCGAGGTGAACTGCCAGTTCTGAATTTGATTCAATCCAAAAACAGGTGTCCCCATCCCAAGGCCCCAGAGAGCGACTTGCAAGGCTACCACCGCCAAAGTTTTGAGGTAGGCATATCGCTTGGTCATACGGTTCACCTCGGATCTGAACGTACTGAATCAGTCGGGCCAGGACTTCTGGACCAATCACGCCAAAGTTCGACGGCTTGCCAGACCACCATGCCGCAGAGCCCTCCGGCCAGGACCAGCTTCCACCAGGGGAAATTTTCCCTGGGGTGTGGCAAATGGGCACGATGGCGCTGGATCGCCACGTGATCGCCTCGCCGCTCCGCCACAATCAGAAGCCAAGCTCGCGCCTCATGATCGAGGGGGTCTTTCGCCACCAGGTCCTCGAGGAATGCCTCGTAGAGGGCAGGATCTTCCCCTGCGGCCAGCGCTTGCAAAATGGCCGCCCGTGAATTCTTCTCGGGGCGACGATCGGGGAGACTCGGAGCCGTGACGTGCAGGGGAGGTCGTCCTCCTCTTGCCCGGACCTGAGCTTCGAGAGCCTCAGCCCCCTGGACGTCTCCGGCTTCAAGCCGCTTTCGCATGTCGCGGGCGGCCAGTACCTTCGCCAGATCTTGCGGTGACACTGGCTGCCCCTGCCCCACGGCTGCGAGCGTGGCAACAAATACCATGCCCATAACGCTCCCGATCAACCGCCACCAATCAACGTTCATCGCTTCCTGGGTCCCCGCTCCCCGGGGGGCCGTGTGGCTCTGAATTTCAACTCCTCCAGGATGGAATGACCGGAATTGCTCCAGCTATCCCTAACTAGAATACTGCAAAAGTTATTCCGGGGCCAATGGTTATGGTAGAGTGATTAATCTATTGGTCGGGGGGCTGGCGACTCGCAAAGCCTCTATCCCCCACCCTACCTCAGGTTCCTAGGTGATCTAGCGCCTCGAAAGCTGAAGCCCCCGATGCTCCTCAATCACGTCATCGCAAAAGCCAAGAATTTTCCTTGACGCCTATGCAACTGCTCCTCGAACAATCCCTGGAACTGGCTTCGTGGCTGACCCGCATCCGGAGGCTATTGCACCAGCACCCCGATCTGGCGTTCCAGGAGCGAGTCACCGCTCGGCGGGCCGTCGAAAAGCTGCACTGACTGAGCCGGATGAAAGGTGCCGCGCGAAGAAGACCCTGCATTGGGGGGAGAACCGAAGTTGAAAATCTTGCACACGTCTGATTGGCACCTGGGGCACCAATTGTACGACCAGCGGCGCGACGGCGAGCACCGCGCCTTCCTCGACTGGCTGCTGCAGCTCATCGCCGCCGAACGCATCGATCTGGTGCTGGTCGCGGGCGACGTGTTCGATACCGGATTCCCGCCCACCTACGCCCTGGAATTGTACTATTCCTTCCTGGCCCGCTGCGCCGGCAGCGGCTGCCGCCAGGTGGTGGTGGTCGGGGGCAACCATGACTCTCCAGCCACTCTGGCGGCCCCACGCGAGGTGCTCCAGGCCATCCGCGTCACCGTCGTCGGCGGGGTCGACCCCGATCATCCCGAGGCTGATCTCGTGACCGTCACCGATGCGGCCGGCGCGCCGCTGGGCCTCGTCGCCGCCGTCCCCTACCTGCGCGACCGCGACGTCCACTTCCCCCAGTTCGGGGAAGGCGCCGAGGCGCGCTCGCAGGGCATCATCGACGGGACCGCCGCCTGGTACCGGCGTCTGACCGACCTCGCCCTGGCCCGACGCGCCGAGCTGGGACGCCCCGACCTGCCGATCATCGCCACCGGCCACCTCTTCGCCCAGGGGCTCAGCGCCATCGGGTCGGAGCGCACCCTGTACGTCGGCAACCTCGGCGCGTTTCCCGCCACCGGCTTCCCGGCCGAACTGGCCTACGTCGCCCTCGGGCACCTGCATCGCCCGCAGGCAGTGAGCCGCTACGAGCACATCCGGTACTGCGGCGCCCCGATTCCGCTCTCGTTCGACGAGATCGGCTATCGACAGCAGGTGCTGATCGTCGACACCAGCGGTGAAACGACCTCGAGCGCCGGAGCGCCAGCTTCCGACACCACCGCGACCGCGGCCGCCGAACCGACCTTGGTGCCGGGGCCCGCCGGTTCCTGTGCTGTGCGAGCGGTGCCGGTGCCGGTCTTCCGGCCGCTGGTGCGCCTCAGCGGCGACCTGCCGGCCATCCGGCAAGGGCTGGAGGCGATCGCCGCGACCGAGCCGCCCGCCTGGGTCGAGATCATGTACAACGGCGCCGAATTGATTCCAAATCTCAGCACCCGTATGCAAGACCTCGCCGAGCCGTTCCCGGTGCGGGTTCTCCATGCCCGCGACATCTTCCCCGGCCGCACCGTGACGGTCGAGGCCCCCACCATCGATTTGCGAACGGTGACGCCCCACGAGGTCTTCGCCCACCGCTTGCGCCGACTCGACCTCACGCCGGAAGACCGGGCCATGCTGATCGAGGCGTTCGAGACGATCTACCTCCAGGTCGTGCAGGGAGGGCCGTCATGAAGATCCTGAAGCTGCGGCTGACCAACCTCAACTCGCTGAAGGGGTCCTTCGAGATCGATTTCACCGACCGCGAGCTGACGGCGGGCGGCATCTTCGCCATCACTGGCCGCACCGGCTCCGGCAAGACCACCATCCTCGACGCCATCTCCTTGGCGCTGTTCGGCGAGACCCCCCGGCTCGGCCGAGGCGCCGACACCGAGGAACTGATGACCCGCGGCACCGGCCGGTCGGAGGCCATCGTCGAATTCTCCACCCGGGTCGACGGTCGGACCCTGGTGTTCCGCGCCACCTGGGAACGCCGCCGGGCGCGCGGCCGCCCCGACGGCCGGGTGCAGGATGCCACGATGAAACTCGACCAGATCACGCCCCGCCAGCCCGGCGATGCGTGGGATGCCGATGGCCATCAGAAGATGCGAACGGCCATCGAGCAGATCACGGGCCTCGATTTCAAGCGGTTCACTCGCACCTGCCTGCTCGCCCAGGGCCAATTCGCCGCCTTCCTGGAAGCAGACCTGGACGAACGCGGCAAGATCCTCGAGCAGATCACCGGCACCGAAATCTATTCGGAACTGTCCAAAGCTGCCTATCGGCGCGACAAGCAGGAGCAGGAACGCCTCGATCTCCTGCGGCAGCGCCTGCAGGGCGTCATCCTGATGCCCGACGAGGGATTTCAGGCCCTGCGAGAACGGACGGACGCTCTGGTCCGCGAACGCCAGGCCCTCGAGGACGCTCGCCTGACCATCGCCCGGCAGATCCAGTGGGTCGAGCAATTCGAGAACCTGGTCCAATCGCGGCAGTCTTTGGAAGCCTCGCAACAGGCCCTGGCCGCCGAACGGGCGGCGGCCGCCGCCGACCTCGCCCGGCTCGCCGAGGCCCGCCGCGCCGAGCCGCTGCGCCCCTTGTTCGCCCAGCAGGAAGCCGCCCGCCAGGCCGCCGCCGAGCAGGAAGCCGCCCTCGCCGAGACCCGCCGCCGGCGCCCCGAGGCGCAGGCCGAACAAGCGCAGGCCGAACAGGCCTGCCGCGCCGCCCAGACCGACCTGGATGCCTTCACGGTCGAAGCCCGAGGCCGGCGTGAGCTGATCGGCCGGGTGCGTCAGCTCGATCAGCAGCGAGCCGGCCTCGCCGAACAGCACGCCCAAGCCCTGCAGCAGAAGAACGCCCTCACGAACCATCTCGCCACGCTCGAAAGCGAGATCGCCGCCACGACCGACGCGATCGCCCGGCTCGCCGAACAGCAAGCCGACGTGGCCCAGCGGCTCGCCGCCCGTCAGGCCGATGCGTTCCTGGGGTCCGATCTCAAGGCCCTGCGCGAGCTGACCGCGACTCGCGTCGCCCTCGAGCGTCGCCGGCGCGACCTCGAGACCGAACTGGCCAGAACAGCCAAGGAACTGGCCCGCGAAGAGAAGAAGGTTCGACAGCTCGAGGCCGAGATCGAAAAGGCCGAAGTCGCCGTGGCCGAACGGCAGACCGCCCACGACCAGGCGGCCGCCGCGCTGGCCCGGGAGTTTCCCCAGGCCACCGCCGCGTCGCTGAAGAAGGTGGTCGAAACCGCCCAGAAGCAGGAAGCCCACGCGCTCGCCCTGTGCGAATGCGGCGAGGAGATCCGCGAGCGGCGAAAGGTGCAGGCCGACCATGAAACCAACCGGCAGCAGCGGGCGGCCGACCTCGCCACCGCTCAGCACCTGGTCGAGACGCTCGAGAAGCAGCGGGAGCACGCCGAGCAGGTCATCAAGGAACTCGAGGCACGACAAGCGCGCGCCGAGCTCGAAGCCTCCTTGGAAGAACATCGCCGCACCCTCCGTGATGGCGAACCCTGCCCGCTGTGCGGAGCCACCGAGCATCCCTATGCCGCCAACCGCGACCACGGTCCCTTGGATCCCGACCGGCTGGCCACCGAGATGAAAGCGGCCAGGCAGGCTCTCAAGAAACTGGACGCCGAGCTGAAGAAGGCCCGCCAGGCCGAGCAGCAGCTCGTCGCCGACCGCGGAGCGGATGAGGCCACCAGTCAGGCCCATGCCAAGGCCATCGCCAGCCTGGAAAAGAAATGGGAACGAACCGTGGCTCACCTCGAGGCCACGCTTCTGGCCGCAGCGGCGGGAGACCAGGGGGGTGAAGCAGATCGGCATCCAGCCCCGCCGGTGGGCGCCGCCGCGCCTGACCGAGAGCCGCTTGGGGCTGGATCTTCCCTGGCCGCCCCCGACCGGCCGTCAGGCCGAGACGAAGAAGACCGCGACGCCCGTCACCGCTTGTCTCCCGACGACGAAGCAGCTCTCAACCGTCTGGTGGCCGCCGCCGGCCAGCAGGTAGCCGCCGCTCAGGCCGCATTCGACCGCTATACCGCGGCGGTCGAGAGCCGCAACCAGGCCGAAGCCGACCTGAACACCGCGCGCTCTGTCGCGCAGGAGCTGGCCACCCGCCTGGCCGACGCCCGCGGCGCCCGCGACACGGCCGCCACCCGCCAGCAGGCGTTGCAACGGCAACGCGACGACGGGCAGACCCAGCTGGCCGAGCTGGAGGATCGCCTGCTGCAGACCCTGGCCACCTACGGCATCACGGCCCTCGACGATGACCTCCTGCCCACCCTCGAAGCCCGTTGGCAGTCGTATCAAGCCGATCAAGCCCGCCAGGCTGCCCTGGCCCAGGATGAACAGCGCGCCCGCCAGACCCTGGCCGCTGCCCAGGCCAGGAAAGAAGGGCTCACTGCCCAGCTGGCCGCCCTCGAGGGCACCCTCGCCGACCTCGCGCGCCGCCTGAACGAGCTGGACAGCGAACGCCGGACCCTGTTCGGCGATCGCGACCCCGCCGCCGAGGAGGATCGCCTCGAAGCAGAGCTGGCCGCCCGCCAGCAGCGGGTGCAGGCGACGCAGCAGGCCGCGCAGGAAGCCCGCCTCAAGGTCGAGACCCTGACGACGACCGAGGCCTGGCAGGCCAACGAGCTGCGCGCCCGGCAAGCCGCGGTCGCCGCGGCGTCGCAGGCGGTGGCCGACGCTCTCGCGACGGCGGGGTACCCCGATGAGACGACCGCCCGGGCAGCCCTTCTGCCTCCGGCCGAATGCCAGCGACTGGCCGACCTCGAAAAACGTCTCGACGAGAAGGCGACCCGTCTGCAAGGCGAACTGGCGCAGGTGACCAGGCAGATCGCCGAGCAGGAGGCCGCCCGGCCGACCGATCGTTCCCTCGCCGACCTGCGCGCCGAAGAAGCGGCGCTGATCGAGCGCCAGGCCGCCAAGGCCGATGAATGGCAGGCCAGCGCCACCGCCCTGGCGACCCAGGAGAACCTGCGCCAGCAGCATGCCCAGCTCCAACAGGAGATCGCCGCCGCCGAACAGGCCCGCCGGCCCTGGGCCAAGCTCAGCGAGCTGATCGGCTCTGCTGACGGCAAGGCCTTCCAGACCTTCGCGCAGGGCTTGACCTTCGGCAGCCTGGTCTATCTCGCCAACCAGCAACTGCAGCGGTTGAACCACCGCTACCTGCTGACCAACGTCGGCCTCGAACTGCGGGTCATCGACCGTTTCATCTCTGAAACGCGCGCTACGGTGAAGAACCTGTCGGGGGGCGAGAAGTTCCTGGCCAGTCTGGCGCTCGCCCTCGGCCTCGCCCAGATGGTCGGCCAGAACCACCAGATGGACACATTGTTTATCGACGAGGGGTTCGGCTCCCTCGACCCGCAGACCTTGCAGATCGCCATGGACGCCCTGTGCACCCTGCCGGAACAGGACAAACTGGTCGGCCTGATCTCGCACGTCGAGGCGATCCGCGACCGCCTGCCCGCCCGCATCGAGGTCCAGCGCGAGGGCGGCGGCTTCAGCACCATCCAGGGCCCCGGCTGCCGCCGCCTCTCCACCAGTAATAATTAATGCCAGGAATAGTTCTGGGTAGGTTGCTCTGTCCTGTCTCTTCCCTGAGGCTGGCCTCCCCCGCCGGGGGGAAGAATCTATCCCAGGATACCGTTATTTTGCGCCGATTTTTGACGACATGATGGCGCGCCCATCGCAAAGGGCACCCAGCAAGCGGCCCGCACCATCGCCCAATCGGGCATCGACCATCCGACTCCCCGCGGCTTCAGGCCTAAGAGTGGGTCAGAAGCGGTCGGTGATCATCACTTCGGTTAGGGGCAGTTGCCCGCCGCGCGGCCAGGCCGGCTTGATGCCTTTGCCGATGGCGACCATGAACGAGATGATGTGGTCGGGGGGAAGGTTGATCAGGCGGCCCACGGCGGCGTAATCGAAGCCATCCATCGGGCAGGAGTCGTACCCCATCTCCTTGGCCGCCAGCATCAACGCCATGCCCGCCAGGCCGCAGGACCGCATGGCCTCATCGCGCTGCACATCGGGCTTGCCATCGTAGTAGGCTTTGATGGCTGGCAACAGAAAATCTCGAACAGGTTGCTCGGCATTCCGCCAGTAGCGGGCGGGGTCCTTCTCCCAGGCCCGCAGATCGGCGCACAGGATCACCAGCAGCGAGGCATCGGTGACTTGCGCCTGGTTCCAGGCGACTTTGCGAATTTCCTGCCGCAGGGCCGGGTCCTGCACCACCACGAACCGCCAGTTCTGGATGTTGAAGGCGGTCGGCGAGAGGATGACCGTCGACAGCAGCCGAGTGACCTCTTCCTGCGACAGGCGATGGTTGGGATCGAAATGCTTGACCGAACGACGCCCACAAATGGCTTCCACGACTTTCATGCCTACTTTGCTCCTCCATACTCTCTTAGAATCAAACTCCCCCTGACCCTGGGGATCAACTACCGCCATCTGGGGATCCCGGGCCGGACGCCCCCGTCCCCCCCCCAATGACCTGGTGGTCTGAGAGGATTCTACCATCAGAAACCAACTTCTGGAGCGAGAGTTGCAGAATGATGCCCCTTGCCATGTCCAGATTGCCAGAAATCTTTCGCCACGAGTGCTGAAAACCGAGCAGCTCGACGGGAGGATTCAACCGCGAACAGGCTCTAGCGCTTATTTCGACGCCCACCTCGTGGCACGGAATATGCAACCTGCGATGACCAACCTATACTTACGGGGGGGACACCAATGATCGGGAAGAATCTTCGGGTGGTTCGTCAGATGGTGGTTGCCTCGCTGTTCGTGTTGGGCCTGAGCCTGACCCTGCGGGCAGAGAATCTGGTCCTTCTCCACAATGGACACCTTCCCAAGAAGGTGTTGGTGGTGCTTTCCAATACCACCCGCGATTTCGTGGCCAATCTCATCGAGATCATCGCCAGCATCCACGAGCAGGATGGCCTGACAGGGGAAGACGCCTTCAAGCTCCACGTGCTGTCCAGTTCGCGGAACGAACGCAAGTCGTTGCCCACCGATCCTGACAAGCTGGCGAAATATGTCGAGTTCAACGACGAGCTGTTCGTCAACGACATCTGGATGCAGGACATCGGCGAGTTCTGCGCCGTCGTCGAGAACGGCGTCCGGTCGGAAGCGGTGTTCGATTCCCGCCGCGGCCGCGGGCTGGCGCAGGTCATGCCCACTCTCGCCCAGACCTGGGGCCAGAAGTATTTCGTCAATCCCAGCACTTCCCTCAGCTGCGGTGATTACGGCGGCAACATCGAAGTCACCCCCGACAACATCCTCTACTACGGCGACACGATGACCTCGACCTGCGAGCAGTTCCTGCTCAAGAACGGCTACCAGAATCGGGCCGTCAAGCTGCAGACCTCGTGGCTGCAGGTCGGCCACATCGACGAATACATGACCATCATTCCCAGCCGGCACTCCCGGTGCGGCTACAGCATCGTCCGGGCCGACCCCTGGTATGCCCTCGACCTCATCGAGGCCGCCAAGGAAGAAGACTTCGCCGCCATGCCGCGCGACATGGGCGATTTCCTGAAGCGGGTGCAGGCCGCCCTCCGCGACCCCGAGAAATGGAAGAACACCCGCGAAGCGACCTTCATCGAACTCAACCGCAAGATCGGCGAAGTGATCGATGCCAACATCTCCCGCCTGGTCTCGGAAATCCGCCGCATCACCGGCGACACCTCCCGCGACATTCCCATCATGGCCTGGCCGAACGTCTTCCACAACTTCAACAACGGCCTCAAACTCCAGCACTGCATCGCCTACACGCCCGGAGTCGCCAACCACCTCGTCCTGCGCGACCACCTCATCGTCCCCGACCCCTTCTTCCCGCCCTTCAAGCGCACCGTGGAAGCCCGCTTCCGGGCCCAGGGCAACCGTGTCCACTTCATCAATGACATGCCCTATCACAACCTGCAGGGCGAAGTGCACTGCGGCACCAACGTCCGCCGCGATGTGAACCGCACCCTGATCACGCCCCAGTACACCAACGCCCTCGCCGCCCTGCGCGATACCTTCGATCGCGTCCACCGCGACGTCCGATAAGATCCAATGGAACCCGCCGCCATGCTGCCGCTGCCTCGCCGCGACCAAGCCCTCCGCCTCCTGCTGGCGGGAAGCCTGTGGCTGGCGGCTTGGTTCCTGATGGCCGGTCCGGTCTGGGGGGCCGCCAAACCCGCCCCCGACTGGACCTTCCTCGTCTACCTCAACGGCGACAACGACCTCGACGACGTGGTCGACGCCGACCTGGCCGAGATGGAAGGCGCCGTCCCGGCGCACGCCCGCCTGCTGGTGCTGGTCGATCGGGCCCGGGACGGCGGCCAGCTGCTTCGCTTCTCCGCTGGTCGACGCGAGATCATCGAACAGGGCCAGGAACCCGACATGGGCGACTGGCGCACGCTGGCCGCCTTCGCCGAACGGGGCATGGCCCTGGCGCCCGCCCGTCACACCGCCCTCATCATCTGGAACCATGGCATGGGCTGGAAAGGCCCCGGCGCGGCAGGCTCGCGCGGCATCTCGGCCGATGACACCAGCGGCACGCACATCAAGGCCGACGAGCTGGGCCTCGCCCTCCGCCAGGTCGCCCAGAAAACCGGCCGCCGCCTCGACCTGCTGGCCCTCGACGCCTGCTCGATGCAGATGGCCGAGGTCGCCTGGCCGATCCATCGGCTGTGCGACGTGCTGGTGGCCTCCGAAGAGGTCATTCCCCGCGGCGGCTTCCCCTACGACCGCTTCCTGCGCGACCTGCCCGCCGGCGCCGACGCCGAACGCGTCGGCCGTCTGTGGGTGGATACCTATCTCGACGCCTATCGGGGCACCGAGATGCCGGTCACCCTCTCAGCCTGGCGGTGCGGCGATCTCGCCGAGGTCTTCTACGGCATCGACGGCCTGGCCAAGGCCCTGATCACCTCGGCCGGCGCTCCGGCTCTGTTGAAGAGCGCCCTGCGCGACGTGCAGCGGTTCACCTGCCGCGACCATATCGACCTGGGGCATTTCACCGACCTGCTGCAGGCCCGCGCCACCGACGATACCGTCACCACCGCCCTGGGCAAGCTGCGCCGGGCCCTCGATCAAGCACTGATCGCGGGCGGGACCACCGGCGGTCATCTGCGACGCGCCCAGGGCATGGCGATCTACTTCCCCTCTCAGCCTGGCCTGTTCGCGCCGGCCTACAACGACCTCGGCTTCGCCCGCGCCTCCCAGTGGGACAACCTCCTGGCCGACTATTTCGCCCGCCAGGAGATGCTCACCGTGCTCGCCGCCGTCGAGGCCGGCGACCCCAGCCGCCTCCCCGCCCTGGCCAGCCGCCTGGCCACCGAACGGCCAGACCTGGCGGCCGATCTGGCCGGGCGTCTGCGCTTCCTCGCGGTGCAGCACCCCGATCTGCCGGAAGCTTCGCGTCGCGCGGTCGCCGACCTGCTCGATCAGGCCGCCCGCTGACACCGGCGACCTCTCCTGGTCGATCACGTTGTCCAGGCTCCAAGATTAGGAGCGGCCGTATGGAACCCCAAGAATTTCTCGCCGAGGTACGCCAACGGCTGGGTGTCCCCGCCGGCCGGATCGTCGACGAACGGGAACTGGCACTGGCCGAACGGAAAAGGCTGGGCCTGCCGGCCAGTCCGCCACATCTGCTCACCGACTACCGCGGGTATCCGGTCAAGCTCGATTTCATCATCCGGGACGAGCTGCATTTCACCGTCAACGCCCCCATCTTGCACCGCGTCTCGGTCCGCCCCTGGACGATCTTCGATCGCTTCCTGCGGCTGGTAGGGCTGCTAGCCTGGGCGCCATTCCCCGACCCGACCGAGCAGCGGTTCTTCCTGCAGGGGCTCTCCCCGGAAAACGCCGCTCGCTACCTCACGCCGACGCATGTCAAGGCTTTCGATGAGCTGTATCCCTTCGCCCACTGGACAGCCAACGAGCGGGGGTACCAATGCCTCAAAGGGGTCGACATCGACGGCGGCTACACCCCCGCCGACGCCGTTCGCGACCTCGACCTTCTGCTCGACATCGTCGCCGCCGACCAGGCCGCCCGCTCCACCGTCCGCCCCTGATCTCTCACGGGCCACGCCTTCATAGTTCCCTCTAGGGCCCCAAGCAGATGGCCATTCTTGAAGGCGCCGGAAAGTCGCCCAGCGCACATGCGGGGTCCCGCACAGGACCGAACATTCCCGCTCGTGCTTCCTCCCGATTGACAACTTCGAGCCTCTGACTACAATGAGAACGTATGGAACCACCTATGTTTCCGACCCTCGAGCGCTCTTCGCCAAAGCGACCGCTCTCCGCCTGGTGCCTGCGCGAAAGAGATGATCGCCCCGTCGTGCGCCCACGGAGACCCGGCCAGGCGAAACCGGCACGGCCGTCCGACGAACCCGATTTTTCGAAGATCCGCTGCCCCAATTGCGGGTGGCAGCCGAACCGCGCGAGCCGCTGGGTCTGCGCCCCCTGTAGGGCTCCAGAGTGGTACGAGCACGGCTGTTTCCATTCCTGGAACACGTTCGAAACTCGTGGTCGCTGCCCTGGTTGCGGACACCAGTGGCAATGGACGGCCTGCAACGCCTGCGGCCAGTGGTCCCGGCACGAGGAGTGGTATGCGAAAGAGCCTCGACCACCAACCTGAACCAGCGAATTTCTTTCAGCAACGCCCCTGCGTTGACATTCTCCTCTGACCTCGCCCCAAGGGCTCAAGCCGGACGAGAACGCCTGGGTCGACGCCCCTTGGCTTTAGGAGCCTGCGAGGCCAAACCAGTGAGAGACTCCCATCTCTCAATGAGGTGAGGCGCTTCTTTGAGTTCGGCCAATGGCGCCAGGCGAGCGCGAATCATCGCCCGATCAATCGCCTGGCCCTGCCGAGCGAGAATTCCCTCGATGTCGGCCCAATCCTGGGTGCGATCGGCAAAGGCCTTCAGCACAACGAGATCCTCTGCTGAACAGATACGCAACCGGATACCCGGCAAATACTCTTCCATCGTGGCCCGCTGGATGATCTCCTCCTCGAAAGGGAATCCTGCCAGAGCGATGTCGATGCCGATTCCCCCAGCGGTCCGCAACAACAACACCCGTGAGCGCCGAGCGAACGCGGCGGGATCCGGAATCCGCGCCGGGAATCGTTCGATCAGAGGACCGATGACCGCGTCTTCTTGGCCGAAACCCGTGAACAGGGAAATGTCCATGTCCCGGGTGAGGCGAGGAATACCCCAACGCTGCAGGGCCAGACCTCCGATGAAGCAAAAACGCCATCCATGCTGATCGAGAAAGGCTTGGACATCCTGTGCGGCCAGGATCAGATCCTGCATCGCCACCTCGAAAGGTACCGCTGCTGTTCGATGAGTCCTGAATACGGGCCGGGTGGACAATCCCGCAGGGCCATCCGAAAAGACTCCGTCAACTCCCGGATCGTCGCAGCCACGTCGACGTGAGAAACCTCTTGCCGCTTGATCTCATCAAGCATCGGGCCGGCTCGTTGCCAGGTCTTCACCCATTGGGCCAGGGTGGGGCGGGTAGGCTCATCCATCATTTTCAACTTACCATAGAGCCGGCCTCCAGGACCAGGGGATTCGACCTTCCTTGCTCAACCAGCCGGTGGTGAAAGTTCAATGAGAATCGGCGACTTTCCCTACTACCTTCTTGCCGCCGGTCGGGTATACTGAAGAAAAGACCCAATTTCCTTCGACGAGGAGGACCCCATGCCCCACACCGCCGGTCTGCGGCTCCCCCCGGGCTTACCGATCGCCGCCATCGCCGACCTGCACGGCCACCTCGACGAGTTCGACAAGATGCTCGCCGAGATCGACCGCCGCCTCGGTCCTGACGCCGTCATCATCACCCTCGGCGACTATGTCGACAACGGCCCGCGCATCCCCCGCTTGCTCGACCGCCTCCTCGAAGTGAAACGCCAGCGCCCCGAACGGTTCTTCTCGATTCTCGGCGATCACGACCTGGCCTGCCTGCGCGCCATGGGCTGGCGCAAAGGCCCGCCCGACGAAGCCTGGTATCAGAACTGGGCCAACCGCTACTGGCACCCCGGCGGGGAGACCCCCCGCCAATACGGCGCCTCGAGCGGCGCCACTCTGGCCGAGATGATGGATTCCCGCCACCGCGAGTTCCTGCAGGAACTGCCCTGGTTCTTCGAGTATGGGGAATATGTCTTCGTGCACGCCGGCCTCGAACCCCGCGACCTCGGCCCCCAGCGCGAAGAACTGGCCCGCCGCGAACCGCTGCCCGGCTTGCAGACCCACCCGCAGCTCCGCGACAAGAAGCTGGCCGTCACCTCCTGGGAAGGCTGGGGCCGCATCGTCGTCAGCGGCCACACCCGGGCGGCCAAGATGCGCCAGATGGTCGATCCCCTGCCCGGCGACCCCCATTTCGTCACGCCGTACCGCATTACCCTCTCGGGCGAAATCGACTCGACCGGAACGCTGTACGCGGCACTCCTACCTGAACGGATCTTTCTCGAGGTCGGCCCAGATTGAGAACAGCCCCTCGGCCCGACCGCTGAGCCCTTGCGCGCGCTCGCCGGGCATACCCCTGGATCGCGTCGTCAACCGTTCTCGGCGAGCCCTTGCGCGCGCTGGCGGAGCGTCACCCGGTCGAGTGAAGACTGGGGGCCTCAACCCCTGGGGTTGGCGGTACGTCGGCGTCGACCCTTCGTTTCCGCCTTGCCTCGACGCGGGGCATTCTCGGCCTGGCGCCGCATGGCCTCGGCCCGTTCCGGGCTCAAGCCGGCCAGGCGCAGGCTGTCGAGCAGGATGTCCAGTTCCTCCATTTCGACCACATGCTCGAGGGCATCTTCGCACGCCTTGATGGCGCCGTCCAGATCGCCAAGCCGCAGGCAGCAGTCGCTGAGCGCCACATAGGTCTGGAATTCCTCCGGTTCGCGTGCCAGCGCCTCCAGCAAGGTCTGCTTGGCCTCGAGGGGCCGATTCTGCCGCAACTGACAAACCCCGAGGTACAGGTAGGCCTCGTCAAACCCGGCATCCAGCGCGATCGTTCGACGCACGGCGGCTTCGGCTTCCTCCCAACGGCCCTGCTCCATCAAGGCGGTGGCGAGGTTCAGCCAGGCTTCAGCGAAGCGCGGGTCGAGGGTGGTGGCTTTCCGATACCAGGTCACCGCATCGTCGTACAGCTCGAGATCGAAACTGGCATCGCCCATGGCATTGGCGATCCGGGCATTGTCAGGATCGAGTCGCAGCGCTTCCCTGAACCACCGCAGCGCCTCGGTCGGGTCGTGATCGTCCATGCAGAGCTGGCCGAGGTCATAGAGGGCCTGCCGATCGTGCGGATCGGCCTCGAGGCGCTGCCGCAACGCCTTCTTCTGTGCTTCGAACCGTCGCTCGCTCATCGTCTTCATCCTTTCTGGACGCGCCGCGCCTGGGTCCCCGGCGGCGATCAGGTTCCGACAGCGGGGCCGGAAGAACGGCGCCCGGCGATGTCAGGCAGGGCCGGCACCATCACCACCCGGAAGCCGATGAAATTGAGCCCCTTGGCCGGGTTGCTTCCATTGCGATGGGTGGCCTGGCATTGCGCGGCGAAATGGTTCCAGGACCCGCCCCGAATGACCCGATTCTCTCCGGTCTTGGGGCCGACCGGATCGACCGCCGGCTCCTCGGTATATTCGCCATAGCGGTCCTGGCACCACTCCCAGACATTCCCACACATGTCGTACAATCCCCATCCGTTGGGGTTTTTCAATCCGACATCGTGCGTCTGGCCATCGCTGTTGTCTTTGTACCAGCAGGAATCCGGATCGATCTCGTTCCCCCATGGGTAGAGAGTGGTGGTACCGGCCCGGGCGGCGTATTCCCACTCCGCTTCGGTGGGCAACCGGAAGGTCTTGCCTTCCCGTTCCGACAGGAATTTGCAGAATTCGACGGCATGAGCCCAGGCCACCTGCTCGACCGGGCGATTGGCCCCTTTGAACCGCGAGGGATTGCCTCCCATCACTTTCTCGAACTGCTCCTGGGTGACCGGATGGACCCCGATGTAGAAAGGTCGGGTGATCGTCACCTGATGGACCACCCGCGCCGATTCGGCGGCGTCTTCATGGCCCATGCGGAAGACGCCCGGCCCGATCAACCGCAGCCGCAGACCGATCGAGGTGACGGTCTCGCGCTCGAGACCGGCGGTCATGGCCAGCCCCCATAACGAAACCCCGCTGGCGCCAGGCATGCGCAAGACCTCGGCCAGACACTTCGCGGCCGGCGAGGTGGCCGGCAGCGGCAATAGGGCCAGGCTGCCATCGGCCAGGACCTTCAAGCAGGTCACCTGTTTGCAGGCCGGGCAGGTAACCCCGTGGGTCAGTTCTTTCCCATAGGTGACGGTGAAGGTGGAACGACCGCACGTCAGGCAATCGACCTCGAAGGCCAGCGTGCTCCAGTCGGGGGGACGGGCGCTCGGATCGCGGCGCCCCTGGGCCGCCGCCTCTTCGCCGGTCGGGGGGCGCCCGCCGAGATCGGGAAAGGGCCCGCCCTGGCGCTGGATGGGAGCGCTCTGCACGCCGCCGTTGGCGTCGATGCGGGTCAGGGTCACCTCGGCGCAGCTCCGGCAGGCCACCGCGTGGGTGGTGCCAGGGCGGAGGGGCAGGGTGAACGAGGTCTTGCCGCAGCCGACGCAGGTGGCCCGCCACAGGTGCTGATCGGTCACCGGGCCGGCGGCCGAGGCATAGAGGGTCTGAGTCATGCCAGTTCGTCCTTCTTCAGTGCAGAATTCGCCCCGGCGGGCATCTCATGTCGCCGCCTCGACCCGCGCCACCAGGTCGCGGAACTCGGTCCAGCCGGCGCGCCGGAACCGCTGGGCGATGGTGCGGGCAGGCTCCAGGCATCCGGCTTCGAGACAGGCCAGCGCCGCATCGCAGAAGAAATCACGCGTCTCTTCGTCGAGCGGCAGAGTCGCCAGCGCCGGCTCGATCACCCCGACCACATCGGGGGGACGGCCGGCCGCCCGCTCGAGGTAGAACCGCCCGGCCAGGAACGCCCCGACCGCCGAGCCCGTCGCCGGGCCCGTCGCCGGGCCGGCCGCCCCTCGAGCCGAACCCTCGCCGCCACGCCGGGAGGCATCAGGCGCCCCCGCCGCCCCTTTCCCCTCGGGCATGACCGGGCCGCCGGGCTCGGCCGCGGCGGTGGCGGCCTGCACGAAGGCATCCAACCGGGCCACGATCGCCTCGAGCGGCTCCCGGGTCTTTTCGATTCCGATGCTGCCGCTGAGGCGGTGGGCCAGCTCTTCGAGACGGCGGCGGCGGGTTTCCAAAGCGGCCTGGCGATCAGCGAGCTCTTGCACCGCCGCCTCCACGCGGCGCTGCTCGGCAGCCCGACGGAAGGCGACGGTCTCGGCATCTGCCCACAGCGCGACCACCCGCCGCCCTCGGCCGGTTACCCCGTAGGCCTGCGGTTCTGGCAGGGTGCGCACCAGTTTGACTTTCATGCGGGCTTCTGCGGCGGGGTACCGGCCTCGGCCTGGAGTTCGGCAAGCCTGGCGCGTGCCGCCTGGAGGCGGGCATCGACCGTCGTCAGGTCGGCGTTCGTCTCCTCGGCCAGGCGACCGATCGCCTGCCGAAACCAGCGAACCGCTTGGGCCAGATCGGCCCGCCGTTCGGCCTCGGTCGGGGCGGGCTTCCTGGTCTCCGTCGGCGCCGACTCGCCAGCCACGCCCTCAGTGGCAGGCGCGGCCGGCCCCGCCGCCCCTCCGCCTTCCGGGGCCTTCGGGACCGGGGAAGGGGCCTCAGGCGGCGGCCGAATCGCCGCCCCGCAGGCGAAGCAGATGGTGGCACCCTGGGCCACCTTTTCCCAACAATGCGGACACTGCATCTCGGTTGGTCGAGAACCGGGAACCTACGCCTCAGGCCGGCAGATCTTCCAGCGTGTGGATGACCACCCCGGACCGCAGCTTCGGCTCGAACCAGGTCGACTTGGGCGGCATGATCTGGCCGGCATCGGCGATGGCCATCAACTGCTCGATCGACGTCGGAAACATCGAGAAGCTGACTTTGAACTTCCCTTCGTCGACGATGCGCTCCAGTTCCTTGACCCCGCGAATGCCGCCGATGAAGTCGATGCGTTTGTCGGTGCGCGGGTCCTTGATGCCCAGGATGGGGCCCAACAAATTATCCTGCAGGATCGACACATCGAGGCGCTTCACCGGGTCGTGGTCGTTGTAGGTGCCGGGTTTGGCCGCCAGTTCATACCACTGGCCGCCCAGGTACATGCCGAAATGGGTGGCCTGCTTGGGCTTCTTCTCCGTCGTCTTCGTGACCGTGAACTTTTCGCCGACCTTGGCCAGGAACTGCTCGGGGGTGAGCCCATTCAGGTCTTTGACGGCGCGATTGTAGTCCATGATGTGCAGGTGATTGTGAGGGAACAGGACGGCCAGGAAGAAGTTGTATTCCTCCTGCCCGGTGTGCTTCGGGTTCTGCTCGCGGCGCACCTTGGCGATGCGCGCCGCGGCGGCCGACCGGTGGTGGCCGTCGGCCACGTACAGCACCGGCACCTTGGCGAACAGATCCTGCATCTTCTTGATCCAGTCGGCATCCTTGACGACCCACAGCACGTGCTGGATGCCGTCGGGAGCGACGAAATCATACTCGGGCGTGCCCTTGGTGATCTGGTCGATCATCGCATCGATCTCGGCCCGGGCCTTGTAGGTGAGGAAGACCGGCCCGGCGTTGGCGTTGATCACGTCGACATGCTTGAGGCGGTCTTCTTCCTTGTCTTTGCGGGTCAGTTCATGCTTCTTGATGGTATCGTTCCAATATTCTTCGGCCGAACAGCAGGCCATCAGCCCCGTCTGGGCGCGGCCATCCATGACCTGGCGATAGATGTAGAGCCAGCGGCCGGGATCATAGACCAACCATCCCTTCTGCCGGAAGGCCTCGAAATTCTCTTTGGCCTTGGCGTAGACCCGTGGGTCGTAGAGGTCGATCGACGGGTCGAGATCGATCTCCGGTTTGGTCACATGCAGGAAGGAATAGGGATTCCCCTGGGCCATGACCCGGGCTTCCTCGCTGCTGAGGACATCGTAGGGCAACGCCGCCAGCTTGGGAGCGATCTCTTTGGGAGCGCGCAAACCACGGAACGGTCGAATCGCAGCCATTTCATTCTTCCTTTCGCGATAGGTTGTTTCGCCCATTCTAGGAGCGGCCCCCCCCCTTGTCAATCACTTGCCCCGCCTCTTTTCGCGCCTGGGTTCGTGGTTTCGGAGGATTGGCCCCATCCAGAGCGTTTGGGGTATCATACTGCCATGGGCACGCCGGCCCCTGCCTCCCCATCGACCGGATCGACCGGGACCTGGCGCGAGACGCTCAACGTCTCGCTGCAGGTCATCGTGCTGACGGCGACGTTGGTGCTGGGCATCGATTCCTGGCTGGCCTCGCGGCTCGACCACGATCGGGAAGCGTTCGCGGCCCGTTGTCGCACCGTCGTCGAACGACTGGCCGTCCGTTCCGAGCCAGCTTTCTACACCCTCGAACGGATGAAACCGTTCTTCCGCCCCTGGACCCGTCAGGATCTCCCGGCGTTGCGCCACGCGGTCGCCAGCGCCGCCACCACCTGGGGCCTCGATCTGCTGGTGTTCGTCTACGATGCGGGCGGCGAACTGCTCGGCGCCGCCCCAGCCAATGCCCCCAATCTGTGGCTGATGAAGCAGTTGCAGCGCGGCCTCATCACCCCGTCGGCCGCCGAATTCGCCAGCCTATGCCAGAAGCTCGACAAGAAGATTCCCTTCGTGTTCGGCTTCGGCAAGGATCTCGCCCTCTTGCGCCGGGATCGAGGACTGGCCATCGAAACCTTCCAGAAGACCACGCGGGGAGTGCTGCTCTGGCAATCCTGGAAATCCGGCGGCGTGCTGGTGCATTGCCCCGTCATCCCGCCGCCCGAGGAGACGTTCCGACGGTTGTCGGCGACCGTGGGCGAAGGGCCCGCGCCTCATTTCGCCGGCCTGGGCTTCCGTGATACCGATACCTGGAAGCGGAGGGGAACCGAGCTCGATCCCGAGGCTCGCCGAGCCTGGCTGGCCCTGCAGGCGGACAATCGGCAGGAAGGTCTCTGGGCCGGCGCCTGGTGGTCGTTCCTGGAAACCACCGCCGGCCGCCTGGTGTATGCTTCTTTCCCCCCACCTCCCGAGCCCTTGCAAGCCGTTCGTCAGATGGTCCGCCTGAGCGCGGCGGCCGGTCTGGCCATCGTCCTGGGGGCTCTGTATACCTTCGGCCTGGGAGCCGCCTTCACCCTGCGCCGGATCCTGCTCGGGCTGTTCCTGGCCGCAGCCCTCATTCCTCTGGTCGGTCTGGCCATCGGCTCGCTCGACGTCGTGCAGGTCTACCAGGACGTCCTGGGCACCCGCATCCAGGCCGTGCAGGATGAAGCCATCCGCAATGTGGTGCAGGAGTTCGATGGGTTCGTGGCTTCCTGCGCCCAGTTCATCCGCACCGCGACGAGCGATCCGGCCCTGGTCGGCAACGAAGAGGGGTGGCGCCGGCTCGCCGACCGCCTCCGGCGCCGCCAGCTGGCCGATGTGCTGCAAGTCCGCGATGCCAGCTCACGCCTTCTGTTCTCCTCCGATCCAGGCTCCAACAGCGACCGCGAGGTCATGGTCCGCGCCATGGCCCGACGCGCCATCGAACGCTACCGCCCCGAACGCCTGGGCGAGGCCTCCTATACCGCCAACCTCTTCGCCGACAACATGGTGCGGCGCGACGACATGGGCTTCTCGACCATCCTCAACTTCCCCGGCCGCCTGCAGACCTTGCAGATGGGCAATGCTCGTTTCCTGTATTTCTTCCAGGTGCCCCCCGCCGACGTCGGACCGGTGGCCTACATCGACATCATCGTCTCGCTGTCGAAGGCCGTCGCCACCTACCTCCGCCAGCGCCACGGCCGACGCCTCACCTATGACGGAATCTGGCACCGGTTCTATGCCCTCGCCGTCCGCGACCTGCGCTGGACCCTGCCCCCCCCGCCTCCCCTCCGCCAGGAGATCAGGCACCTCGCGCTGGTCAGCTGGCTGACCGGCCGGCCCGCCAGCCGCCGCCTCGACCAAGCCGGCCACAGCGGCTTCGCCGTCGCCATTCCCTGCGCCGAACTGGCCGATCACAGCCTGATCGCCTATTACCCGGACGATCTCGTCCGCGAGCGCATTGGCGCCGTCTGGTCGAAGATCTCGCTCGGCGGCCTCTTCTTCCTGGGCCTCGTCGGCTTGATGGCGTTCAGCATTTCCCGGCTGTTCCTGGCTCCCCTCCGCCACCTCGAAGAGGGAGTCGCCGCGCTCGCCCGCCGCGATTTCGAGTTCCGCCTGCCGGTGGCTGGCCAGGATGAGATGGCCCGCTTGTTCAGCGCCTTCAACGACATGATGGTCGACTCCAAGGACCTGCAACTGGCCCGCAGCGTGCAGGAAGGGCTCGTCCCCCAGACCTTCCCCCAGCCTCCGGGCTATTCGATCGCCGGCAGCCTCGAGACCGCGTCCGACCTCGGTGGCGACTGCCTCGATTGCTTCGCCCTGGCCGGCGACCGCACCGTCTTCTTGATCGGCGACATCACCGGGCATGGCGTCGGCTCAGCCTTGCTGATGGCCTTCTCGCGAGCCATCACCTTCCACTGGAGCCAGGGCCAATCGCTCTATCCCGACTCGCTCACCACCGATATCGATCGTATGCTCCGGCGCCGCCATGGGTC
Source organism: Candidatus Ozemibacter sibiricus (assembly GCA_003327425.1). Lineage (GTDB taxonomy): Bacteria > Muiribacteriota > Ozemobacteria > Ozemobacterales > Ozemobacteraceae > Ozemobacter > Ozemobacter sibiricus. Next base: position 60,296 of record QOQW01000019.1, read on the forward strand.
GCGCCTGTTCATGGGCGTCATCTGCGGCATTCTCGACCCCCAGGCCCACCAGATCGATCTGGTGGTACGCGGGCACGTCTATCCCCTCCTGTTGCTGGCCACCGGGGCCGCCACCTGGATCGGCACGCCTTCCTATCCGCTGGGCATCGGCACCAACCGGGAAGAGCCCGCCACCCTCCGCCTGCCCCTCTATCCCGGCGACCGCCTCCTCTGCTTGACCGACGGCTTCATCGAAGCCTGCGACCCCAATGGCGAGATGGTCGGCTATGAGCGGGTCGCCGAATGGGCCCGCCAGGAAGCCGGCGTCCAGTCGGACGCCCGGAGCTGGCTCGACGCTCTCCTGGCACGCCATCGCAAGTGGTGCCAGGGCCGCCACGAAGATGACCTGACCACCTTCGCCATCGTCCGCCACGCCGATCCGTCGGGGGCCGATGGTCCGGCCGCTCCTCCGGCCACCGACGCTTCCGGGGAGGGCCACGCGTGACCACCCCTGCCGCCGCCACCTACCGATCCGGCTTCGGCCCGCTCCTGCTGTTGTTCCTGGGCATCCCTCTGCTGCTGCTGTCGATCATCGGCACCCACACCCTCGGCCGCTTCACGGAACACACCGTCCGCGAGCGGCAGGCCGCCCTCGACCACCTTTTGGATCAAGGCGTCGCCCAGTCCTCGACGTCCTGGTACGTCCTGCGCCGGCTCAATGCCTTGTCCCGCCTCATCCGCCGCCATGGCGCCGATCATCCCCTGGTGGAGCGGGCCTTCCAGCGGCTGGGCACCCGCTGGCAGCTGCCCTGCACGGTCTATGTCTACCGCCATCGCGACCTCCTCCGCACCTTCCCCGCCGAGGCCGGCCACCGGTCGACCTTTGCCCGTCTTCTGCACGATCTCACCCTCACGGGCGACGATTTCATCCAGGCCCAGCGGCATCACAACCAGGCGCTTCTCGACCTCTTCGGGCCCGGCAACCGGCTCGAGCTGCTCCTGCGGTTCAAAGGCAAGCTGCGACGGTTCACGCGGGGCGACACCCGCGGCGCTTATCTCATCCAGGAGTTCCCCGACGGCTGGGGGTTCTTCTTCATTCTGCCCCGCATTCCTCCCTTCGCCACGCGCTTCCCCCTCGTCCGCCCCCTCACCTCCCCCGCGCTGGGCGCCGCCGTGCCTGGCGAGGACTTCTGGCTCCCGCCGGCCGGCACCGACGCCGACCGCATGCGCGTCGCCCTCCAGCGCACCATCGAAGAAGGACGCACCCAGGTTCAGCACGATGGCATGGAATGGGTCTTCTGCCAGAACCGCGAAGGCATCGTCTGGTGCGCCGCCCTCCCCCTGCCTCGGTCGCCGATCGGCGGCCGGGCCGGCCTGCTGGTCACGCTCGGCTACCTGCTGGCCGGCCTGTGCTTCGCCCTGTTCACCCTCTCCCAGACCGGATCGGCCTGGGGCCACGCCGTGACCGATCGCCTCGAGGCCCTCGGCATCCGCTTCCGCCTCGGCCTGCTGTTCGCCATGGCCACCATTCTGCCGCTCGGCATCGCCATCCTCCTCGGCTCCATCGGTCTCATGGACCGCCGCGAACTCCTCGTCGCCGAGGCCGGGCGCACCGGCCTGGCCAGGCTTTCCCAGGTCGAGCAGGGCTATGGGGCCCGCATCGAAGCTTTTCGCCAGGTGGCCGCCGCTTTGCGCGAGTCGCCTTTCGTCAAGTACCTGCAGCTCGAACCCCTCGCTCGCCTCGTGAACCGGCTCATTCGGGCCAATGCCATCCAGCGGTTCGAAATCCGCGACCCGCTCGGAGCCACGTTGTTCACGACGGACGATCGCGAAGTGCACGGCGTCACCCAGGCCACCGATCTGTTCAGTCGCGCCGCCATCCGACGGGAAGCCCCCAACCGCCTGGGACGGGCGGCCGACAAGGTGTCGGCCGAGGAAGTCATGGCCGAAGGCTTCCTGTCCCGCGACGATGTCGGCCTCTCGGCGGTGCTGCGCCAGCCCAAGACCGTGCTGACCTTCCGCATGGGAACCAGCCCCGCCCTCTGGTACTGGGACACCTACCCCGAACTGGCCACCGGGCCATGCTTCCTGGCTGTCACGCACCAGCTCGAGTGGGTCTACGAAGGCTACATCCGACAGGCCTTCGGGGTGAGCCTGCCGCCGGAGGCCATTCCTTCCCGACTGGCGATCGAAGTGGGCTTCGAGTCGGCCAATTTCCGCACCCGCCCCCGCCTGCAGGGCGCCGGCTGGCTCCCGCTCCTGCACGCCGCCGCCCGCAGCCAGGAAACCGGCCGCGTCCTCTTCCGCGAACTCGACCTGCCCTCCGGCCGGTTCTGGGTCACGCTCAAGCCCGAACTCACCCTCGGCATGTTCGTCTTCGCCGAACTCGTCCCGGTCGCCTCCCGACTGGCCACCCTCGCCCCCATCCGCTGGCGGCTCCTGGCCACCAGCCTGCTCGCCCTGCTCGTCGCCTTCCTGGGGGCCACCCTGATCTCCTCGTTCTTCATGCAACCCATCGCCGACCTCGGCGAAGGCATCGCCGCCATCCGCCAGCGCGACGCCAGCTTCCGCATCCCGCGCCGGCGCCCCGACGAGTTCGGCCTCCTCGCCGATGCCTTCAACAACCTTTTGAGCGAACTCAAAGAGCTGGAATACGGCCGCATCGTCCAGGAAAGCCTGCTCCCCGCCGATCCGCCATCCCCCCCCGGCTGGGGCATCGCCTGCCACCGCATTCCCGCCACCGACCTGGCGGGCGACTACCACGACGTCTTCGCCCTCGGCGACGGCCGCTGGGCCCTCATCATGGGCGACGTCACCGGCCATGGCATCTCGGCCGCCCTCGCCATGGCCATGGCCAAGGCCACCGTCGACTACCAGTCCCTCACCGGCTGGACCGTCCCCAGCCAGGTCATGGACCAGCTCAACCGCCTCTTCTACCGCGAACTGAAGCCGCGCCAGAAGTTCATGACCATGACCTACGTCGTGCTCGACCCCGAATCCGGCGAGTTCCTGGCCGAGAACGCCGGCCACCCCTACCCCTTGATCTACCGGGCCCAGACGCGCACGGTCGGCGAACTGCCCCTCCCCTCGATGCCGCTCGGCGCCCGCAAGATCCGCAAAGCCGCCCCCCAGATCGGCCGGCTCGACCCCGGCGACGCCTTGCTGCTCTATTCCGACGGCATGGTCGAATGCCCCGATCCGCAGGGGAACCCCTTCACCTACCCGCGGTTCTACGCGCTGTTCGAACGCCTGATGCGGGAACGGCGACCGCTTCCCGACGCGCTGGCCGCCATGGAGGCCGCCCTGCGAGCGCACCAGGGGCCCGGGCCCTTCCCCGACGATGTCACGCTGCTGCTCCTGCGCCGGGACCCAGCTTCCCCGGCCGCCTGACCGCGGGCCGCGCCGCGCCCCCTCAGCCGCCGCGGCCCCCTCAGCCCAGGATTTCCACGACCGTCGCCCCCAGCAGGACGAGGTCGAGCACCGTCAACACCGCCACGCACACCCACGAGAACCGGCTCAGCCACGGGCCGTTGGCATGGTCTCCGAGCAGTTGCCGATCATCGCCCAGTTTCACCAGATAGTACAAGAATGGCGGCAGGATCAGGCCCTGGGCGAATTGCGAGGCCCGCATCACCATCAAATAGAGGAAATCAACCCCGGGGAGCAGCACCAACCCGGCCCCCAGCACCAGCAAGGCGATGAAGATCCCGTAGAAGAACGGGGCTTCCTCGTAGGTCTTGTTCATGCCCCGCTCCCAGCCCATGCCTTCGCAGATGGCGAACGAGGTCGACAGCGGCAGGATGGCCGCGCCGAAGACCGAGGCATTGAACAGGCCCAGGGCGAACAGCAGGCCAGCATACGACCCCGCCAGCGGGGCCAGAGCCTTGCCGATCTCGTCGATCGTCTGCACCGGCGGCGCCCCCGGACGGAAACACAGCGTCACCGCGCAGGCCACGATCATGAAGAACGAGATGATGTCGGTTGTCATGCAACCGAGGATGACATCCCATCTGGCCGTCCGCCAGTACTTCAGGGTGATGCCTTTCTCGATGAAGGTCGATTGCAGGTAGAACTGCATCCACGGCGTGATCGTGGTGCCGATCACCGCGATCATCGTGAAGATATACCCCGCCTCGAACCGGAGCACCGGCACGAACAACGCCTTGACCGCGGCCCCCCAGTCGGGGCCGGCCATCCAGGCCGAGATCGGGTAGGCCAGGTAGAAGAAGATCGAGACCAGGAAGACTTTCTCGATCTTCGCATAGTCGTATTCGGTGACGATCTTGTACAAGCCATAGGTGATCAGGGGAATCAGCAGGTACTTCAACCACCACAGGCTGCCCCCGAACCCCAACGTGTTGGCGCAGATGTCGATGGCGCTGGCGATTCCCGAGAATTCGCTCAGCACGGTTCCGAAGTTGGCCAGAAAGACCAGCACCAGCAGCCAGAAGGTCGCCTTGACCCCGAACCGCTCGCGCAGCAGGTCGGCCAGGCCCTGGCCGGTCACGGCGCCCAGGCGGGCGCTCATTTCCATGGTCACGATCAGCAGAACCGTAATGGGAATCAGCGTCCACAACAGATCGAACCCATAGATCGCCCCCGCCAGCGAGTAGGTGGCGATGCCCCCCGCATCGTTGTCGACGGTCGCCGTGATCAACCCCGGCCCGAAGATCGACAGGAAGAACAGCAACCGGATCCGCCACCGGCGCCACCACGTTCGCAGAGCCATGTCGAGCCGCCTTTCAGCTGGTCAATGCCCGGCGCTTCCACATGCGGGGCATGTTCTCGAGCAGCAGATCCATGACGTCATCGACGGTGACGACGCCGAGCAGGTCGCCGGCCAGCCCCAGCACCGGCAGCGCCAGCAGGTTGTAGCGGGCGATCAGGGTGGCCACCTCTTCCTGCGGAGCCTCGGGCGCCACGAAGATCAGATCGCGGTTCATGATGGAGGTGACCGGCGCCGCCGGATCGGCCACCAGCAGGTTGCGGATCGAGACCACGCCCTTCAACCGATCCTGGTGATCGACCACATAGAGGTAGTAGATGATCTCGAGATCGATGGCCACCAGACGCAGGTGTTTGAAGGCATCGGCCACCGTGAACTCTTCATAGATCGTGGCATAGCCGGTGCTCATCAGACCGCCCGCCGTGTTCTCGGCGTGCTTGAGCAGTTCGCGGACATCGCTGGCCTCGCTCGGCTCCATGTGCGACAGGATCTCGGCCGCCTTCTGATCGTCGAGATCCTGCAGGATGTCGACCGCTTCGTCGGGCTCCATTTCTTCGAGGATGTCGGACGCCTCGTGGGACGGCAGGCTGGCGATGATCTGCACCTGGGTCTCGGGATCGGCCTCGGCCAGCGTCTCGGCCGCCGTCTCATCATCCAGCGTCTGGATCAGCGAGACCCCTTCATGCACGCTGAGGTCTTCGAGAATATCGGCCAGATCCGCCGGGTGCATGTCCTGGACTTTGTTCGACGGGACCGCCAGCTTGAGGGGCGACATTCCGGTCGGGAAGCTCTGGATGAGATCCCAGGCGATCACCTCATGCCGGACCGGCCAGTGCAGACGCTCCATGAGCGGGCAGACCCACCGGTCGAACCCGAGCCGGCGCAACAGCCCCTGCAGGCCGACATCGACCGCGATCAAGAACCACTCGCCCCGCACTTCGGCGATCTGCAGATCGTTGACCCGTACCACCCGCACATCGGAGGTGTCGATGATCTGTTTGTCCCAGATGCTGCGGGCCAGGTACTGATCGGGGGCCGACGACAACCAGGGCAGATCGGTCGGCGACGAGGACAAGGCGAAGGTGGCCGGACCGAACGTCTGGAAGCGCTCCCGCGGCACCAGTCGCTGGTCGGCTTCGCCCGCGAGCTGCAAGACAGCCTGGTTGATCTTGGGGTATTTCCCCCCGACCAGGAAGGTGAAATCGACCACCCGCCCGATCACCGCGCCGGCCGGGTCGATCACCGGCGCTCCGACCAGGTCGGCCAGGAAGTACTTCTTCTCGGCACTCTGCATGATCCCGCCTCCAGGGGATGGCGTTCACCGTTTCCCGGACATCTTACCCCCGGCCGGCGCGAATTTCCATACGGAATCGACGGCGGCAGGCCTGCCTACCCGATGGCCTCGGCGGACACCCGCGGGTCGGTCGCCGCGGGGTCGGCGGGCGCGGCAGTGGCCGGCGGGGCGATGCCCCGCTCCTCGAGCGTGCCGGGAACGAGGTTGTCCCAGAACGCCGCGCACAGCCCGGCCACCGCCATGTTCGTCTTCAGGATCGCCCACAGGATCTGCCCGCCCAGGCCCCAGGCGAAGAACGCCTCCTTCTGGCCTTCGACCCAGCCCGGCAGGCCCATGGCCATCAGGAAGGCGAAGCCGACGATCATCACGTTCCGCTGGCTGCCCATGTCGGCCCGCATCAGGATCTGGATGCCCAGCGCCCCGATGATGCCGAAGAGGGCGATGTAGGCCCCGCCGATGATCGGTGCCGGAATGGTCGCCACCAGCGCCCCCAGCTTGCCGACCAGGCTGAGCAGGATCAGCACCACCGCCCCCGTCCGCACCACATGGACCGACGCCACCCCGGTCAATCCGATCAGACCGATGTTCTCGGTATACGACGTGGTGCCGACCGCCCCCAGGCAGCCAGCGACCGCGCAGTTGATCCCCTCGGCACCGATGCCGCGGCTGATCATCTCCGGCGTGGGATCGCTCAATCCGGCCGCATACGAACACGAATGGTAATCGCCGATCGATTCGATCATGACCGCGAAGAAGCCCGCCAGCATCGCCCCGAAGGCCAGGAAGCTGAACTTCGGCAGGCCCCAGGGGAAGATGCCGGGGAAGCGCACCCACGGCGCGTCCTCGACCGCCTTCCACGAGATGTAGGCCGGATGGTCGCTGGCCAGATACCCTTGGTGCGAAGCCCACAGGCAGAGCAGGTAGACCGCCACGATCGACGCCAGCACCGCGAAGATGTTGAGGTACTTCTGCCGCACGAACAGGGTCAGCACGAAGATCGACACCACGACCAGCAGCGAGACCGGCCAGCACCTGGCGGCATTGAACTCGATCGCCACCTTGGCCAGGGAAAATCCGATCGCCATGATCGTCGGCCCGATCACCACCGGCGTCACCACCCGGCGGACCACGCCGACGATGCCGCTGTAGCCGATGACGGCCATCACCAGGCCACCCGCGATCAGTCCGCCGCCCACATACTGCATGATCAGCGCCGGACCACCGCCATCGACCGCCTTGTAGGCGGCGATCACCGTCATCACCGGCGGAATGAAGCTGAAACTCGAGCCTTGCACGATCGGCAGCCCTGAGCCCAGCCAGGGGCTCGTCTGGATCAGGGTGGCCACCCCCATCGCCAGGTAGACGCAGCTGATGAACTGCGCCACCTGCGCGGTATCCATGCCCATTTCCGGACCGAAGATCAGGGGCACCAAAGTGGTCGCCCCGAACAGGGTCAACACGTGCTGGCACCCCGCCAACAGCCTGATCGGCCACGCCGGCCGGTCCTGCCACCCATAGACGATCGCCCGCTTCGCCATGCCATCCTCCTCGTTCAGGCCGCTTCGCCGCGAGTATACCAGCAAACCCGCCGCGCCCCAACCCCACCTGACATGAAGCGCCGGTCCATTGGTCGAATCCTTGCCGACCGGGCCCTTCCAGTCTATACTTTCAAACATCATGGTGGAAACCACCGCTGCTTCCCCGCCGCCCGCCAGGCCCCGCCCCAGGCCAGCCCTGGAATGGCCGCACAGCTATGCCATCGCCCTGTGGCTCTTCCGGTTGTTCGCCATCTTCCTGGGCATCTGGTCAGGGCAGTCGCTGGCCCAGCTCTCCCCAGAGCTCTCCCTGGTCCTGCGAGCCGTCCCTGCCACGGCTCAGACCGCGGCCGGCGCCATCGCCTACCTCGAGGGCACCCCCCTCCTCGACCGCTCCCGCCGACCATCGGACAACCTTCGAATTCTCGAACACCTCGAAAGCTTCTTCCCCGGCCGGCCCCTGTTGTATGCCCATCTGACTCTCGAACACACCGTCGGTTCCGGCGAAGATGCCGAGACGGTCATCGATGACGCGTTCACCTTCTTTCAACCATTCACCATCACCCAGGACGCCCAGAGCTGGTTCATCGCCGCCCCCCCGCAGGAATGGCAATCCCTGCGATTCGCCACCCAGGACATCACTCCGTTCCTGAAGGAAGCGTCACCGAACTCGACCGATCTGACCCTGTCGGCCATGGCCCCCGATCTCGTCACCGTGCTCGGCCACGTCGCTCGCGCGTCCGATGGCCGTCCCACCCTGGTCGGACGGTACCCCCCCGACCCCCAGCCCACCGGCCCGACGCTGATCGGCGATCTGCCATTCGCGCGCCTCCGCCAGGGCCTGGTGCTGGCCGCCCTCGCCCACGGCGCGGTGCTCGTCCTCTTCCTCTGGCTGCTCTTCTTCGCCCCGGCGCGCCTGCTGACGTCCTCCAATGCGCTCGCCCCGCTGCGACAGCGATTCGAGCAGCAGCCCGATCGCTATTTCGTCTTCGAACAGACCGGCGGCCCCGAAATCCGCCTGATCTGGGCCGGCATCCTGCTGGCCCTCGTCGGTCTGTTCCTCCTTGCGGTTCGCCCATTCCACCAGGCCTTCACCAACGAACTCGCCATGGCCGGGTTCACCCTGCTCTGGTTCCAGTTCCTGCGGTGGGCCCACGGCATCGAGTATTTCTACGTGGCCGACCGCGACGAGGGCCAATTGCTGGAAATCACCCGCCAAGGCGCCCGCATCGATCGCCAGGCGGTCGCCCGTCTCGCCGATCTCCGGCTCGAGGTTCGCGAACAGACCGATGCCGATGGCGATTCCTTCTACGACTTGATCGCTCACCGCGCCGATCAGCCCAACCGACCGCTGGTCCTCTCAGATCACGGCACCCGCGAGACCCTGTACACCAATCTCCAGGCCTGGAAACGGTTTGTGGAACCGAGTTCCACCCCTGCCGCCACCCGCCAGGACGCCCCGTGACGCCTTCGCCCGGGGCGATGTACCAGACCATCGGGGCTTCCCCTGAGGGCCAAAGACGAAGTCCGGCGCCGCCGCCCGGCACCACTGACTCGCCCCGAGACCCCCGCCAGACCATCCCGGCTTCCCGGTTCACCCTGTGGGAGAGGGCGTTCGGTTCTGATTGTTTCAGCGGAAGACGTTCGACAAATCGCGGTTCAATTGCGACTGGTGGTCTCTGACCGCCGCCGTCCGTTCGCTGGCTGGGATTTCCGGGACATCCGCGATCTGGCCCGGCCGGTCAGCGCCCACGGCCGCCCCGGAACCGGCGCTTCCCGCAGATTGGCCGTCAGCGCCAGCGCCCGCGCCTGGTCCCGGACTGGCGGTCAGGCTGGCCGGGGCGGCCACTCCGTTCTCTTCGACCGTCCGGCGATAGATGGCGTTCAGCCGCTCGTTGGCCATCGCCTGCAACGGCCCGGGTTCGAACGCCACCCTCCGATACCAGCCGGCCGCATCGACCAATTTGCCCGACCGCTCCAGCATACCGCCCAGTTCCAGCTGCAACAGCAGATCCTTGGGTTGCCGGCCCACCGCCGCCTCGAGCACCGCGGCGGCTTCCCCGGCTTTACCGCTGCATTCGAGGCAGGCGGCCAGCCGGATGGTCAGGGCGACGTTGCCGGGATCCTGGTCGGCCAGAGTACGGTAGAGGTTCGTCGCCGCCACGTAATTGCCCATCTGGAAATAGCTTTCGGCCAGGAACATGGCGGCGTATTCGTTGCCCGGCTCACGCTTGAGCAAGGGTTCCAGCGCCTTGATGGCGTCCGCATACCGCCCCAGCTGGTAGGCCAGCCGCCCTTCCTGGATCGGCAGCAGCGGGCTGCGCCCCTGGGCGGCTCGCCAGGCGTCGACGACCCTCTGCGCTTGATCGAACCGCTTCCATTCGAGATAGAGGTCGACCAGCGCGCGCACCGGCTCGGGATCTTCAGGGAACTCCTTGATGATGGTGGCGAGCAGACTTTCCGCCGATTCCCGCTCCATCAGGTCGATGTGGCGATAGGCCTTCTTCAGCAGGGCCGCCTTCCGCTCGAGGGCGGAGGCCTCGACCCCGTTCCGCTTCATCAGGAAGGCGGCCACCTTCCATAATTTCTGCCCCTGGGAATGCTCCTTGAGCCGCAAGAAGAGCTGCGACGCCTCGGCCATCATTTCCTGCACCAGACAGATTTCTCCTTTGACGAACGTCAGCAGGTTCGACTTCGGATGTCTGTTCCGGACTTGATCGACGTTCGTCCCGGCCTGTTGCAGGCGATGGACGCATCGATCGATCAGCGCCAGGAAGAAGCGGGCTCGGCTGTCATTCGGCTCCTTGGCCAAACGCTCGGAAAAATGGGCGTAGGCAGGTGCCAGATCGGCCTTGCGCACTTCGGCGCTCAGCGAAGGATCGCCCAGGATGATGAACTTGTAGTATTCCTTGACCCCCTCGGGGTAATTCTTCTTTTTCAGCAATTCGAGCGCTTTGGCATAGCGAGGATCCGGGGCAGCTCCCGCCAGTCGGGGGCCCCCCAAGCCCGCAAGGCCCATCATCACCAGGACGAGGATGGCTCCTGCCGCCACCGCCCAGGGGCTTCTTCTCCGGCGACCGGCGACGCCCAACGACGCGGGATGCACCATCGCCGAACTGCGGTGGTTGGCCATGCTCAATCACCTCCTCCGACGGGGATGGGGTTCTTCATCCAGTCTTCGCCCTCGACCACGCCTGAGTTCCCAGCGCCGGGCGGTGAAACGGGCTCCGGCGGCGAAACAGGGGGCGGGTTGGCCGGGGGCGGCAGAGCGGTCACCGACGGTTCGGCATCGCGGTGGGAGCCCGCGGCTGATTCCTGCTCGAGCACGGACAGATCGGCGGCGCTTCCCGCATCGAAGGCCTCGGCCAGCTCGCTGACCTCATCGACGGCCGATCGGGCCGGGCCGGCCATGCGGGCTTCCCAGGCGGGGCGCTCGTCGGTCAGGCGAGCCTCCTGGCCCTTGGCTTCGATCGTCTGCCCGGCCGCCACCGGCTCTTTCAGCCCGGCCGCCCGCACCTTCCCGGCTTGCACCTGCACCAGGACCTTGTTGCCGCGGGTCTCCAGGTCGGCCGCCCCTTCCCGGGTCAGCAGGATGGTCGCCTTTCCTTCGATCTTGAGCGGGTGGTATTGATTGACATGCCGGGCTCGGCAGGCCCCTTCCTGCAGCTCGAGGGAATAGGGCAGCACCCGCACACGCGTATTGGGGGCCATCCGCAACAACGACCCGCTCCCCAGGCGCAGCACCGCCCCGGCGTCGGCGGCCGTGCCGACGACCGACCCTGTCTTGATGCGCGTGCCCGTGGCCAGCGGCGTGGCGGCCATCTTCCCCTGGTGGTCGACCAGGAAGGCCTTCCCTTCATCCAGGATCACCAGCCCGTACACGAACTGATGCAGGAAATCGGGAACCTTGCTTTCGGCCGCCGGCGGGGCGGCCGCCACCAGGGCCGGCCCGGCCATCAGGGCCACGATGCCCCCCCATACCAGAACGGACTTCAGGCTCACCGTCGAACGGTCGTGGGCGTGCTGCTCCATCCCCTCCACCTCGCCAACCGAAGGTTCGTCGGCCGGCCAGGCCGTCCTGCCGACACCTTCATTATACAAGGAGCGGGTGCCCCCTTCTACCGTCCAGACAAGATTCCCGAGCCAACGGAGAGCGGGCCTTGGCAGATCGGTCAGACCAGACCGAGCGACAGGGCGTCCCAACCGGTCCTTCCGCTCATCCACGTCGGTTGCGGTACCATCCTTCGCGGCGAACAGAGCCGGTCCAGGGCAGCCCTCATGGGTAGCTCCCCGGGATCAGGAAATCCGGTAGGAACGGCAGAATTGACAAGCCCTGGTTCCAGAGGATAAGCTGAAATCGGGGAAGAGGGCTGGGACCAGGATCTCTTCAAGCCTCAGGAAGGTCCGAACCCGTGGCTGAGGGGCCGAGATCGCCTGGAACAGGCGATCATTCTCAGGCCTCAGGTCGTTCTGGTGCCGGCGATCCTCGTTCCCAGGCGGGCAACGACTGCTGGAAACACTTCCCACCCGCCAACCGCTGGCGAAAGAAAGCGAGGACCGATGAGGGACCATCCGCTCCGGCCCCAGGCGACCCATTTGCCTCGCCACGGGTTGTCCGTCGTCGAGATCATGCTGGCCATGGCCATCCTGGCCATGGCGGCCGTCATCTTCATCCCCGTCTTCACGCAAGGGGTCGGCATGACCCGCGAGATTCGCGACTATTCAGTGCTGGTCGGCCTGGCCGAACAACTGCTCCACGAGCACATCACCCGGATCACCAACCTCGCGCCCGGCGCGCCGCCCATCAACTTTTTCGAAGATGACATCACCGCCGCCGTGAAGAGCGCCGCCCAGAATGAAGTGCTCAATTCTCTCCCCAGAGCGAAGATCCTGGCCACGGTCCGTCCCGCGGCGGTCTGCCAGAGCGGCGGCTATGAGATCACCATCAAAATGACCTGGGAAAGCGGCGGACGCCCCAAGGAATTCTCTCTCACCACCATCAAGGCGGTACGCAACCTGTGACCCAGACCGCCGGCTTCGCAGGCCTCCGCTCTCCGCCAGGGAGAGCCATCCTGGGGTACCACGGCGGGCGACGAGGCCATCCCCAAATTGGCGTCACCCTCGTGGAAATCCTCGTGGGCGTCGCCCTGCTCGGGCTTCTCCTGGTCGGCCTGAAGTTCGCCATCCGGCTCAACCGCTCGGCGATGACGTCGATGGAAAAGACCGACCTCACCGCCAGACTCCGCAATTCCTCGATCATCATTGGGCGGGCTCTGTCCCTGGCCACCGAGTTCCTGTACCCCGCGCAAGTTTCCCAGAATTTCGCCCATCAGATCATCTTTCGCAACCACCGCAATGAGATCGTCGCCATCTTCGTCACCGACCAGAACGTCCTGTCGATGTACAACTACACCACCGACCAGCTCCTCGAGATCACGCCCTCGACCTTGAGCTTCAAAAGCCGATTGGTCAAGGACAACCTGATGGAATACCGCATCGAGATCAAGCGCGATCAGTATCATTTCGTCATTCAGAACCAGCTCTCGACCTGCAACACCCTTCCCTAGAGCTCAGGAGGGCTCCCCGTATGGCGTGCCTGCCTCCTCGCCCCGCCACCGCCTCAGGTCTTCCGCAGCCGCGGCATTCCCGCCGGGCGATCGCCCTGGTCGTGGTGCTGGTGGCAGCGGTCTGCATGCTGGCCTTCTTCGCCGGCTTCCAGTTCTTCTCCCGCACCGAATACCGTCATCTCGAGAGAATCCTGACCAACACCTCGCTCGATTATCTGGTGCGCGCCGGCCTCAACATCGCCGAGGACAAACTCCAGCACGAGCGCTGGTACGGCGACTCGCGCACCCGGGGCGTCTTCGAGGTCCCGTCCCAATACCTCCCGCCGCAGGCCCGGATCACCATCTACGCCGATGATTACGCCCGCGCCGAACCCCGCATCATCGGCAGCTACAAGTACTACATGCTCGACCACATCAAGGTCTACGTCGAGGCTTCTCTGCGCGACCGCACCATGTACGGGTTCGGCAAGTTCATCATGTCCCCCGAACCGCTCTTCCTGGGCAAGTCGACGCAAGGAGTCGACGTCAGCTTTCAAACCACCAACCCCGCTTCTTACACCTTCCGGAAAATGATCCACGTCAAACTTCTGCGCGAGGATGATCTCGAGAACATTCCGAATTTCGTCAGCTTGAGCGACTTCAACAGCCGGAAAGCAATGGCTCGACACATCGTCGATGAAATGCACCTGCAGGCGAAGAATTACGCCCGCAATCTGCTTCTGTCGAGGAAAATCAAGAAGAATCTGACTCAGACACAGCCCACCTGCTCGCTCGGCGATCTGCGATCGCTCCTCGGCAATCTTGGAGGTGCGTCGCTTCCCAACTACTCCGATCACCAGCTCCTCAATCACTTCATTCTCGAGAACTTGAAAAACTTTTTCATGACCACCAATTGGGTTGTCTCTGAAAGGGACAAAGAGGAGGAACTCAGGAAAGTCCGCATCGAAATCGGCCACTTCCCTCCCGATGAATTGAATAGTGAAACCAGACGCGCCATCCAGGCCATTTTCGGTCCCCCTCATCCGAAGGAAGCCAGGCCGGGCATCGATTTCTTTCCAGAGGTTCGAGCCGGGCCCAACGGTTCGGCGTTCGCCGAATTTCTTCTCAAGCAGGGCATCACCGCTCCTCCAGACAAATCCCCCGCCGACTTTCAGGCAGAGCTGTGCCGAGCGATCACCGACTACGATTACACCTGCCTGTGGCAGGCCAATGGCGTGTGGGTCGATTACCCAGGCCCGCATGGCCCCAGCAGCCCGACCCGCACCGTCTGCGAAGGCGGGGCCACCGCCTTCCTGATGTACTGGGAGAACCGGAACAACCCGGAATATTTCAATTTCGCCGTCGACGGCGCCGGCGTGAAAATATCGCAGAAAACCGGCCCCATCCTCAGACGCACCAATTACTACCTGGTGAAACCACCCATCTTCATGCCTCTGGCCATGGTCTTCAACTTCTTCATGAAATACGTTGATGAATCCTATACCTACATCCCCGATGCCGTCGTAAAAAACGAAGACAATTTCCGCATCCAGCTTCCTCCAGAGGAAAGCACCGGTTCGGCCGACCCCGACTGGGCAGGGTTATCAGGGTAGGCCCGCTCTCGCGAAGCGCCATTGTGCCTGAGCATAGGGCCTCAGCGAATCTGCCTCGAGAATTCAGCCGAGCATCGCCCTGGAATCTGGCGCTCCACTTGAGGCCCCGAGCGCTACAGGCTTCCCGAACCTATTACTTACACGGATGGAGGATTGGGCAACCGCCTCAAGGGCCTTGGATTTTGGCTTTGAGGGCCTCGAGTGCGGCCACGATCCGCGGATCGGTTTCGACGGCCAGACCTTGATTGACCATGCGCATGGCATCGTCTTCTCGCTTGCTGCGGTAATAGATATCCGCCAGGACCAGGTGAGCCTGGCCGTCCTGAGCGTCCAGTTCCAGGGCCCTCTGGGCATGCACCACCGCCGAGGGGAAATCTCCCATCTGCAGTTTGAGAAACGCATACAATGACTTGATTTTCGCGTGATCTGGATTCAAGCGCATCGCCTGCTCGAGGTGCCCTGCCGCTTCGGTATTGTTCTTTTCGGAAATGGCAATCAGCGCCAGACAATGATGAGCTTCCCAAAGATTGGGAGCCTCTTTCAGGCTCTTCAGAAAGGCAGCGCGTGCACCCTCCCGATCGCCAAGGGCAAAGAGTTCACGTCCTCCATCATAGAGGACCGCCGGGTTCCCCTTGGCGGCGGCCAGGCGCTCTTTCACCCGAGCGATCTGTTCTGCCTTTGGAGAACCGCTGGAAGGCGTTCGGGGGGTTCCGGAAGCCGCGGCCGCCAGCCGGGCCGCGGCGGAGGCGGCCGCGGCGGCCGAGGCCAGGGCCGCTTGCCGTTTCGCTTCCTGCTGGTCGGCGAGGTATTTCCGATAGGCCGCTTCATCCGAGAGGATTTTCCGGCAGTCCGCCAGGAGGGTTTCGACATCACGGCGTAAATGCGGATCTTTCACCTCAGGCAGGAGCTTCTCGGCCAGTTGCGCGGCCTCCCGGTGCTCTCCCTGGTAGATGGCCTGGAAGGCAGCCATGAATTTCTGTTCTTCTGGCGTGCCCGCACTCGCAACATGCACCGCAACAGCCTGTACCGTGCCCTGATCATCCTGACTGAGAAGGCTTCTATCGCGCAGCACGGAAGCACGCAAGAAACGGAAGGCAAGATCAAGGCGCCCGAATTCCCGCGCCTCCAGCGCCGCCTGGAACAACGCTCTGGGCAACAAGGCCGGCTCGCTGGCCGCCTCTGCCCCCAGATCATAGAGCAGGAGCAGTTCTTCCAAGGCGGCCAGGCTCCGCCCCCCAGCGCGGGCAAGCTGGTAAAGCATCTGATGGGGATAAGGCTCCTCCGGGCGAGAGGCGGAGGCCTTCCGCCACTGCTCTTCCGATTCAGCGGGCTTCCCCGCCTGGTCATAGGCCTTGGCCAGCCAGAAATGATAATCATAGACCCCGGAATGGCGGGCATCGCCTTTCTCTCGAAGCGAGGCGATCTGGGCGGGGAGGTCGTTCGGCCTCTCCTGGACCAGCAACCGCAGCGCTTCCAGGAAGCCCGCAAGCGACCCAGGAAACTCCCGCTGCAGTCGCTGGAACATCGCCAGGGCCCCCGCTACATCACGGGTTGCCGACGCCGCCTGGGCCCGCCCCATCAGCATCCGTTCCCGCAATGAAGGCACCAGCGGGGTTTTCTCCAATTCGGCCAACCATTTTTCGGCCGCCGCAGGGCGATCTGACCGCAGAAGAGCCTCCGCCAGGCCGACCTGCCAGGCCGGCTCTTTCTTGCGGGCGAGCGCCCGCTCGAAGTGAACGGCCGCCGAAGCATAGCTCCCTCGTCGCCCCTGAATCTCACCCAGTAATGCCTGGAGACGCGGATCATCCTCTTGCTGGAGTTTCTCGAGGGCTTGGAACGCCTCCTCGAATCGCCCAGCCTTGGCCGCCTCTTCGGCCCGACGAACCGCTTCGGCCACCTCGGCCGGCGTCGGGGAAACGCGAACCGTCACTCCCCCCGTCTGGGCACCAGGCGCCAGCACCGGCATCGGCCGCGGCCTTCGTTGATTGAAGACCAGGTAGAGCAATCCGAAGGACAGGCAAGCCACCAGGAGCAATGGCAGGATGAGCTGCTTCACACCGCCATTTTACGACCACCGAACAGAACTGGTCAATGGAGGGAAGAGCGAGCTAATGAAAAAAGCCCGGGGTTTCCCCCGGGCGTGCTTCGCAGACAGGTCTCTCTATTTCCCGGATTGGGCCCGCAGCCGATCGTATTCGGCCTTGGCCTTGTTCATCTCGGCGGCCACCTTCAGAGCTTCTTCCTGGCGACCTTGACCGAGCATTTCTTTGTAGAGGTTGTAGAGTTCCTGGTACCGAGCATAGGCCAGTTGAACTTCCGAGGCATAGGTTCCAACTGGTTCGGCATCTCCACCGATCACGATGACCGGATCGCTGGGGGTACCACCGGAGGTCGTGGTCCCGGTCGGGTTGCCGACGGTAACCGATCCACCGTTGTACCCGCCGAGCGGGTTGCTGCCAGTGGGCATGGATACCGTCGTACCCGCAGGGCCTCTGTCTTTGCCGAACAACCCGGCGATCTTGTGCGCGGCCCAGTTGCCGACGTACCCGCCCACGATACCACCAAGAATCGTACCTACAGGACCGAGGGCGGAACCCAGGGTCGCACCCAGGGTCGAACCGATCGTCTGGCCAGTGACGCCGATCCAGTCGATGCGCTTGAAGGCTTCCCGGAGCGAGAACCGGCCATTTTTCAGGTCGCCAGCCAGATACGCACCCACCGACCCGCCGACGATCGACCCGAACGTGGGAGCCAGAGCGGCCAGCACGCCACCGACCACCGGAACGGCGCTCAGGAAGGGCACAAAGAAGGAGCCCGCCGCCGCCCCCGTCACCGAGCCGACGACGCCACCGGCGAACTCGGCCGAGCACACGGTCTTGAGGGCTTTCTTGGCGCTGGGCTTTTCGCCGCGCATGATCTGGGTCGCCAGATCGACACCAATGGTGATCCCAGCGGTCACCAGGATGTTCTTGGGGTCGAATCCCGATTTGAGGCTGTTTTTGACATTTTCGAACCCCTGGTTGGTCATGGCCTTCCCGGCCTCATACCCGGCCCGGAATTTGTTTCCGACGGTTTCTTTGAAGCCTGGGCCGGACTGACCAGCCTGGCCAGCTTGCCCCGCCTGACCAGCCTGCCCCGCTTGTCCAGCCTCACCGGGCTGACCAGCCTGGCCTGACTGGCCGGATTGCCCCGATTGCCCAGACTGGCCCGACTGCCCGGATTGGGCATTGTCGGCTGGGGGAGCGGAACCATCATTGGCAGGAGGCGGCACCGCGCCATCATCCGGCGGCAAGACAGGATCGGCATCAGTCGGCGGAAGCGCAGGATCTCCGACCTGACCAGCCTGGCCAACCTGGCCACCCTGGCTACCCTGACCGGCCTGGACACCGCCCGCCGACTGGTTGACAGGACCGGGGCCACCCTTGACGATGCGACCGGTGACGGGGTCATGCCACCGCTGGGTCTTGGGATTCCAGACCAGACCATTATCAGCCGCCGGAGCAGTGCCCCCGGCCATCATCGAAGAATCGACGCCCGTACTCCCGGCAGGGGCGCCACCCGCGGCGCTGCCACCGGCCTGAGTCGTAGCCCCAGTAGGAGGCGTGGCGCCAGCAGGAGCGGGCACCATGCGACCCGTGACAGGATCATGCCACCGTTGGGTCTTGGGATTCCAGACAGGGGCACTTCCGCCACTGGTGCTTCCGCCGCTCACCTGAGTTCCGGCGGTCGAACCAGCGCCAGTGGAACCACCAGCTTGAGCCGCCCCACCAGAGGAAGAGCCGCTGACCTGGGAGGAACCGCCAGCTTGCGTTGTTCCAGCGCTCTGAGTCACGCCGCCCGGCGTCGCCCCCGCCGGAGCAGGAACCATCCGACCAGTGACAGGATCATGCCAACGCTGGGTCTTGGGATTCCAGACAGGGGCATTGCCGCCCGTCGCCTGGCTGGAAGTCACCGAACTGCCGGCCCCACCAGCATTCGACAAGGGATTGCTTCCCGTCTGGTTGCTTCCTCCGGTGGTGGCAGGAGCGCTCGTGCCCCCCGCGGAGGCGGCCGATCCAGAGGAGCCAGTCGACCCTCCACCGGCGGCCACGGTCCCAGCCACCGCTTCCCCGAAAATCAATCGAGTGTATTGGCTCAACTCAAGAGCCACCGGGCGACCGTTCACATAGCGGACGTTATAGTGAACAATCTGGGTGCCTTGCCGGACGGACACCCACTGACCCGGGGTCACCTGGAAGATCTGGTTCCCGACCTGGACGGGAATCGTTTCCAGGGCCATGAGGGGCGCCTCCAGGACAAGGCTGGCAAGTAAGACCAGGCAAAGGATCCTCGAAAGTCTGCGAAGCGTTCTGTCTTTCATACCACCAACTCCTTGCTATCGGGATTCCCGCCAACGGGAAGAATTACCAGTTGCTGTCAAAGAGATGTCGCCAAAAACCCCTGGATTGTACCGGAAATTTCCTTTAATTATACGAACGATTTCGGAACCCGCAAGGCAGGGAAGAGGATTTTCCGCTCCCGAACCTCATGAACGGCTATGGAGCCCCAGGTCCCTCCTTCGACACCTCGGCGAATGCTCGAGCGATCCGAGCCGCCAGCCGTGCATTGTTCAAGACCAGAGCAATGTTGGCCTCCAGGCTTTTTCCTTTGGTCAACCGCTCGAGCGTCGCCAGCAGAAAAGGGGTCAAAGCAGCCCCAGAAATTCCCTGTTGGGCGGCTTGTTCGACGGCGGCCCCAATGGCTACCTCGACCTCTTCCTCAGGGAGCCCAAATTCATGAGGAATCGGGTTCGCGATCAAAACCCCTCCTTTCATCCCCAAGAGTTTCCAATGTGCATGACAAATACGAGCAATGTCCTGCGGTGAATCCGCAGTCAGTGAGACAGGACATGCCGAGGCAGGGGAATAAAATGAGGGGAACCTTCGAGTCTTATACCCGACGACCGGAACTCCCCAGGTTTCGAGAACTTCCAGAGTTTTGGGAAGATCAAGAATGGCCTTTGCTCCGGCGGAAACGACGCAAACACTGGTCTCCCCTAACTCGCGAAGATCGGCCGAGACATCAAACGTGGTCTCCGCCCCCCGATGCACGCCCCCGATTCCCCCTGTCGCAAAGAATGGGATACCCGCCATGGAAGCAAGAATCATCGTTCCTGCGACCGTGGTTCCACCGGTCCACCGCCCGGCAACAGCCGCTGCCAGGTCCCGCCGGCTGATTTTTTTCAACCCTTCGCCCTGTCCCAGTCGTTCAAATTCTCTTTCATCCAGGCCTACGCGCAACACCCCATCAATGATCGCAGCAGTCGCAGGGGTGGCTCCTTCTTCCACCACCGCACACTCTATTTTTTTGGCAACCTCAATATTTTTTGGATATGGCATGCCGTGCGTGATGATGGTCGACTCAAGAGCAACCACCGGCACACCCCTTGCCTGAGCATCTATCACTTTTTCATGAATTACAACATTTTCCATGATTCACCTTCCTTATCCGTTTTCATCTTCGACCCTTCGCAGCCTCACCCACTACCCACTCCCCCGGAAAACAGCCATATCGGTATGGACATTCAGAGGAGAGACACAAATTCGCATGTTGACACCACCCTCTGAGAATCAATACCCCCCAGCCAGGCTTTTCCACTGGCCCACAATTATCAATAATTTGATCAATGACAGCTTTTGTCTCTGAATCCAAGTTGATCCGGTCGGATTCGAAGAGGGCTGCGCGACACCAATGAACATAGGTCACTTCATTTCTCAGGTGCGCGTCGATTCCAATAGGAAGAGTGCTCCCACATTCAATGCATGTGAGACAGAACTCCTCCCCAGAAATTGCGAGAAACCTTGAGGCCGCCCCACACTTTTCACAGGGACCGGCAAAAAGGTACAGAGCGGTTTCCTTCGGAAATTCCGGGAAGGGGTCTTCGATTTCGCCGATCCCGATGATCTTCACCGTCTGCCTCATGGATCCCATCCCCGGGAGCCTCCCCATTCAGAACTAACAACCAAGCTTCGGCGAGGCACCTCGCTCGCGACCGGCCTGATAACCGTCGCCCATCCCATAGACCCTCTTAAGGCGATTCGGCCAAGGGCCTACCATTACCGCCTTTTTTCGCATTACTTCCTCCTTAAGGGAGGCGCCCCAAACGCCACCCCACCTTCTAGCCCATCCTGAGAACGAGCGGACGAACACGCCGCATACAAGCTTGCCCTTTTGGTCAGGTTCCCTGCACAAGGCCAGGGATGAAGCACCTGGAGGGGGCGCCCCCTTCAGTCTATAGACAGAGCCCACCCCTCTTCCTATCTCCAAGGCAAGGAATGGCGGCGATGAAACGGCAAACCACAATTACTCCCCCCCCTCCCAGGTTTTCTGCCATTCTACCAGATTCCCCTTCATGGGAAAAAAAATCTTCGTAGGAACGGGCATCGCAATCACCAATAATGGTCGGCGTCCAAGGCATCTTGGCCAGGCTATCAGGCAAGCTGCAGACCAACCGGGGAGGCTGAGCCCATGCTCTTGGCGCTATTCCCACAAAGCAAGCGATGCCCATGACTCTCCAGCAAACCGCCAGGAAGGCACCCTTGGCCCAGGTAGCGAAGCCAAGGCTCTGGTCCAGGTCAAACGAGAGGTCGCCACCTCGACGCCCGGTTTCATTTTTTTCACAAACTCCCGCAATCTCGAAATTTCCCCCTTCTCTCATCCAAAAAAACAAAAAATCATTCTTTATATATATGCCGGCTCGCCAAAAGCCCATAAAATAGGGATAAGCGTCAAAGAAAAAAACATATTTATTTATTTTTTTCAAGCAATTTGGTGCTCTGGAGAAGTTCTTCGCGAGAAGTCGCCCCGACAATACCCTTGAGTTTGTGAAAATTGCCATAGCCGGAATGAACCGACCCTGACCCTCTTGTAAGGCCCTATGAGTGGATGGTGAGGATCCGCTTCAAATGGAAGGAGAGGGTTGCCCCCGTTGAAGGCAGGAAAAGCCACGCGCCGCGCCCTATGGCACCCAGGGCGCGGCGCGCAAGGTCTCGGCGGCTTCCTCTCAGATCATGGCCGATTCCATCCCTGCAGGCGCAGGACTTCATCCAGGCCAGCGCCGAAGCGACTCGAACCCGATTCAGGGGCCACAATCGAATCAGCAGCGGCCATTTCCGCGACCTCCGGCTGGGGGAAATCGCTTCCCGCCGAGGAGGTTTCTTCGTGATCGACGACCATGCGAATGGAGTCGGAAGCACTGGCAGGAACCAATTCAGCGTTGGAAGGAGTGTCGCGAACCGGGGTGGACATCTCCATGAGGGCCTTCTGCAGCCTCTGCAACGCCCCAGGAACCTTGTCCGGAGCGCCGCCGTGACTGGGCAGAACGACCTGGGAACGTTGGGCCTCCGCTTCTCGGCGTGCTTTGGTCCGCACCATTTTCTGCAGGGCCCGGGCGAATGGCTTCTCGCCATCCTCGCCCTTGCCTGCTTCAGGCGAGCCTGTAGTCGAAAGCTCAGCGACAGGGGGAACAACTCGGGTTGCTCCCAGTTCCTGAGGCCGAGCAATGCTCTCAGGGACCGCCGCTCGGGGCATCTCCTCAGAGGGTGGCGCCAGGTCGTGATCAACGACCTGAATCTGCACCCGGCCATCAGTTAGAGCGATCCGGAGCGGCTTCTGGAACCAATTCCACTCCGGTGGGATTTCCGAGGGGACGGGCTCGACCGGTGCGCGCCGTGGCTTCGGCCTTCCCACGACGCCCGCCGCCTCTTTCTGGGCCTTGGTCGGCGCCACTGGGGCGGGAATCGAGGTCGGAACGGAGGGATTCTTGGCGGGAGCAGGGGAGGACACCGAAGGAGCAGCCCTGGGAGCCTTGGGAGGCTTTGGCGCCACCTCAGGCGAAGTCGAAGCCACCGCTGATGAGGGGGCCAGGCGAGGCTGGACCGGCGGGGGAGGGACCACCACCGGACGCTCCGCCGCCTTCTCGCCTTGGGCTGGAGCAGCTTTTGCCGCAGCCTGGGAAGCAGGCTTCGAGGCGGAGACAGGGGGCTGTTCCTGGCGGGGTCGCGCCGATGCCTGATCATTCAGGACTGCTGGAGAGGGTTCTGCAGAACCGGTGGAAGGAGCATCCGAGGGTGTTCCCTCGACCGGGCCCTCCCCTTCACTAAGTTGGTTGGGTTCTTCCTGGCTTTCTTCCTCTTCGGGGTCGGTTTTTTTTCTCACCGGAGAGACGGCCTGGCGATTTTTCGGGGAAGGAGGGGGAGGAGTGAAAGTAGGAGGCCCATCTAACGCGGGGGGGAGGTCGGGGGTCTCCAGGGCCGCTGCCGCTCCCCCACCACCGGGAATCCCCAGGATTTCATAGAGGAGAAACCCTCCTGACGCAACTGACAACATTGTCAGCGTCAGGAGGAAGGGAACTCCATTTCTTCGGAGCAGTTTTTTCATTAGAGGCGAACTCCTAAAAAAGCCTGCCTCCCGAATAATGGATGTAGTGTTCTCTGAATTTTGTCAATAACTTACTTTCCCACCCGTTCCAGATACTC
Source organism: Candidatus Ozemibacter sibiricus (assembly GCA_003327425.1). Lineage (GTDB taxonomy): Bacteria > Muiribacteriota > Ozemobacteria > Ozemobacterales > Ozemobacteraceae > Ozemobacter > Ozemobacter sibiricus. Next base: position 83,505 of record QOQW01000019.1, read on the forward strand.
CCCTGTCCGGGTGTCAACACGCACTCGTTCGCCCACTTCGACGAAGAAGGGAACGGTGGTCACGTGACCCCCTTCCAGGGTGGCGGGCTTTCCTCCGCCGCTGGCCGTATTTCCACGGATGTTCGGCGACGTTTCGATCACCTCGAGTTCGACGGAGGAAGGCAACTCGATCCCGATGGGCTTGCCCTCGTGCAACTTCACCACGACCTCCATCTGCTCTTTGAGGAACTTTTTGTTGTCTCCGATGAAATCCTCGTTCATCTCTATCTGATCGTAGGTCTGGACATCCATGAAATAGTAGAGGTGTTCAGTTGCATAGAGGAACTGCATGGTTCGGGTTTCCACAGCAGCTTCTTCGACTTTTTCCGTCGTCTGGAATCGCTGCTGGAAGATCGCACCGGTCTTCACGCTCCGCAACTTCGTCTGGGCCATGGCACGCCAGTTCCCTGGCCGGACGAATTCGACCTCTACCACCTGGCAGAGTTCGTTGTTGAAGAGAATGATCATCCCCTTGCGGAGATCGTTGGCGGTAATAGGCATGGCTCAACTCCTGTTTTCGGATGGTGTAAGGAATTATTTTATCACAGATCTTGTGCTTTCCCTAGGAAAATCTCTCCTGGCCCCCTGAAAGCACCAACCTACCCAGATGGGCAAACGCCGAACGGCCAAATTGCAAAATAAATGATAAAATAAAAAAAGCAAAAGATATAAAAACCTAAAAAATGATAAAATTATATAGAAATGCGATAACGCATTTTTATGCCTTGGGATTCCCCTTCAGGGGGGAACTGCCGATTAAGGTAGAAGAACACACCTTTTCTCACGGGAGGCAGCATGGAATCTTATCTTCTCTTGGGCGCCATCCAAGGATTGACGGAGTTTCTCCCTGTCTCGAGTTCTGGCCATCTGACCATCGCGCAAGCCTTCCTGGGCTTTGCGAACCCCGAGAAGAATCTGGCGCTCGACCTGGTGCTTCACGTTGGAACCTTGCTCGCCGTCTGCTGGTATTTTCGCGCCGACTTGCTGCCATTTTTGCATCCTTCCGGCTGGCAGGATCCTCGGCGCCTGCGCCTGGCCCTCCTCGTCATCCTCGCCTCGCTGCCAACCGCCGCCATTGGCCTTGGGTTCAAAGATCTTTTCGAAGAGATGTTCGCTTCTCCTCGCCTGGTCTGCCTGGCTTTGGCGATAACCGCCAGTCTTCTGCTGGCCGCGGAACGGTTCGCCCGCCCGCCTCTCCACGATCAGGCCGAAGCCGCCCCATGGTGGAAGGTGTTGGTGATCGGGGTTGCCCAGGGAATTGCCGTCACCCCCGGCATCTCCCGTTCCGGCGCGACCATTGCCACTGGCCTTCTCCTCGGCCTGCCAGGGCCTGAAGCAGCCCGGTTCTCTTTCCTGATCTCCATCCCCGCTGTTGGCGGAGCGGCTCTGCTCGAAGCACGCAAGCTCTGGCAACCGATCCAGGCAGAGAACATCGCCAGCGCCCTTCCCGCTTCGGGTCTGGCCCTTGGGTTTCTGGCCAGCGCTGTGACCGGCTTGTTGGCCCTCCACCTGCTGCATGTCGTGGTTCGGCGGCAGAAGCTGTCGTGGTTTTCCTGGTATCTGTATGCCGCCGCCGGGACGGCTTTCATTCTGCTCACCGTACGCGGAGTTCCCCAATGAAGACGAAACGGATTTTGATGGCGGAACCGGTCGCCCGACCCCGCAAATCGTCGCGCCCCAAGCGGCCCGCCGCCGCGCATCCTCCTCCCATGCCTTTCCTGGTCTCGCAGCGGCAACGGAGCGAAGCCATCGGCCTCGTTCTGGTGGGGTTCAGCGCTTTTTCGCTGACGCTCCTCCATTACTTGAGCAATTCCCGGGTTTCCGGCCTGGTCAATCTGCTGACGGTCTATTTCGGCCTGGGAATGTATATCGTACCCATTCTGATCGGAATCATGGGCATCCAGCGGTTCATGGACCGCCCATTCAAGAACCTTGGACTGCGACTGATGGGCATGGCGGGTTCGCTCATCTTCGGCCTCGGTCTTCTAGGCCTCGAAGGGGGGAAGATCGGGCTTTATACGGCTGAATTCTTCGCCTCCCGATTCGGTACGGTTCCCACCCATATTCTCTTCGTATTCCTCTGTGCTGCCTGTCTCATCTTCGCGTTGGATATCCTCTACAAAGATGTCCTTCTGATCCTTCTCGCCGCCACTGAACTGTCGGCCCGGCTCGGCGTCTTCCTCTGGGAAGCGGGGCTGGCCGGCCTGGCCTTGGGAATCACCGCCTGCAAACGCACCTTCCGAGCCGGAGCGCTGATCGTGGCCCGGCTCTCAGCCCTGGCCCGCGCTCACCAGCTTCAGCTGGAAGCCCGTTCAGGAGCCAGCCTGCTGCCCGAACCCGACGATCCCACCGCCGCCCAGGACGACCTGCGGGCGGCGGAACAGGCCCACCGGATCGGCCAGGAAACCCTGGCCCTGGCAGGCGCGGCCGGCGGCCACCTGCCGGCGACCGCCACCATCCCCCTGGAGGCAAGCCCGGAGTCCCCTGCCTTGGCGAGCGCTTGCGAGTATTCGCTGGCCATCCAGACGGTCGCCATTGCCGCCACGACACCCACCCTGACCGTGTGCCCTCCCCCTGTCCGGAGCGAGCCGCCTGTCCAGCCCCCACCAGCCCCCCCTTCGCCTGTTCCTGCGAACCCCGCCCCGTCAGAGCGGATCACCGCTTCCAATGCTGGCCCCACCCCTGCCCCAACGGCCACCGCCGCCGCCTCCCCCATCCCTGCCAGCGTGGAAACGTCGGCCGAATCTTCCCAGGACACCCCCCCCCAGGATCTGACCGATTCCCCGGTCTCCCTGGATGACCACCCCATCGATGAGCAGATCAAGGCCCAGGAGGAACTCCCCTACCCTGACCGCGATCACAGCAAACCTGATTACACCCGATCCAGCCTCCCGCCCCTCGATCTGCTGCGAGTTCCCCCTCCCAAAGAGGAAAACCCGGAGAATGATCTTTCGGCTCGGTCCGAACTCCTGCTCAAAACCCTCGAGGAATTCGGTCTGCGAGCCACGATCACCGACATCGTCGAAGGACCGGCCGTCTCCCGCTTCGAGATCCGGCCAGCGCCCGGCATCAAAGTGGCGCGGATCACCAGCTTGATCAATGAAATCGCCATGAACCTGTCGGCGCAGTCGATCCGCATCGAGGCGCCCATTCCCGGCAAATCGGCCATGGGGATAGAGATTCCCAATCCGAAACCGACGCCCGTCTATTTCTACGATCTGGTCAAGAACGAGAATTTCCGCACCAACAAGACGTTGCTGAATCTGGCCCTCGGCATGAATATCAGCAAACGGCCCGTCTACGCCGACCTGGCCGAGATGCCCCATCTGCTGATCGCCGGGTCGACCGGCTCGGGCAAGTCGGTCTGCATCAACACGATCATCGCCAGTATTCTGTTCCAGGCCCGGGCCGACCAGGTCAAGATGGTGATGATCGACCCCAAGATGGTCGAATTGTCAGGCTACAACGGGATTCCCCATCTGATCTCTCCGGTAGTCACCGACCCCAAGAAAGCCGCCGATGCCTTGCAGTGGGCGGTCGAGGAGATGGTGCGCCGGTATGAATTCCTGTCGGGTGTGAAAGCCCGCAACATCAGCGATTACAATCGCGAGCTGCCCCGGCTGCAGCGCGAACTGGACGAAGGTCTCGAACCCATGCCCCTGATCGTCATCATCATCGATGAGCTGGCGGACCTGATGATGACTTCTTCGGCCCAGGTGGAAGGGGCCATCTGCCGGCTGTCCCAGATGTCGCGCGCCGTCGGTATCCACCTGGTCATCGCCACCCAGCGCCCCTCGGTCGATGTCCTGACCGGATTGATCAAGGCCAACCTGCCTTCCCGCATCGCCTTTTTCGTCAGTTCGCAGATCGATTCACGCACCATCATCGACGAAAAGGGCGCCGAGAAACTGCTGGGGAAAGGCGACATGCTGTTCAAATTCAAGGGCCGGCCCATGCCCTTGCGCGTGCAAGGGGCCTACATTTCCGACCAGGAGCTGACGGCCATCACCGAGTTCGTCAAATCGCAAGGCAAACCGGAGTACATCGATATCGAACCGATCGGCGGCTCCGATGACCAGAGCGGGGAATCGCCCGACGAGAACGGCGACGCCGGCGGAGACGAAGATTCTCAATTGCTCGCCGCGATCGCCGACTACCTGTCGACCCAGGAAAAAACTTCGACCAGCATGCTGCAAAGAAAATTTAAGATCGGGTATAATAGGGCCGCCCGGATCATGGATCTCCTGGAAGAGAAGGGAATGGTCAGTCCCCTGGACGGCTCGAACAAAAGAAGAGTCCTTACCAGAAGGAGCACCCCGTTGTCATGAGCAAAGTCGTCTGCCCGTTTCTCGGCTTCACCAAAGGCGAGGAGCGCACCGAGAAAGCCTGCCTCCTCGATAAATGCATGTTCTTCCACCCCGAGGCCGCCGGGTGCATCTTCACGGAGATCGGTCAGGCTTCCCGAGAGTACATGGCATCTCTCAAGAAAATGACCGAGCAGAATGAGCTTCGGCTCCTCCAGGAGCGGGCAAGCACCTTCACCGACGACGAAAAGAACGAACGGGTCCGCATGTTCATGGATCAGGCCATTCGCAAGAAGAACAAGGGCGATCTCGAGCAGGCTCAGCTCGATTTCCGCAAAGCCCTGATCCTCGCCCCCGACCACACCGACATCCACCAGAACCTCGGCGACATCTACGCTCTGCAGGGCATCTTCGACGAAGCCATCTCCTCGTACCGCCGGGCCCTCCGCGGCGACATGGAGAACGGGGAAACCTGGATCAAGCTGATTCTGCAGTACCGGGCCATGTATGCGAACCTCCCCCAGCGCGAGAAGCTCTATGCCGAAGTCATCGCCAAGCTGCGCGAGGAGATCCGGCAGATCGAAAGCCCGTCCATCGCGAACAGCATGATGGGGTACCTGCTGCTGATCCTGCATTCTCCCGACCCCGAGCAGTTCCGCGAGCAGCGCCAGGAAGCCCGCGCCTTGATGGAACGCGCCCTGGAAACCAATCCCGAAAACCTGTGGGCCTACCTCGGGCTCAAGGACATCCTCCTCAACGATGGCACCTACGAACTGGCCATCGAACAGCTCCATCAGGCTCTCCGGGTCTTCCCCCACCATCCCCGGCTGTATTTCGAGCTGGGCGAGTGCTTCCTGCTGACGCAGGTCGAACACGTCACCATCGGGGCCGACACTCTGCAAAGCGCCCAGGATGCGTACCAAAAGGCCATGGAGCTCGATCCGCTCTATTTCCCGGCCTATTTCCGGCTGGCCTTCGTGCACGAGCAGAAGGCCAATTACGAGCAGGCCATCGAGTTCTACCAGCAAGGCCTGGCCATCAACCCGACCAATGTCTTCGCCCATTTCCGGCTGGGCAAGATCTACCTGCTCAACGGCATGCAGGACCTGGCGATCGCCCGGTTCAAGAACGTCATCGACCTGTCTGCCCGGCAGCGCATCGAGCACTACCAGGAAGGGTACATCTTCAACAAGCTGCGATTCTTCAAGGAAGCCACGCCTCTCGGCGCCTGGATCGAACTGGGCAACATCTACACCCGCCGTCGGCAGTATGCCGAAGCCCTCGAGGCCTATCAGAAGGCTCTGGCCATCGACCCGCGCAGTCCGGAGGCGGTGATGAACCAGATCAATCTGTACAAGATCCAGAGCCAGGACAACCGCGAGCGCGAGACGATCTTCGACAAGCATATCGAGCAGTTCAAGAGCGCGGCCATGGTCGATCCCCAGAGCCCCATCGCCCACTTCGCCCTTGCCTACGCCTGCCAGACCCTGGAATCGCAGATCCCCGAAAAGCGCGAGGAACGGCTCGAGGAAGCCCTCAACGGCTACCAGATGACCATCAACCTCGATCCCACCTTCAAATGGGCCTACTGGGGCCTCAAAGAGTCGTATCTGACCCCCTTCGAAGGCGGCTCCCCCTTGTTCGACGAGGCGGCCGAGGCCTGCCAGCGCGTCCTCGACATGGATCCGGAAGACCCCCGCGCCTCCTATGAGCTTGGAGAGGTCTATCGCCGGCGCAACGAGACCGACAAGGCCATCGAGTATTTCAAACAGGCCATCGAAAAAGAGATGACCTACATCCCGGCCTACTTCAGCATGGCCGAGATCCGCTTCCAGGCCGGGCAGTACGATGAGGCCATCCGGCTCTATCAGCGGGTCATCCGCATCCATCCGAATTACGCCCGCGGCTATTACGAACTCGGTCGGGTCTACCAGGCGATCAAGGAACACGAGAAGGCCCTGGCCAACCTGCGCAAAGCGGTCGAACTCGATCTCGACTACCTCGATGCCCATCTGGCCATCGGCGAGATCTGCTTCCTCGACGGTCATCTCGACGCCGCGCGGGTCCGTTTCAACCGGGTGCTCGAACTCGACCCGCAGCACGCCCTCGCCCATTACCGCCTCGCGGTCATCCACCATCGCCGCCGCGAGCACGCCGAGGCCCTGGCGCGCTTCGAGAAAGCCATCGCCCTGGCCCCGGATCCGACCTCGATCCTGTTCGATCTGGCCCACCTCTACCTGGACGAAGGCAAGTGGCAGGAAGCAGCCGACCGGCTGAAAGCGCTTCTGGCCCGCCATCCCACGCATATCGACGCCCTGATCGCCTACGCCGGCGCCCTGGAAAAGCTGAAGCAACCGGACCAGGCCGAGCGGGAATATCTCAAGGCCATCGAGGTCGCGCCCGACCACCTGGAGGCCCACGAACGCCTGGCCCGCCTCTACGAAAGCACCAGCCAGATCTACAAGGCCGAAGACGAATTCACCAAAGTGGTCCGGCTCGATCCCCAGCACGTGGGGGCCCACATGGCCCTGGCCCAGATCTTCATCACCCGTGGCCTGCTCGACAAGGCCCTCGACGCTCTGCACGCCGTGGTGGAGATCGACCCGCAGCAGTTCCAGGCCCACCTCGAACTGGCCCGCATCTACACCTCGAAGAATTCGTTCGAGAAAGCCATCCAGTGCTACAAGACCGCCCTGGCCATCCAGCCCGGGTCAGCCCTGGCCCACCGCAAACTGGCCGAGGCCCTCCTCGCGCTCGACCGTTCGCTGGAGGCCATGGCCGAGTTCAAAGCCTCGCTGGACTTCGACCCGAACCAGCCTGACGCGCTGGCCGCCCTCGGCGAACTGTACTATCAAGCCGAGCAGTACGAGGCGGCGGCCGCCTGCTACCGGCGCCTCGTCGACATGGAGCCCCAGAACCACGCCGCTCGCTTCGCCCTGGGCGAGACCTATTTCCACCTAGGCGACCTCGAAAAGGCCCTCGACGAATACCTGAAAGTCACCGAGATCAACGAGGAGCGCACCGATGCGCTCATCCGCCTGGGCAAGATCTATTCCTCGCTCGAGAAATGGAAGGAGGCGGCGAAATTCTACAAGAAGGTGTTCGCCACCGATCCCCAGAACGCGGCGATCCACTTCGAGCTGGGCAAGGTCTACGACCAGCTCAATATGCTCTCCGACGCTCTCAACGAATTCGAGCTGGCCCTGCAGGTCGATTCCAACAACGCCGAAATCGTCACCAAGATGGGTCTCATCCATCGCAAGCAGGGCAACCTCGACCTGGCCATCGAGCGGTTCATGACCTCGATCGAACTCGAACCGCGCAATCCCCTCCCCCACCAGGAACTGGCCAAGGCCTACATCAACAAAGGCCGGCTCGACAAGGCGATCGGAGAATTCAAGGAAGCCCTCCGCCTGGCCCCGGACAGCATCGAGATCAACGCCGAACTGGCCAAGGCCTACGCCACCCAGGGCATCACAGAAGAGGCCATCGAAGCCTACCAGCGCGTCATCAAACTCGACCCCCGCAACGTGATGGCCCATCTCGAGCTGGGGGTGCTCTATTCGACCCAGGGGCTCCCCGACAAGGCCGCCCGCGAGTATCGGGCGGTCCTCGAGCTGGCCCCCAACAATTTCCGGGCCCGCCTGGAGCTGGGCCGGTACCTGCGCGACAAGGGGCAGACCGCCGAAGCCATCGGGGAGTTCCTCAAAGCGATCGCCCTCGACCCCAACAGCGCCGTCACCCACTACGAACTGGGCGACCTCTACTTCCAGACCCGCGAATTCGGCGCGGCCGTGCAGATGTTCAACCGTGCCCTGGAGCTGCAGAGCGATTACGTCGACGTCTACCAGAAGCTGGGCACCATCTACGCCATTCAGGAAGACTGGCCCCAGGCCAAGACCTACCTCGAGAAGGCGGTCGCCCTCGAGGGGGGCAATTACACCACCTATCGAGAACTGGGCGAAGCCTGCGAAAAACTCGATGACACGGCCGGGGCCATCAGCGCCTTCGAGCACGCGCTCGAGTTCAAGCCGACCGATTACAGCATCTATTACCGCCTGGGCGCCAAATACAAGCAGGCTGGGGAATTCGGCAAGATGGAGGTGCTGTTCGCCAAGGCCATCGAGCTCAACCCCAAGAACGCCCTCTTCCATTTCGAGCTGGGCGAGGCCTATCGGCATCAAGGGCGCCTCGATCTGGCCATGGAGAAATACGAAGAAGCCCTGGCCCTCAACGAGAACCTGATCGAATGCATCTACGCCCTGGGCTCCATCTATTGGGAACACAAGAACTACGACAAAATGGTCGTGCTGTACAAGAAGGCCATCGCCCTCTACCCGACCAACAGCCGCGCCCATTTCGAGCTGGGCAAGGCCTACCGGTGCAAATTCAAGATCACCGAGGCCATCGACGAGTTCAAGAAGGTCATCAACCTCGACTCGAACCACCCCGAAGTCTATTTCGAACTGGGCAGCCTCTACCATGAAAACGGCATGACCACCGAAGCCATCGACTGCCTGAAACGGGCCACCGCCATCAACCCCCACCATGGTCAGGCCTGGTATCTGCTGGGCCGCGCCTACGAGGAGACCGGCCAGAAGGACAAAGCCACCGCCGCCTTCCAGAAGGCCCGCGACCTGATGACCGAGAATGCCGATCTGTTGATCAAGCTGGGCAAAGACTACCTGGAGAAAGGGCTCTACCAGGAAGCCCTCGTCGAACTGACCAAGGCCGCCAGCCTGGAGAAGCCGACCAGCGCGCTGTATTTCATGATCGGCAAGGCCCACAAGGAGCTGGGCAACAAGCAGGAAGCCCTCAAGGCCTTCGACAAGGCCGAAGAGCTGGCCGCCGGAGAAACCTCATGATTCGCGCCCGGTCCGCCCCCGTCACGCCATCCATGCCGCGCCAAGAGGAGTGCCGTCCATGATCAATCGCTGGGAGATCCTACTCGAGAAAGGCCAGACCTACTTCGAGCTGGGAGATTTCGCCAAAGCCAGCCAGGCCCTGGGCATGGCCCTGCAGGAAAAACCCGACCTGCTGCCCGCTCTGAAGCTGAAGGCGGAGTGCCACAAGGCCCTCGGGCAGACGGCCGAAGCGATCAGCGCCTTCGAGCAGGTAGCCCGCGCCGTCCCGCGAGATGAAAGCGTCCTGCGCACGCTGGGGCAGCTTTTGATCGGGGCCGGCGAGCTCGACCGCGCGATGGAGGTGCTGACCCGGGCCCTGGAGATCGCCCCCAACGATCACAAGCTGCTGACCGAACTGGGACGCCTGCACCTGTCCCGCAGCAATTTCGACGAGGCCGAGGCCTGCCTGTCCAAAGCCCTCCAGGTCGGACCGAAAGAGACCGCCACCGTCATCGAACTGGCCCGGTTGTCGATCACCCGCGGCAACATCCAGGGCGCCATCGACCTCTTCCAGGAGGCGATCGCCAACAATCCCGACAATGCCAAACTCCATGCCGAACTGGGCGAGGCCTACGAGATCAACGGGCAATACAACGACGCTCTGATGGAATACAAGAAAGCAGAGCGCCTGGACCCCAACGACCCCGACGTGCATTTCCGCATCGGCAAAGACCTGGAAACCCGCGGCAAGCTCGAAGAAGCCCTCGAGAAATACCAGGCGGTCAAGGAACTCGACGCGACCAACCCTGAAGTCTTCTATCGGTGCGGCAAGCTCTACCAGCGCCTGGGCCGCCCCGACCAGGCCATCGCCGAGTTCTCCCGCATCGTCGAGCTGAAACCGGAATGGCTGGAGATCCGGTATGAGCTGGCGAACCTCTACGGGGAAAAGGGGCTCTACGAAGAGCAGATCAAGCAATACCAGGCCATCGCCGCCCAGGATTCGGCTTCGCCCGAGATCCTCAAGCGCCTGGCCGCCTCCTACAGCGCCGCAGGACAGCTCGATCAGGCGGTCGACTGCTACCATCGCGCGTTCGAAGCCAACAACGAGGATCTCGAAAGCCTCGAACACATCTACGAACTGGTGCTGATGGGCGCCTCCCCCGAGCCCTGCCTCACCGATCTCGAGGCGCTGTCGACCATCCGGCCCGATGATCCCAACCTGTTCCTGATCCTGGCCCGTTCCTATGCGGCCAAAGGTCTGTTCGACGAAGCCAATGCCTACTATTCCCGGGTCATCGAACTCGAGCCCGACCGCCCCGAGCTGAAAGGGGAACTGCGGGCCATCTATCGCAGCAAAGGCATGGTGGCGGAAGAAATCGACGCCATCACGCAACTGCTCGAAGCCGATCCGAACAATCTCGAACTCTGGCAGGACCTGGAAGCCCTGCAGACCCAGGTCGGTCGGAAGCGCGACCTGATCGTCACCCTGCGCAACCTCATGAAATTGCAGCCGACCGCCGCCTATGCGGTCAAGCTCGGCAAGCTGTACCACGAACTGGGACAGACCGACGAAGCCATCACCACCTTCAACCGGGCCATCGAGATGGCCCCGGAGGATCCCTCTCCCTACTATGCCCTGGTCGAGCTGTACCGTGAAAAGGGCATGCACCAGAAGGTGATCGAGTGCTACCAGACGATCCTCAAGGCCGACCCCAACAACCTGCAGGCGCACCTCGAACTCGGACAGCTGTACAAACAACTCGGCCGGTCTGAAGAGCAGATCGCCTCGCTCCAGAATGCCATCGCCCTCGGCGCCCGGGAACCGATGCTATTTCTGGAACTGGGCGACCTGTTGCAGCAGGCCAACCGGGTGGAAGAGGCCAGCCAGGCTCTGCAGCAGGCCAAACAGCTCGCCCCCGACAATGAGCAGATCAGCCGGCGGTTGATCGAGATCCATCTCTCGGTCAACAATCACGAGGCCGCCATCCAGGAACTCGAAGCCATCCGTCAGCGCGACCCCGAACGGATCGATGTCTACATCACTCTTTCGAAGGTCTACCAGGCCCGACGGGAGTTCGATTCCGCCTTCGAGATCCTGTCGCAGGCCAGAACGATCGATCCCCAGAACCTCGAGGTGGGCATCGAGCTGGGCCACCTCTACGTCGCCCAGGAGCAGTATCCCGAAGCCATCGACCTGATGAAGGAGCTGCGCGGCTTCCATCCGCAGGATACGCGCATCGCCCGCATCATTTCCGAAGCCTACGCCAAATCCGGCGAGCATGAGTCGGCCATTCTCGAGCTGAAGCAACTGCTGACCAACGATCCGAGCAACCTCGATGCTCGCATCCAGTTGGGGCGGGTTTACGCCATCGCCAAGATGTTCGATCAGGCCACCATGACCTTCAAGGATGTCATTCGCGAACGGCCCAAAGAAGCCATCGGCCACGTGGAGCTCGGCCGGATCTACGTTCAGATGGGGCACACCTTCAATGACCCCTCGATGATCGAGAACGGGGTCACCGAATTGCGCGAAGCCCTGCGGGTCGATCCCCAATGCCTCGAGGCCCATTTCGAGCTGGGCGAGGTCTTGAAATTCCAGGAGAAGATCGAAGAGGCCATCGCCGAATTCGAAACCGTGCTGCGGATCGATCCCCTGCATATCAAGGCCAAGGAGCGCTACAACGAACTCGCCCAGGTGCGCCTGCTGAGCCAGGCCGAGGAAAGCATCAACCAGGCCCGCATCTTCCGTGAACGCGGGATGGTGAAGAATGCGATCCTGGAATACGAGAACTGTCTGCGCCTCGCCCCCAACAACGAAATCGCCTGGTTCGAACTCGGGCAGATCCACCTCGAGCAGAACCAGCACGAGAAAGCGCTGGAAGCCTTCACCCGGGCCAAGGAGATCCGCCCCGAATACCTCGACGTCTACATCGGCCTCGCCCAGACCTACCTGGCCATGGACCAGGCCGACAACGCGTCCATGGAGCTGCAGGAACTGCTGGGCATCGAGCCCACCCATTATCAAGGATTGCTGATGCTGGGCAATATCTTCCAGAACAAAGGGTGGACAGAAGAGGCCATCGAGAAATACGAGGCGGCCCACCAGAGCGATCCCACCAAAATGGATCCCATTCTGCAGCTGGGCATTCTGAACAACGAGAAACAGGATCTGGACGCTGCTCGCAAATGGTTCCAGAAGGTCATGGAGATCGACGCCAGCAACGCCGTGGCCTCCGATTTCTTCGCCAATCTGAGCGCCTCGCAACGCTCGCAGGATATCGCCGATGCCATGAACCGAGCCCAGGAGGCCGAGAAGAACGGCGACATCGACGCCGCCATCATGCATTACGACAGCGTCATCGATCTCGACACCCGCAATCTCGAGGCGCGGTACAACCTCGGCCGGCTCTACGAGTCGAAGCACATGTACGACGAAGCGACCTTCGAATTCGAGCAGGCTCTGGCCAACGATCCCAACCACCGGTACAAGGATATCACCATCCGCCTGGGCGACCTCTACACACGCAAGGGCAAGATCGTCGAAGCCGTCGAAGTGCTCAAGAAAGCCAAGGCCTTCTTCCCGAACAACGTCGACGTGCGCATCCAGTTGATCACCCAGTTGAAATTCAAATTCATGAACAATTTCACCACTCCCGAAGAGCTGGCCGAATTCAATACCGAGATCCGGAAAGCGGCCGAGCAGGGCCAGAATGCCTGCGATTGGCTGGAGCTGGGTTTGTTCGTCTCCAAAGGTCTCGACACCTCGATTCCCGAGGAAGAAGCCATCACACAATCCATTTCCTATTTCGAGAAGGTTCTGGCGATCGACCCCCAGAATGTATTCGCCATGACCGAGCTGGCCAAGGTCTACCACCGCAAGAACATGCTGGAGGAGGTCGAAACGACCTACAAGAAAATCCTCGAGAAGGATCCCGACAGCATCTACGTGCACCGCAAGCTGGCCGAACTCTACACCCAGCAGAAACGGTATCAGGAAGCTTTGTCGGAATACCGGCAGCTGATCGAACTCGAACCCACCAATGGCGATTACCACATCAAGATCGTCGATCTGTACAAGGAAATGTACGCCAAGGACGAAGCCCGCGGCAAACAGTATCGCCAGATCATCGCCGATCTGAAAACCAAGGTGGAAGGGAATTCGAAGGATTCGATGGCCAGCTTCTGCCTGGGCTATGCGTACATCACCCTCTGCGAAGGATTCACCCCCTCCGAAGAGGAACAGCAGTGGGCGGTCTACTACTTCAAGCAGGCCAATGCCGCCGATCCCAACAATCTATGGCCGTACTGGGGCCTGAAGATCGTCTACAACAAGCAGTCGATCTCCGGCAAGCACATGTACGACGAGGCGATCGCCATCTGCAAGAAGGCGTTGAAGATCGATGAGAACAACGCCCGCGCCCACTTCGAACTGGGCGAGGCGTACAATGAGAACTACGACGTCAACATGAAGAACGAGGCGATGGCGGAATACAAGAAAGCCATCCAGCTCGATCCCAATTTCGTCGAGGCGCACTTCCGGTTGGCCAGCATCTTCCGCGTCAAGAACATGTTCGACAAGGCCAGCGAGGAATACAACAAGGTCATCGAACTCGATCCGACGAGCACGCTCGCCAAAGACGCCAAGCGGTCCCTGGTCCATATCGAGCGCTCGCGCGGCGAAGCCTGACCACGGGCAGCCCCCCAGGTCAGCCCTGCCTCACCACGCCAGGGCATCGGGGCGTCGCCGCCGGCCCGAAGGGGAGAGCGCCCTGCCGCCGGGGCTTCTCCCGTCATCCTGACATCCCTTCCGTTTCCAGGAGTTTGCCACCGAGTTGAACTTTTCGGAAGGCCCAGGTATTTTGATCGGGCATGAAATTCCACCTCATTTCGCTGGGTTGCCCCAAGAACACGGTCGACTCCGAAGACGTGGTGGCGACTCTCACGCGGCAAGGTCTGACCTGGGTCGGAACCCCTGAACAAGCCGATCTGGTTCTGCTCAACACCTGCGGGTTCATCCGGGATGCCAAGGAAGAGTCGCTTCGCCACGTCTTTCAGCTGCTGGAACTGAAAAAAGCCCGACCACGGCTTCGAGTCGCCGTCTTCGGCTGCCTCGTTCAGCGATATCAAGAGGAACTGCGGCGCGAGATCCCCGAGATCGACCATCTTTTCACCTTCTTCGACAAAACCTCCCTCTCAGCCCTGGTCAAAGGGCTGGCCCGGCGGGCTGGAGGAGTTCGGCCCGAGACGCCGGCCCGGCGGTTCCTGACCCCCAATCACGTGGGTTTTCTCAAGATCGCGGAAGGCTGCAGCAATCGATGCAGCTATTGCACCATCCCGGACATTCGAGGTCCCTTCCGCCCCCGGCCTCTAGACGAGGTTCTCCGAGATGCGGAGGTCCTGGTTCGAACCGGGGCTCGGGAACTCTCGATCATGGCCCAGGACACCGCAGGATACGGGGTGCCAACTAGGAACAAGGAATTGCTGCTCGAGCTGGTGCGCAAGGTCGGGGAGTTCCCGACCGTCCATTGGATACGGCTGCATTACCTGCATCCTCGCCACCTTGATTTCCCCTTCCTGGACGCCCTCTTCAGCCTCCCCAAGGTCGTCCCCTACTTCGATATCCCCTTTCAACATGTGTCAGACCGCCTGCTGGCGTTGATGAACCGGGCCGTCACCAAGCGGCAGATCATCGATTTGTTGCGACACATCCGAGGCACCTTCAAACGGTCGGTGGTGCGAACGACCTTCATTGTGGGCTTTCCTGGCGAGTCGGAGGAAGAGTTCGAAGAACTCATCGATTTCATCGAAGACCATCCCATTGACCGACTGGGAGCCTTTCCCTACAGTCATGAGGAAGGGACAC
The DNA here is from genome assembly GCA_003327425.1 of Candidatus Ozemibacter sibiricus. GTDB lineage: Bacteria > Muiribacteriota > Ozemobacteria > Ozemobacterales > Ozemobacteraceae > Ozemobacter > Ozemobacter sibiricus. The sequence continues at coordinate 98,555 of QOQW01000019.1, forward strand.
CGGCTGCCCGGCTTCGACCCCGTATTCGCGCGGCCGAAAAATCCCGGCGGCTCGATCAACTAATGACAGCACAACAATTACTATCTTTTGATAGAAATAATAAAAAAATTGGCAAAATTGATGAAATTTTGATAGACAAGGCAGACGCGTCCGGACTTGTTGGCAGGACGTATGGAGATGCTTTTGAGGTGGACAACGCTGTCCATGTCCCCTATGATGCAACGGTTCAACCCGGGGATTTCATCAAGGTACGATTCACCGGGGCCGATGCGTATGACCTAGAGGCGGAGCGGGTGTTGTGACCCTGGCGACGAAACTGACGTTCACCCGGGTAGCTGCCATCCCGGTATTTCTGGGGTGTTTCCTCTGGAATGCCAATGAAGATCTAACCGGAGATTGGGGGAAGGTGGTGGCGGCGGTGGTCTTCATCATAGCCGCGATTACAGATTACTATGACGGAGCGGTGGCGCGGTGGTACAAAGAGGAGACCACGTTCGGTCGCTTCATCGATCCGATCGCCGACAAGCTGCTGGTCTCGACCGCCTTGATCGCCATGGTCGAGCGACGCCCCCTGACGTTCACCCCGGCGTGGGCGGCCATCATCATCATCGCCCGCGAGTTCGCGGTGACGGGGCTCCGCATGGTCTGCGCCCCCAAAGGAAAGATCATCGATTCGACCATTCTCGGGAAGTGGAAGACCGGCCTGCAACTGACCGCGATCATCACCGCGCTAGTCTTCATCGCATTTCGCGTCGTGCTGATCACGTATGGGTATCGCGATCTGGAGGCGGCCTTCGCCCCCTGGCACGGTCCGATCGTCACAGGGTTGATGTGGGTGGCCGTCGCCATGACCGTCTATTCAGGATATGACTACCTCCGGCAGAATTGGCACCTCCTGGACGAATAAGCCTGGGGTCAATCGCGTCCTGACGTTTCTCGCCGCCGGCTGCGGCTTTGGCCACGTCCCTTTGGCGCCGGGAACCGTAGGGAGCCTGCCCGGCATCCTGCTGGCGGTTCTTTTCGGTTCGTTTTCCGCTCCGATCCAGGTCGGAGCGTTCGTGCTGTTCACCCTCGTCGCCATCGGGCTGGCCGATCGGGCGGAACGGGCCTCCCGGATCGAGGATCCCCGCTTCGTCGTGATCGATGAAATCGCCGGCATGTGGGCGTCTTTGCTGCTTCTGTGGCGCCTTGATTGGCCGGTCCTGGTCATAGCCTTCGCGCTGTTTCGGGCATTCGACGTATGGAAATTCTTCCCCTTGAATGTATTCGAAGGTTTTCGCGGCGGAGTGGGCATCGTAGCCGACGATCTGGCCGCCGGGATGCTGGTCAATCTTCTGGTGCGCGTCCTGTTAGTGACTGGCTGGCTTCCGTGATTCCAGGGCCACGATCGGCGGGCTCGCCGGCGGCGGCCACCTGGAGAAGCCTACCAAGCGTATCAGGCCAGGATCTCTTGCTCCCTGGAGACAGGGGGCAAGAACTCATTCCCCGGTGCAGAATCCGCGACGCGGTCCTCTGGCAGAAGGCTTTCGCTGAGACACGCTTCCCTGTTTCGCAGATGGTCGTCAACGAATCAGAAGAAGTGACTTCGACGGCGGTGTCAGTTATAGTAGAATTGAACAGGAGGGGTTATGCGGCAACGCCACGGAACGGTCATGCTCGCCTTGCTGGTAGTGGTTCTCATCGGCGGGGTTCTCGCGATCCGGCTGGTTCCTTCGTATGAAATCCAGGAACGACGTCAATCCGACCAGGAGCTGAGATTTTCGCTGGCGCAGATTCGCCAGGCAGTCGATATGAAGAGCTTCCTCGATCCGACCTGGCCCCCAGCCACCATGAATCTCGGCATCGCCTCCGAGGTCAAAGACCTGCTGATCGGATTGCAGAAAGAAAACCTGCTGGGCGATATTCCCCGCGATACCACCATCGTCAGCTACCAATGGGCCCAGAACATGAGTGCCAGTCCGACCGAAGGCCATTTCTGGGTATTCAGCTCCAACATCGCTTCGAATACCAATTTCGAAGATGAAGAAGGGGGCACCCTCGCCTCCTGGACCGTCGGCCCTGAAACGTTCCTGGCCACCGAACAGATCGCCTTTCCCGCCGCCCTCGACGACTACAAAGGCCAGAACAAGTTCGGCCGGCTGTTCTCGACAAACAACACAACCATCAAAATCGTCAAATAGAAACGCCGCTAACCCCCTCCCCCGATGGTTATCTACCAAATGCCCAGGTTATTCCTTGATACCCCCCTGGTGAAGGGCGGCTTGGGCTACCCCATCAAGCATTGGGAAAACCCGGCGCCCCCATTCTATTGGCCTCAGCCGATCTAGGACTTTCCTTGAAGACGGAATTCGGGGCCGGTTCAGCCACATGACGCCTTTCGGCGTTCCTCTTCTTCGGGGAGGTGTCGAGGAGCCCCGACCCTGGAAGAATCGGCTATGGGCGTTGGTCGTCCTGCTACCGGCCGGGGCGTGGCTGGCCCTCATGGCCCTGGTCGCCGATGTGAACCAGCGCTTCGTCGCGCTGCGCCTGGAAGACCGGCGCCTCGCCTGGGAGCAGGAAGCCCGCACCATCGCCGCCTTTCTGCAACGCGCCCACACCCTCGAGGCGCAGGTCGAGGACCGCGGTCGGAAGATGATTCGTCGGCTGGAACAGGCTGGCCGACAAGACCCTGAGGGCCGCCTGCCGGCAACCTTGGTGGCGGCGGCCGTCCAGGAGGCCTTTCCGGAGGTCGCCCGCCCGGGGCACCTACGGGTATGGGCCTTCTCTGGCAATCCGCGGAGCGACACCGTGGAGACGCTGAGCGGCCCGGGACTGGAGTCCCGGCTGCGGGCGGTGGCCGCGGCGGTCTTCCGGGGACTGGGCACCCTGGCGGGGGGAGCGACGTTGCCCGCCGAGGCGCTCAACCGCCTGCGCAAGCAGACCACCGCGTTGTTCGGCCCGCTGGCCAAACCCGACCTGCTCGCCGAGGTGCGAGAGCAGCGGTTGTCGGAGATTTTGTTCGAAGGCCGGTTCGCCTACCTCTGGTGGAGTCGACTCAAACGGGGAAGGCGGGTCATCGGCGGGCTCCTGGTGGTGTTTCCCGGCGACCTGGCCCGCCGGATCCGCCCGCGCGAGGCGGCCCTGGAACAAGCCTGGCGCCGGACTCGCGGTCGCCTGCGCCCATTCCTGGTCTCCATGGCCCCCCGGGAAGGGCGGCACCCCGTCCTGCTCCCACCTTCCTGTTCCCGGGATCGGATCGCCCGCCGACAGGCCGGCTTCCTCGCCCATCGGCCGCCGGAGGAGAAGCTGCCCTTGAATCAAGTGACCGTACGGGCAGGAGCGTGGTGGCTGCCGGCCTTTCTTTCCATGGACACGTCGTATCACACGGTGATCGTCGGAGCCATCCCCCGGGTGACCGGCCCGCTGACAGGGTGGCCGCGCAGTCTCGCCCTGCTGGGGTGCGGCCTGCTGGCCTGGGTCTTGCGGCGGGGCGGGCGGCAAGCGGTGGTCGAGAGCCTGCGCACCTCGTTCTTGAGCATGTTTCTGGCCCTGTCGCTGCTGCCGTTGGCCGCCGTCGGCCTGTATGGGGCCTACCAGATCGAAGCCGCCGAAGTCCAGCAGATCCGCCGCATCAGACAAGAGGCAATGGAAGAAGCCCAGCGCCTCGATTACAGCGGCGATACCATCCTGCAGGAACTGTCCTTGCTCACCTATCGTCTGGCGGAGCATCGCCAATGGCGCCAGGCTCTGCTCTCGCCGGCCTCGTCGCACGGCCTCGCTGCTCTTCAAAAGATCGAGGCTGCCTGTCGGGCCAGAGGTCTGAGCATCGATGATCTGGCGTTGCTGGCCCCGCTTCGCCCCCCCCTGACTCTTGCGTCGAATTCCGTGGCGAACAAAGTCCTGCGGCGCACCAAGGAGGTGCTGGCGGTCGTCTGCGCCCGATTCCATGACTTCATCCACGGCGCCTCCGCGATCCCACCGCCGCCCCTGGGACTCACCTCCGGCGTCAAGGAGGCGCTGAATGTCCTGCAGGTTCTGGATCAACCGGTGGTGGCCCGCATGTTCTATGCGGCGCATGAACTCGGCGAGATCAGCCGCACCGGCCAGGACGAGCCGATCTTCAGCATGGTCCAGACCCTCGCCCGTCAGGGGCGCCTGGAGGCGTATCTTCTGCTGACTGCTCGGGCCGAGACGATCTTTCAACGCTATCTCGAGCAAGCGGTCCGCCGAGCCAACATCGAAACCGCGGGGTTGCTCAGCTTCGGCCGCTTCGATTCCCGCACGGGGCTCGCCCTTTCCCATCGTGACCATCGGGGGTTCTGGCGAAGCGTGGCCGGCCGACGGCTGGCCGCGCTGATGGTCGAAGCCGGGGAACTGGGCGCCCCGCGCGCCATCGAACGCGATGGCACCCTGTTCTTCGCGCTGCCGATGCAACGGGTATCCCCGTTCGTTCTCGGCGGATACCGGTCGCTGCACCAGGTGTCCCTGACCGCCTTCTGGCAACGGGCGGGACTGTTCGGGTTCCTGCTGCTGGTGAGCCTGGTGCTGGCCGCCCTGGCGCGAGGCGCGGGCACCTTTCTGCTGGCACCGCTGACCGAAGCCGCCCAGGTGTTGACGGCGGTCGCCCACGGCGATCTCGAGCAACGGGTGATCTGTCGACGCGATGACGAACTGGGCGAGATGATGCGAGCGTTCGATCGCATGATCAGCGGGCTCCGCGAGCGCCGCGACCTGGGCCGCTTCATCTCCGGATCGCTCGAGCAGTCGATCAGCCAGGGCGAACCGGTCGGCGACCGCTCGCGGGCGGTGCAGGCGGCCGTGCTGGTTTCCGATATCCGATCATTCACCACCCTTTCCGAGAGCCACCCGCCGGATGAGGTCGTAGCCATGCTGAATGCCCATCTGGAAACCATGGCCGAAAAGATCCGGCGGCATGGCGGCAAGATCGACCGGTTCGTCGGCGACGCCATCATCGCCTTGTTCACGGCGCCCGTACCGTCCGAGGCGGTGCCGCAGGCCCTCGCAGCGGCCGTGGCGATGATGGCCGGACATGCCATGCGGCAAGACGAGCGACGCCGGCGGGGGCAGTTCCTCTACGACATCGGCATCGGCATCGATTTCGGCACCGTCATGGAGGGCACCCTGGCCGCCGGGGAGCGCGCCGAGTATGCCTTGTTCGGACCGCCGCGGAGCGAAGCCGAACGGCTGGAAGCCGCATCGAAGGCGGGCCGCTACACCAGGATCATGGTTTCCGAGGCCGTCAGACAGCTGGCGCCCGCGGCCATGGAGTTCCATGCGCATCCTGAGCACCGCGCGTGGGAATTGCGCGACGCAGCGAGGCCAGCCGCATGAAACGGGGATGGTGGTCGCTGCTACTGATCGGGATTCTGGCATTCCCGTTCGCCGTGGTGCGGACCGCGCGAACGACGCAGCAACGGCTGGCCCAGGAACGGTACCTCCAGGAAACCTGCAAGGTGCAGGGATGGGAACTGGAACGCCTGGCCGCCCCGCTCCACCCGGCCAACGCCGTGACCCGGCTGGGGAAACAATTTCTGGCGGGCCTGCCCGCCGCGTTCCGGATCCCGCCCGAGCAGCTCCCCCGTTTTCTGGCGACCCTCCACCGGCACGTCTTCCCCGCGTCACTGCCGTTGGAAATCATGGTCTTCCAGCGGGGTACCGACTTCCAACCATTGCTTCACGCCGGGCCCGCGCTTGGCATGGCCTCATTCGCCGCCAAACTGGCCTGGATGGCCGACAATCTGATCAACCGCCCCGGCAAGCACAATCTGCTCCAGCGCGAGGTCGTCGCCTCGCTGACGACCGTTTTTCCGCAGCCGGTCCACGAAAAGACGCTGCCGCCCGATGAGCCGATTCGTTTCCTCGGGCGCTCGCCTGATGGCCTGTTCATGTTGTTCATCGGGCAGAACCCTCGCCTGCAGGGGTTCGAGCACAAGGAGTTCCTGGTCTTCCTGCTGGCTCGGCTCTCGAACCTGCCAGCCGACTTCTTCCCCGCCTATCATCTGCATGTGCAGAATCTTCGCCAGAGCGGCGTGTTCTTCCGCGACCGGCGGGGCGGGCCAGGGCTCGGCTCGAGCTGGTTCCGACGGCGCCCGCGCTTGCGCGCCTTTCTCGGCCAGAGCCCCCGCCTGTCCGGGGACAACTTCCAGGCCGGGGTGTTCGGCCCCTGGCTGGTGCAGAGCTTGCCGACCACGAGTCGGTCGCGATTCCGACCGTTTCTGGTCCGTCGGCTTCCTGAGTCGCTGTTTCCCCGACGACCCGGCGCTTCCCCCTGGTGGTTGTTCCTGAGCACGAATTCCCTCGGCGTGGGCATCCTGCTGATCTTGCAGCGCATCTGGATGGAACGCGGGCCACGACTTCGCGTCGCCCTGGGGACGGTGGGCATCTTCCTGGCCGGAGCCATCATTCCCCTGAGCGGGAGCTTGTTCCTGGGACAGCATCTCCTGGAAACCACCCGCGAACACGCGTTGCGTTCGCGAGAACGGCAACTCCATGAGCACCTGGATCGCCTCGATGCCGGCATCCTCCCCTTTCAGGGCCAGTTCGTGACGCAGCTCAAACATTTCCGGTTTCTGGATGAGCAGGGGAAACCCGCCCAGCCCCCTTCCTCACCGGCATCCTGGCCGGAATTCTTCCAATCCCATCTCAGGCAGGCCGGCCTTCCGATCAAAGCCCTCGAGGCCATGCTGATCCAAGACCGGAAGGGCGTTGCCATCAATATCTTGCAAGACCATTATGAGAAACGATTCCGCCTCATCAGCGCCCTCGATCCCTTGCAGAAACGGCTGATGGAATCCATGCGTCAGCATTGGTTTCTTATCGCTCCCAATGCGCACGAAGCAGGCCGCGCGGCTCCTTCGGCCAACCTGCAAGAATGGGCATTGGATCTGGTGGATGAGACTCTGACCTACCTGTTCGGCCCTGAAACTCTGGCCAGCATCTTGGGGTTCAGCGCGCGACGTACCACCTTCAGCAACTTCTTCGAGGCGTTCTCCCTCCTACGGACGCTGGTCCGTTACGATCGGATTCCTGCCTACCTGATCACCTGGACGTGGTCCAACCGGAATCTTGATTCGCCCTATATTCGGCAAGTCCTCGACGCCTCCGGAACCGCCCGGCCGGAGTTCCCCACCTGCGTCTCTCTCGGCCGCGAGTTCGAAGTGGTTCGCAGTCCAGACATGGCCGCTGCCCCGCAGGTCTTCTCGGCATTGGACAACCTCCGCCTGGAGGCCGAGCGCAGTCGACGGGCCTACCGCCAACAGGATCTGACCGCGACCGACGCGCCGCTCCTGGAAGCCCTGCCAGGACGGCACATGAAGGCCGTTCTGGCCGCCCAGGCCAGCACCGCCGACCTGGCCCAGCAGCAAGCCGTCATGCAAAGGCAGCTGATCGCGCTCGGCGCGGCCGTTCTCCTGGTCGTGCTGGTGGCGGGTCTGGCGGCCGGCACGTTCTTCCTGGAACCCCTCGGACGTGTCCTGGCGGCCATCGAAAAGATCAACCGCCAGGAGTATGAGGTGACGCTCGACGCCGACCGCCCCGATGAATTCGGCCAGCTCGGCGCCGCCTTCAATGCCATGACCCGCGGATTGCGGGAAGGCACCATCATCCGGCGGTTCGTGTCGGCGTCGGTCCGCCAGCTCGTCCGCCAGGACCGTCAGGAGCGTCAGGCGCATCTGACCGAGGCGACGGTCCTGTTTTCGAGTTTCCTCGGGTTTGAAGAATTCCAGCGTCACCATGGCCCCGAAGCGGTATTTTTCCTGCTGCAGCAGCACCTGGAGGCGGCGGCAGCCGCCACCGCCCAGTACGGCGGGGAAATCGACAAGATGGTGGGCGACAAAGTGATGATCGTGTTCCGGCACGCTGCGTGGTCGAAGCCCTGGTCACCAGCCGAGGCAGCCGTGCAGGTGGCGCAGGCCCTGCGCCGCCAGGTAGCGGCGGCGAGCTGTCCTCTCACCCTGGCCATCGGCATCAATGCCGGGACGGTGGTCGCCGGAGCCATGGGAGCGAGCGAGGTCCGGCTCGACCTGACGGTCATCGGCGATCCGATCAATCTGGCGGCTCGACTGGCGACCCTGGCCCACACCACCTCCGGCACCCGGATCGTGCTGTCCGGCCAGGTCCGGGAACACCTGCCCCCGGACCTGCGCTGCCGCCGTTTGCCCTTCCGATCGGTGCGGGGCAAGACCCAGGCCGTGGAAGCGTGGTTGTTGGAAGAATCGCCCCAGTGAGGGGCTGAGAAAGGTTGCGCCGCCGAGGAGCACCTCCCACGGGTCAGTCGTGATCAACAGCAGAGCTGGCCGGGGTCTGCGGAGATCGCCATCTTCCTTTGGCCAGTGGGTGTGCTCCAGCGTAAACCCCGCCGGCCGCCGGCTGAGTGACCCGTTCAGGCCCGCCACAGGCCGTTCGTCGGCCACCAGCGCAAGTCGCCGAAAGCAAGCGCGAAACGGGCCGGGGGATGGCTCCCCCGGCCCGTTGGAACCGAACCCGGTGGTTCTTAGAAGGTGACCTTCTGATCGATCACGGGGATGAGGTCGGTCCCGGTGACGGTCACGTAGCCCTCGGCCGCATCTTTCGGCAGGCTGAGGGTGGCTTCGCCGTTCTGGTCGGTGAGCCGGACATCGACGTTCTTGACCCCTTCGGTGTAGGTCACGACCCGCGCCTCAGGAATCGACTTGCCCTCGGCATCGCGCACGACGACCTTGACGGTGGCCTTGTCGTCGGCCTTGGTACCGGTGACATCGACCTTGATGGCGACGGGGGGATTGAAGCGGACATTGAGGGTGCCATCGCCGAAGAGGTGCCACTGTTCGAACATCATGACGCCGGATTTGTTGGGCTCGGCCGTGTAGAGTTCAAGGCCCTTGATGATGCCATTGGCGAAGATGCCGCCAGTGGTCTTGTAGACTTTGTTGGCGATATAGTTCTGATTGAATTCGACCTGGACCCAGATCGGGGGCACCCATTCCATGTTGGTGGTGGAACCAGCGTAGCTGACGGCACCGGCCGGCTTCTCGATACTGCCAGCGCGCATCCAGGTTTCGCCGAATCCGGTGAAGTTCACGAACCGGCCGTTGACGCAGGCGACATCCCAGATGATGGGCATCTTCCAACCGTTCTTGAGGTTGGTCTTGATGTCATTGTTGTTGTAGCCGGTGGTGCCCCAGCTGGTGCCCGACCCGTGACCGAGGTAATTGATCAAGCTGCGACCGGCATTGACGCCGTCGGTGATCATGGCCTTGGTCGCCTTGGGATCATAGACCTGGTCGATGTTCTTGAACATCGCCGCCATCAGAGCATTGCGGTTCTTGTCCATGTATTCCCAGTCTTTGGGAGTGCCTTCGTTGGAGGCGATGCCCATGGCATTGGTGTACCAGGCGGTATCGTCGGTGATGGGGTAGGCCTCGTAGTTGATGAACTTGGCGACCTGGTAGGCCACTTCCTCGGGGGTGGTGGCCGACAGGCGGCTGATGATCGCATCGGGAACGTGGTCGTTGCCGGCCAGCTTGGTGTAGCAGGGATCGGAATCGGCGCGTTCTTTCACGCCCTTGAGGGTGGGAATATGCTCGGCATCGCCCACCAGCATGATGTTGGTCATGCGGGCGCGATCGAATTCCTTTTGGATGAAGGCCTTGACCTCGTCAGCGGTCTTGCCGACCTCGCTCATCTTGGCCAGGGTGACCTCGATGCCGCACTTCTGCTTCCAGACGATGAAGGGCTGGATGGCATCGACGAAGCCATCGTGGCAGATGATCAGCAGGCGGCCGAATTCCTCGAGGCGAGGCAGGCGGCCAGCGGTCTGTTTGAAGTTGATGAACGCGCGGGCATACAGAGGCTCGAAGGTGCGGGAGATGCCCTTGAAGGACAGGGGGTTGGTGGAGGTGGTGGTGCCGGTGATGGCCACGCTCAGATTGCGGTAGACGCGCAGCTGGTTCTTGACCGGGTTGTACTGGACCGGGGTGATGGTCAGATTGACGCCGCGAACATCGCGATAGATGAACGGCGAGCCCATCTGCACGAGATCGGCATCGGCGGGATACCATTGATCCTGGGTGTAGACATCGCCGAATACATAGGGCACCGTGCTGGGGTCGATGTCGCGGGTGAAGTTCCCGCGGCTGGGAATGACGGTGGCCGGCAGGTCGATGACCTGGGCCTGCCCTTTGACCACCTTGAAGATCGGGTCACGGCGCGGATCGACCATGACCAGGGCGGTCAGGCGGGGCAGCTCGGGAGCATTCTTGTCGTAGGACGGGCTGGTGTTGGGAATGTTGATCGAGACGACGGGACGACCCGCCACCTCGGTCTTGGTGAAGGAGACATCCTCCACCTTGATCTGGAGAGTCGTGTCAAAGCCCTTGGTGGCTTTGACCGTGATCCCCGTGGCCGCCCAGGACCCGGCGGCACAGCACAGAACCGCGAGCACCGTACAAAGGAAAGTCCAACGCCTCACTTCATTCCTCCTGAAAAAAAATTCCTGAAACAGAATAGACTCATTATACCTATGGAATCCGAAGGGAGCAAGGTACCCCAGGCACATTTTTTCCCCATCTTGCTGAAGCCTGGAGATCAGCTTCCTCAGCCCAGAAGAAGGCGCCCCCTCGCTTCCAGGAAGGACGAAAGGCGAGGCTCCTTTCAAAAACGCGGATCGGGCACTTCCGAGGGGAAGCGGATCCCACCCTGTTGTCCAGGCCATCCATCCCGGGGCGGCGGCGGGCTCCACGGCATGGTGAACAGCACCAGTTCCTCGCCGCCGCCCGTCCGGTTAACGGAGACAGAACGTTTGAGCGCTGGTTTGAAGACGTCCAACCGCCCCAGAATTTCTGGATACCAAAACGGAAAAATCAGCAACAGGGCAGGTTTCTCTTGTTCGAGGTAGCGATCGATCCGATTCTGGCGCCGCCAGGGTAAGGAACTGGGAGTGATCAAGCCCTCCAGATCGAGCAGGCGCTGTCGACCGAAATAGGCCATGGCCCCCACATCGTTGAGGGCCAGGCGCTCGCCGGGCGGTCGATGAGCGCGGAACCACAGGGCCCAGCCGACTTGCAACGTGTTGATGGTGGCGACCTCGTCGCTATACTCGTTCGCCACGGCTGCCTGACGCCCAATCCCCAGGGCGGCTCCCATCAGGAGCGCCAACAGCACCCACCGTTGGAGCGGCCTATGGACCGCGGCGCCCGCCAAGCCGGTCACTCCCACCAGGGCGCTCAGCCAGAGGAACGGAGCCACGTAGCGACCATGGAACAGCGTCTGAAACTCCGGACCGGCCACCCACCCGACCGCGATGACGACGGCCGGCAGAGCGCCCCACGCCAGCCACTCGGCGAGGCCCGGACCGGTCGCCAGGTCGGTCTCTTCAGGTTCAGACGCAGGCCGATCGCTCCTTCTGGTCAGAAAAGGCCAGCTTCCCCAGAGGATCAGGAAAACCGGACATTCGACCAGAACGAATCCCAGGAGTTCGGCAAGATCTTGGACGGGGGATTGCCACAAGGTGTCGGCCACGGCGCGCCACCCGCCCGTCTGCCAGGCCAGCGGCCAGGCCCGGGCCGTCATTTTGGCCGCCAGGGTGCTGGGGAAAGGCTGTCCACCGACCCACCAATAGAATCCAGCCTGAGCGAGGAGCACCGGCACCGCCCAGGCTCCCAGGCGCCCTACGGCCATCACCCAGCGCCCCGATTCCTGGCGGGCGGCCACCAGCGTCATCACCAGCAGCACCAGACCGCTTTCGGGGCGCAACAGCACGGCCACCGCCCACAAGATCACCGCAGCCCGACGCGCCCACCACCCTGCTTTCCCGCTCTCTCGCTCTCCACGCCGCTGCCACCGCCAGGCCCAGGTGCAGACCGCCATGACGGCCGGCACCTCCATGCCCGACAGGGCCGCCCATCCCAGGGGATACACCATCACCAGCAGCAGCGGGAGCGCCCCGACGAGCCAACCGTACCTGCCTGGCCTCCCGTCCCAGCCGCTCGGGGCGGCGGGCGGGGCACTGGCCAGGGCCGCCGCGGCCGTCGCCTCGGGCGCTGGCACATCGGCGCCTTCCAACGGTGACCCGATCGGGGAGCTGCCGCTGGTCACGGCCTGTGATGCGGTCAGCTCATCAGCCAGGAGGCCGGATGCGCCCCAGATGGCCAGAATGGCGAACCCCAGGCCGGAGACTTTGACCGCCCAGATCACCGGGGCCAGGCCAAGCCCTCCGAATACCGCATGCAGGAGCCCGACCCACAACGACCATAAGAGACTGGTCGAGGCGGTCGAGGGCTCGCCGGGTTGCACCGCGAAGCCGAGCCCCCAGGCGAGGTTCCGCCCAAAGGCCAGGTGGATCCAGGCATCGTCGAGAGGGAATCCCAGGGTGGAGCCGGTGGCCTGCCATTCCTGCCAGAGGGCCCACCCCGTCTGGCCGACCACGAACGCCATGGCCAGCCCGCCGCCCAGGCGCACCGCGCGGGGCCAGCGGCCCGCCGCCGTCATGCCTCGGAACCGGAGCGACGGGATCGACGCCGCCGGCGGCGCGTTCGTCCCGCATGGGCCGGCGGCGGACCGCGGCGCACCAGACACGCGAGAAAGGCTTCCCCCAGCAGGTCGAGCTGCCAGTTGCGAAATTCCCCCAAAGCCCGCAGGTCTTCCAGCGAGGCGGGGCGGCGCCGGGCGATCTCGAACAAGGCATGGCCCGAGGCCAGCAGGCTCGGCGCCACCCGCAACCGCTGCGCGGTCTGATCGCGAATCTCGCGCAACGCGCGGGTGGTCTCGGCTTCCCAGTTGGTGGGCGGCGGTTCGCGCGGACGCCCCTCATCTGGCGGCGGCAACCGGATGGGCTCCGCCTCGCAGCCTCGTTTGATGGCCGCCTGCAGGTCCTTCCCATGCCGGCGCAGGAACTCTCCGGACATGTGGGACACGGCTGCCAGGCCAGCCAGCGACCGCGGCATCTGCCGGGCAATCTCGAGCAGAGCCTGGTTGGCCACGACCATGAAGGGCGCCCGATCCATCGACCGGGCGATGCGATCGCGCAGTTCCCAGACCTCCTTCAGCACGGCCAGTTGGCGGGGCGCCAGGCGGGCGGCCCCCTTGATGACGAAGGCGAAGGGATCTTCTGAAGGCGGGTCTGTCCGATGGCGGGCGTTATCGGCAAGAATGGCGCACTCCTCTTCCACCCATGACAACCGCTGCAGGCGGGTCAGCTCCGCGCGCAGCACATCCCGTAACGGGACGAGGCAGATGGCGTCGAGCAGGCCGTATTTCTTCATGCCTTCGGTCAGCGGCCGGCGCGACCAGTCGCAGCGCTGCAGCTTTTTGTCGAGAGTCAGGCCCAGGTATCGTTCGGTCAGGGCCCCGAGACCCAACTCAGGCAGGCCGGCCAGCTCAGCTGCCACCCGCGTATCGAACAGATGCGGGATTTCCAGGCCCAGGAATTTGAACAGGGCTCCGGCATCGTACCCCGCCCCATGAAAGATCCATTCGCAAGAAGACTTCCGGGGAAAGTCCCGTAGCGGCGACAGGTCTTTGACGGCTTGCGGATCGATGATGGCAGCACGGTCACGGGTGCTGACCTGGATCAGGTTGACCGTCGCCTTGTACCGATAGAAACCGGCCGACTCCGTATCGACGCCAAGCACGTCGGTATCGGCGATGTCGTCGAGGAACCGCTCCAATTGCGCGGTCGTCTCGATGAGCACGGCCCCATCGAGGAGGGGCTGCGGATCGAACGGCGACACGGGAACCTCCGGCTCGTCGACGGGAGAAGCCGAGGCAGGGGCCGGGCAGACGATGGGGGGAGCGACAGATGGATTCATGGGTGGTGCAACTTCTTCAATGATCGATCAGGTCGACCGGCGAAGCCCGGTCACTTGTGGGTCAGGTGGTAGCTGCCATCCCAGTTGTCGGGCGGCGGAGCTTCCTTGTACTCATGACAGCGTTTGAGGTAGGTCTTGGATGGGCCATCTTCGGGGTAGCGGGCCAGAATCTCCTCGAACAGGGCGATGGCGTCATCCCATTTCCGCTCGAGATGCAATTGGATGGCTTCTTCATATTTCGGGCCAATCTCGAGGAACCAGGGCGGTTCGTGGCCGACCTCGCAGACGATCTCATGCACCTTGACCGGCTCTTTCTTGCCTTTAACCGCCAGGAAATCGAGGAATCGCCCTCGAACGCGGTGTTTGGCCTTCTGATAGGTGGCATCGCTGCACATGTACAACGTGCCATACTCTTTGTTGGCGCCTTCGAGCCGAGAGGCCAGGTTGACGCCATCGCCCAGGCAGGTGAAGTTCATCTGGGTCTTCGAGCCGATGCAGCCGACGACGACGTGCGCGGTGTTGATGCCGGCCCGGGCGTAGGCTTTTGGCAAGCCGCGCCGCGCCCAGTCGGCCTGCAGCTCCTTCAGCTTCTCGTGCATCTCGAGCGTATAGAGCAAGGCCCTGACCGCATGGTCATCCTGCTTCTTGGGGAAATTCCAGTAGGCCATCACCGCGTCGCCGATGTATTTGTCGAGGGTGCCGCCATGCTTGAACAGCAGCTCGGTCATCGTGCCGAGATACTCGTTCATCATCACGACCAGCCCCTCCGGGGACAGGCTCTCGGAGATGGTGGTGAATCCCGCCAGGTCGGAGAAGAAGATGGTCAGTTCGACCTTCTGGCCGCCCGGCTTCACTTCGCCGGGATTGCTGATCAGGTAGTCGACCACGTCGGGCGAGACGAAGCGCCCGAACATCTCCTTGGTGCCACGCGCCTTCTCGCGTTGTTTGATGTAATGGGAAAGATTGGTCAACCCCCAGGTCAGGGGAAAGGCCACGACGAACGGACTGAGACTGAAATACTGCCCTCCTTTGAACGAGAGGACCGCGCCCCACGTCATGGCTCCCAGCATGCCGACCGTCACGAACGCCCCGAGAACCGGCGTGATGAGATCGAGGACCACTCCGAGCACCAGGGTGGCCAGCACCAGGATCAGCAGCACCAATCGCTGATTGGGATGGCGGATGAACGCGCGGGTCAGGATGGTATGCACCGCATTGGCATGGATCTCGACGCCCATCATCATCGGGTCCTGTTTCCACCAAGGCGAGTTCATGGTGAAGGGCGTAGGGAAATAATCGAAGTCGCTCAATTCGAAGGGGCCGACCATGCAGATCTTGTTGCCATAATTCTGACCATAGGCCGCCGTTTTGAAATGCGCTTTCTCCGGGGCCAGGGCTTCGCGGCTGCTCGGCACCTCCAGGGCGATGCTGGCCAGGGCCGCTTCGTCGAAGCATTGGTAGAAATCGGCCCCCGGCAGGAACGGAGCCCGCGGCGGCGCTCGGGTGCTGCCGAAGAAATTGACGTTCATGAACCCCTGTTCGTTGGTCGGGATGAAGATATCCCGCATGGTGAAGCCGCCCTTGTACTCGCCGCTACGCACCAGGGGCGCGATCCGCCGAAGCTCTTCATTCATGGCGACTTCATAGGAGGCTGACCCGGTCAGGCCATGGGTTCGATCGAGGGCGATGGCGGCCGTGACCAGGCTCATGGCCGGGCCCAGGGTGCCATCCGGGAGAGCGACGAAGACCGGAATCTGAGAAACGAAGCCCTTGCCGCCGACTCCCACATTGATGAACCCAATCCGCACCGGACCGGTAACGAATTTTTCCGCCGGAAGGCTCGTTCGCAATTCGACGACCTGGGACGCGACCATGCGAACACCCGACCCCTCGCGCCCCCCCTCGTCGGTCTGAAAGCTGACTTCCTCCTTACGAACCGAAGCGCCAAGAATGATCGGGGCGCTCGACGTCCGAATGGCCTCCACCAACTGGGCATCGTCCAGAAGCTTTTTTTCCCCATCCAGGACGAAGTCGAACGCGATGACCTTGGCCGGCGGAATGACGTAGGTGCTTCTCGCCTTTCTGACCGCGACCAGCGAGATCTGCAGGGGAATGGGGGCCCCCTTGGGGAAGGACCGGATTTCGAGTTCCAGGCTCGCCATGGCCAGATCGAGCAGGAAATCCTGCCAGGCCACGCCATAGCGGCGCCCGGCCTCTGGATCTTCGTCCAGTCGCCCTTCGACATAGGCCCGCCAGGCCCGATCGGTGACGACTGCCGCCGGCCCGTCCATGGCTTGCCAGAAGCCCCCGGTCCGGGGCATGATCAGGTCTTCTCTGAATTGGAAAGGAAACCAGGCAGGAGCCCCTTCTTCTTTGGATTTTTCCCGCTTGGCGCCCCCCGTCCGCAGGTGCCAGTCCCATTCCTGGAAGGTGGAGCCGACCGGCCCGCGCGCGGAATACTCGACCCATCCCAGGCGGAAGTCGAAGAACGTAATTCGCCGGTCGCTGCCTTTGGAAGGGAATTCCTTCGTTCGGCTCCGGCCCAGGAAACGGAAGATCGAGGCGAAATCCTGACGCTCGGGGTTCCGGCCGATCAGGCGGGAGGTTCGCTCATCTTTCTTCACCATCAGCAGGTGAGGAGAAGGAGGGTGGCCGCCCGACGCCAGATAGCAATACTGCATGATCAGGGCATTGATGGTTTCATCCAAACTCACGAAGAGTTTGAAGGCATACAGCAGCACCACCACGACGGCGACGATGGCGGCGAAATACAGGCCGTCACGACTCCGCAGGCCGGTCTTCCCCTCCGCCAGCCCTGGCAGGATCGCCGATTTGATGCGGGCGGTCAAACGGGACAGGCCCATGGGCGGTCACTCCCCTCCCCGCCCCGTTCAGCGATGGGTGCGGTAGATTCGATAATCCATCTCGGGGAAGATGTTATCACGCCACTCCACTTCGCTCAACCACGCTTCGTCGATGTGATCGCGCAGAATGTCATGGTACAAGCGCGTGAACCGCACACAGTGGTCTTTCGTGCGTTTGACGGCATACGGCACGGTGGTGCCGGTCTTCATGATGAAGGCCCAGTCCGAAGCCTGCATCAGCATCAATTCGCGAGCGGCCTGATCGAGCGCGCGCCGACGCAGCCCCTCGGCATCGGGAAACCGATCAGCCAGCTCGATCATGCGTTCCGCCGCTTTGTGCAAGTGGCGGTAGATCCAGTCGTTGCTGCCCTCGAGCCAGACCTCGTGATACCCCTTGTGGCCCCAGGAAGACATCGAAGGCATGGCCACCTGATTCCTGGGGAACCGCGCGAGATATTCGGACGGCGTGATCAGTTGCAAGATCTGGCTGTCGCACGCGACCTTGCGCAGCAGGAAATTGATGAAATCAGGGCCTTCGTACCACCAATGCCCGAACAGCTCGGCATCGTACGGCGACACGATGATCGGCGGCCGATCGCCCATCAGCCCGCTGAGGTACTCGACCTGCTTCTCGCGGCACCACATGAAGTGGCCGGCATGCGTGGCCGCCTTGGCCAGCGCCACCTGGTGGTTGTAGGGCTCCTTGTGGTTGCTCTCGCGGGTCGTGATCCGGTAGTACTTGATGCCGGTGTTGAGCCGGATGCCCGACTCGTGGATGTAGGGCCGGATGTAGTCGAGTTCGAGGTCGTACCCCACATCGCGGTAGAATTCGCGATAATCGAAATCGCCGGGGTAGCCTTCCTCGGCCGACCAGACCTGCTTGCTGCTCTCGAGATCGCGGGCGAACGCCGCCACCCCGGACGGCGTGTAGACCGGCGCGAAGACGCCGTAGCGCGGCCGCGGGTGGGCATGCAGCACCCCGTGGGCGTCGGTGAAGAAGAACCGGATGCCATAATCGGCCAGGATCTTGTCATCGCCAGGGTTGAAGGCGCATTCCGCCAGCCAGATGCCACGAGGGCGCCGTCCCAGGTGCTTCTCGTAATCGCGCACCGCCATTTCGATCTGGGCGCGAACGGCCGGGCGGTACAGCTCCATCAGCGGCAGGTAGCCGTGGGTGGCGCAGCAGGTGATGATCTCGAGATTGCCCAGATCCTGGAATTTGCGGAAGGCGCCGACCAGGTTGCGCCCGTATTGCCGGTCGAAGACCTCGCGAATGCGATGGAGCTTGTCGCGGTACATCAGGGCGGTGCGATGGAATTCGGGCATCCAGCGGGTGCGGTCGACCTCTTTTTCCGACAACTCGATCAGCCGGTCGAGATGCCTCCCATAGCGGTCCTGAAGGAGCGGATCGGTCAGCATGCCGACCAACGGCGGCGTCAGCGACATGGTGAGGCGAAAGTCGATGCCATCGCTGATCAGGCCGTCGAACACCTGGATGAGCGGAATGTAGGTCTCGGTGATCGCCTCGTACAGCCAGCGCTCCTCCATCATGTCGGCGTGTTCGGGATGCCGGACATAGGGCAGATGGGCGTGCAGAACCAGGCTCAAGAACCCTTTCTTCATGTGGTGACCTCGCATTTCATGGTACCGCAACCCGGCTCCAAAGCGACGGCCGGGCCGCCCCAGCGGGTGATGTCAACTGATCCAGAGAACCTGGGAACGAGAAAGCAGGACCGCCCCCATCCTGGGCGGAAGGCGCTCCCCCCAAGTGGGGGATGTTGGTCACACCCACTGTGGGATTCAGCGGGTGGTCTTGTGGACGATGGGCGTGATCGTCCGCTCCATATCGCCGTCGCGATTGACGGCATGGACGGGGATGTGCTGATCGCCATCGGGCAGCGCGAAGCGCAACGAGAAGGTGCCATCGGGGCGCAGCTTCACGGGCTTGCCCTGGACGGTCAGACGGGCATCCGGTTCGGTGGCTCCGTAGACGATCAGTTCGGTGTTGACCACCAGCCAGAAGTCCTTGCCGGCCGCCGGAACCGCCGGTCGCACGGGCGAACTGAGCGAACTGACCGCCCCCGAACTGAGCTCCTGCAACAGGCGTTGCGACATGGCCTGCCGGATCTCGCCCGAACTGGCCCCCACCTGGAACCCGCCAGAGGCGCGGTAGATCTCGCGGAACGCCTCGTCGACCACCATCCACTGTTCGTCGACCACGTCGGAATAGGTATCACGGGGCGTGCGAATCGTGTTGCTGCGCGCGATCAACACGAACTGTCCATGCGGCGAGATGAGCCCCAGATCGATCAGGAACGCTCGATCGGGGCGCCCCAGGTGAATGTACCAGTTGTTGGCCCCTTCGAAGATGTGGATATCGAAGAAGCTGTGGGCATTGTCGCCCGTGAATTGGATGTCGGTGACATCGTACACCCGCAGGATGAAGGCGCTGCGAGCGTAGCCCTCGTCGCCCAGGGTGTGCCGCAATTCGGCCTTGGTCTGATCGTTGATCTCCCAATAGGCGTGGGCCCAATGCGGATCGCGCACTTGCAAGACGATGCGGGTATCGCCATACCCGAGCGGCAGCTCGCCGGTCAGGCGATCGACCTCACCGGACCGATGCTCAGGGGCCTTGATCGGCTGGAATGGCCGCCCAGCCGCCTCCAGCATTTCACCGGAAGAGGCGGTGGAGGGAGGAGCAACAGGCGCCGCAGGGGAGGTATCTTTGGCCGACTTCTTGGGCGGTTTTCCTCGAGCCAGAGGGGCCAGAGTCGAGGTCGGGGCCACCGCGGCCAGAGACGGCCCGTCCCGCTGCGCACTTTCGATCTGAGCGATGAGTTCGTCCTTGGTCGCTTTGGACCGGACCTTGATGTGCAAACTCTTGGCAAGCTCGGTCAACTCGGATTTGGTCAGCTTCCGAAGATCTTTTCCCTTACCGACGGTAGCCATGCGGGCCTCCTCAACACAAAGTGCTCTCGCTTATTAGCAAGAACCATGCCAGAATCTCAAGCAATGCCAGCTTTATGGTAACGCAGGTGCCCGGCGGGGGTCAACCGAACGCCGTTCAGGATTCACCGAGGAACCGATCGATCAAAGCGGGCAGGAAGATCAGCAACAGGTAGTAGTGCACCGCCATGAAAAACCCGAAACAGTAGCCCAGGGCCTGGAAGAACATGGAGCGCCTCCTTCGGTAGCGTGCCCCGCTAACGGCGGGTGATCGTGAGTTTGATCTGAATGCTCGCGAACAAGGGCACGGAACGGACCCCTTCACCGTAGATATCCTGGACGTAGGCGGTCGTCAGATTGACCGTCTGGAACTCGACCCTGTACACGACCGCCCCATCTTCGTAGGTCACCTTTCGGTCGGGGATGCCTTCTTCCGCACGGTAGAGGTATTCCTTCTGATTGGCCCCCTTGCCGAGCACCATCGAGAACTGCTCGAAGCGGTGGTCAGGAACATTGGGCTGCTCGTTGAACGCTCGGAAGGTGTAGGCGAACTCGCCCAGCTCTTTCGATTGCACCCCAGGATCGCGAAATTCCAATGAAACTTCGTGGAGGGGCGCATCATCGCGCGGCTGGAGGTCGGCCAGACCATCGCGCGGGCGCCGGAATTCGACATAGGAGGTGCGTTTCTGGGTGTAGAAGGTCAATTTCTCTTCGGCTTCACCAGCCTCTTCGGAATTGGGATAGATGATCAGGATCTGTTTGAGGGTTTCGATGGCCTTTTCGGTGTCGCCTCGCAGCTCCTGGAAAGTGGCCAGCTTGAGCAGGCGCCCGGGCTCTCTCGCCTTGTCTTCGGTCAGATAGGTCAGATATTGGATCGCATCGTCGATCAGGCCGGAATCATCCTGCCCCATCAGCGACGGTTCGAGCTGCAGACTGCGCAGGTAATCGTCGAGGGCGCCCCGGATGTCGCGACGTTTGTAGGCAGCCATGGCCCGCTTGAACAGGCGGGTCGCTTCTTCGTGCTGGGCCAGCTTGGGCAGATGCTTCAGCTTGATGGCCACACGACTGGCCAGAGAGTCGGGAAGTTCGCCCAGCAGGGCCTGTTTGTAATGGTATTCGGCGAAATCGAACCGCCGGATGCCCTCGAGGCATTCCCCGATCCGGAAGTGGATCCGGCTGCGAACGGAATCGGTGGTGGTCGCTCGCAAGGCTTCGTAGTAGAAAATCAAGGCCTCGCGGTAGTTGTTTTCCTTGAACAGCTCTTCGGCCCTGGTCAGCAGGGTCTTGAACTCGTAGGGCGGCTTGATGGTCGGCATCTGCTGGGGCCGAGGCACCGCTTCGCAGGCAGATTGGAAGGCCAGTAGCAGCGCCACCCCGATCAGGAGGACATTCCAGAGGAACGAGCCAGCAGCTCGGCGGCGCGACCTTCCGGTCATGCCAGAGGCTCGGCGATCACCGCAGAGGTTTCGGGGCGAGGTGGTTCGCGGAAGAGAAGAAGCTCCCCTCTCGCCGGGCAGCAACAGCTCCCGCCAGCAGCCGAGCGTTCCCGAGGATCGACCTTCGAACACGCGCCGGGTCCTGTTCAGAGCGAGCCGGTGAAGGCCTCGGGCACCAGATGACGCTCGAGAACTTCGGCATTCTTCATGTTGGGAACGGTCTCGAGGACGATCAGACGTTCATGGCCGGCATCGAGGTCTTCTTTGATGCAGCGCAGAAGAGGGCGCAAATTGATTTCGCCGTTCTGGAACAGCCCGAGATGGGCATTGGGATTCTTGCAGGCATCCTGGTAGGCATGCCAGGCGCGCAGCAGGGCCCCCAGCGGCGTGCCTTTGCCGCGCCGCTCGGCGGCGGCCGGCCCGGCCGCTTTGAACTCGGCCAGAGCCTGCCGGTACTGCTTGATGCCGGCCGCGATGGCCTCCCGTCGGCCCTTCCATTTGTCGATGCCGGGCAGCACCTGATGCAGGTAGACAATTTCGATGTGGTCGCGGAAAGCGGTGTAGGTGTCGGCGAGATTCAGCCGCTCGAGGTCGGCGGTGCCGGCATTGAAGGCCAGCCCGCACCCGCCGATCTCGCGCTGCAGCCGCTTGAACACTTCGAGGCTGAGACCGCCGGTGCGCAGGTGCAGACGCACGTTGGCCGCTTTGGCCAGGGCCGCCAGCGCCTTCACCTTGGTGCGCAGTTCGTCGACCGCGGCCGGATCGAGGAACAACCCGGGCTCAGAGACAGGCACCACGACATGCCGCAGTCCGAAGCGGCCGGCCAGGTCGATGATCGGAGTACAGTCGTCGACGGTCAAGGTCTGGAAGGTGTCCGGCTCAGGCAGGGTGCGGGGCACCGCCAGATAGCAGGGCTTGAACCAGACCACCGGCACGACCGGCACCGGCTTGCCGTAGGGGCGGAGCTTCCGGGCTTCGATGGCCGCCTCCCGCTCGCGGGCGTGGCGGGCTTCGCGGGCCTCCTTCGATTCTTTCGCCGGCCGGGCCGCTTTGGCCGGTTTCGGGTCTTCAGGCTTAGGGGGAGGCGGCTCGAGGAATTCGGGGTTGTATTCCGGAAGGGTGAGGATCGTTTCCAGCCCGAGGGTGCGCGCCTTTTCGATGGTTTCTTCGAAGGCTGGCCGGAACCGCGCCAACCCGGGATCATTGACCCGCAGGTCGAGCAACTGGATTTTATCGCGCCACTTGGCGAGGGTGCCGTTGCGGCTGACCGAAATGGGCGGCACCAGGGGGTCGAGCCCCCCGGTCACGGCTTGTTCGACGCACCCCAACAGGATTCTCGGTTCTGACATGGCGGTTGCGGCTCATCTTACCACACTTCGGCTTCCCTCTCAATTTTCTGGCCAGGAATGTCGATACCTACTTCAGGGAGTTCCCGATTGTCCATCATTCGGTAGGAGGCACCATGAAGCTGAGCAGAGATGAGGCCTATTACATCCTGACCAACCTGGACCAGTTCGTCGCCCATTTCGAGAAGGCCACTTCGAAGAAAGTAACCCCCGGCGCCCTGCAGATCATCCATGAGATCCTGACCGAAGTCTCCTTCCCTTCCGGTCCTGGCTCTGACAACGTGCACTGACCGAACCACCGCATCCTCGCCCCCCCACCTTCCTTCCCTCCCTTTCGCGCCGCCTCCGAACATACGTTTCGGGGGCGGCGAGGGCTTTCCGGGCATGAAAAAACCCCCGCCCACGGCGGGGGTCAGGCTGGCTGATCGACTCAGGGCATGTATTCGTAAAGCGTGAGGCCGCCGCGATCGCCGACGATGATCTTGCCTTGGTACTCCTTGATGAAGAAGGGGTCGGTGACATTGCCGAGGTAATCGGCGGCCGTATCGTTATGTCCGATTTCCCACATTGGGATCAGAGGCCCCCCATTGAAGTTGCTCGGCTGGGCGTACCGACCGATGCGGTTGCGATCGAGATCGGCGATCAGGAATTCGTAGGGTTCTTCCAACCAATCGAGCCCGTATTTCGTATTTATACTCGCCGTCGGCCCCGTGGGCAGGGGATGCCAGGATCCCAGGTAGAAACTACTGTAGAGAGGTGTCCCGTATTCTGGCACAAGGACAGCTTGCAGCCGTCGATCGCTGGTGATGGTCCAGAAGACTTCGGTGGTATCTGGCGGGGTTCGACCGCTGTCGATCGCCAGAATCTGCCCGGTGAGGGATTGGGTGGCCAGCGTCGAACTATATGGCGGCGTCACCCCGGCATCGTAGAGTCGCATTTCATCTCCCATGGCGACCACGTCGCGGAATAGCGAGACAAGAGGGAAGCTCGCGGTAATCGCAAAATACGGTGGGCTGCCCCAGGGGGCGATGCCCAGAGTCGCACTGGCCAGAAGGCCTGTGGGCTGAACCAGGCTGTGGAAGTACAGCCCATCGTATGGCGGCAACCCAAGCGTCAAGGCCCGCAGTCCCAGGAAATTCCCTTCGAGGGTGTATTTGGCTCCGATGTCATACAGGATGAAATTATTGGTATCCAAGGTGGTGAACCAATTGGCCCCACCACCGACCGTCATCTTTCGTTCGGGAGTGATCGTGAGCTGGAGTTCCTGTACTAAATCCTCATAAACGAAGAAAATGCGTGATTGGTCCGTTCTCGGAAGGTACACTTTCTTAGGGATACCCTTGTTCGCTATCATCCCCCACGGCAGGAAATCATGGAAGACCAACCGACCGCCAAGGATGACTTCGGGGCCAGAGGCCAGATAGTTGCCAGAAGTGTCGCGCACATTCGAGACAATGACTTTCTGGGTGGC
The DNA here is from genome assembly GCA_003327425.1 of Candidatus Ozemibacter sibiricus. Classification (GTDB taxonomy): domain Bacteria; phylum Muiribacteriota; class Ozemobacteria; order Ozemobacterales; family Ozemobacteraceae; genus Ozemobacter; species Ozemobacter sibiricus. The sequence goes on from QOQW01000019.1 coordinate 122,402, forward strand.
CTTCAGGGGATCGATCGAACCGCCGGGGAACACCACCGTCGCCTGGCGGGTGGCCGCATTGAGGGTCACCGATTGGGCGGGAATCATGGTGAGGTTGAACAAGGTGGGATCCGCCCGGTTGATGTCCTTGTCCACCAGCAGATAGCGATCAGGCTGAGCGGCTTGCGTCGGGTCAGGATCGCGATCATAGGTGACGACCACGGTCGTCAGCGCCGTCTGGGTCGCGACATAGTTCAATCGTTCGAGAACCCGCAAGGTGCAAGAGGCGGCGCCATATCCCATGCTGTCGCGCACCGCGATATCGAAGGAGCTGACACCGACTCGCGTCGGGGTTCCGGAAACCACCCCATTGGCGCCCACGAACTGCAGAATCAACCCCGGGGGCAAAGCGCCGGCGATGATCTCCCACGTGGCAGGGTTGGGGCCGTTCTCGGTCGTGAAGGTGTAGGAATAGGGCACCCCCACCACCGCCGGCGGCAGGGTCAGCATGGGCCCTCCGGTGATCACATAGGTCGAAGTCCCGATGGTGGTTGGATTGGCCAGCGTCTTCCCCGCCACCAGGGCTTTGTACAAGTATTGGGCATAGGAAGGTCTTCCAGTGATTTCCTCCTTGAAGCCACCCATTCCCACTTTCTTCAAAAGATAAAGAACATGGAATTCTTCGGTGATGCCGATCGCTCGAGTATAGGCATTGACCGGATTCGGGTAGACCGTTTTGATCTCGATCGGCAGCGCGCCCGCCTGGTCGTTCTGCGCCACAGGCAAGGGTGAGAGAATTTCAAGGGGCTTGACCGTAGTGGTCTTGACACAGGTGATCGTTTCTCCGTTGTAGGAGAAGGTCACGGTCGCCACGAGTTCGCTCCCGGTCACCACCGGATCATTGAGCACTTTCCAGGGGCGACCGCCATTGAATGCGCTGTTGGGACCGTAATAGTACAAGCCATCGCCGGCGACCAGGGCGAACCGGTAGGTGCCCAGGCCGTAGGACGCTTCGTTCCCTGGGAAGATGTCTGCCTTGATATTCCCTGCGGTGAAACGCCAAGAGAAAAAGGTCTGATCGGTGGAGAACGGGGGACACTCTAGCAACCCTACAGATGAAAAAGGTAGCGAGCGATGGACCGTGCCCGGACAACGACCGATCTTCGCCAACGCGTTGCCCTCGACCATCCTGAGGGAAGCCCATTTGGCCACGAGTTTCGA
>QOQW01000020.1 GCA_003327425.1 Candidatus Ozemibacter sibiricus
TCCTTCTTGGATGCTGGCACATACTCGGGGCCAACCATATACTCCTCCTCGGGGCGATTCCCCGATGAAGGTACTGGTGTTCTGGCCGAAAGTTTTCAAGTTTCATCTGTAGGGTTGCTAGAGTGTCTCCTACCGGTACAAAAATTCCCTTCGGCCAGGCCCTTTCATGGGTTGGCCAGTTTCCGCAAAATATGCAGGGCCAATCGCTCGTTCACCTCCGCATGTCGCGGCACCGGTTGGGCCACCAGGGTTTTCGGATTCTGAAACCAATCGTGCTTCCCACCATGCCTGATCAGCACACATCCCGCAGCCTGCAGCCGTCTGATCAGATCTCGGCGCTTCATGCAACCTTCAGGGTGGCTTTCCGGCGAACGGAGGGGATCTCGCCAGAGGTGAGGTCCTTGAAGAGATCTCGGAGATTCTCTTTCAATTCATCCAGTGAACGCCCTTGAGTAAGGTAGTCTGGATACTCTTCAAAATACCCGAGCCAATAGGCCCCTTCTTGCCAATACACATACCTGGCTTGCATGCGCCTTCCACCCCCCATCTTTTTTTGCACCAGAATCGACCACCATTCTACACCCGTGGCTCCCTCTCTGACTATCGGCAGGGCCCGGTCGGCAAGGTTAGGTCTTTCGCCACTTCTTCTGCCGCTTGCCGCTCCACGGTTGAAATCGTGTCAAAAGCAGCTCAGGGCCATGATAGAATGGGCAAGGAGGCCCCATGGAAACGTCGAAGACCCCTCCCCACCTGCATCAGATCATTCGCACCGTGCGGCAGCGGTTTCCCGAGATCGGGGTGGCCTTCCTCTTCGGTTCGCTCGCTCGCGGGAATAGCCGCCCGGACAGCGATCTCGACCTGGGGGTCGCCGGCATCCGCCCCCTTTCTGCAGAACAACGCTTCGAGCTGATTCTGGCCTTGAGCGAAGCCGTGGGGCGTCCGATCGATCTGATCGATCTGCAGACGGCCGGGCCGCTCATCTTGCGATCCTGGTTGCGGGGCCAGCGCGTGCTCGCGACCGATCATCATCTCCTGGCCGCCCTGATCATTCGCTCGCTCGATCTGACCACCGACTTCGAGCCCTACCGACGGCGCATCCTGGAATACCGGAGGAAAGCATGGATCGGCATCTGATCGAAGAAAAGCTCGAAGAACGCGACTGGCAACGGTCAAGGCAGCGTATCACGTCCCCGCCATGGCCAGGCCGTTGGTTCGGATGTAGCGTTCACCGATGATGACGGCAGCGTAGTCGTCGACGGGGCGGGGGGGAATCTGCAGGCCGAGCGGCACCAGGCGCCACAGACCGGTCGGCGGGTGGTCGGCGAAGTAGCGGCGCCGGGCCTCGGCGGTCGAGCCGACCTCGTCGCCGATCCGCACCGGCAGGTCGATCTGCAGGTCGGCCAGCACCCGCAGAACCAGCGCGCCGGCCGTTCCCGCCCCCATCACCATCACCTCGGGGCGCCGCTCGGCGATGATCCGCCGCACCACCCGATGAAATTCCGAGACGAAGGCGATGCCCTGTTCATAGGTGCGCAGGTCGTACCCGACCACCGCCCACCCGATCTTGTCGCTCCCCGGGTCGACCGCCAGCACCACCGGCACCGTATTCATCGTCCGCCCTTCATTCCGACCAGACTGGCATTCACGACACAAGGCGAGCAATCGCAGCCTCGGCACCATTGGCAACCTTCGGCCCTCGAGCCCAATCCTTCGATGCCCACTGGCGACGGGATCAGTTGCGAACTTCGTGGACCAGTTCGCCCGACATGTCGATGGGGTCACCGATCGATGGCAGCCGCCAATGCTTTGGATTTGAGGGGATACTTCTGAGGGTTGTCAAGATTGTCGAGTTCAAGATCGATATCGAGCACAGGCCAGTACAGATGGTCTTGATGCAGCAATTCCACCTGTTGAACGGCTCCGATAGGCTGATCCCGGAAGTAGGGGAATTCTTCGAAATCGAGGAAGAATTCACGATCGCCAACCAGCAACCAGATCCCAAACCGGGTGATGCTCTCAACCCTGACCGAAGTGGGTGTTCCACGCTTGGACGATCTCGGCACGATGTTCCTCCACCAATCTCTGGATCTCTTTCAGAGCCCGGGTATCGAGGTTCTTGAACATGGCCAGGGCAATGAGCGGCTCCAACCAGAACTTGGCTTCGCCACGTTCACACGTGACATGCACATGCATGCGAGGCTCCTCGTTGGAAAGGAAATAAAACCGATACCCCTTGGCTCGAAAAATGGTCGGACTCATGCTTTCAGTATCTCACGCTTCGGCGTTCAGCGCCACTCGCGCCTTCAGCGCCATCACCTCGGCCAGAACCATCTCGGCCAGGCGCCGGTCGAAGACCGGGCGGGCGGGCAGGCGGAGCAGGATGGTACCGCGGGTCGCCCGGGGCGGCAGCGGGCCCAGCAGGATGGTCGGCAGGTCGCGATCGCGGGCGCCTTCGATCAGTACCAGATCGGGCGGGCGTTGGAGGAGCCAGCCGAGAGCGGCCAGCGCCCGTTCGAACGGGATGGCCTGCTCCGGACGCACCAACAGCTCGGCGTAGCCCGGCGACAGACCGAGGCTGGCGACCGCTCCGGCGGCGAAGTGCCGCGCCGTGTCTTTCATGGGGGTCGGCGGGTCCATGGTCGTCCGCGAATGTTTGACGACGACTACCGACAACGAGGGACAAGCGCGCACAAACGCTTCGATGAAGGTGGTCTTGCCGCTGCCCGACCGACCGAGGATGCGAATGATCGGCACCACTGACCGCCTTGGAGGCATGGTTGTCGGCGCTGCCCCCCCAGTTTGATCACCCACCTGGGTTGAATGGTGGAAGGGCCAGCAGGGCATCGCCGGTGCGCAGGCGGCCGCCGGCCAGGACGCGGGCGAAGATGCCCTCGCGCGGCATGACGCAATCGCCGGCCCGGTGGTAGACGGCGCAGCGGGTGTGGCACTCCTTGCCGATCTGGGTGACCTCGAGCACGACGCCTTCGCCCCCGTACAGGATGGTGCCGATCGGCAGTTCGTACAAGCGCAGCCCCGAGGTGGCGATGTTCTCGGCGAACGAGCCGAAATCGACGGCCAGCCCCTTGGCCTGCATCGCCCGGATGCTCTCGAGACCGAGCAGCGAGACCTGGCGGTGCCAGTCGCCGCCGTGGGCATCGCCGGCCACGCCGAAGCCCGGCACGATCTCGACCTCGTCGCACGGGTCTTTCGGCGTGCCTTTGGCCTGGCTGCTGGCCAATTTCTCGATGCGGCCGGCGGCGACGCCCTCGGTTAGCCAGTCGCCGCTCCTGCCGCCGCTCTTGCGCACCAGCCGCACGCTTTCGAGCCGGGCGCCGCGCGCCACCGCCTTGACCATGTCGTAGACATTGAGCAGCCCGATAGTGGCGGCCGTCATCGCCTCCATCTCGACGCCGGTGCGATCGGTGGCCCGCGCCTCGGCCAGCACGCCCAGGCGCTCGGGGCCGAGAGGGAAGAAATGCACCCCGACCGCGTCGAGCCGCAGCGGGTGGGTGAGCGGCAACAACTCAGAGGTGCGTTTGGCGGCCATGATGCCGGCGAGGCGCGAGGCGGCCAGGGCATCGCCTTTGGCCAGCCGGCCGCCCAGCAGCCGCGCCAGCGGGTCGGCGCCCAGCCAGGCGGCGCCGAAGGCCACGGCCACTCGAGCGGTGACCGGCTTGGCGCCGACATCGACCATCTTGACCCGCCCCGCCGCATCGAGATGGGTCAGGCCATTGGGAGCGACAGGGTGTTCATTCATCGCGACCCTCCACATTCATGGATGCTCACCACTGAGCCGCCGACCAGCCGCCGAAGCCTGACCGCGTGAACGTTCCACAACCTCAAGAACTCTCTGAAGGCTGGGGGGATCTTCAACGTACCCATAGTTCAACTGCCGCAGGAACTCGATGGCGGCGAACCTTTCCTCGGGCGTTCTGGTCAGCCAGAATGGCCGGTCGCTGACCTGGTCGTGCCACGACCGGACCTCGAAGACGGTCTTGTCGAGCCGAAGCACGTTCATTTGGCCGGTACGGCGAGGCGGTAGAGATCGACCCCGGTCTGTTCGAGGCGAGGAACGGCCTCGAGGGGGACGAGCCATTTCTCGGGAATGGCCGCCCGGCCGTTGAAGGCGCCGAAGATCGCCCCGGCCATGGCGGCCACGGCGTCGGCATCGCCGCCGACGTTGGCGGCGCCGATGATCAGATCGTCGAACCGGCGGGGATGTCGGAAGAACCAGTAGAGCGCCGCCGGCACCGCATCGAGGCAGAAGCCGGTATTCCCGATCTGCTCCATGGCGGCGGGCGGATCGAGCCGCAGCACTTCGCGCAGCGTCTTCAGCCGTTTGACGATCTCGGGCGAGTAGCCCTGGGCCTTCTCGATGGCGGCATTCAGCATGGTCTCGGGCACCGGCTCGCCGCCCTCCAGGCCCATGCGGATGGCGGTGGCCAGGATGAGCGCCGCCCCGATCACGCGCGGATCGGTGTGGGTGAGGCGGCACGATTTCTCGATGGCATCGCGCAGCAGAGCAGGGGTGCGCCAGAAGGCGAGGGCGATGGGCACGGTGCGGGCGGCGGCGATGACGCCGGCCGACGGGAAGCCGGCCTGGTTCCAGGGGATGCCAGCGGCCAGCTTGCGACAGGCCTTCATCATCGTGTTGCTGGGGAACCGCCAGGCGCTGCGCAGTTTCTGGGAATGGTACCAGTCGACGAACCGATTGGCCAAATCTTCGATGGCGAAGCCGCGCGCGGCGATCAGGCTGTCGGCGACGACCAGCATGATCTGCGTCTCGTCGGACCATTGTCCGACCTCTAGGTGGCTGACCGGATGCGAGGGGAAGGCCCGCACGTACTGGGTGATGACCTTGGGCCCCTCGAACGAATCGCGGATGACATCCTCAATCGGAGCGGCCAGGGCGTCGCCGATGGCGAACCCCAGCAGAGCGGCCTGGAACTTGTCGATCATGCCAACAGAGCCCTTCCTCCGGTTCGGCGAGGCCCGCCGCCGCCACGGGCGCTCACGGCGCCCAGACGATCTGCTGCCGGACGCGCGCTTCGCGCAGCAGCAGGAAGACGCCGGGATTCCGTTCGAGGAACCGGTAGAATTCGAAGACGTCGATGGTGTAGACCACCACGGCGCTGGTGGTGGTGAGGGTGAAGCGATGCCGCCCCCGCACGGGGTTGGCGTAGATCTTGGCGATCAACGATCCGCGGGTGGCCTGCCCGAGCGTCCGGCCGCGCCGGGTCACCGCGATGGTGCCCGCATCGACGAGGTGGAAGCATTCGCGATCGGCGCCTTCCCGCACCAGGGTCTTGCCGGCCGGCAGTTCGAGCCGGGTCATGATGCCCTGCAACTGGGTGCGCTGGGTCGGCGACAGCCCCTTCAGCAGCGGCGTATCATCGAACAGCGCCCAGGTATTGTACTCGCGGTTCTCGGCGATGATCTTCATCTGCCGGGCGATCTCGGTGCCGCGAATGAAATACAGGAAGTCGTATTTCTCCATGACCAGGACCTTCAGATCGCTCTCGGCGATCACATCGGCGTTGCGAGGCGCATTGAGGATCATCGAGGTCTCGCCGATGTAGTCGTTGTTGGTGTAGGTCTTGATCAGCTGGCCTTCGCGCACCACGTTGGCCCGCCCGTTGACGATCATGTAGAAGCGATCGCCGATGGTGCCGCGCCGGATGAAGACATCGCCGGGCGCGAACCGCTCGACCTTGACCAGGGTCAGGAATTCGCGGGCCTTCTCGATGGGCAGGCCCGAGAAAAGATCGATGTGGTTCAGCACGTCGAGGTATTCGAGCGCTTCGTTGCTGGGCGGCGGGTTGACCGGAATGACGATCGTCTCATCGGGCCCGTCGGGGGCTTTGCGCATGCGGGAATTGGGGGGAATGGCCTTCTCGGAGACGTGGATCAGGTACAGGCGTTCCTGCACCGCGTCGGGCAGATCGGCGAGGTTCTTGATCGGCGTATGCAGGGGCGGCATGCCCGCCTCGTGGAAGATCACGGTATGGTGCCAGGGGAAATTGATCAGTTCGATCATCCGGTATCGGTTGATGATGCCCATCTCATGCAACCGGCGCACGGTGGGCGGATCGTACAGGCTGTCGGACGAGTAGACGAAGCTCTTGCCCTGGAAGTAGACCTCGAGACCGATGGTCGGCACCGAATGCAACGTATAGAAGAAGCGGAACTCGCCGCCATGGATGCGGATGGGCACCCCGAGCGTGACCGGGTGGAAATGGAACAGGCCCATGAAGGTCTTCTGCGACAGGCCGGTCAGCGACCGGTACTTGCGCAGGAAGCTCTCCATGATCGTCTCGGTGGTATAGAGGTTGATCTTCTTCTCTTCGAGCAGCTTCTGCAGAATACCCGAGTCGTGGTCGGCGTGGCAGTGGGTCAGGATGCAGTCATCGATCAGGCGAGGGTTGATATCCATGGCCTTCAGCCACAGGGTGGAATCGACCGGCGGATCGACGAGCACCCCGCGCCGGTTGACCCACAGGATGAACCCGCTGGTCATCTCTTTCGGATCGAAGCCGGAGCCGGAGCCGATGACGGTCACGCCGAACAGGGGCGGTTCGAACGGCTTCTGCCGCTGCGGGAAGGCGCGCGGCGGGCCGAACGTGACATCGAGGGGAACCTCGGCCAGCACCGTGGCGCCTTCCACCACGCGCACCATGCCTTTGGCGGTGCGTTCGAGGGCCATGCCTCCGAGCGGCACGCGGTTCGAAGGCCCCCAGGGGATACCGACCGCGATATCGCTCAGCTCCATGCGGCGTCGGCCAGAGGGGTCTTTGGCCCGCAGGAACTCCATCTCGGCCCGCAGGTCGGGAATCAGGTCACGGTTGGTGCCGTAGGGGAATTCCCGAGCGACCTGGACGGCATCGGGACCGAGCACGGCTTCTTTGAGCACGCCCAGAATGGTCTCGATCTGATGCGACTGGCCGATGACCTTGATCGGCCGGTTCTTGAGGAAATAGTTGTAATAGGCGGGAAACTCGATGTCGGCCAGCGAGACGCCCCGTTCGGCGCTGAACAGCTTGTTGGGCAGGACGAACGAATCGGGCACCTCGCCGAGCAGCTTCATCGAGTCTTTGATGGTCTCGGGCGTGGCGCCGACCTGCAGCAACCCCGCGGGGGTCTTCAGCACGGTCCCGCCTCGTGGCAACTGGATGACTTCGACCGACATCCCGACTCCCTTTTTGAAGCCAAGCAACAGCTGAATGAAAAGAGGAATGAGGAGAAGATTACCTGTACTGTCAGGGGATTGCAACTTTAACCGACGGCGGACCACCACCGGCCACGGAAGGGCAGTGAGAGCGGGCGACGTTCGCCTTTCCCGCCGACCTCACCAGGGGCCGACGGCCCCTGAACCCCAGGTCGCCACCGGGCCGAACGCGGATCGAACGAGACGCGTTCGGCTGGTCGAATCGCCGCTTCGCCGGTGGTTGGAGGCGATCATGAGGCTCCCTCGGGCAAGCGGCTCAGGGGGGCGAGAAGGGCCTCCTGGTCCGCCCAGCCGGGTTCGTTGATCTTCCAGTCGAGACGGTCGTAGCGAGCCACGGCCAGACGGGCCGCCAGTTGTTCTTCGGGGTCGGCCAGGCGATCGATCACGAAAGGGATGCCCCATGACTCAGACCAGGAGGAGGCGAGACGGTGGGGCAACGTTTCTCGCTCCGGCGCCGGCAGCAGGTCCCCCAGCCAGGCCACGTTCAGCTCGTGCCAGGCTCGCCCCACCGCGGGGTCGCGCCAGATCTCGACCGGCAGCTCGACAGGATGGATCGGCAGGGAGCCATGCACCGCCATCACGCCCTCCCGCACCACGCCGGCCGCGCCGACCAGTTTGCGCCCGCCCACGTAGATCGAATGGCCGGCCGCCGCCTGATAGCAGTGGACCCCTCGCCCCGACGCGGCGGCGGGGTGGCCGCCAAGGTTCGCCCGCACCTCGCGGTCGGTGGCGAACCGGGCGGCGAGGCCCATCGCCTGCAGCCCCGTCACCAGCGGGGCGATGAGGGCGCGGAAGCGCTGGAGAAAGGCCGGTTCGCCGCCGGCCTCCTGGTCGTTGGGGTCGGCGGTCTGATCTTCCCGGCCGGCCAGGGCTCGATCGAGCCAGGGCAACGGCACGACCAGGGAAAAGGTCCATTCGTCGCCATGGAACACCACCCGGCCGCCCGTCATGCGACGGACCAGCCCGATGCCGGCGGCAACGGCCGCCGCCGGATCGACCAGATGGGCGATGGACTGGGCATATCCGAACGACAGCGAGGGGGGATCCCACCGGTAGAACCGCAGCACGGGTCCGCTCGCCCCGGCCGCCACTCGCCGCTGCAAGGCTTCGTCGATCGCCATGTTGGCCGCCGGACCACGGGGACCGTCGACCAGCACTCTCAAACAAGAACCGGACATGAACACGCCTCCTTCACCCCCGAAGCGAAGGCCGGATGACGGCCAGGGACGGCGCTGCCCCTATGGCCCACCCACGGCCTGACGACGAGCAAAGAAATTTTTTTCTTTTTTTTGCTTGTCCGATGAACCTGTACACATTTGCGAGCCGTTGCGGAAGGTGCGTCGAGGTTGGCCGATGTCCGTGGAGGTCGGCGCGGCAACCCTTCAGGAAACATCATTTCGGGCCGACAGGGGTGATGGATTTGTTTGCCTCCTTAATTTCGGGCCGGGCCACCCCGGCCCATTTTTTTTCTCCCGATCCGGCCGTGGCTGACCCGGGGCTCCGCTCCCCGCCCACCCCTGAGCGGCAGACTCTGGCCCGGGCTCTCGCCTGAGCGACGACGAGGCGGGTTCGGGCCGCGGCGGGCCACCCGTCCGAGGCCGGCCCGGCAGGTGCCGTTCAGCCTTCCCCCCCGGGGCCGTAGCGGGGGTGGCGGGTGGCGGCGAGATGCCGGGCCAGCGCCTCGAGTTCCGGGAATTCCGCGAAGACGGCGAAGGTCGAGGCGTTGGTCCAGAAATCGCCCAGCGAGGTGATGCCGGTGTGTTCATAGTCGCGAGCCGTCAGCAGCATCTCGAGCTTGTCGATGGCGCGGACGAACCGGGCCTCGACGGTGGCCCCGCTTTCGAATTCCCGAAAGAGGGCCAGGTAGGCTTCGCCCGGTTCTTGCAGCGGCCGCAGCAGGTCGGTCATCGCCCGATCCTCGGCCCGGGCCTTGTCGGGGAAATAGGGGAGGGCGGTATAGGGAATGTCGCCGACCCGCGCTTCGGCGAGTTCGTGCACGGTGGCCATCACCACGGCACGGGCCCGATCGATCCGATGGGAGGTGATCTGGTCGGCCAGGGTCAGGGTCAGCAGCACCACCCCGAAGCAATGGTCGGCCAGGGATTCGCCGGTCCGGTGACCGCGCAGCTGCCAGCCGGTCCGGCGCAGTTTCTTCAGGGTGAGGAAATCGTGGAAGAACGGTTCGAGAGCGGTCAGATCACGCGGCATGCGGACATCCTCCGACACGAGTTGGACGTCCGATGATAGCACGAGCGGCTCGGCGGCCGGCGGCGGCTTGCGTTTTTGGCAACGCACAATTATCATGAATCAGCATCCAGATTTTCCGTGGAAGGGAGTGCCCATGGCCGTCACCCAGCAAGAGAACGCCTCCACCGCCCCCACCCCTCGCGAACTGCTCCTGGCCGAGCTCGACAAAGTCCGCAAGTTCCTCGACTACCTCCAGCAGGCGTCGGCCCGCGGCGACCGTGCCGATGACGACCAGCTGGCCAGCCTGGGCATGGCCCGCACGCCCCGCCGCACCTGGTACCAGGAAGGGTCCTGCCAGGTCCTCGAGTTCCCGGTGCCGGCCGGCGTCGCCCCGCATCCGACGCCGCTGCTGATGACCTATTCGTTCATCAATCGCTGGTACATTCTCGATCTGATGCCGGGCCACAGTTTCATCGAGGCGCTCGGTCGGCGAGGCTGGCAGGTCTACCTCATCGACTGGGGCATTCCCGGGCCCGAACACGCCAGCCTGAGTCTCGACTACTACCTCGAGCAGGTGGCCCGCCGCGCCGTCGAGCGCCTCCGGCGGCGCCACCGGGTCGACCGGGTGTTCCTGTTCGGCTACTGCCTCGGCGGCACTCTCGCCGCCATGATGGCGGCCCGCCATCCCGAGTGGTACAAAGGGTTGATCCTGCTCACCACCCCGCTCGAGTTCCAGAATGCCGGGCTGCTCTCGCTCTGGACGAACAAGGAGTTCTTCCGACCCGAGAAGCTGGCCGACGCTTTCGGGGTGGTCCCCGAGAAGCTGCTGCATGCCTCCTTCCCCTTCCTGAAGCCGAAGGACCACCTCGCCAAACCTCGCACCCTCTACGACAACATCACCAATGATGCCTTCCTGCAGAATTTCCGCAGCCTGGACCGCTGGGCCACCGACAACGTTCCCTTCCCCGGCCAGGTGTTCAAGCAGGTCATCAAAGGCCTCTATCAGGAAGACCAGCTGGCGAACGGAGAGTTCGTGTTGGGCGGGCAGAAGTTGCGGCTGGGCGACATCACCTGCCCGACGTTGAACATCTATGCGAAGAACGACCACATCGCCCCGCCCAGCACCTGCCGCCGCAACGCCGACTTGCTGACCGGGTGCCGCACCACGAATCGCGAGTACGATGCCGCGCACCTGACCGTCACGGTGGCCCACCCCATCCGGGAGACCGTCTGGCGGGAAACCGCCGACTGGCTGGCGGCGGTCGAAACCGGCCGCCCCTGAGGAGGAACCGATGAGCGTCCGTTTGGTTTGCCCCCCCCGCGCCCGCCGTCATCTTTTCCTGCTCTGGGTGATCGTCCTCGCCACGGCAAGCGCGCTGCTGGCTTCCGACCGGTTCAATCCGATCCCGCGCCAGGTCTTCACCGGGCCCGAGGCCGGCCCCTGGGAGCGCGTCGAACTCCTGGAAGACACCCATCCAGCCTTCACCCAGGAGACGTTCGCCCCGCCGACCCGCTGGCAGGACCCCTGGATCCGGCGCTGGTTCGGCACCGACACGCCGTCGTCCGGCCTGGTTCTTTTGCATTGCGCGAAAGGCTATCAGGGCCGCACCTTCCGCCATCCCGTCCTGCTCGTGCATGGGGCGGGGGACAACGCCAACCGCGCCTGGATCCACCCCTTCCATGCCGTGCTGCCCGACGACCCTCTGCCACCCGAAAAGCAGGGCTTCGCCCCGTGGCTGGCCAACCTGGGCTACGCCGTCTTCGCCGTCACCTTCGCCCACAACCAGGGCGACAACTTCCGGCAGGCCGAGCAGGTGGCCAATGCCATCCGGCGCATCCGCATCCTGCTCGGTCGCACCCATGATCCCACTTTCGCGGTCGATGTGGTGGCCCATTCCAAGGGCAACGTCGCTGTCCGGCTCTACTGTTCCGACGGGGCGGCGCTTTTCCCGCAGAAGCGTTTCTTGACGCCTTTCCGGGGCGATGTCCGCACCTACATCGCCATCGCCCCCCCGATGCGGGGCATCGACACCCCCTTCCGGTCGTATGCCTACAATCTCGCGGTGGCGACCAAAGGCACCTATAACGCCCCGGTCGCCCCCGATGCCATGCTGCTCAACGGGCAGTGGCAGTCGATGGATGCCCGTTCGCTGTTCCCCGACAAAGGCGGCAATCCCTTCCCCGGGCAGTGCCAGCTGCTCTACAACCTGGTGCGGGATGCTGGCGTGAGGCTGGGAGCTGACAGCGCCACGCCCTTCGATCACAACCTGACCCGCGACGCGCTCTACCATGGCGGTCGCTCGACCGTCCTGCACGGCCGGGGCATCGATGCCGCCATCGCCGCCGGCGAGCACCTCATCTACCGCCTCGAAGCGCAGGGCCTCGATCCTCGGGTGCGGCTGGCCGTGCTAGCCGGCACCAAGCGTTACATCACCTGGTATGTCGACGGCCTCGGCTACATCCCGCTGCCGGCCGAACTGGCGGCGCCCGCCGGGGACGGCGTGGTCTTCCTGGCCAGCGCCTGCCACCTCGATGGCATCCTGCGCCGCCACGCCCCGCTTCTCGGTATGAAGACCCTCGACCTCAACCATCTCGGCCTCACCTGCCATCGCGACGCCTTCGCGGCGATCGACGAATGGCTGATCGCCCCCTGATCGCGCGGAGGACGCCATGACCCACCCCAACCCCTTCGATTTCGGCCGCACCATGCTGGAAACCTGGGAGAAGACCATGGGCGAAGCCCTGGAGAAGCTCACCCATGACGAAGCCTTCCTCAAGAACATGAGCCAGGCGCTGGGCGGCTCGCTCGACCTCAAGAAGCAGATGGAAAGCCAGGTCGAGCGCTACCTGCAATCGATCAACATGCCCACCCGTTCGGACCTCGAACGGATCCTCGCCTACCTGCAGCGCATCGAGTCCCGCCTCCTCGACCTGGAGGACCGGCTCGACCTCCTCGGCGCTCCCGCGGCGACCCCGGCCACGCCGGCGGCGTCCCCCGCCCGCCGCGCCACGCCGCGCTCGACGGGCACCGCGGCCGCCACCTCCCAGACCAAGGCCCGGCCGAAGGCTGCCGCGACCAAGGCGAAACCAACCGCTGCCCGCCGGGCGAAATAATCCCACCGACCGGTTCCGGCCTCACGCCCCGAACCTCCCCATCAACTGAGTGGCCGCCAGGGCCCAGGGGCCGTCGGCCCCGGGTGATCGCCTGGGGGAGATGCACCTCCCCCGGCGTGCGCCGGTCTGGCTGGCCGAAGGTTCCTTTCAGGGGCTTCGCCCCTTCCCCCCACCAGGGCCAGCGGCCCTGGACCCGTGGCCTGACCCGGGCAACGCACCGCGTTGCCCAGGCGACGCCGAGACCCCGCCAGAATATTTCTTCATGACCGACGGCCGGGTGTCGATAAGATTTTTGCAATGCAAAAAATTTTATCTTGACTTAACCCTTTCAACCATCTATTATTGGTCATGAAGACCGCACAATACCAACCGACTGGAGGAGCCCCGATGTTCACCCCCAACCTCGAAGAAACCGCCCGCAACAACACCCGCCTGCTGGCCGCCGGCCTTGCTGCGATGCACAAAATCACGGAGCAGCAGCTCGCCTTCGCCCAGACCGCCGCTGAGCAGATCGCCAAGATCCAGCTCGATCTGGCGGCGCAGGCTACCACGACCTGGCTGACCACCACCACCGAACTCAACCGGCTGTGGCGGGAAACCGTCATCCGCACCGCCCCGACCGCGCACTGAAGGCGAGTCTCGACCGCCCCACCCGCACCGACAGGAGAGAGCCCCATGGAACAACTGATGCAGGAAATGATGAAATCCACGAAAGACCTCCAGACCTTCTGGGAGAACCGCTTCGCCCAGCTCATGGAGGAGATGGTCAAATCGCAGAACTTCATCACCGCGATGACCAGATCGCTCGAAGGCTCGCTCGACCTGCGCCGGCTCATCGACTCGGCGATGGGCCGCTGGGCCGAGTTCTACCAGGTGGTCACCAAGAAAGACCTCGCCCTGATCCAGCAGCAGATGTACGACCAGAGCGTCCGCCTCGAGAAGATGGTCGCCCTGCTCGAGACGATCCGCGATGCGGTCTGCGCCGAGCGGCCCGCCGCCCCGACGACCGCCGAGACCGCCACCGACGCGACGGCCGATTCGCCCAAAGCCGCCAGGAAAGCGGCCAACCGCTCCCGGTAATGCGTTCGTCCGTCCCTGACCGGTCCGGCGCCCTGGCTCGCCGGCCGGTCCTGTTCCGTACCGCCGGTCCGGCGCGCCACGCGTCCCCCGGCTTTCCGGAGAACCCATGAATCACGATCCCTGGCATTGCACACAGCAGTTCATCGACGCCACCTCTGCCGCCACCGCTCTCGCGGGCCAGCTCGCCGAGCGGAACCTCCGCTCCTGGCTCCGGCCTGCCCCGTCGCTCGCCTGCCAGGAGCCCTACCAGGGCGCCACGCCGTTCGAGGTGATCTACCGCTTCGATCGGATGCGGGTGCTCAAGTTCCAGGGCCGGTCGGCCACCCAGCCGGCGATGCCGCTGCTGATGGTGCCGTCGCTCATCAATCGGTCCTATGTCCTCGATCTGATGGAAGGAAGCAGCCTGATCGCCCACCTGGTGCAGCACCAGCATCCCACCTACCTGCTCGACTGGGGCACGCCCGGTCCGCAGCACGACCACCTGTCCTTCGGGTTCTACGTCGACGAGCTGATGGCCCTGGCCACGGCGGCCGTGCGCCGCGACGCGCAGACCGAGCAGGTCGACCTGCTCGGCTACTGCATGGGCGGCACCATGGCCCTGCTGCACGCCGCCCTCCACCCACAACAGATCGGCCGGCTGACGCTGCTGGCCACCCCGATCAACTTCCACGACGAGGGCGTGCTGTCGCGGTGGGCCAGCACGCCGGACTTCGACGTCGACCGGGTCGTCGACACCCTGGGACGCATGGACTCCCTCATGCTCCAGTCGAGCTTCCTGTTCCTCAAGCCCCTGTCCACCTACCAGAAATACAAGGGGCTGTACGAGGCTGCCAACAACCCCCGGTTCACCGAGAGCTTCATCAAGCTCGAGCGCTGGCTGAACGACAACGTCTCGGTCCCTGGCGAATGCTATCGGGAATATGTGCGGGTCTGCTACCAGGAAAACCGCCTGGTCGAGGGCGGTCTGGTGCTGAACGGCAAAGCCGTCGACCTGCGACAGGTCACCGGGCCCCTCCTCAACGTGATCGCGCTGAAAGACCATATCGTCCCGCCCGACTCTTCGCGCATCGTGGCGCGGCTGGTCGGCGGGCCGGTCCGCGAGGTGCTGATCGACGCCGGCCACATCGGCATCGCCATGGGCAGCAAAGCGCGCCAGATGTTCGAGACGGTCCAGCGGTTCCATGCCGAGGGACCGACGACGATCCTGACCACTGACAACTGATTCCTTTCCTCAGTCTTCCGCCCGTCGGCCACCCGGCGGGCGTTTTTTGTCAGGGGAGGGGGGGAAAAAGACCGACGTCGGACATCAGCTCGCCGACGAGCTCACGGCGGCGCCGGGGCTCTGGACATGGGCGAAGAAGGCCTGTTCGAGCGACCCGGCATGCGGGGCGACCACTTCGTCGAGCGACCCGCTGACCAGCAAGCGACCGCGATCGATGATCCCGATGTGCGAGACGAGCTTTTCGACCACTTCGAGCACGTGGCTCGAGAACAGAATGGTGGTGCCCGCCTTCACGAGACGGTTCATCAGCTCGCGGAAATTGCGGACCGCCTGGGGATCGAGCCCGTTGAACGGTTCATCGAGAATGAGCACTCGCGGCTGGTGGATGACGATGCTGGCCAGGGCCAGCTTCTTCTTCATGCCGAAGCTGTAGTTGACAGTGTAGTCGCCGGCCACGCCGGCCAGTTCGAAGAAGTCGAGGTAGTAGGCGATCCGGTCGCGGGCGGTGGCCGGATCGAGCCCGCGCAGATCGGCGACGAACTCGAGAAACTGCTGCCCGGTCAGATAATCGTACAAGAAGACCTCGTCGGGGAGGTAGCCGACCCGGGCGCGCACGGCCAGCGAATCGGCGGTGCAATCGAGGCCGTCGATGGTGGCGTTCCCCGCCGTGGGGTGCAGCAGCCCCATCAGCAGCCGGATGGTCGTGGTCTTGCCGGCGCCGTTGGGGCCGATGAACCCGAACACCGCCCCCGGCGGGACGGCAAAGGTCACGTGGTCGACGGCGGTCTTGGCGCCGAACCGCTTGGTCAGGCCGTTCAGTTCGATCATGGTCGCGCCGGACCCTCGGTCGCGGGAGGGGTGGCCGGCGGTTTCTTGCCCGCTTTCTTCTTGCGCGGCCGGACATTGATGGCCTGCTCGATCGGTTCGTCGGAGATGCCCAGGATGGTCTTGGTCTCGAACAATACTTCGAGCCCTGGCTCGAGCTTCTCGAGCAGATCCTGCGACAGGGCCGAGAAGGGGAAGACGATCTCGCGATCGGTGGCGGTGCGGATGACCCCGATCTTGCGCCTGGCGTCGAAGCGATCGATGACGCCGGGCAGCGTATCGCCCTCGCGAGCGCCATCGAGCCGTTCGATCTGGACGGCGACCGGCCCCACCTGGTCTTTGACGACGCCGAAGCGAACGGCATCGCCTTTGGCCAGAGTCTCTTGATCTTCGGGTTTGAGGGCGCTGTAATGCAGCAGCACCTCGGCGTATTCGGGGCAGGTCAGGACGCCGACGCCGGTCTCGGGGTTGTACCATTTGACCACGCCTTCGACCACGGCATCGGGCGTCGCTTCATAGATGATCTCTTCGACCGTGCGGCCCACTTCCTTCTGGATCTCGCGGATCTTCTGGACCAGCTTGATCACCTCGGGCTGATCGGGCCGGCTCTTCAGCGATTCCTCGAGAGTCTGCACCGCCAGGGTCAGCAGGCGGCGCTTGAAATAGACGAGCCCGAGATACAGCAGGGCGGAGGACTCGCCGGGCGAGTTGCGCAGGGCCTCGAGCAGATGGATCTCGGCCTCGTCGAGGCGATCGAGTTCGTAGAGCACCCCGCCCATGTCGCGATGGTAATCGGCCCGGAAGGGATGCTGCGCGACCAGCCGCTCATACACTTCGAGCGCCTCATCGTACCATCGCATCTTGGCGTAGGTGTCGGCCAGCAGCTCCTGGGCCTGCAGGTTCTTGGGATCGACCTTGAGGATCTCCTTGAACCCTTCGGCCGCATCGAGGTAGTGGGTGTCGGCTTTGTCGTCATCGTGCCGGGCGCGGTAGATATCGCCCAGATACCGATGGAAGACGGCATTGCGCACGTTGAGCTGCAAGCCCTGCTGGAAGCATTTGATCGCTTCGTCCTGGCGGTCGGAGAGCTGGTAGGCCAGGCCCAGCGTCTCGTAGAAATCAGGCTCGCGCGGGTTGACCTTCAGGCATTCCTTCAGCCGGGCGATCGCTTCGTCATACCGGCCGGCGGCCAGCAGATCGACGGCCACCCCGTACTGCGCCTCGAGATCGTGCAGGAAGGCCCGCAATCGTGCGTCGTAGTCGGCGCGCCGCTCCGGATCGAGAAGGGTATCGAAGGCATCCTTGAGCTCTTTGAGGCGAGGGAGGTTGGCCAGCGGGCTGCCCGCCGTGAACAGATCGGCGTACATCTTGTTGAACGCCTTCTGGATCTCTTCGATGGGGGCGAAATCCGGCACCCCGAACAGCTGATAGTAGTTCTGCACTCCGGCCACCCGTGGTCAAGTGAAGGCATTATAGCACACCGGGCCGGACATCCTGATCTGATTTGCAATCTCCCTGGCGGGAGAGTACATTGTTCGCACCTTCGGCCGGCCCGCGGGGCCGGAGCCGCGTCCATGAAGACCATCGACCGCTACATCCTGAACGAACTGCTGCAGCCATTCCTGTTCGGCATGGCGTTCTTCGTCGCCATCTGGCTGATCGACCTGATGATGGAGCTGATCAATCTGATCTTCTCGAAGGGTGTGCCCTCGTCGGTGGTGTTCCTGTTCTTCCTCTACAGCCTTCCGCCGACCCTGGTCATCAGCTTCCCCATGGCCATCCTGCTCGCCACGCTGGTCGCCTTCGGCCGGCTCAGCTCCGATTCCGAGATCACCGCCATGAAGGCGGGCGGGTACAGCTTCGGACGGATCTGCGCGCCCGCCATCGCGGCGGGCCTGTTCGTCACCGGCCTGACCTTCCTCTTCAACGAGCGGGTGGTACCGGTGGCCAACGACAAGTTCACCCGGCTGTTCCGGCGAGAGGTGACCTTGAAGCGACCCTTGCCGCAGATCGCCGCCAACCGCTTCTTCGAGGCCGGGCCTGGTCGCAAGTTCTATGTGCAGTCCTACGACCCCAGGACCAAAGACATGTTCGGAGTGGTCATGTACGAGGGGCAGCCGACCAATTTTCCGCGGGTGATCGAGGCGAAGAAGGCGCGGCTCGAGGAAGGCCGCTGCCTGTTCTGGAAAGGGCGCATCTCGGACTTCCGAAGCACGGGGTCCGATTACCATCACACCTATTTCGACGAACTCGAATATCCGATCGATACGCACTACGTCAATCCCGACGATGTGCCCGAGTCGAAGAATGCGCGGCAGATGAACATCGTCGAGCTCTACGCCCACATCAAGGATCTCGCACAGAAGGGGCTGACCGAGAAGGCCCAGACCCAGAACTGGATCGAATTCTGGACCAAGACCTCGATTCCGTTCGCCAGCCTGATCTTCGTCATGCTGGGCGCCCCGCTGGGCTCGCAGACGAGCCGTTCGGGCACCAGCATCGGCATCGGGCTGTCGGTGGTGATCATCTTCGTCTATTACGTATTGTTCGCGGCTGGCAAGGCCTTCGCGAAAGGGGGCTACCTGACCCCGTTCGTCGGGGTCTGGCTGCCCAACCTGCTGATCGGCGCCATCGGCCTGTGGCTGATCTTCCGGCTGAAGGCCTGACGCTGACCGCTCCATTCCCCACAGGAGGAACCATGCGCAAATCCCTCGCCGACGTGATCCATACCCGGCTCGCTCCCCTGGTCGCCGCGTACGTGGCCAATCCCCGCGAGGTCTTCGACCTGCAGACCACCCCTGACCCGACCAAAGGCGATTTCGCCCTCAATACCGCGATGAAGCTGGCCAAGGCGGCCCGGTGCAAGCCTCTCGACCTGGCCGGCCGGCTGGCCGAGGCCCTGGCCCAGGAGACCGGCTGGTTCACGCGGGTCGAGGCGGTGCCGCCCGGGTTCGTCAACCTCTACCTGCGCGAGGACGCCATCGAGCGCGGTCTGCGTCGGTTCGCCGAAGATCCGCAGCTCGGCCTGCAGCGGGAAGGGCGCTGCGAGACGGTGGTGATCGACTATTCCAGCGTCAACATCGCCAAGCAGATGCACGTCGGGCATCTGCGCTCGACCATCATCGGCGACGTGCTGGCGCGGGTGCTGGCGGCGCGCGGCGACCGCGTCATCCGGCAGAACCACCTGGGCGACTGGGGCCTGCCGATGGCCATGGTCCTGTGGAAGGTGCGGCCCCTGCTGCGCGATCTGGAACGACGCGGCGCCGATCCCGCCACCGAGCTGACGCTGGCCCGCCTCGAAGAGCTGTATCGCGAGGTCACCAAGGCCTGCGACACCCAGCCCGAGGTGGCGGCCGCCTGCCATGAAGTGCTGGTCGCCCTGCAGCAGGGCGACCCCGGACTGCTGGCCGACTGGCGGACGATCACCCGCCTGTCGATGCGCGAGGTCTACCGCATCTATACCGAACTGGGAGTGCTGCTGACCCCCGAAGACGAAGCCGGCGAGAGCTTCTATCGCGACCAGCTGGCCGACACCGTCGCCGCCCTGAAGGAGTCGGGGCACCTGGTCGAGTCGCGCGGAGCGTGGTGCGTCTTCCTCGAGCATTTCAAGGCGAAGGACGGCAGCCCGCTGCCCGTCATCGTGCAGAAGTCGGATGGCGGCTACAATTACGAGACGTTCGATCTGGCCGCCATCCGGTACCGCATCCACCGGCTGCGCGCCGACCGGATCATCTACGTGACCGATGCCCGGCAGGCGCTGCACTTCGCCCAGGTCTTCGACGTGGCGCAGGCCGCCGGCTGGACGAAGCGGGACGGCCAGACGGTGCGGCTCGAGCACGTGCCCTTCGGCAGCGTCCTGGGCGAGGACAACAAGCCGCTCAAGACCCGCAGCGGCGAGAATGTCAAGCTGGCCGACCTGCTGGCCGAAGCCGTGGAGCGCGCCTATGCCGTCGTCCAGGAGAAGAACCCGGCGCTGCCCGAGGAGACCAAGCGGCAGGTGGCCCGGATGGTCGGGATCGGCGCGGTCAAGTACGCCGATCTCAGCCAGAACCGCAACAACGACTACGTCTTCTCCTTCCCGCGCATGCTGGCCCTGCAAGGCAACACCGCGCCCTACCTGCAATACGCCCACGCCCGTATCTGCTCGATCTTCCGCAAAGGGAACCGCCCGGCCGAGGAGTGCGCCGGTCCGCCCCGCCTGGGCCATCCGGCCGAGCGGGCCCTCGGTCTGAAACTGCTCGAGCTGCCGACGGCGGTCGCCGCGGTGGCGGCCGATCTGCGGCCCCACACGCTCTGCAACTACCTGTACGACCTGGCGACGCAGTTCACCACGTTCTATGACCAGTGCCCGGTGCTCACCGCCGACGATCCGGCGGTGCGGGAATCGCGACTCTTCCTGTGCCGGCTGACCCGGCAGGTGCTGGCGCGCGGCCTCGACCTGCTGGGCATCGCCGCCCCGCCGGAGATGTGACCATGCCCGCCTGTCCCTCTTGCGGCCTGGCCTACGAGAAAGGCATTTACTGCGGTCGCTGCGGCGGCCGTCTGCCCGCCCCCGGCCAGGGAGGGCGCGGGGGGCGCAGCAAGGACGGCGCCGACCGCCGCGCCCCCGACCCGCCGGGCGGGCCGCCCGAGGCGCCGGCTGAACCGCCCCCGCCCACGCCCCCGGAGGCGCCCGCGGCGCCCTCTCCTGGCCGGAAGGACGAGGGTGGGGCCCGGCCGGCGGGAGCGGTCGACGTGGCCGCCGAGATCGAACGCCTGAACAAGCTGATCAAACGCCAGCCGTCGTCGCCCGAAGCCTACTGCCAGCTGATCGACGCCCTCCTGCGGGCCGGGAAGGCCGACAAGGCCCTCTCCGCCTTCCGGGCCGTCAAGGGGCTGTCGCCCGACCACCCCCGGATCTACCGGCTGGGGGCCAGGGTCTACGAGGCGCTCGGCCGCACCGAGGACGCCATCGCCGCGCTCGACCGGGTGCTCAAGCTCGATCCGCACGACCTCGAGGCCGGCCTGCATTCGGCTCGGCTGCTACGCGAGGCCGGTCTGCGCCAGCAGTCGCTCCAGCGGCTGCAGGCCCTGCGTTCCCGGGCCGCCGAGCATCCCGAAGTGCTGCTGCGCCTGGCCGAGGTCGAGCTCAGCCTGGGCGACGCCGCCGCCGCCCAGGAGGATCTGTCGGCCTATCGGCGGATGGCGGGCGAGACGCGGGAGATGTTCCTGCTGCTGGGCCGGGCCATGCTCGCCCAGAACTTCTTCGACGGGGCGGTCAAGCACTACCAGGACGGCCTGCGCCTCTTCGCCAACGATCCCGATCTGCGCATCGGGCTGGGCAAGGCGTGGCTCGGCCTGAACGAACGGGGCAAGGCGGTGCTCGAGTTCGAGCGGGCGCTGCTCGACCGCCCCGACAACGTCGAGATCCTGCTGGAGATGGGCAAGCTCTACGCCGACATGGGCATGGAGGAGAAGGCCGACGAGATGTTCGACCGCATCCGCCGCCAGCCCATCCGCGACGGCGAGATCTTCCTGCGGCTGGCCCGCTACTTCCAGTCCCGCGCCTGGAACGACCGCGCCCTGGCCGAACTCGAGAAGGCCCGCGAGATCAGCCCCCACCACCCCGAGATCGTGCAGGCTCTCGGCGAGGTCCTCGAAGCGCGCGGCGCGTTCGACCGGGCGCTGGCCGAATACGAAGAGTATCTGACCGGCCTGCCCGGCACCATCTGGGCGCTGCAGGGGGTCGTGCGCTGCGCCGGCCGCACCGGCGATTTCCCGCGCGTGGCCAAGGCCCAGAAGGCCCTCATCGACGCCGGCCAGACCCATCCCGACAGCTGGTGCGACTACGGCGAGACCCTGATCCGGCTGGGCGACTTCGCCGGCGCCGAGAAGGCCTTCGAACAGGCGGCGCGGCTCGACCCGACCTGCGTGCGCGCCTACCAGGCGCCCGAGCTGATCCGCATCGAGAAAGCCCGGGCGGAAGGCGAGAAACTGGTGCAGCAGGCCCGCGAGGCGATGACCAAGCGGTTCTTCCTGACCGCCATCGAACGGCTCGAACGCGCGCTCGAACTGGTGCCGCGCGAGCTGTCCTGGCTGCGGCTGCTGGCCGAGGTCAACCTGAAGATCGGGGATCTGCCCCGCGCCTCCGAACTCCTGTCGCGGGTGCGCGCGGCCGAGCCGCAGGATCGCTGGGTCGCCTTCCAGCTGGCGCGCGTCTATGAGTTCGAAGAGAAGGAGGCGCTGGCCATCGAGCTGCTGTCTTCCCTGCTCAAGGACCACCGCACCGACATCGAAGCCAATCTCGCCCTGCTGCGCCTCAAACGCAGCCAGATCCAGGGCGAGCGGTTCGAGCAGGAATCGCTGGGGGCCATGATCCGCGCCCTGCACGCCGACCTGGCCGAGCTGCGCAAGCGCAGCCCGGTGCCGATCCTGCTCGAGGGCTTCGCCAACTATATCTTCGGCGCGGGAACCCGCTTCCAGACCGAGACCCTGAAACGGGCCGAGCAGCTGTTCTCGGAGGTGGTCGGCCAGCCCGAGGTCAGCGCCTGGGCCCATCGCGGGCTGGCCCTTCTGTACCGCGTCCGCGGCGATTACCGGCAGGCGGTCGCCCACGTGCAGGAATGGGTGAAGCTGGGCTCCGACCCGCAGGCCCTGATCGGTCTGGCCCGCCTGCACGAGAACTTCCAGTCCTATACCGAGGCGCGCAAGTGCTACCTGTCGCTCAAGAGCCTGTTCCCCGAAAGCGGGTGGTTCCGCCGCAAGATCATCGAGATGATGGCCAAGGAATCGGAAGGCGGCAGCCGCAACGAGTTGATGGATTTCCTGGCCGAGTGCCAGAATCGCTCGCCCCAGGAGAAGGCCCAGCCCTGGACCCTCTACGAGATGGCCTGGGCCCAGACGCTGGTGGCTCGGCGGTCGCCGCAGCGCGACGAATGGGCCAAGCGGGCCCTGCTCACCTGGCACAAGGGCGTCGCTCTGCCGGATGCTCCCTCGTGGCTGCGCTGGGGGCTGATGCAGACCCAGCTCGAATTCCTGAAGGGCGCCGACCGGATGCGCGCCCTGCAGCAGAATCTGAAGGCCTGCGAGAAGATCGTCCGCGAGCGCCCTGACCAGGCCTGGGCCCACTACCATCTGGGGCTGTGCCTGCTGGGCTTCGACGATCTGGCCCAGACCGAACAGGCCCTCAAGCATCTGGAAACCGCCGCCTTCCTGCAGCCGGCCGGCGCCGACCTGCTGGCCCTGCTCGGCAGGGTCTATCGTCAACTGGGCAAACCACGGCGGGTGGACGACGTCCGTTACCATCTGCTACTATTGGAGCCGGAAATTCTCCATGGACTCTGAATTCCTGGGGGGGCGCTCGCCACGTCCCCCGCTCGAGGTCATCGGTGCCCACTCCCATCCCCGGTCCCCTTTCCGGGGCCCGTCCGCGCTGCACCCGCCTGGACATGGAACTCACGGGGCATCCCCGCTCCCTGTCCCTGGTTCGGCGCATCCTGTGCACCTGCGCTCCGCCCCAGACCCTGTCTCATCAAGTGCTCAACGATATCCAGCTGGCGGTGACCGAGGCCTGCACCAACGTCATCAAGCATGCCTTCCATCACGATCCGACCCGGAAGTACGGCCTGCAGGTCCAGGTGACCGCCGACCGGTATCTCATCCAGGTGATCTACCATGACCCCACGTTCGATCCTGCCACCATTCCCGTTCCCGATCTCCAGCATGCGCGGGAGGGCGGGCTCGGCGTCTTCCTCATCCGCCACATCATGGACGAGGTGGAATACCTCGTCGATGCCGCGACCGGTACTGTCACCCTGCGCATGGTGAAATTCCTCGCGGCGCCAGACGATCCAGGAGGCCAAGGTGAAAATCGAAACCCGAGTCGATGAGACCCACCGCACCGTGACCTGCTCGCTGGATGGCGAACTCGACGTCCATCAGGTCAAAGGGCTGAAAAGCACGATCAGCGAAACCATCCACCCCGGGGACTGGACCTACATCATCGACCTGGCCAAGGTCGGCTACCTCGACAGTTCCGGTCTGGGCATGCTGGTCTACCTGCGGAAGGAGATCACCCGCCAGGGGGGGCGCCTGCAGTTGCTGAATGTGACCGAGTCGATCCGCAACGTCTTCTCGCTGACCAAGCTCGACGAATTCTTCGGCCTGAAGTGAAGGGCCCCCGCCACTGATGTCCACCCCCACCCGGTCTGGACTGTTCTTGACCTTCGAAGGCCCGGAGGGCAGCGGCAAGAGCACGCAGATCCGCCGGCTGGCCGAACACCTGACGGCGGCCGGCCAGACCGTCCTCCTGACGCGGGAACCAGGCGGCACTCCGTTCGGCGACAAGATCCGCCACCTGCTGCTCGACCCCGGCGGCGGTCGGTTGCAGCCGGAGACCGAAGCCTTCCTGATGCTGGCCCAGCGGACGGAGCACCTCCGTCAGGTGATCCGCCCGGCGCAGGCGGCCGGCACCCACGTGCTGTGCGATCGGTACGTCGATTCGAGCCTGGCCTACCAGGGGTACGGCCGCGGCCTGGGCGTCGAACTGGTCCGGCAGCTCCATGCCATGACGCTGGGGGAGTTCCTGCCCGATCTCACCGTGCTGTTCGACCTCGACCCGCGGCTCGGCCTCGAGCGGGCCCGACATGGCGGAAAAAAATCCTTTGACAGGATGGAATCGGAGGCGGTAGCCTTCCACGACAAGGTCCGCCACGGATATCTCGAACTCGCCCGACGGGAAGCCTCGCGGTTTCTGGTGATCGATGCTGCGGCCCCCGAAGAGCGGGTCTTTGCGCTTTTGCTCCAGGGGTTGCAAGAGCGGGTGCCGGTGTTGTTCGAAGGAGTCGCACGCAGATGAGCTTCGTCCTCAAACTGGACCTCCTCCTCGCCCTCGTGGGGGGGGTGGCCTATCTCATCTGCCTGGCCCTGGATTCCCCCCTTCCCGTCCTGCCATTCGTGGGAACGCTGGCGTCGATCATCGCCACCGTCCACCTGGCGGTGGTGGTGAAGATCCTGCAGCCCTTGCGCCATTTCGCCGCGCTGGCCGACTCGATCGCCGACGGGGAGTCCCCTGATAACACCGGCCTGGAAAAGCTCGATGCCTTGGGCGATGTCCAGGCCAGTTTCAGCAAGATCGTCTGCAGTCTGGTCGAATCACGCGACGCCATCGAGCATTACATGAAGACGATCAGCGAGATGAACCGCGAGCTGGAAGCCAAGGTCGACTCGCTGTCCGTCCTCTATGCCGCCAGCAAGGCGATGGGCACCAGCCTCAGCGTCGACACGCTGGTGCGCACGCTGCTGACCCTGTTCACCGAGCGTCTGCAGATCGCGGGCGCCGCGGTCATGCTGTACAGCGACCGCAACGACCTGGTGACGGTCAAGGACATGCTGGGCTTGTCGCCCGAACTGTTCGCCAAGTTCCGGTTCTATTCCGACCACAAAATCGTCACCAACATCTTCTCGGAAGAAGGCTACTGGCTGATCGACGAGCAGAACGCCACGCTGCTGGTGGCCGAGTTCGAGACGGACGCCTGCCGGTCTCTGCAACTGATGCTGCCGATGCGCCTCAAAGACCATTTCGTCGGCCTGGTGGCGTTCGGCCCCCGCAAAGACCAGAGCCCCTACCAGGAGGGGGACATCCAGCTGCTGCAGGCGCTGGTCAGCCTGGCCGCCACGTCGATCAACAATGCCAGCCTGTATGAGCGGTCCGAGACCACCAAGAACGAACTCGATCGCAAGGTGTTCAACCTGATGACCTTGCAGCAGTCGGGGAAGGTGCTGAGTTCGACGCTCAACCTCGACGAACTGATCAGGATCTCGATCGACATGTTCCTGGAAACGGTCTGGGCCAACAAGGGCGTGTTGATGCTGATGGGCGAAGACCGCCCCGAACTCGAGGTGAAGGCCTGCAAGGGAATCGATCGCGAGACGGTGAAGATCCTGGAGAAAGATCCCGCCGAGGTCTGGGCGATGACGACCATCCAGAAAGAGAAGCGCCCGATCCTGGCCCAGGAGCTGACGTCGAATGCGACCTTCCAGAGCTACACCGCCATCAACCGGCCGCTGCCGTTCGCCGTCTACGTCCCCTTGCTGAAGGAAGGCGAACTGTACGGGGTGATGAAGATCGGCCCCAAGATCAATGGCGAGCCCTTCACCGAGAACGATCTCGAATTCTTCTCGACCCTCGCCTCGCAGGCGGTCATCGCCTTCGAGAACGCCCGCCTGTATTCGCTGGCCATCACCGATTCGATCACCAAGCTGTTCGTCCATCGCTACTTCCAGTTGCGACTGGATGAGGAGGTCAAGCGCAGCCGGCGGTACAACTCCACGCTGTCGCTCTTGATGTGCGACATCGATCACTTCAAGGAGATCAACGACAAGTACGGCCATCAGCAGGGCGACATCATCCTGCGGGAGATCAGCCTCATCCTGCGCCGGAACATCCGGTCGACCGATGTGGCGGCGCGCTACGGCGGCGAGGAATTCGTGATCATCCTGCCCGAGACCACCCAGTCCGATGCCCGCATCGTGGCCGAGCGCATCCGGCGCGATGTGTCCAAGCACGACTTCCCGGCCATCGTCCAAGGCCAGCCGCCCCTGCATTGTACGATCTCGATCGGCGTGGCGGGCTTCCCGCTCAACGCCAACGACAAGGACGAACTCATCCAGAAGGCCGACAGCTCGATGTATCAGGCCAAAGGCCTGGGCCGCAACCGGGTGATCCTGTGCGGAGTCGATGGGTGAGGCGGCGATGAGCGATCTGAAGGTCAAGGGTCACGGTCCCGATCCCGGCGGTCCTGGCGGGGCGGGGGGGGCGGGCGGCGCGAGCGGCCCCGGAGCGGGAAAGCCCCTCGGCAGCGGCGCGGCCGGCCCGAGCGGCCCCGCGTTCTCCGCGTCGTTGAAGGAAGCCTGGCGCACCCGGCTCGACGGCGAGTTGAAAGAGATCTTGAGCTCCATCCGCGCCTTGGGCGAACGTTTCTTCCGCGCCCCCGACGAAGCCAGTCTCAATGCCTACAAGAACGGGATCAAAGGCTATCTGAAGCGGATCGCCACCGAGCTGTTCTCGCTGCGGGAAGAGGCTGGATCGCCCAAAAATGGCCAGCAGAAGGTCTACCAGCTGGTCGAGACGGTCGACGCCGAGATGGATTCCCTCACCCGGGAAACCCTGCAGAAAGACAAAGCGCTGGCGCTGCTGGCCAGCCTGGACGAGATCCGAGGACTGGTCCTCGATCTGATCATCTGAGGAACCGCGACGATGGCGACCACCCCGACGATGTCCGGCCCTCCTGCCGCGGCACCGGCCCCTACCAAACCGCTGACCATCTACATCGTGACCGGTCTGTCAGGGGCGGGCAAGAGCCAGGCCTTGAAGATCTTCGAGGATTCCGGGTTCTTCTGCATGGACAACTTTCCGCCGTCGCTGCTGCCCAAATTCACCCAGCTCTGCCAGGAGACCCAGGGCAAGATCCAGCGGATCGCTCTGACCATCGACATCCGGGGCCGGGCCTTTCTCGAACATCTGTTCGACGCCATGGACGCGGTCAAAGCGACCGGGGCCACCCTGCGCATCCTGTATCTCGAAGCTTCCGACGACGTCCTGGTCCGTCGGTTCTCGGAATCCCGCCGCAAGCACCCCCTCAATTCCGGCGGCCCGATCATGGAGGACATCCGGTTCGAGCGCGAAACCCTCGGGGAGATGCGGGAGCGCGCCGACTACATCCTCAACACCTCGGATTTCACGGCCAAAGACCTGTATGAAGAGATCCGCAAGATCATCGAACACGAGTCGGCCGCCCGGTTGATGTCGCTGATCTTCATCAGTTTCGGGTTCAAGTACGGGATTCCCCTCGACTGCGACATGGTCTTCGATGTCCGGTTCCTGCCCAACCCTTTCTACGTTCCGGAGCTGAAGACCTTTTCCGGGCTCGATCCACGGGTTTACCGCTTCGTCCTCGAATCCGAGATGGGGACCGAGTTCTCGCTCAAGCTGAAGAACTTCATCGACTATCTCATTCCGCAGTTCCTGCAGGAGCCGAAATCGCGGGTGCAGATCGGCATCGGCTGCACCGGCGGCAAGCATCGGTCGGTGGCCATCGCCGAGTATCTCTATCGCGAGATCAAGCATCCGCTGGTCGAGAACTCCCGCCGGCATCGCGACCTCGATATTCGCTGACCAGGAGGAGGAGCACCGACCAAGGCCTCTGGCCAGAAAAACCGCCAGCTCGCCCGGCCGAAAGGATTTTCCTTGATCTTTCGGTCTCGTTGGGTATATTCTGGAGGTTGGTGGATTTGCAACCATGGTGTGGCAGACGCTGAAACGATGGTCGGCCGCCGTCCTGCTGGCGGCGCAGATCGTGGTGCTGGCGCCCCGAGCGCCGGCGCAGACGCCCGATCTGCAGCTGCGCCTTTCGTCTGAAGACCGGGCCCGCCCCCCCCTGCCCGCCCTGGGCGAGTTCCGCATCTCGCTCGACAGCCAGGTCCTGGCTCCCGAGCGCGGGTTCGACCTGATCGCCGACGAATTCGACGTGCCGACGTTCCGTTCCCCCTCCCGCGGCCAGCTGGTCTTGCGCTCCGAACCTTGGTCCATGGCCGATCCGGCTCGACCCACCCCCCGCAGCCCCTCCCGAGAGCGCCAGATCCACAATTTCACCTCGACCCTGACCTGGAACGCCGGCTACCTGCAAGGGGCTCCCGCCCCGACCGGAACGCCCGAGCCCCGGGCGCTGGGCGCCAGTCAACGCCGCGGTCGCTGGGCCGTCTACGGGGAAGTCGCCCGCCAGGATGTACCACCGTTGCCCGCCGCCGCCCCTGACACCACCCGCATTCCGCTGCCGGCGCGCCCGCTGGCCAACCTGGTCGCCGGCGACGGGGCGACCCGACAGGCGGGCACGCGCCCGCTCGACCCGCGCGGCGCCCCCGAATCGGCCAGCTCCTTCCTGCTGAACAACTACTACCTGGAAGCCATCTACAACTTCCTGCCCACGGTGCAGGGCAAGGTCTCCTACAACCGGGCCGTCGCCGAGACCATCGATCAGAATCAGAAGATCCAGGTCGAAGGGATCGTCGAAGCCGGCAAGGATGTCGTGATCAAGGCGGGCTACCGCAACGAGAGCGTGCCCGAACTGAAGCACCGCCGCAACGCCAACGACACCAAAGTCTGGACCGAATTCATCCTGAAGTTCTGACCGCCCGATGAAGGTCACCGACGTGCGCATCCACCGCGTACCGCCGGGGCGGGGGCCGGTGCGGGCGTTCGCCACCATCACGCTCGACGACGAACTGGTCATCCACGATTTTCGCGTGGTCGAATCGGCGCGCGGACTGTTCGTCGGCATGCCCTGCCGCAAAACCAAGCAGGGGGAATGGCAGGATATCGTCTTCGCCATCTCGACCCCGCTGGCCGACCATCTCCGCGAGACCATCCTGCGAGCCTACCACGACGAGATGGCCCACCCCGGCCCGGCCTGATCCCAGCTCCCAGACGCCGCGCCAGCCGGCCCGCAACCCTGTCAGGATCGGCTTGCCGGCTTGCCACCCGACGGTTTTTGTGGTAGGGTGGGGGCGTCCGTGACACACAACTGCGTCCAATGGGGCGTCGTCAAGCGGTAAGACACTTGCCTTTGGAGCAAGCATTCCCAGGTTCGAATCCTGGCGCCCCAGCTGTGACAAGACGCGTGGGAAAGGGAATCGCCACGTGTCTTTCTTTTTTGGCGACGGTCGGCGGCCCACCCGCCGCCCGCAACTCGCTGCCCGCTGCCCGCGATCCCCGGGAGGCCAGGAGACCGGGCCGGCCGCCGCCCAGAACGATCGGGAGGAACCTATGAGCTTTCCCGTGACCGCCCTCATCCTGGCGGCTGGCAAGGGCGTCCGCATGAAATCGGACCTGCCCAAGGTGATGCATCCCGTCCTGGGTCGACCGATGGTCCAATACGTGGTGGAGGCGGTCCGCCGGGTGGGGGCCGAGCCGGTCCATGTCGTGGTGGGGTTCGGCCGCGATCATCTGATCCGGGCTCTGACGCCGCTGGGGGTCGGCTTCGTCGACCAGACCGAGCAACTGGGCACCGGCCATGCGGTGCAGTGTTTCGCCCGAGCCCATCCGACCCCGCCTGAGCGGTTGTTGATCGTGTGCGGCGACACGCCGCTGCTGTCGGCCGAGACCCTGCAGGCCATGGTCGACCTGCACCGCCGCGAGCGCCCTGCCCTGACCATGATGACCCTGACGATGACCAACCCGGGCAGCTACGGCCGCATCATCCGGAATGAGCGTGGCGAGGTGGTGGCCATCCGCGAAGCCAAAGACTGCACCGAGGCCGAGCGCCAGGTCCGCGAGGTCAACCTGGCCATCTATTTGTTCGAGGGGGCGCCGCTATATGAGCGGCTCTTCCGGCTGTCGAACCAGAACAAGCAGGGTGAATACTACCTGACCGATCTGGTCGAACTGCTGGCGCGCGACGGCCACCGCATCCTGACGGTAGCCGAGCGGGATGAAGTCTCCACGCTCGGCATCAACAGCCGGGCCGATCTGGCGCTGGTGGCCCGGCTGCTGGCCGATCGCCTGCTGGCGCAGCACATGGCCAACGGCGTGTCGGTCCTCGATCCGCGCCAGACCTGGATCGAACCCGACGTCACCATCGGCCCCGACACCGTGATCTGGCCCGGCTCGGTTTTGACCGGGCGCACCACCATCGGCCGGCGCTGCACGATCGGCCCGCACGCGGTGCTGCACGATGCGACGCTGGGCGATGGGGTGACGGCCGCCTGCTGCCGGCTGGCCGGGGTCAGCGTGCCCGACGGCACCACCGTTCCCCCCTTCACGGCTCGTCCGGAGGGTCTGCGATGAATCGAGGGCCGGTCTGCATTCCTACTGCCACTTCCACACGGGAGGCTCCTGTCATGGTCAATCAGGGCAACGTCAAGATCTTCAGCGGCACCGCCCACCCTGAGCTGGTGGCCGAAGTGGCGTCCTACCTCGGCGTCCCCGAGGGGAAGATCCACCACAATGCCTTCTCCGATGGCGAACTGTACTGCCGCATCGAGGAGTCGGTGCGCGGGCGGGACATCTTCATCATCCAGCCCACCTGTTCCCCGGTGAACGACAATCTGATGCGCCTGCTGATCGTCATCGACGCGCTGCGCCGGGCCTCGGCCGGCAGCATCACCGCGGTGGTGCCGTATTTCGGCTACTCGCGCCAGGAGAAGAAGAGCACCGGCCGCGAGCCGATCACCGCCAAGCTGGTCGCCAATCTGATCACCACGGCCGGGGCCGACCGGCTGATGACGGTCGACCTGCACGATCCCGCCTTGCAGGGGTTCTTCGACATCCCCGTCGACCATCTCTCGGCGGGTCGCCTGCTGTCCGATCATTTCAAGAAGCGTGATCTGTCCAATACCGTCGTGGTCTCGCCCGACACCGGCGGCGTCCACCGCTCGCGGTCGTTCGCCAACCGCCTGCAGCTGCCCCTGGCCATCATCGACAAACGGCGGCCCGAGGCCAATCAGGCCGTGATCATGAACGTCATCGGCGATGTCTCGGGGAAGGATGTCATCATCATCGACGACATCATCGACACCGCCGGCACCCTGGTCAAGGTGGCCGAGGTGCTGGTTTCGCGCGGGGCGCGGCGCATCTCGGCCTGCTGCACCCATGCCGTGCTGTCGGGCAACGCCGTCGACCGCATCCTCAAATCGCCGGTGGCCGAGATCGTCACCACGAATTCCATGCCGATCCCGCCGCACAAGCGGCAGGCCTGTCGACTGGAGGTCATCTCGCTGGCGCCGTTGATCGGCGAGGCCATCAGTCGCATCTACCAGAAACAATCGGTCAGCGAACTGTTCAGCTGACCGTCTCCGGAGGAACTGCATGCGCCATCCCCTGCTCCGCCTCTGTCTGGCGGCCGTGCTGGCCGCCCTGCTGGCCGTCACCCTGGGCGGCTGCACCAAGAAGCGCCGCGCCACCAGCCCGACCCCGACGCCCGACGCGCCGGGAGGAGCGATCGGCAAGCCTGCACGCACCGAGCGACCGGCGCGCACCGCCGGGACCGGCCCGGCCTGGGAGCAGAACGTCCGCATTCGCAGCGCGCTCGACCAGGGCGACGCGCGGCAAGCCGAACGGCTGGCCCGGGCCGTCATCGACAAGCAGCCGGCCAACGCCGAAGCCCATTTCCTGCTGGGCAAGAGCCTGATGGCCCAGAACCAGCGCGAAGCGGCCCGCCCCTTCTTCGAGAAGGCGATGGCCCTGGCGCCCGACAACAGCCTCTTCCGCCGGGCTCTCGCCGAGAACCTCGACCTGTCGGCCCAGGAGGCCATCGCCCGCGATGATCCCCGGCGGGCGATCGAGCTGTGGAAACGCTGCCTGGCAATGAAGTACAAGCCCTCGCAGATCGGGCAGCATCTGGCCGACGCGTTCCGCCGGCAAAGCGAACAACTGCGCCGGAAAGGCCAAGCGGCCGAGGCCGAGAAGGCCTACCGGGAAGCCGTGGCGCTGCTTCCCGAAAACCCCGGGCCGTCGCTCGACCTCGCCACGCTGCTGCTGGAAGCCGACCGGCTGCTCGAAGCCGAGCGGATTCTCAAAGGCCTGGTCGACAGCCATCCCTCGTTCGAACCCGGCCAGCTCGCCTACGCCCGCCTCCTCCACCGCATGGGCGACATCCAGGGCGCGCGCACCCACCTCGACCGCCTGCTGGCGGCCCGACCCGACTCGGAAGAAGCCAAGGCCCTCAAGGCCGAACTGGATCGCGAGGTCCCGCTCACCCCGACGTCGGCCGGCACCGAAGCCCAGCCCCAGCCTGATCCTGATCTGGTCCAGAAGCTGACCGTGCTGGAGTCGGCCGGCAATTTCCAGGGGCAGGCCGCCCTGCTCCGGGAATTCCTGGCCGCCAACCCGAACGCCGACTGGGCCTACCTGCGCCTGGCCATGGCTCTCGAACGGGCCGGCGATATCCCGGGCGCCCTGAAGGCGGTGGAGACCTATCTGAAAGGCCATGCCGACGACCCCCGCGCCCAGTTCTGCAAGGCGCGCTGCCTGCAACTGTCGGGCGATCTCGACGGCGCCCTGCGGATTCTGACCATCCTCGACCAGGAGAAGAAAGCCAACCTGCAGGTCTACGACGAGATCGGGCAGGTCTACGCCAAGAAAGGGCAGTTCGAAGAAGCCAAGAAATACTGGAAGAAAGCGCTGGCCATCGATCCCGAGTATGCCGGGGTGGCCTTCAATTTCGGCCAGCTGGCCATGGAGCAGGGCGACTTCGCCACCGCCCGCGCCTGGTTCGACAAGGCGATCCAGAAAGAGCCCTACAACACCAAGTACCGCTACTTCGCCGGCCTCAATCTCAAGCAGGCCGGTCTCGGCGCCGAGGCGCAGGCCACCTGGCAGAGCGCGCGGGCCTGGCTCAACACGGGCGATCCCTACGGGGCGCGCATCCTGCGGGCCCTCGGGGAAGACGTGCCGACCGGCACGACGCCGACGACGACGACCGCGACCACGGTCACGGCGCCCGCCCGGCCGCCCGCGTCCGCCCCCCCACCGCCGGCGCCGCCGGTCACCGCCCCTCCCGGCCCGGTGGCCGCAACCACGCCCACGAGCGAGAGCCCCCTCGACCAACGCTACCTGGCGGCGCTCGAGGCCGCCCGGGCCGGGGATTTCCCCACCGCCATCGCCGGGTTCCAGGAAGTGCTGCGCCAGCAACCGGACAACGTCAACGCCCTGATCAACCTGGGCAAGATCTACACCGCCCAGGAGCAGCACGCCAAGGCCAGCCTGCAGTATCTGCTGGCGGTCCGGGCCGCGCCCGACAATCCGCATGCCGCCAAAGCCCTGATCAAGTCCTACACCGAACTCGGCCTGCACCGGCAGGCCGCCGAGCTGACCGGCCGCCTGCTGCAAGCCAATCCGGCCCTGGCCGCCGAATTCCCCGACTACCGCCCCAGCGCGCCGCTGCCCCGCAGCAATCCGCGGGCGTATGAACCGTTCGTCCGGCTCCTGCTGCAGAACCGGCAACCCGAAGAAGCCCTGCCCATCATCCAGGCCGCCGTCGAGGAGAACCCCGAGATGGCCCGCTTCGTCGTGCTGGAAGGGGAGGTCCGCTACTGCCTGAACCAGCTCGAGGCGGCGGAGGCGACCTTGCAACGGGCCATCAGCATGGACAACGCCGACCCCGAACCATACATCAAGCTGGGCGACCTCTACGCCGCCCGCCAACGCCTCGATCAAGCCTTCGCCCAGTATCAACTGGCCCAGAAGGCCCGGTTCCTCGACCCCGATACCGCGTTCGAGATCGTCGACCGGCTGGTGGCCATCGGAAAAAAACCTGAAGCAAACCTCCTTCTCAGCCGATTGAAAGGAATGAATCTGTCCGAGTCGCAGTTGGAAAAGCTCAAATCCCGGACCGAAATGCCCTGATTCCCATCCAGGAGGAGACGCCAAGGCCATGTGGCAGACCACCACCATCAAGGGCCTCGACGAAGCGCTGGCCGAACTGCAGCGGGCCATCGAGAGCCTTCCCGATTCGCCCGTCAAAAAGAAGCTGCAGGATCGGTATCAACGGCTGAAGAACGTCCGCGATGGCCTGGAGGCCCGTCCACCCACCGCCTGGAACCCCTTCCCCCTGCTCGGGACGGTGCTGCTCGCCATCCTGCTGGTGTGCGTCATCCTGCACCTCGGCACCCGGGAGCGCTGACCGTCTTCCCCGTCCCGGTCCGTCGCGTCGACCGACCGCCCCCTGCCCGGCCGAAATCTGTCTGAGAGGCGCATCCATGGCCCGATCATGCCATCCCTTCCTTCGTCTCGCCGTCGTCGTCCTGGTGCTGTCGCTGCTCGGCCCCGCCCGGGCGGGGGCTGGTCTGCTGCCTCCCCCCGGCGAGGAGAAGAAGCCGGTCAAGCTCGAGAAGGTGGAGCGATCATTCGGGGTGAGATGGTTCCGGAAAGAAGGCTACAAAGACTTCTTCGAACCGCGCGTCGCCTTCATCAAGCGCAAGCCGCATTTCTCCGAAACGATCGAGTACGCCTGGCGGCCGATGGAGATCTTCGACATGCCGCACCGGGAGCGCATCGACCGGGTGCAATGCCTGTACAATCGCTACTATTTCGCCGGCCACGAGCGCCGTCTGTTCTATGGCGCGGGAGTGGGCGGCAACATCGTGCTGTTCAATCAGAAACTCAAGGACTGGGCGAAACAGCACCGCAACATCGATCTGCAAGATGGGGTCAACGGTCTCGGACGACTCTTCGTCGGGTACAAGGTCTCGCAGATCACGCTGGGCAAGAAGGTCTACCCCGTGGTCGTGCGAGTCGACGGGTTCTTCTCGCCCGATTACCGCTTCGGCGGCACTCTCGGCCGGGCCGGCGACCGGCTCGAACTGTCCGAGATCAAGGCCGACGTCGGGCTCAGCATCGAGTGAGGCCTGGCACGCCGCGGCCATGAGCCGATTCGTCTTCGGTCCGGTTCCCTCGCGACGCCTGGGGCAGTCGCTCGGCGTCGACCTCACACCGACCAAGACCTGTACGCTCGACTGCCGTTACTGCCAGTTGGTGCCCACCTCCCATCCGACCACCGAACGGACGATGTTCTGCTCGCCCGAGGAGGTGCTGGCCGAACTGCGGCAGGTGCTGAGCAGCATCGCCGCGCCTGACTGGATCACCATCTCCGGCACCGGGGAACCTACCCTGCACGCCGGCCTGGGCCGGATTCTCGAAGGCATCAGGGAACTGGGAATCGCGCCCTCCTGCGTCATCACCAACAGCACGCTGCTCGACCGCCCCGATGTACGGGCCGACCTGAGGCTGGCCGACCGCCTGCTACCCACCCTCTGCACCGTCCAGCCGGCGACCTTCGAGCGCATCCATCGGCCGGTGCCGGGTCTGCGCCTCGATCGGATCCTGGACGGACTGCGCGAACTTGCCAGAAGCTATCAGGGCATTCTCGACCTGGAAATCTTCGTCTGCAAAGGGCTCAACGACACCCCCGAGGAGATCGAGGGTCTGCGCCGCTACCTGGCGACGCTGGCCCGCTTCGATGCCATCTACCTCAACACCGCCATCCGGCCGCCGCGCGATCCGGCGATCGTGGCGGCCACCCCGGAAGACCTGGAGGCCTTCCGCCGAGCGCTCGATCCTCGGTGGCGGGTGACCACAGCCTTCGAACACACGGCCCTGCCCCGACGGGTCGACCGCACACCGCCGCCGCCCCGGCAGGGAGTGCTCGATCTGCTGTTGCGGCATCCGTGCACCCCCGAGCAACTGGAGCGCGTGCTCAACCTCCCCGCGACCACCCTGGCCGACACCCTGCATGCTCTCGAGCAGGAAGGCCGGATCGTGCGGTGTCCCGATGGCCAGTGGCGCCTGGCGTGAAGCGCTCCGAGACGGGGCGTGAGGCTTGCCCTGCCGCGGGATCGCCCGGGAACGCGCCCTCTCTCAGGCCCGTACAACCATCAGGCTTCTCTACGAACCTAGCTGGGGTTGCAGTCGGAGCGAGCGAGTGCTGCCAGTCTCTTCCAAGTAGATGAGCTGGCGGGTCGGCTGGAAGCCGGGCGCGACCGCTTCCACCGCGTGATAGCCAGGCGGCAGACCACGAAATACGGCCTGCCCGCGTCCATCGCTGGTCACCTGCCGATCGCCCAGCTTCACCGACGCTCCCCGCAGAGGTTGCCGGTCGGCGGCCGACTGCACCCGCACGGTGAGGGTGGCACGCAGCGGCTTCAGCAGGATGGACAGGTCGGAGCGGGTACCGGCGATATGCCGCAGGCGAAGGCTGGCGTGACCCGCCGCGGTGAACAACAGGTCGAGCTTGGCGCCCGGCGCCGGCAGGGGCAGGCGGAACCGGCCGTCAGCCGAAGGAGCCAGCGGCCGACCATTGGCCACCACTTGCGCGCCCACCACCGGCTGACGCTGGATGGAGTCACGCACCTCGATGGTCAGGACGGGCCCCGCCAGGCTCGGAGCGGAGGGCGCCGCCGCCCCCGCCGGGGTCGGCGAGGAGGTGGCAGCCCCCGACCGAGAGGCAGCATCGACAGGCGGCGCCACAACCGCGGCGTGATTCCCTGAACGCCAGGCCTGGACGGTCCGAGCCACGATGCCCTGCCAGCGGTTCCGGTCGGCGATGGCTTCCGGCCGGAGATCGGACACCAGGGCGGCATCCATCACGCCCAGGCGGAACAGGCGCTCGAGGTCGGCCCGCAGCCAGGCCCAGCGCGGGGGAACCGCCACCGCCGCCACCGCTGGCCCGGTCGCGACCGCTAGCACGTTCCCTCGCTCCTCCAGCCACTTGAGCAAACGGCTCCAGTGGTAGAGAGCTTCCCCCCAGCGGATCGCGAGGGTCGGCCGAAACGTTCGATCGGCGAATCCCCGCAGCAGAGCCGCTTGATCGAGCTGTTCGAGGAATGATCGCTGCTCGGTGGCGACATCCGAGAAGCTCTGAGAGGCGCACCGATGGCTGGGCGAGGCGACAGGAAGGGCGAGGCCCAGCTCGTCGAGCACCTGCTGCATCGATCCGGCCAGGTCGAGGCGGGTCAGATCGGCCGAGGCGGCGGCACTGGAAGTCTCCCCGACCCGGAGCATCGAGATGGCCGCCAGGGCCAGGGCCAGCCCGACGAAAGCCAGCCGCATCGTCAAACGCGGCCAGCGCGACCACGCCATGACAAAGAGGCCCACTCCGGCATTCCCATTCCTTCGGAACCGATCGAAATGGGTCGTTGCCAGGGAGAGGATACCCGGGCGATCAGTTCGCCGCCAGAGTGATGCCATGGCTCTCCAGAAGGTTCTGAGCGAACGTGCGGGGGTTCACCCCGACCGGAACAGGTTCGAGCAGCGGTCGCGCGGCCACTTCAGGCGACAGGCGAGCGCCCAGAAGATCGAGGAAGCGAGGACCGCCGATCTGCTGGAGGACGTCTCGCACGGTGGCGACCCCGCGCACCGGCTGGGCGAGGGGCTCGGCCGGCAGCTCGAGCAGAGGATTGTCGCGGCAGGTCAGCCACCACCCATCGCTTTCCCGGCTCAGCTGCATGCCCATCCGCTCGGCCACCGCCCGCAAGGCCTCGAGCGCATTCCCCGCCCGGATCTGCGCCGTCACCTGGCGGGGCAGACCATCGCGGAACCGCAAGGTCACGCCAGCCGCCTGGGCCAGCTGGGTGATGATCGGCAGCGGATCGGCATGGCTGACCTGCAGGACGACCTCGCCGGTTTCCCCAGCCGGCTGAATGGGAGGCAGCGACCGGCGGCCCGGCCCCAGGAGGCGCGGCGCTTCCACGGTCCGATCGGGGGAACGCAGCACGCAGCGCAGCCGGGTTCCCGCGCGGGCGACTTTCAGGCGCGCGCCGTTGCTGGTATAGAGCGAGACCCGCTGGATCGGCGGATCGTCGTGGACCAGATCGACCCGGATGCCCAGCAGCGGCCACCGGAAGGAAGCCGGGAGCGAGGGAGCCACAGGCGGGGCGCCGCTGGTACCGATCAGGTCGATCTGCCAGCAGGCCTCTTGGGTCGAGTACCGAATGACCGGATCCTGGGGGACATCGAGATCGATGTCGAGCTGGACGGCCGCTCCCGTCGTTTCCTGGGTCACCTGCGTGACCACGGCGGCATTCCCGACCCTGACGAGCCCGAGTCCGAACAGCAGGGCGCCGATGACCAGAAGCCGACCCAACGGCCGTCGGCACCCGGCAAGCCGGCGATCAGCGAGAAGCGAGGCGACCATGATGTTCCAGCTCCATCAGCAGATCGGACAGCACCCCGAAGGCTTCCAGACGGGTCGGATGACGATCGACCAGCGACGCCTCGAGACCGCGATCGGATAGCGGCAAACCCAGCACCGACCGCACCTCGAGCAGGGAGCGGCGCAGATCGTCGCCCGTCATGGGCCCGGCCGGATCGGCGTAGCGCGGCGGCGTGGGCGTACCGGTCGCGCCGGCGGCTTGGAAGAGAGCGGTGAGCAGTCGCCGCCAGTCGTTGCCCAGGACGGGCTCGAAGGGTCGGGCCCGGCCTTCGGCGTCGGCCAGGGGCAGTTCGAGCCGCAACAGCGCCCGCCAGGCCAGATAGACCGGGTGATCGAGCGGCACATCGGTGAACCGCCCCGGATGAGGCAGGCCCGATGGCCACGCGACGAGGTGGTTCTGCCGCAGAGGACCATCAACAAGATCGATAGGCAGAAGCTGGATCTTCTCCTCCTCTTTCTGGTTGATGACGGCCTCGATCGCCCGCACCTGTTCGACGGTCAACGGCGTCTCGGGGGCGGGCACCGCTCCCCAGGCCGCCCGCGCCAGAACGTCGGCTTCGGCCAGGGTGATGGCCAGATGGCGCGAGAGATAGCTCTGGAAATCGCTCCAACATACGGGTGGCGCCGCCACCGCCGAACCGCCCTGCACGCGTTGCGTGGCGAAGCCGAACAGGGGCAGCAGGAGGAACAATCCCACGGCGAGCCAGACCACCTTCCAGCCGTGTCGGCGCCAGGAGCCGCGCAGGAGCGAAGGCACTCTCGCGGCCCATTGGGGCATCCGGGAGAGGCGAGTCGGGCGGCGCCACCGCGTTCGTCTCGTTTTTCCGGGGTCAGGAGGGGCTGGCATCGATCGGCTCGCGGCGTCCGAGATTCCGAGCAGGACAGACTGATCCGTCGCGTCTTCGACGTCTGTTCGAGGCGAAGAGGCCGCCTCCGATGCAGGGAGAATCGCCTCGTCGACGACCGTCGCCTGAGCGGCGGCCACACCCGGCAGGCCACCGACCCCGGCGGAGGTCGATCGGAAGAACCGGCCACCGGGTTCGCCGGACCGGCGGGCCGGCGGCGGGCTTTTTTCCGACCGTGAGGCGGGTGGACGGGGAGGTTCTTGGGAGGCGCCCACCAGACGATGGAGAGGCAGGGGTGGACCGAACAGCAGGTCGGTGCGCACCGCGGAGGCGGCTCGCCTGGCAGCCGAAGGGGGCGGCGGCGCGGGATTGCCACATTTGCCGCAGAACCGCGCCACCCCCACGTTGGCCCGATGGCACCGCAGACAGACCCATGGAGCCACAGAAGTTGCAGAAGTTGCAGAAGCCACGGAGGCCGCCAGCGCCGCGGCATTCACCGCGGACGGGTTCGGCCCGGCCCCGGAGCTGGCGGGTGAGGCGCCCGCGGCCTTCCCGACGTCGGCCACCCCCGACGATGGGCGCGGGGGCAGGAAAGCCGAGGTTCCGGATCTGGTCATGCCACTCCTCCACATTCCCTTATC
This sequence comes from Candidatus Ozemibacter sibiricus, assembly GCA_003327425.1. Taxonomy (GTDB): domain Bacteria; phylum Muiribacteriota; class Ozemobacteria; order Ozemobacterales; family Ozemobacteraceae; genus Ozemobacter; species Ozemobacter sibiricus. The sequence continues at coordinate 39,822 of QOQW01000020.1, forward strand.
GGCGCTTTTCGCTGCTTTCCCAAGACGGAAGCCGAGGAGAAGGCATTGCCCCGCTCGGCGTTCTCCGCTAAAATGGGACCATCGGGCCTGAGGCCCGCAGGAGGAGCCCATGAAATCCGTCCAATGTCCCGTCTGCCATCAAGCGATCTACTCGGAAACCTTTTCGCCAGGGGAATCGTTCCCCTGCCCGCATTGCGAATTCCAGTTGATCGTCGAGACCTACGACCAGAATCCGAAGGTACACACTCCCGAAGATCTGTTCCAGAGCCTGAACTGGGCCCAGGGCATCTGGAAGAACGGCCGCCTGTTCCTGACCCCGCAGAAGCTGGCCGTGCTGGGCGAGATGTTCGTCCGGGCGATCGGGTTGACCGACTGGTCGCAGATGACCCCCGACCAGTTGCGACAGCGTCTGGCCGAAAGCGAACAGGCGCAGAAGATCCTCAAAGAGAAGAAGCTCGACCAGCCCGTTCTGCAGATCGAACGCATGCTGCTCGACCTCTTCCTGAACATCAAGCTGAAGGAAGTCGGCCAGCACGACTCCCGCCCGAACGGCTGAAGCCACGCAGGGCCGGCGCGCCTTTCAGGGCTTGAACCACGGCCCCCAGGCGACGAATTTCCCCACCAGGCGGGCTGGCCGGCGCAGCAACGGGCCGGCCGACCGCCGATCGACCTCAGCTTCCTGAGCCGCCCTTGGTGGGAGGCAGATCTTTGGTTTGGATCGGCGGATAAGGCTGGGAGGAGGGGGTCGCGGGGATAGCCGGTTCTTCGCGGGTGGGGCCCACCGCATTGCCGGGAGGAATGACCGGCGGATAGGGCTGGCTTTCCAGCTTGGGTTTCCCTTCCATGGCCATCATGGGCGGGTAGGGCTGGCTTTCCAGGGGGACTCCCTGGACGCCGGGACCGGCCTCGGCCTCGTTCATCTCGACGGCCTGCTCGTCGGCCCGCAGGACCATGTCATCGGAATCGGGCAGTTTCTCGAAATACTGGAACAGCTTCTTTTCGAACGCCGCCAGGAACGCTTCGACGCACTTGGGATCGAACTGCTTGCCCGAGAACTTCTTGAGTTCGCCGACCGCCACATTGACGCTCAGCCCTTTGCGATAGGGACGGTTGGTGGTCATGGCGTCGAAGGCGTCGGCCACGCAGATGATGCGCCCGATGAGGGGGATGTCTTCGCCGGCCAGATGGGCGGGGTAGCCACGCCCATCGTAGTATTCGTGGTGGTGCAGGACGCCGGGAATCTTGTCGGCCAGGAAGTCGACCGGCCGGAGGATGCGGGCCCCGATCTCGGGGTGCCGTTTGATGATGGCATATTCTTCGTCGGTGAGGCGGCCGGGCTTGCGGATGATGCTGTCTTTGATGCCGATCTTGCCGACATCATGGAGCAGCCCGGCATACCGGACATTCTCGAGTTCCTTGCGGTCCATGTTCAGTTCTTCGGCGACCGCCACCGAATACTGGGTCACCCGGCGGGAATGGCCCTGGGTGTAGGGATCTTTGGCATCGATGGCCGTGGCCAGCACCTCGATGGTGGCCAGGTAGACCTTCTGGATGTTCTCGTACAGGCGGGCGTTGTCGATCGCCGACACGGCCTGGTTGGCCACCGCCTCGAGAATCTCGATGTCATGGTCATTGAAGGGGATGTCGCCGGTCCGGTTGAGGACCTGCAGCACCCCGATGACTTCGTCTTTCAGGCGCATCGGCACGCAGATCATCGACCGGGTGACGAACCCCGATTTCTTGTCGGCGCCCTTGAAGAACCGCGGATCTTTGGAGGTATCTGGGACGATGACCGGCTTGTTCTCTTTGGCGCACCACCCGGCCAGGCCGGTACCCATGGGCAGCCTGATCTCTTGCAGCTTGGCCCCGACCTTGGCATCGCCCTGCACGATGTGGAAGTACAGCTCGTTGGTGGCTTTGTCGATCAGGTAGACGGTGGAGGTTTCGCACCGCATGACCTGCGTGGCCATTCCCATGATCTTGCGCAACAGCTCGTTGAGATCGAGGGTCGAACTGATCGCCTTGCCGACTTCGAGCAGCGTGGCCAGCTCGGCCATCTGCAGCTGGATCAGCTCGACCTCCATGAAGCGGCTGATGGCGTCGGTAGCCATCTGACGGAAGGCGTCGAGGCCCTCCAGTTCGGCCTCGCCCATCCACGGCATGATCAGCACCCCGAACGGCTGGGCCGGATGACCGAGGGGAATGAAGTGGCGAACGGTGCCGTCGGCCAGGGTCACGATCTCGGACGAGACCGGCAGGTTGCCCAGACGCGAGGCGGTCAGGCTCTGGCAATGCGGCTTCAGAGATTCGGGGTCGAACCCGCTGTTGTAGCGAACCCGCGAGGTCTTGGTGGCGGCATCATAGAAGATGACGGCGAACCCAGGCCGGCCCGTCAGGTCGTAAGCCGTCTTCTGCAAGACGTCGAGCATGGCGTTGGTGTCCTTGCCGCAGGACGAGAGAATCTGGCGCTGCGCCTTGAAGAGCAGCTCCAATTTCTCGCGGCTCAGGGTCTCAGCCACGATGCGGGTTCTCCTTGTCGTCGGGCATCTTCAATGCAATGACATGATCCGCCTCGTGAGGCGCATCCTCTTCTTTTACCAGAAATGGGCACCCATACTCAACTGCTTTTTTCCAAGAACTCATCATTTCCACCCATGCCACCGGGCGTAGAGGAGGGATCGTTCGGAAGTCGGACGATCGTACCGACCGGCAGGTCATGTTCCCCACCCTGGGACTTTGAGCCGGAGGGGGGTGGCGGCCGCCACCCGCCCGTTGGGCTCCAGGATGAGATGTACCCCGTCGACCCGCAGATACCCCGCACCGGGGGAAGCTGGCGGCGGCGTGGGCAGATGCCGTCGGAGCGTCCACCACTGGGCGGGCGGCAGCCCACCGATCAGATGCTCTTCCCCGACGATGCCCACATCGGTGAGGGTCAGGCGCCCATCGGCCAGACCGAGGTCGTCAGTGGCCACACCCAGCCCGGAACCGAGGACATGCACCGGCCACGGATACTCGGCGGCCCGCCAGGCCAGGGCTTTCCGCACCTCCAGATCCGGTCCCGAGATATCGACCAGGACGGCCGTGGGGCGATGCGCCCGTCCGAACGCCTCGAGCGCATCGAACGGATCATCGACGGGGAAGCGCTCGGAACCGGTCATCAGAGAGACGATCCAGACGCCTTCCCCTGACCCATACTCCTTCAAAGCGAACGCGCCCTGCCCAGGGGCGGCAGGAGGGAGATTGAGCGGGCGTATCAGGCGAGGCCATCGTTCCAGGGCCCGCCGCGACGAGACCCGGGCCACCGCTTGATCGCCCAGGGTGACCACGTCCACCCCGTTTTCGAACAGGGTGGCCAGGCACCGTTCGGCGAGGGGCCCGTCCCGCACGGCCAGGTTGCCGTTCACCACCAATGACCCGGCACCGGGGTGCCGCTGGCAGGCTGCCGCCAGACAGGATCGCCAGACTTCGACGGGAAGATCGCGAAGCAGACTGCCCAACCACAGGATCTCGATGGCCATCGCGAGCAGTCTATCACCGGGGCGAGTCGTGCCGCAATGCGCGATCGCCCATCAGCCGCGAAGGTTCAGAAGTGCGAAAGCCACGAGAAGAACAGGCTTTTCTCGGTCTGATCATTCACGGGGTGGAGGGTATGGGTCTCTCGCTTGTACTGATACCCGAGTTCCAAGCCCTGGGACCGGCTCAACACCTTCTCGACCGCTACCCGCCAGGTATGGCGCACGTACGACGAATAGAGCGGATCTTCGAAATCGTGATAATCGTGGTCGATCCACTCGTCGCGCAGGTGCAGCCGGAACGAAGGCGTGATGGGGTAGTCATACCCGAGAACCGCCTGGAACCGGTCGGAATCGCAGAAGTACAGGCGCGGACTGCCATAGCGGGTCAGATCGCCCCGCAGGTGCAGACTGGCGATCGACCGGCCGTTCCAATACCAGGTCTCGAAGGCGAACGTGTCGACGCGGTAGTCGAACTCCTTGTACCGATCATGCCGATAGCGCTCGTCGCTCAAGGTGTAATAGTAGGTGAACCGCGGATCGGTGCGATAGGTCAACCGCAAGGAGACGCGGTTCGAGTCGTGGTTGAACAGGTGGTGAGCCGCCGATTCCTTCTCATAGCGCCGCTTGTAGTAGACTTCGTCGAGCGTCACCCGGACATTGCGCACCACGTCATAGTCGATGCGCAACCGCCCCTGGGGCTGGAAATGGCCATTATCGATGGTGGTCCGTTCGCGAGTCCGGAAATCGCCCGCCAGGAAAACGTACAGATCGCCCCGGGTGACTTCGGGCCGATACCTGGCCTCCGGTTCGTCCTCGCCAGGCTTGCGGGTCCAATGGGTGTAGTACTCCATGACCCGACGATGATCGACCCCGGTGGGACTGCGCTCGAACGTCTCGCGGTCGCCCCGGGTCGCATTGGACACGGGAATGTACCGGAGGCGCTCGGGCAGGAACTTGGAGAAATCGACGGTGAGAGCCCCTTCCCGATAATCCTGGGAAGGATCGTCATGGTACTGACGCTCTTCGAAGGTGCCCTCCATGCCGAGGGCGGCGAACTCGTCGATCTGGTGGTTGAAGCGAGCCTTGCCAAGATGCGACGTGTAGTCACAGATGCTGAATGAGGGCAGGCGATAGGCATTATGGAAATAATCGAGCTGGAAGGCATCCGCCTCGCCGACCGCCAAGCCATACGTCACATTGAGCAGATGGTCGAGACTTTTCACCTTCTGCGTGTCCAGGGTGAACGAGGTCCGATCTTCCGGTCGGAAGTGTCGGTACCACAGAGTTTCTTTGATGTCGAAAAATTGGGTGTCGGTGAAGGTCCATTTCAGTGCCAGCTGCAGGTCGGTCTCGTAGCTCAGGAACGTCTTGTCGTACGCCCACGGCTGCACCACCGGATCCAATGAAGTCATCGTGTAGACCGGACGCGCATAATCCTTGCGGGTGCTGTCAGCCGTCGTGCGAGATTCGTAATCGAACTTCAACTGGAAAGGCGAGGGCGGCTGCGCTTCGGGAGGGGGCCCAAGGAGGGGAGGATCGCGAAAGGTCTCGTAGGGAACCGCCGCCCCGACCGCCTTCCCGCCCGATGCCAGCCAGGCGAGGCAGACCAGCAGCACGGGCCACCAGCGGCCACAGGCCGGCGCCGGCACCGGGCGGCTCCGGCAGCGGAGAAATCGGGCGACAACGCGATATCGGGCCATACAGGGCTTTTTTCCCACCTCTTCTGTCGGCAGCGGTCGGCCTTCCCTGAAGGGGTTCTGCCAATTTTGCCCCGAGGCGATACAACCTTCGCCCCATTTCCTCGCGAGGGCCCCCCCCAGGAGGGGCCCCGGCCCCGGCCCCTGACTCCTGATCGCACCCTGCGAAACGCCTCGCGTTCGGCCGGCGGGTCTTCGACCTCGCCAGCGCGGAGGCCACGATAGGTTGGGCTGGCAGCAAGGGTTGTCAGGGGGGCGTTAGACCTGTGAACCAACGCGCCTACCATTGCCGGGTGTGAACCCATGGTGTAGAATGGGGCCCGAACCATGGCACCGATGCCCCCCCGGTTGTTGCCTCATTTTGCCGATCTCCAGCTCGACTGGGAGGACGGGGTGTTCCGTATCGCCGCCGTCCCGGAGTGGCTGGCCCAAGAACTGGGACGATCCCCGGCCGACCTGATCGGGCGCAATCCCGAAACCGTCCTCGAGCCCGCGATGCCCGGCCTCATCGACCTGGCCAACCGGGTGCTGTTCCATCGTCAGACCACGGTCGACCGCGAGGCCTCGTACACCGACGCTCGCGGCACGACCCACCGCATCACTCTGTCCGCCTCCTACCGCGAGACGCCCGACGGCCGCAAGTCGGTTCTGATCGGGCTCGAAGAATTCCCCCTGCAGGCGGTGACCGGCGACGACGCCCACGACCTCGCCAAAGCCACCTTTTATGGGCTGGTCGGGCTGTCGCCCGGCATGCAGCGGGTCTTCAACAAGATCCGGCTGTATGGGCCGTCCGACGCGCCGGTTTTGATCATCGGGGAAACCGGGGCCGGCAAGGAAGGGGTGGCGGCCGCGCTGCACCAGGTCAGCCCGCGCTGTCGCGGCCCGTTCGTCACCGTCAACTGCACCGCCATCACCGAAACGCTGTTCGAAAGCGAACTGTTCGGCCACGAGAAAGGCTCGTTCACCGGCGCCATCAAGTCGCACCGCGGCCGCTTCGAACGCGCCCACGGCGGCACCCTGTTTCTCGACGAGATCGGCGACCTGCCGCTGACCTCGCAGGCCAAGCTCCTGCGGGTGCTCGAAGAGGAACAGATCGAACGGGTCGGTTCCGAGCGGCCGGTCAAGGTCGACGTGCGCATCGTGGCCGCCACCAACAAGAATCTGGAAGAAGCCGCCAGTCGCCAGCAGTTCCGGCCCGACCTGTTCTTCCGGTTGAATGCGCTGCAGATCCGCATTCCGCCCCTGCGCGAGCGGCTCGAAGACATTCCACTGCTGGTCCGGCACTTCATCAAGCTGCTCAATGCCAAGTACCAGCGGCAGGTGGTCGGTCTCACCCGCGATGCCCTGGCCGTCCTGCAGCATTACCAATGGCCCGGCAACGTGCGCGAGCTGCGCAACCTCATGGAGCGGCTGTTCGCCGAGACCCGCACCGACATCATCAACCAGCGGGCCCTCAAGGAATGGGTCGAGGAACGCATGGCCGCCGCCCGCCTGGCCCGCCCCGACCCGCAGGTCACCATCCTGCCCTATCGGCAGGCCATCGAACTCGGCATGCAGGATCCGCCACGCGAGGCCGAGGGGGCCGCGACCGTCGCCAGCGCCGCCGTTCCGCCCCGCTGGGCAGGCGCGGCCAGTTCCGAGCCGCCGGCCGCCGCCCCGCGCTCCACCCCAGCCCGTGAACCCCTGGATGAAGCCGCCCTGCGGCGCGCCTTCACCGAAGCCGGCGGCAACATCACCCGCGCCGCCGCCCGTCTGGGCATCCACAAGGCCACCTTCTACCGCGCCCTCAAATCTCTCGGCCTCGCCCGCGAGGATCTCGAAAAAACCAGGTCCTGAACGCTCCCGTCCCGCCAACCGCTCGGATGATGTCCGCCCTCGCGGCACGGGCGTCGGGAGCTGGTCTACTGGTTGGTCGGTCGGGGGTGTGAGCCGATCAAGCCTGCGCAGGCCCTGCGGCCGGCGCCACCTGGTAGCGGTTGCGGCCGGCGTGCTTGGCCGCATAGAGCGCCTCGTCGGCCGCCTTGATCATCTCCTGGGTCGTGTCGACCGCATTGTGCGGGATCGAAGCGACCCCGAGGCTGATGGTGACCTGCAACGGGCCTTTCGGCCCCTGGCAGGTGGTGGCCTCGACCTTGAGCCGCAACCGCTCGGCGAACTGGGCGGCGCCTTCGACGTCGGTCTCGGGCAGGATGACGGCGAATTCCTCGCCCCCGTAGCGGGCGGCCACATCGGTGTCGCGGATGGTCGACCGCACGCATTTGGCGACTTCGCGCAAGACGAGGTCGCCGGTCTGGTGGCCCCAGGTGTCGTTGAATTTCTTGAAGTGATCGATGTCGGTCATGATGATCGACAGCGGCTTGCCGTACCGCTTGGCGCGTCGGAACTCCTCTTCGATCTTCGACTGGAAATGCCGATGGACGATCAACCCGGTCAGGCCATCGATGGTGGCGAGGTTGTACAGCCGCGCCTGTTCGATCACGATGGCCGCCTGGTTGGCCATGATGTCGGCCAGTTTCAGGTCATCGGCATCGAAGGGACCGCCCAGTTTGTTGAGGATGGTCATGACGCCGATCGGCGTTTGATGCACCAGCAAGGGCAGGCCGATGACCGAGCGCACCGAGGCTTCCCCATGCGCCAGGGCGGCCAGCTCGGGGTCGCGACTGACATCGGCGACCAGCAGCGAGGTTCCCTGCTCGACCAGGCGCGCCGCCATCTCCCGCAGGCCGGTCGGCACTTCGCCCCGGCCGGCCGGCCCGACCACCACCGCTTCTTCGACGAGATTCTCATAGCGCTCGTCCAGCATGATGAGGGCGCCGCGCTCGGCGCCCAGCACCTCGACCGCCCGACGCAGGATGGCATCGAGCGTCTTGGTCAGGTTGTCCATGAAGACGATGGCTTTGCTGATCTCGTTGAGGATCGACAGTTCCCGGTTCTTCCGCTGGAGATCGACGTTCAGCAGGGCGAGATCGCGGTTGCGCTGCCGCAGGGCGACGAATTGCTGAATGAGCCGGGTCATCGCCCATTGCACGGGAACCAGGACGAGCACCGGCACCACCTCGAGGACCACATCCCGCCGGAACGCCTGGTCGGCCCCCAGCATCCAGGCGACGAACAGTCCCAGCACCGCGAGGTTGCCGGTCATCCCGGGCCAGGCGATCAGGAACAGGGCCACGACCAGCCCCAGGCCGACCAGCAACCCGGCGAAGGCCGGCGGCGACAGGCGCGTGAACATCCGGCCGCTGACGATGGTCTGGAAGAGGTGGGCATGGACCTCCATGCCGAGCAGCACCCCGTAGGGGCAGAACTTCCGATCTTCCGACGTGCCCTTGGTGCGGGTGCCGACCATCACCGCCTTGCCCTTGAACAGATCGGGCGGGAATTTCCCGTCGAGCACATCCTGGAAGGGCACCTCGTCGAAGAACCCGGTCTGGTTGGCATAGTTGATCATGAACGCCTGCACCGGCCCGTCCTCATGGCGCAGGCCGGGCAACGCGTAGGCGGGCAATCGACGACCGCCCAGGGCGACGCCGTCCGAACCGACGGTGATGGGCTGGTCCAGGAAGCGGGAGGCCAGTTGCAGTCCGAAGGGGAAGAAGGTCATCCCCTCCGAGCGATTCTGCAGGAAGACATAGCGCAGCACGCCATCGGGGTTCATCTTCTGGTATTCCATGTCGATGAACCCTTCGCCGGCCGTCGCCTGGCGCAATTCGGGAATCGGCCGCTCGGCGACGCTGCGATCGACCACCTCCATGACGTCGTTGTCCCAGACCTGCTTGCGCTCGAAGACGACGGGCAGGAGCACATTGCCGGTCTCGGCCAGGGCCTTCACGAACTCGGCATCGTCTTCGGGGCCATAGGAAGACGGCTCATGGAAATAGATGTCGAAGCCGACCACGCGCGCGCCGGCGGCCTTCAACCGCCGGGCCAGCTGGGCATGCTGCGCCCGCGGCCAGGGCCAGGGCCCCAGCCGGACCAGCGACTCGTCGTCGACCACCACCAGCACCAGATCCTTGGCCAGGGCCAGCCCGCCCCGGGATTTGAAGCGCAGGTCGATGGCACGGTTCTCCAGGTCGACCAGCCAGCCTTGCAGGAAAAGCAGGGCCACGGCCAGGCTGAGACCCACCCCCAGCCAGATTTCCCACCGCCGGTACCAGGAGGCGCCGGCCGGCGTATCGGCAGGGGAAAGCAGGGAAGGGTCGCTCATGCGATCGGCGGGAAGGCCACGGCCAGGCAAGGGCGGCGCGCCAGAGGCGCGGCGACGGCCCCGCCCGGGAGCCGCCGCGCCGGCGGCCCGCGGCGGCCCCGTGGTGGCGCGCTCACCCGTTCACTTGGCGGTGGCAGGGAGCGAGGGCTGGTTGAGCTGGGCCCGCAGCTTCTTCATCTCCCGGAAGGTTTCATGGAACAGCCGGTCGGAACGCGGATACAGCTTGAGCGCTTCCTTGTAGCTGCGAATGGCCTTCTCGAGCTTGAGCTGATCGCGGAACCGATCGCCGCGGCTCTTGTACAGGTTGGCCAGATTGCGCCGCGCGCTGAGGAACCGGTCCTCGTAGATGTTGACGCCGGTGTAGGCGGGAGACAGCGGGTCGCTGAGGGTGAACGAGGAGTAGAGATCGAGGGCTTCCTCATAATCGCGGATGGCCTTGGCCCAGGTTTCGGGCGATTCGACCTCTTCGCCTTCTTCGACCTCGGCCGGGGGCGGGACCGGAATGGCATCGCGAATCTGGGTCAGGAAGGCTCGATAGACGAGATCGGTCTCGTCGAGCAGGAGCATGGCGCGCTTCAGCAGATTGTGGGCATGGGCCGGCTTGCCGGCATGGATCGCACGATGGATGCGGACGAGGTAGGGCTTGATGAGCTGGCGCCGGCACTCGCGCAGCGCTTCGCGCAAGTAGCTGACGAAGCGATGGGTGGGCGGGAGACCGGCGATGGCCTTGAGGGCCTCCTGGTATTCGAGAATGGCTTCGGCGTAGTTGCCGGCCCGTCGGAAGTCATCGCCCCGTTCGACGAAGGGCGTGAGTTCTTCGTACAGCTCGTGATCGCGGTTCTTCACCCGAGCCTTGTCGAGCAGCTGCTTGACCTCTTCGAGGAAGGGCAGGTTGTCCTCGCCGGCCAGGTCGATGGCTTCTTCGAACTCCTCGACGGCGCGCGCGTAGTCTTTGCTCTTGAGGGCATCCAGGCCCCACTCGCGGTGCTGCTGGGCCAGTTGGAAGGATGCTTGGCCGAGAGCCTCTTCGATCTGGGTCCGCAGCTCCTTGTCGTCGGCGGTCACCAGTTCGAATTCCTCTTCCGACTGGATCCGATCGAACTCCTCGAGCGCCTTCTCGTAGGCGATCCGGGCCGGGCCCCATTCTTGATTCTTCAGGTGGATGTCGCCCTCGATTTTGTAGGATGCGATGAGTTGTCGGGTTTCGTCGTTCATGGTTCTTCTCCTTGGTGGGTCTGGGCCGCGGACGCGGCGGGCCGGGCCTTTGGTCGGGACTGCTGCATCCGCTTCGCGGCGTTCTGCGGGTCGAAGAACGTCAGGCCTTCGCCGGAGGCAGCCGAGGACTCGCCGGTCTGGCCATAGACATCGGCGGCTTTCTGGTAATCCTTGCGCTGGTAGTGGCAGTAGCCGAGCAGGGAACGGGCATCCTGGTTGTTGGGGTCGAGCGCCAGCAGCCGATTCAGGCTGACCTCGGCCTCGCCATGCCGCTCCTGCTGGACCTGCACCAACGCGAGATCCCACCAGATGGCAGGATCGTCAGGGTAGAGACGCGACAGGGCCTCGAAGTCGCGCAAGGCCAGGCTGTAGCGCTCGGCCGCCACGCGCCGTTTCGCTTCCTGGTAGCGAGGATCGTCGGCCAGCTTGCCGCGCGACGCGCCGGGCCTGGCCGACCGCGGGGCCGGGGCGGCGCTCGCGGCCGACGCCCCCGAGCCGGCGGCGCCAGGGGCGGCCGGGCCACCGGAGGCGGCCGCGGGACGGGGCGCTGCCCCGGGCTTCTGGAGCTGGGCGCGGGCGAAGGCGATCAGGCGTCGCACAGCCGGCCCCCGCGACGAGCGCGGGAAGGTCTGCAGAAAGGTTTCCCCCCATTCGACGACCGGTTTGTAGACTTTCAGGTAGGCCCGCAACCGGATCGCTTCATAGTAGGCTTCCTCGACATATTGGGAGGAGGGAAATTGCGTCAACAACCGATCGTAGGTCTTGCAGGCCTCGAGATGCTCGCCGAAGCGAGCGGTCGCGCTGGCCATCCGGAACAGGAGGGTGTCGTTGTCGGGCGCCTCGGGGGAGCGCTGGAGGGCTTCCTGGGCCTGGAGGATCTCGCTGGCCAGGGCTTCCCGCTCGGCCTGGGTGGTCGGAGGGAAGCGGAGGAGATCGGCGGGGAACCCGACGGGAGCAGGAGGCGGAGAGGACGGCGGCGCTCCGCGGCTCGGCGGGGCGATGGCCTTCGGCTCTTCCGCACGACCTGAAGCCTGCGAAGAGGCCGGAGCGGCAGCCACCCCAGCGGGGCCCGCCCCCGCCCCGCGCGTCGATCGCGTCGTTGGGGCGGGAACGGAGGCGGGAGCCGGCGCTTTCTCAGGAGCGGGCTCAGCGGTGGCGACCGCCTCATCATCTGCCCCGGTTTCGTCGGGCAGCGGGCCCCCCGCATCGGGCTCTTCATCGGGCAAGGGGTCGGGCCGCGACGACGCCGGGCGAGCGGGCGCGGCAGCCTTGGGAGCAGCAGACGTGGGAGCGGCGGCCGAAGGCGGCGGTGCCTTCACGGGCGAGGCGGCGCGGACCTGGGCGGCCTCTTCCGCGGAGATGTATTCCGAGGGCGGGGCGGACCGACGGTCGAGCGTGGCTTCCAGGAGGCGAGCCAGTTGGGCGAAGGAACTCCCCCGGTGCTGCCGGGCGATCTCCCGGCAGAGGCGGCGCGCCTCGTCGATCCGGCCCAGCCGCTCGAGGCTCTGCGCGAGCCGATAGCGAGCCTCGGCCCGCTCGTCGTCGGTGAGATCGGCCGACAGCAGCTCGGCATAGACGGCCCGGGCGGCTTCGGCCTGGCCGGCCTCGAGGAGGCAGTCGCCGAGCATGAACTGGGCCATCGTTCGCTGCGCCGCACGGGGCGCGGCTCCGACCGCCTGCTCGAGAGAGCGGATGGCATCGCTCAGTTGGCCGCGCGCGCGCCATTTGAGGGCTTCCCCCATCAGGTCGGTGGCGGTGCGGGACGTCTGGGCGACGACGACCGGGCCGCCCGCCAGGACCAGGAGCAGCGGCAGCCACCGCAGACGGGCCGGCCGGTGGCCCGACGAACGAGGGGCAGCGCAGCTCATGGCCAGGACTCAGCCTCCGTATTCATCTTCCACCCATGCCAGGACCATGGTGGAGACATACAATAAGATGAAAAGGCCGCCGGCTGCAACTGCCACCGCCACCAGGATCGAAGCGAGGCCGGAGGGGAGGACCTCGGCGACCGGAGCCAGTACCAGCACGCCCCACCCCGGGAGACTGTTCTGGTCGAGGGTCTTCAGCGCCCGATACGCCACGAAATGCGGAATCCCGCCCACCCGCAGTTCTTCGACCCCTTCCTGGCCATGCAGGACGGCGGGAACGGCCGGATTGGCCCGGCTGGCGTTGGCCTGCGCGGCGATCAGGGAGAGCCGGGGATGGCCGATGATCACGCCTTCTTCGTCGACCACCATGAGGTGGGTGCCCTGGCCCAGGCGGGTTTTGCCGGCCAGATCGGCCAGGAAGGCCAGATCGACCTGGGCGGTCAGCAGGGCGAAGGGCTGGCGCTCCTGGTCGCGCAGCGGCACCGCCATCTGCCATAGCGGCCGCCCGAGCCCTTCGGCGAAGAGCACCGGCCCGGGATAGAAGGAACGGTTGGCCTGCGCCGCTCGCACCATCCAGCCGGTGAACAGATCGATCTCGTCGCCGATCTCGGTGACGCCGGCCAGGCGACGGCCTCGCAGATCGCGCACGGTCAACGACCGGATCAGATCGCGATCGCTCAGGCTGACCGCCAGTACCCGGTTGATTTCCGTCAGATCGGCGGGCTGCAGCGGCCCCGGGACCAGGGCGGCATCGAGCAGCCGGGCCGGGACCGCCAGCCCGGCCAGCAGCGACCGCATCGCCTCGGCCAGCCCTTCGCCCAGGGCGAGCTCGCCCCGCCGGGTCGATCCTCCGAAATCGAATACGGAAGAAGACCCCAGGCCACGATTCCCGGCTCTTCCCGTCAGCCAGCCGCCCAAACGACCGTCGAGGTCGTCCAGCCACGGCTCGGCGGCCGTCAGCAGGCCAAGATCATAGAACCAGCGACGCAGGCCGGCCAGACCGACGTCGACGGTCAGGCGCAGATCCTGGCGCAGCGCGTGGGTCAGCTCGCGCCAGGTCTGCCAGCCAGTTTCGCACCGCTCCGGCAGCTCGGCCGTCCAGGTCTCGAGCGCCGCCAGCCGATCGCTCAGCCACCCGGTGCGCCGGACCTGCCGCATCATCGGCAGGCGGGACAGCAGACGCAGGGTATCGCGCGCCCCGAACAGGCCGCGAGCGATGCCGTCGGCGGCCACGGTCGCCAGCGCGCCCAGCCGCTGGCGCACGCCGGCGGCTCGCGCTTCGCGGTCCTGGCGGGCGAAATCGAGGCTCAGCCAGACGATGGCCAGAGCCAGCAGACCCGTGACGATCTGGACCACCACGACCGGCGACACGAGCCGCGTCGGCCCCAGCGCGGCCGGGGCGGTGGCGGCAGGTTTCAGCGCCGGCATGCGCTCACCTCTAAATGTTTCCCGCGGGAATGTCGATACATTGACTAGGAAGGTTTACGAGACGTTCGAACCGCTGAGGAGGTGGAACCATGTTGTGTCCGCAGTGCAGCGCCCCGATGGTGCAAAGGACCCATTCCGGCCGCAAATCCCCCTACTTCACCTTGAATTGCACCCATTGCAAGTTCGTCATCTTCTACCGAGGCCCCTTGTCGGAGGAGTAGGCTCCGCCCGCCGACCGCCCGGTTCCAGGATCAGTGCTCGACGCGGCCTTCTCGCCAGAGAAGGCCGCTTCCATTCTGGCTAAGAATACAGGATTCAGGCCGTTATTTCAATGTACGGCGAGCCGACCTGACCGTTTCCCTCCGGCTGCCTACCGCTGCTGCCGGCCGCACCAGCCAGGAGAAGAGGGCGAAGCAGACGGAGAACCGGCGAGCGATCAGCGCTTCCGAGCTTTGGGGGCGACCGCGAGCTTGGCCGCCAGGCCCTCCGCCTCCTGGACCATCTCGGCGATCAGATCGATTCCTTTCTTCCAGAACGAGGGTTTCGAGATGTCGAGGCCCATCTTCCGGGTCAGGGCCTCGGGGCTCTCGCTGCCGCCCGCTGCCAGCAGATCGAGGTAACGAGGAACGAAGCTCTTGCCTTCCTGGCGGTACAGGGCGTAGAGCGAGAGGACCAGCAGCTCGCCGAACGAATAGGCATAGCAGTAGAACGGCGTGTGGATGAAATGGCCGATGTAGCACCACCACGAGGCATACCCGTCGGTCAGATGCACGCTGTCGCCGAACATGGCCTTGTTGCAGTCCATCCAGAACTTGCTGATCGCCTCGGCGGTGAGTTCCCCTTCCTGGCGGCGGGCCGCATGGACCTTCTGCTCGAAGCGGGTCATGCAGGCCTGCCGGAAGACGGTGGCGAAGGCATCTTCGATTTTGTTGCAGAGCAGGGCCAGCTTGACCTTCGGGTCTTTCTGGGCCTCGAGCAGGCGATGGAAGGTCAGCATCTCGCCGAACACGCTGGCCGTCTCGGCGACGGTCAGCGGGGTATCGGCCTGCAGATACCCCTGCTTGCGGGCGAGGTAGCCATGGACCCCGTGCCCGAGTTCGTGGGCGAGCGTGCTGACATCCCGCATCTTGTCGGTGAAGTTCATCAGGATATAGGGGTGCAGATCGGTCGGTCCGCTGCAGCAGAAGGCGCCGCCCCGCTTGCCCGGCCGCAGTTCGGCATCGATCCAGTTCTTCTGGAAGAACTCATCGACGATCTTGCCCAGCACCGGCGAAAACGCGTGGTAGGAAGCGCTGACCATGGCGCGGGCTTCCTTCCAGGCGCAGCGCGGCAGATCGCCCGAGATGGGCGCATAGCGGTCGTAGTCGTAGAGGGTCTTCAGGCCCAGCAGCTTCCCTTTCAGGCGATAGTAGCGGGCCACCAGCGGATTGTGCTCGTCGCAGGTCGCGAGCAGGGCCTCGACCGTCTTGCGGTCGATCTCGTTCGACAGGTTGCGGCTGGCCATGGGGT
This sequence comes from Candidatus Ozemibacter sibiricus, assembly GCA_003327425.1. Classification (GTDB taxonomy): domain Bacteria; phylum Muiribacteriota; class Ozemobacteria; order Ozemobacterales; family Ozemobacteraceae; genus Ozemobacter; species Ozemobacter sibiricus. The sequence goes on from QOQW01000020.1 coordinate 55,258, forward strand.
CGGGATAGTGCCGCAGACGGTCCATGGTGGAGTGGTTCTGGACCAGGTTGTTGAAGATGAAGGTCAGCGGCTTGAGCATCGTCTGGAACCCGGCGCTCAGCCCTTCGGCCGCCGCCTTGCGCACCTCGCGATCGGGATCGTAGAGCAGCGAGAGGGCTTCCTGCTCGGTGAGCTGGCGCGGCTTCTCCTTCCCTTTGCCTTTGACCGTGAAGCGGGCCGCGCCTTGCAACTCGTCGAACAACCGCATGAAGGCGCGGCTGCCGGTGTTCTCGAGCTCGTCGATGATCTTCTCCTCGGGCTCGCTCAGCAGGTGCGGCTTGTACCGGCGGGCCGCCTCGAGATAGTGCCGATAGCGCGCGCACGCCTTGTCGGCGATCAGCTTGGCGGCGAGCTTGTCGTCGGCGGCGCACCATTCCAGGGTGAAAAAGATGAGATGGCGGGAGATCTCGGTCGAGCGCTGCTGCATCTGCTGCAGCAACCGCCCATAGGCCGGATTCTGGGTGTCGCTGGCGAAGAGAAGATGGGCATAGATGTGGGGCCGGTCGCGCGTGCTCAGGATGTCCTCGTATTCTTGCAGCAGCTTGACCAGACCGGCGCCGGTCGGGGCAGGTTTGCGCGCGAAGAACCCGCGGTATTTCCGCTCGAAGGCCTGGGCCCGCGACAGGGCCTCTTTCAGGTCCTTGTCGATCGCCGGATCTTTCTCGGATTTGTAATAGTCATTCAGATTCCAGCGAACACCAGCGGCGGAATTGGTTCCCGATGAGGAAGAAGAAGATTTGCTCAAAGTTTGCCCCTGCCTTTCAATAAAAAGTGGGAATGGGAGAGTTCCATGATCACTTCCAGAATGAAGGAAGCCTTCTCCTGTGTCAACCCGCAGAGATCGGATGCCCAGGAATGCTCGCTCACCCGTCTAAGACCGGCTTCGGGGTGTCGATGCATCGAGCGGGTCGTCGGCGACGGCTCGCTCCGTTGCTCCGTCGTCGGCCGCAACGGAAGGCCCCGGGCCGCCCTGGAACCGTGGGCGTCGTGACCGATCAGCGCAGCGGGCGGGCCGCCAGCCGGAAATACGTCACCAGGCGATCGAGGCCAGGCAGATAGCGGGTGGCCAGCGCATCGACCTTCACCTGCTCGTACCACCCGCTGTCCTGCAGTTCCCGCACGAAGCGAGACACCGCCTTGGGATCGGCCGCCGCCCCCTGGAAATGCCAGCAGGGGCTCCCATCGGGATCGGTGGTCCCTCGCAGCTCCTGCAACCAGATGGTGGTCGTGGCGGTCCCCGGCGGGGCCAGCCATCCCCGCTCGAACCGCGGAACGTCGAGGAGCTGATCGAGCGCCCCCCGCCACGCCCCATCGGGATCCCAGGGCGAATGCGTCCCGGGCTGGAAATCCCCATGGTGGCCGACCTGGCGAGCTTCGGCTTCAGCTTCTTCCGCCTTCCGCCGCGGAGGAACGAAGAAGGGGAAGAATCGTACCAGCAGATACCGTCGACCATCGGGATCGATGTCGGGCGTAAGCGAGAGAGAGAATTCCCGGGTGAGGTCGAACCGCAGCCCGGAGGCCTGGAAATCCCTGAGCTGGTCGACGAAGGTGAGCGCTTCCCGTTCGTCGAACACATGCAATTCGACCGGAAAGGGGCGTTCCCAGAGGGAGAACGACTCGATCCCCGGTTCCGGACGCCCTTCGAACAGGGCGACATTGAACCGGGTGCGCCAGGTCCGGGTCCGCGGCGCATCGCGGCGTTCGAAGACCACGATCGCCTGGTTCTCGCGAGGATAGACCGACATGTCGATTTCATGGAACTCGTACAGACGCCGCACGGTCTCGAGCAGGGTCGACCAGGAATTCAGTTCGTATTCGAGAAGGAAGGGATACCATCGACCGTTGCGAAAGCCGCGGCTCCCCACGAAGCGGGGCATGGTATGACGGCGATAGGTCCCCTGCTCGGGCGGGACGAGGGTGGCGATCAGCAGTTCCAGATACTCGAGCTGCTGCAGATCTTTGGCTGGGACAGGCTGGGCCAGATGCCCGATCAACCCGACCAGGGCCAACGCCACGAGGGCCAGCCGTCGCATGCCCAACCTCTCTTCCAGATGCTCAGGTGCCGCCATCCTACCACAACGGCGCCTCTGATCGCACGAGCGATCGACCGCTTGTCGCATCTCCCACCTTACGGAAGAGCATGGGGCAGCACCTGCCGATTGGACGAGCCCCAGGCCGAAGTGGTACACCTGACCCTGTGACGACTTCCATCCGGATTCCCCTGACTGACGGCACGCGAGCAGGAGTGCTCCTGCTGGCCGACATCGAAGGCAGTTCGGAATGCCACGACCGGGCCGGCGCGCGCCTGTTGTCTCGCGCCTGGGCCCAGGCCTGCCTCGGCCTGACCGACGATGTGGCGGCCGTGGCCAGGCGCCTGCTGGAAGAGGGAACGAGCCCCTTGACCATCTACGATTTCCACCGCACGGGGTTCAATCTCCTGCCCGAACGACTGCCGGCCGGCACCCGCCTCTTCCTGCGGCAGGGATATCGCCTGGGCCCCCTTCCCGGTCTCGGTCGCCTGCCGCCGGGAACCGCCTCGCTGGTGATGCTGGGCATGCATGCCGCCTCGGGCACCCCAGGGTTCCTGGCCCATACTTTGACGTCGCGCTTCCGGGAAATCCGCTTCCGGGGGCATCTGCTCACCGAGGCCGAGCTGTTCGCGGGCGCGGCCGGCACCCGGGGGCTGGCCCCGCGCTTCTTCTCGGGGTGCGAGGAAGCCTGCCGCCAGGCCGCCGCGACCATTCCCGGCCTGGTCACCTTCCCCGTCCCCAAACCGCTCACCGCGCTCGAACCGACCACCCCACCCGGCGAGACCGCCCCGACCGCAGCCTCCACCGAAGCTCCAACCGACGCTCCCACCGCCGCGACCGCCGTTCAGCCTCTCGCGGCGCCGCTCTTCGCGACGCCGACCGGCATGCCGGCCGCGCCGATGCACGCCCAGACGACTTTCCCGCCGGTCGCTTCCCGATCCTCGACAGCGCCCGTGACTGCAGATCTGGCCCGCTGGCGAGCCACTCTGGCCGAGGCCGTGATCGACAGCCTCCGACGGTGGCCCCCACCGCCGCCGTTCATCGTCGAAGGCTCCTGCTCGGCCGAGGTCGTGTTCGGTTCCTCCCGCGAAGCCGCCCGCCATGCCGCGCCCTGGGGGTTTCCCCGGCGAGGAGCGGTGGTCACCATCACCGGGAACGACTTCCTGGCCTTCTATTGGAACCTTGTCCGGCTGGCCTATTTCACCCCGCTGGCCTTCGCCGCCCGCCGGCTGAGCCTGCGTCTGGGCGCCCTGGTCGGCCGCCTCACCCTCGACTGGGTTCGCCGCCAGGCCCTGCCCGACGAGCGCTTGCACCGAGTCGGGCTTTGATCTACTCTGGGGCGGAGACGGAAGGAGCCAGGCAACAGCATGAGCGGGTTCTTCGAACGGCAGGCGCAGTACCAGTCGCTGCGCGAGCAATGGCAGCAAGGTCGCATGAACCGCGAAGCCTTTCTCGAGAAGGTCAGCCACCTGCGCCTGGTCGACGCCCAGGGCTGGTGGTGGCAGATCGACCCTCAAACCGGCCGGTGGCAATGCTGGAACGGCTCCGCCTGGGTCTTCCGCGACCCTCCGCCCGCGCCCGCCCCACCACCGACGCCGCCCCTGCCACCGACGCCGCAGCCGACGGCGACATCAGGGCCACAGCCGGTATCGCCCGTTCCGCCCACCCCAGCGCCTGAACCGTTCCCGTTTCCGCCCGACCCCCCGCCCGCTGCTTCACAGCCGGCCGGGCCGCCCGCGGCGGCCGTCGCGGCCGACACGCCCGCTCTGCTCCTCATCGACGCCGCTGGCGCCGCCTGGCCCGTGCCTGTCCTGCCCGCCCTCATCGGCCGCCAGGAGGATTGCGCGATCCGCCTCGACCGCCGTCAGATCAGCCGCCACCACGCCCGTCTGACCCAGGAAGGAAGCACCTTCTTCCTCGAAGACCTGGGCAGCGCCAACGGCACCTTCCTCAACCACCAGCGGATCCAGGCGCGCACCGCCCTGCGCCATGGCGACCTGCTCATGGTCGCCGACATCCCCTTCCGGATCGCCTTGGGCGACGCCCTCGCGGCGGGGGCGGCCACTCTCTCGCCGGCCCAGACCGGCCCTGCTCCTGAGGCTGGAAGCATCACCGCCCCGCGGGAGGCAGCGCCGGCCATGACCTGCCCGCCAGGACCATCCACGCTGCCCCCCCCGCGCGCCAGCCCCGCGCCGCGCCGCTCGTCGAAGTCACCGCCTCCACCACCGCCCCCTGAACCGGCGACGATCGCTCCGCCGCCTGCTCCTCGCTTTCCCCTCGGGGGGCCCGCCTTCCTTCTGCTGCTTCTGGTAGCGGGCGAACTGGGCGCCCTCGCCATCACGTTCACCCGAACCGATCCCGACGGCCTGTCTCTCTTCTGGCAGGCCGTGACGAGCCCGCCGCACCTGCCCTACCTGGGCCTGGCCGGGCTCACCATCGGGCTGGCCTTCCTGACCGGCCGCCGCTCCGGAACCTGGCGGGTTCTGACCGGCGTGGCCGCCCTGCTGTGTCTCATCGCAGGCAGCGAACGGCTGCCGACCCTGCTGCCGCGCCTGCTGGCCAGTCCCGACCTTCTCTGGTACCAACCGGCCATGCTGTTCCATCTGGCCGCCCTGGCCATCGTCCTGCTCATCGTCTGGAAAGCCGTCTTCTAGCACCGCCCCCCTGCCAGCGGCAGGGGGGTGGGAAGAAGCAGCTCAGGAAGAACAGGAAAGGAAGCGGCCCGTCTCAGGCCTCGTGGAACACCAGATCGATGGCCAGGGCCCCCGCCAGTACGAGGGGAGCGATCTTCTGATCGCCGACGATCTTCACCCGATAGTCATCGGCGGTGGTCAGAAGTTCGCGCGCCACCCCGCCATAGAGATGATCGATGGTGGCCAGGGTGCGCCCGGCCGTATCGCAGAAGAGGTACTGCCGACATTTCCAGTCGCCCGAGATGGTGCCCAATGGCAGACCATCGGGGCCGGTCACCTCGAGCGCCCCGCCATAGGACAGCAGATTCTGCTTGAAGGTGCCCAGCAACTTCCCTTCGGCATCGCGGGCGTTCAGAGTGGCCACGATCAGTGACCGCGGCTGTTCCAGCTCGAGCAGCAGCCGACCGGCCGCGTCATGAACCTGGACCAGCGCCGGCAGGAAGGCCTTGTCGAGAAACAGCTTCTGGATCATCACCCACAGGCTGGTCTGCTCGGTGGCGGTGGCCAGGAGGGTCTTCCCCTCGGCATCGTAGATGTCGTAGGCCTCGTGAAGGCTGGTGAACCCGACATGCTCGCGGATCACATACTCGGTGCGCTGGAAGAAATCGGTCATGGCTGCATCCTCACCACACGAAATGGGACCGGGCCGACGGCCACCCGGTCGCGGGCAGGACAAGCACCGCACCGAGGAGGCCATGCCGGAGGTTCATAGGCCCGATTGTATCTTGGCCTTCCTCCAGGGTCAATCATCTTCCAGCCTGACGGTCGCGCGACACGGGGAGCGACCGCCGATCGATCGCTTCGCCATGTCGGCAGGAGGGTGGCATGGTATAATGCCCCACCAGTGAGGGACGTGGACCATGCCTGACAAAATGACCATGAAGGGGGAATGCGCCGTGCAGCGCGAACTGGAAGATCTGGTCACCGACCTCAAATCGACCCTGATCACCAAACGGCTGAAGGCCGTCAAAGCGCTGGGGAAACTGAAGACCCCCCTGGCCATCGAACCGCTGCGCGACGTGCTCAACGACCGCTCGAAGGAAGTGCGCTGCGCTACCGTCGAGGCCATCGCCCAGATCGGCCCGTCCAACCTGGCCGAGATCCTGGTTCCCCTGGCTCGCGATCGGTCGGCCGATGTGCGTTTGCGCGTGGCCTACGCCCTGGCCGGCACCTCCCACGACGACGCCGTGCGCTGCCTGTTCGAGCTGATCCGCGACCCCAAGGATCCGGTGGCGGTGATGGCGGCCAAATCGCTGGCCCGCAGTCCCAAGGCCAGTCTGGCCCAGTTGATCCGGCTGTTCGGCGACAAATCCTGGAAAGTGCGATCGCGCGCCGCCATGGCCATCACCCGCATGGGTCGCGCCGCCGAGACCGCCCTCCAGTCGGCGATGGAAGATCCCGATCCCAACATCCGCTTCTGGGCCTGTCTCTGCCTGGGCCACCTGCGCGACCGCACCCACACCAAAGCCCTCCTCGACAAACTGTCCGACCGCGACCTCGGCGTGCGGCTGGCCGCCTTGCGCTCGCTGCGCGAGATCGGCGACCCGCACATCGTCAGTCGGCTGTTCGAAGCCCTGTCGCAGCCCTCCGAACAGGTCCGCGACCTCATCTACGACATCCTCAAGGACTTCGGCACCTACTCCATTCCCTACCTCATGGAGAGCCTGTCGAGCGAATACTGGATGGGCCGCTCGCTGGCGGCGCGCGCCCTCGCCGAGATGGGCACGGAAGCGATCCTGCCGCTGACCGAAGCGCTCGAGGGCCAGAACAAGGAACGGAAGTTCTGGGCGATCAAGATCCTCGGCCAGATGAAGGAAGAAAGCGCCTTCCCCGAGATCCGCACCTTCCTCAGCGATCCCGATTCCGAGATCCGCATGGCGGCCGTGCAGGCCATGGGCTCGTTCCAGAACCCCGACGCCATCCCGCTCTTGATCGAACGATTCATCGACCCCTCCTGGGTGGTGCGACGCGAAGCCTGCAAAGCCATCGTCCGCTTCGGCCCGGCGGCGTATTCCGCCCTGCTCAGCGCCCTCGGCTCGATGGAAGAGGACGTCCGCTACTGGGCGCTGCGGGCGATCGGCGAACTCAAGCCGCCCGGCGCTTTCCATGAGCTGATCAAGCTGCTGCGCGACCGCTCCTGGAACATCCGCAAGACCACCGCCGAGATCCTGGCCACCTTCGGCGAGGACGCCCTGCTCGAACTCACCTCGCTGGCCACCGAATCCGATGCCGAGGTCCGGTTCTGGGTCCTGCAGTCGCTCGGCCGGATCGGCTCGAAGATCTCTTTGCCGCTGCTGTTCAAAGCCCTGGAGGACCCTTCCGAAGCGATCCGGACCGCCGCCCAGAAAGCCCTGGCCCACTATGGCCCGACCATCGTCGATGACCTCTTCACTCTATTCAAGAGCGAAAACCGCCGCCTGCTCGAGAGCGTCGTCGCCACCTTCCGCAACATGGGCCAGGATGCCGTCCTCGGGCGGCTCTGCCACAATCTCGGCAAATACGACGACCACGTCAACTACTGGATCCGACGCGCCATCGAGAGCTTCGGGCCCGCCGCCCGCCCCGCCGTGCTGGCCCTCCTCGAGAGCAAGAACCACGAGGTGCGCCGGCAGGCGCTGCTGGCCCTCGGCCAGATCGGCCAGCCCGGCGACGCCGAAACCGTCATTCCCCACCTGAAGGACGAGCACTGGCCGGCCCGCATCGCCGCCGCCGAGACCCTCGGCGTCCTGGGCGACGCCAGCGCCGTCGAGCCGCTGATGGACGCCCTCGAGGACGACGACGAGGACCTGGCCCTGGCCGCCGCCCGCGCCCTCGGCCGGATCGGCGATCATCGGGCGGTGCCCGCCCTGCTGTCGGCCCTCACCCGTGAGTACTGGACGCTCAAGCTGACCGTCATCGGCATCCTCGGCCAGATGCGGGTGCAACGCGCCGTTCCCGACCTGTTGCGCCTGCTCGACGAAGACCTGATCGATCTGAAGATCCCGGTGGTCAAGGCCCTCGGCGAGATCGGCCACCCCGACAGCTACCGCCCCCTGCGCGAGCGCTTCGAGCGCGAGACCGATCCCGAGGCGCGCAGCGTCTACCTGCGGGCCTTCGCCGCCCTCGGCAATCCTGCCATCATCCCCACCCTCATCGAGCTGACCAAGCCCGACCACCCCTGGGAAGAACGCCGCGCCGCCATCAAAGCCCTCGGCCTGCTCCATGCCGAGGAGGCCAAGGCCCCGCTGCTGACCGCGCTGCGCGACGCCGACCTGCTGATCAGCCGCGAGGCCCTCGCCGCCCTCAAGGCCATCCTGCCGCCCGCCGACTTCCGCAAGCTCGAAGAGGCCCATGCCACCGCCCGCAAACGCGAAGAGGCCTTCCAGAAGAGCTTCCAGGAAGGCATGCGCCTGATGAAGCTCGGCCAGCTCGCCGACGCCGAGAAAGCGCTCAAGGCCGCCGCCCGCATCAATCCCAAAGCCGCCTACGTCTATTCCGCCCTCGGCAACATCTATTACAAATCCGGCAAACTGATCGACGCCACCAAGGCCTATGTCATGGCCACCACCGTCGAACCGCGCGACATCACCCTGAAGATCAACCTCGGCATGGTCTACTACCGGCGGCGCGCCTACCGCGAGGCCACCGAGGTCTTCACCACCATCGCCAAGCTGGTCGACCCGCGCAGCCAGCAAGGCCAGTATGCCGCCAAGATGCTCGAGAAGATCAAGGCCGAGGTCGCCCAGGCCCTCAAACCCTGACCTGACCAGGTCGAGCCCCTCCATCCCCCGATCTGGAATTCTCTGACGGTTGCCGATAGAAGTCGGGAACCTCCACCTTTCCGAAGAAGAGAGGAATGGCAAAACCACCGTTGATCCGGATGACCGCCTGCCTGCTGCCCCTGCTGCTGTTGGTCGGGTGGACGCCGACCACGACCCAGGCGGCCCCGACCGCCTCGACCATTCGGCCGTACGATCTGGGGCTCTGCCCGACCTGCGGGTTCCACAACCTGCCCGAGGCGCGGCTATGCGGCAGGTGCCTGCGCGCCCTGCGCTGGCCGACCATGCCGCCCCGAGTCGGCCCCGGCACGGTGGTGGTCCGCGAGGGATTCGACACCTTCATCCGCAGTTGGAACGACCAGATGCCGCCCCACCGATTCGACCGGGACGCCGGCGCCGATGCGGCCGGCCCCCTGGGAACGTGGTACGAACTGACCGGCCTGCGCTACCTCGTGTGGTTCGACATTCCCAAGGCGGTGGCCGAGGCCGGTCGCTCGCTGGAGACCTTCACCCCGACCCGCGCCACCCTGGTGCTGCGAGTGCTGCCCACCCCCGAATCGCCGGTCGAGGTGCCGGTGGCCGCCTTCCTGCTGACCCGCCCCTTCCTCGAGGGACCCGGCCGCTGGCACCGTCACGTCCCCTGGGAGCAGGGCACCACCTGGACCCACGCCGCCCCGATGCTCCCCTGGGAACGAGCCGGCGGCGATTTCGCCCCGACGCCGATGGCCACCGGACGCCTGCCCGCCACCGGCAGCGCCGAGATCTACCTCGACGTCAGCGAGCTGATCGCCACCCGCTTCGCCGAGTACCGACGCACCGGAGAATGGTTCGATCCCGGCCTGATCCTGATGCGCGACCCGACCGCCCCCGGGCGCTGCCGGTACCGGATGATCCAGGGCTTCCAGGCCGCTCCGGGAACCCGTCCGTTGCGCTCGCCCGCCCCGCCCCGATCGCCCGAATTGTACCTGGAATAGCGCCCTTCGCAATTCGCCGTCGCGCCCTCCGGCGACAGGCTGAACGGGCTGCCAGAGCTGCCAGAGACCGCGCCTTGGCCTTGCCTCGCCGGCGTCGCCCTGACGTCGCACGCGACGTCGCCGCTCTGGCCTGCCTGGCCAAAACGCTGGACAGGCGGCTTCCACAGGCCATTTCCCGACCTGGCACGCCCTTTGCTAAATGCCAAGCTCGAGGATTCAACCAAAACCACCAAGGAGGTGTGCCCAATGAACATCTGGAATTTCTTCAAAGAAATGGAACAACTGCAGAATCAGCTTTCCGACCTGACCAAGGAGCTGGGATTCGGCCGGTTGCCGAAGGCGGCCTTCCTGCCTGGCATCGCCGCCCGGCACTTCCCCCTCATGAACGTGGGGGCCGATGACGAGGCGCTGTATGTCGAAGCCCTCGCTCCTGGTGTCGATCCTGCCACGCTGAAGGTCTCGGCTCTGAACGATACCCTGACCATCTCGGGCGAAAAACCGCGCTCGAACATCCCCGATGATCGGTTCCATCGCAATGAGCGCGGCGCCGGCAAATTCACCCGCACCATCGAGCTGCCTTGCCAGATCGATCCTGACAAGGTGAAGGCCGAGTACAAGAATGGCATCCTGTTCCTGACCCTGCCCAAGGCCGAGGCCGCCAAGCCCCGCCAGATCGAGATCAAGATGGACTGAGCCGGGGCGAGCACGAGCTATGAAATCGACCAACAAAGGAGGAAAGCATATGGCTGAGAAGACTGTCCCTGCCATGAAGGAAGAAAAGAACGTGGTGAAGCGGGAAGTGACCCGCCACCCCGAGTACTTTGTCACTCCACTCGTCGATATCTACGAGACCGATGAGGGGCTGACCCTCCTGGCCGATCTGCCTGGGGTCGAAAAGGATGGCCTGAAGGTGTCGGTCGAGGAAGGCATTCTGACCCTCGAAGGCAAGGTGGCCGAACGGAATCGGCAGGGCCTGCTGATCCAGGAATTCGAGCCAGTTAACTACTTCCGCCAGTTCGAGCTGTCGGAAGCCGTCGACCAGAATCGGATCAGCGCCGAATTGAAGCACGGCGTCCTGACGCTCCATCTGCCGAAGGCCGAGAAGGCCAAACCTCGCCAGATCGAAGTCCGCGTGTCCTGATCCCTAAAACTTCCCTTTCCACCCCGCCCCGGGTCGCATCCCCGCGACCCGGGGCGGTTTTCTATGAAGGGCTGGATGCTTCCCTTGGTTGGGCCATTGCCACCAGGCGATCAAAAGAAAAACCTGCCTGGAAAGGAAACCCCTCCCGGAATGGGAGGGGAAGTCGGCTTAAAAGTGTTGAGTGGCCGGAACGATTTGAGAGCGAACTGGTTTTCCTTACTGAAGACTGTCGGAGTATACGTTCCCTGGCCTGTTGCCAGACCAGCGGACCCCTTCTTGCCGTTCCCTGCCTTTGAGAGTGTTAACGCGGTTGCGCTATGACGCGCATTGGTTACGTCAAGCCTCAGATGTTCTCAACCACCTACGAGGCCCTTACACAACCGCCGAACTTCGGCTTTCGCTTACGTCCTCTATCCTCTTCGAGGCTTCGGTCGACTGCAAGGTTCTGCATACCCCTACACCGGTTGGGAGCCGGCGCCTTCCTGGGTTTGGTCCCTTTCAGCGCCATCATCGTCCGACGTGCAGAACAGGCTTCCACCCCTGTTGCATCCCGTCCGCAGGTTTTCGCAACCTCTCGACAGGATCGACGTCCGCAACGACTTGCGGGTTTGTTCCACCCCGCTGGCACTCCTAGGGTTTCGGTCTGCAGAGGTCATGACCTGATCGATCGGGTGCTGTCTCCAGTCCCTGGCTCCTGCGTCGTTGTTCTGTTCTTCATGGGTTCCTTCCGGGGGAGGGGGCGGTTCCCGGCCGCTGGCCGCCGCGCCACTACGCGGATGGCGACCTCGCCTCACCCGGCCCCTGGCCGTCTTGCAACGGCTGGCGCCCATCTTGAACTTGAATCGACCTTGGAGCGTTGCTCCCGAGCAGGCCTGCCTCATCTCGCCGAGAGGTTTCACCCCCCCGACGCGAGCGCGCCTCTCTTGACCGTCTCTCCTTCAGGGCTTTCCTCCGTGGCGAGCCTGGGCGTTGCCGCCCTCCCCCCTTCGGGGTTGCGACCCCCCTGGGGTTCTTCTCTCACCACAGATGGCTCCTCCGCGAACGGAGTACCTTCCCTCTGGGAGTTTCTGCCTTCTGATTCGAACTTCCTCTTAGGACCTTGGGATACCGAGGTTATTGTTTCCCTTCGGGGACCGAGACATTGTCACCAATACTCAGACCACCCTCTTAGGACACCCATGGAGGACCGACCGGAGTTCGGAAGTTCGAACCTTTCGGCGACCAGTTCGCTTATCAAAGAACCAACCACTCAACACCGTTATAGTATCCCGAATGCCGATCGAAGTCAAGCCCTTTTTTGCTTTTTTTCACCACCCCTGAAACCCGCCCCCAATCGTAGATACATCCAATGCATCGCCCCCCAGACCGGCGCTGCCATAGGCCGGCGAGGGCTTCCTTCGACTCCCCGCCAGGTCCGCCGCGCCCCCAGTGAGCGAGACGCATTGTGGCAGGGTGGCTGCTCACCCCGAAAACCTGCAAACAAAGGCCCGCTCCCATTCCCCCCCCAAAAACAAGACCAATAAGGTTCGAAAATGATGGTCGTGCCGACCGGTCATGACCAACCCGCAACCTGGACTTTGTTTTTTCGCTATGGCGCTTTTCCTGCACTCCCGAGCCGTCTCATCGGTGCTTCTTCCGAACTTCCACATCTCGCGCAGTTTCCAACCGACTCGTCTTTTTGTCCGGAGTTCTCCGGATGACTTTGGGGGACTCAAAATGCTATTTGTCTCTGATACCTCGGCCAACGCCCAAAGGCCGGGGTTGAACCATCAAGTCCGAACTCCATCCCCACAAGGTGCGGGATTCCAGGGAGGAAGCAATGTCATTGTCGCGCTCGGCACGTGCTCTGGCGATTCTGCTCTTGGTCGTTTTTGCCGGTTTCCTGGTCTTGGTAGGCTGTGGCCGCGACCACGACCCGGATTTGGAGGGCGCCGACCCCGTCGGTATTGTGACCGGGAAGATCACCAGAAGGCCTTCGACCGCATCGGTCGCTTCGGTTCGGTTGGCCGAAGGAGAAGACGCCCTCGGCATCGCCGATGCGGAAGTCTGGCTCGAAGAGCGCCCCGACATTCGCACTCGCACCAACCAAGACGGGATCTACGTGCTCGAGAAGGTGCCCGCTGGAAAATTTCACGTAGTGGCCAAAGCTGGCGGGGCAACCATGGTCTGGAAAATGCGATCGCCCGAGCAGACCAGTGTGGGCGACGCGGCGCCGGCCACGGTCGATCTGGTGCTATCCCCTGCTACCGTCAGATTGGTGGGCATCTTGCGGGATGCCAATGGGGTCCCCCTCGCCGCCGGGACCAAGCTGATGCTGTGGGGAGAAACCTTCCAAGTTGAAGAAGGAGGCCGTTTTGAGACCCCCCCCTTACCTGAGGGGTTCATCCAAAACGAAATAACCGCTTTTTTGGGCTCAAGTTTCGAAGGAGTCAAGTTTGGGCTTGACTTTATTCCCGCCCAGACCCCGGTCGCGGTTGAATTGACCCTGCCTGTCACCCAGCAAGGACGCGGCACAGGCAAATTCCTTCACCCCCCAGGTGACCCTAGCCGCCTACGACGGTGAGATTTTGGCGACCAGGATTGGAGCAGGGAAGCAACTGACCATTCGGGCCAAGGTCGCCGACTCTGGAGATCTCGACCAGGTTCGTGCCATCTGGAGCAAGACTCGCGGTACGTTGACTCCGTCCGCGGATCCCTTCATCCAAATCTGGACGGCTCCCGCTGACGGTGGTCTTGCCACCGTCAGCGTAAGAGTGCGCGATGGCGAAGGCGCTGAAGGGGTTGCTCATCTCCCGCTGGTCGTAGAAGGTGTCTTATCGTCAGAGAAGGCGATGACATCGTTTGCGTTCGTTAACCCACCAGTTAGCGGCAAAATCGATCAGACCGCCAGAACCATCCTGGTCACCGTCCCCTATGGAACCGACCTCACCAACCTGGTCGCCGTTTTCGAGACCACCGGGTCCAACGTTCAAATGAACGGTTTCGACCAGAAAAGCGGGATGACCGCGAACGATTTCTCCAAAGAAAAGGTCTATGTCGTAACAGCCCAGGATGGTTCGAAAGCAGAATATGTCGTCCGGGTAACGATCGCAGCTGCCACTGGTCGCATGCTGACCTCTTTCGGCTTCCTTGAACCCGCGGTGGCAGGTACGATCAACGAAACCGACAAAACCGTGACGGTCACCGTTCCCTTTGGAACGAATCTCTCGTCGCTGGTGGCCAGATTCACAGCATCGGAGCACGCGGTGGTACGAGTCGGCTCCGTCATCCAGACCAGCGGCGTCACCCCCAATGATTTCTCTGCGAAAAAAACCTACACCATCGTAGCCCAGGATGGCTCGACGCAGGATTATGCCGTTGTCGTATCGATGGCCCCTGGCGTGGTCGGAATGACCCCGAAAAACGGGGCAGAGAACGTCAACCAGCGCGCCCCCTTCATCTTGACCTTCGATCGACCAATGAAGAAGGGAACGGGCCACATCGTCGTTCGGAATTTGACCGACGGGACAGACGTCGAGACCATCGATGTCACGTCAGACTCCGTCTCCGTGGCGAACCATCTCGTGACCATCGCCCACGGGCCGCTGGCTTCGAAACGCTATGCCATACGAGTCGCGGGCACGTGTTTTTTGGACGAAACAGGAAGATATTTTGCCGGTATCGCTGAGGACACGACCTGGTCATTCCATGTCGATGCCGAAGCGCTCTCGGCAGAATTTGCCGAAATCACGACCCCGCGCCACCAACCCGTCGAATCGCTGGCGCTGAACTTTTCCAAACCCATCACCGGATTGGACGCTTCGGACTTCATGCTGACCCGCGATGGGGTGCCAGTTGAAATTCGGCCCCATCTCTTGAGCGGAACCGGATCTACCTATGCCTTGGATCTGCGCAATCTGACCTCCCTCAACGGCCAGTACATCTTAACCTTGAAGGCATTGAATTCAGGCATCCAAGATGCTGCTGGAAACAGCCTCCATTCTGACGTAATGCGAACCTGGCAAATGGACACGGAGGCGCCGACCGCGACCATCGCCGAGATCGCCCCCGACCCGCGCAATACCGCCGTGGGCGAGGTGAAGGTCACCTTCAGCAAGCCGGTAAGCGGGGTCGACACCTCCGACTTCGAGCTGACCCGAAACGGCACTGCTGTAGCCCTCACGGGTCTGACGGTCGCCAGGGTGAATGATCAGGAATACAGGCTTGATCTTACCTCGGTGACAGGCACTGCTGGCTCCTACAAGCTGACGCTGAAAATCTCCGACATCAAAGACGCCGCCGGCAACGCCCTGGCTGCCGCCGTCTCCGATTCCTGGACGACCGATACGACCGCCCCGACCGCGACCATCGCCGAGATCGCCCCCGACCCGCGCAATACCGCGGTGGGCGAGGTGAAGGTCACCTTCAGCAAGCCGGTGACCGGCGTCGACATCGCCGACTTCGAGCTGACCTGCGACGGCACCGCCGTAGCCCTCGCGGCCCTAAAAGTCACCAAGGTAAACGAGCAGGAGTACACGCTCGATCTCAGCTCGGTGACGGGCACTGCTGGCGCCTATAAGCTGACCCTGAAAATCTCCGACATCAAAGACGCCACCGGCAACGCCCTGGCCGCCCCCGTCTCCGACTCCTGGACAATGGATAACGTTCAGCCGGCAGTGCTGGCGGTCAGTTCTACCAGCCCCAATGGCTGGTACGGGCTGGGGAGCATCATCGATATCACCGTCAAATTCAGCAAGCCGGTCCGCGTCGATATCAGCGGTGGAACCCCATCTCTTACGCTTGGAACAGGGCCGACTGCCCGATCGGCGGTTTTCCTGTCTGGCGACAACTCCGACACTCTGGTGTTTCGATATACGGTCGCTGCCGGAGACGCGACCTCACGCCTTGATTATGCCAGCACTGGAGCATTGGCCTTGAACGGCGCCACCATCACAGACTCGGTTGGAAACTCGGCTGCGATGACGCTCCCCGAGCCCGGCACCGCTGGTTCGCTCGGTGAAACGAAAGCCATTGCCGTGAATGCCGCCACCAACTACACCTTTGCCGGCCACCTGGGTGGCGGAAAAACTGGTTGGTGGTACGACGTGCGCATAAATCCTGTTAGCGTTGCCGTAGATACAAAAGGCAACATTTACATGGGGTCATCCTTTGGCGAAATTCTCAAATTTAAATCCAGCGGGGAGTTGATGGGGATTTTAAGTATCGGTGTCTCTTATCCCCATATCGCGATCGATGCTGCAGGAAATGTGTATGTGGCAGACCACCATCGTGTTCAAAAGTTCACAGCAGACGGATCATTCATCACAACATGGGGAACCCAGGGCTCTGGCAACGGCCAGTTTAATTATCCCCAAGGGATCGCGATCGATGCTGCAGGAAATGTGTATGTGGCAAACCACCATCGTGTTCAAAAGTTCACAGCAGACGGATCATTCATCACAACATGGGGAACTTATGGCTCTGGCAACGGCCAGTTTAATTATCCCCAAGGGATCGCGATCGATGCTGCAGGAAATGTGTATGTGGCAAACCACCATCGTGTTCAAAAGTTCACAGCAGACGGATCATTCATCACAACATGGGGAACCCAGGGTTCTGGCAACGGCCAGCTTAATTATCCCCAAGGGATCGCGATCGATGCTGCAGGAAATGTGTATGTGGCAGACCACCATCGTGTTCAAAAGTTCACAGCAGACGGATCATTCATCACAACATGGGGAACTCAAGGCTCTGGCAACGGCAAGTTTGTTTATCTCTCCGGTATAGCGATTGGTCATGATGGCCAAGTTTTTGTGGCTGACTCATATAATCATACCATCGAAAGATTCTCTTGGTGAAACGTTGTCCTTGCGAGGGGCCAGCACTCTTCGCTAGAATGAGGGCATGCGCCGGCACGATGCGAGCTACAAGAAGTTCTTCTCGTTTCCCGAGATGGTCGCCGACCTTATTCGGGGGTTCGTGCACGGCGCCTGGGTCAAGAAGCTCGATTTCACCACCCTCGAGCGGGTCAACGGCAGCTATGTCAGCGAATCCTGGCGGCAACGCCACGACGATGTCGTCTGGCGCGTGCGCTGGGGCGAAGAGTGGCTGTACATCTACATCCTGATCGAGTTCCAGTCCGAGGTCGATCCATTCATGGCCCTGCGCATGATGACCTACCTCGGCCTCCTCTACCAGGATCTCATCGCCCAGAAGCGGCTGGCCGCCGATCGGTGGCTGCCGCCGGTGCTGCCGATCGTCCTTTACAACGGCATCCCGCGCTGGCGAGCGCCGACCGACATCCATGATCTCATCTATCCGTTGAAGGGCGGGTTCGAGCGCTACCGCCCGCATGTCTCCTATTTGCTGATCGATGAGGGCCGTTTCAAGAGCGACGACCTGGCCGAACTGAAGAACCTGGTGGCCGCCCTGTTCCGGCTCGAGAAGTCGCGCGACCCCGAAACCGTGCGCGAGGTCATCGCCAACCTGATCGCCTGGTTGCGCCGACCCGAGCAGAAGCCCCTGCAGCGCGCCTTCACCCGCTGGATCTATCACGTCTTCATCAAGACCCGCTACCCGAAAGCCGAGATGCCAGAGATCGAGAATCTCGAGGAGGCACATACCATGTTGTCGAAAACCGTCGTCGAATGGACCAAGCAGTGGCGCCAAGAAGGACTCGAAGAGGGTCTGGGGAAGGGCCGAGAAGAGGGACGAGAGCGCATGGCGAAAGCCATCCTTCGGCAAATCGAGCGCAAGTTCGGGCCCTTGAACGAGGCTGACCGACGCCGCATTCTCGAAGCGAGCGAAGAGCAGCTCGACACCTGGGCCGACCGCATCCTCGACGCCACCACCCTCAAGCAGATCCTCAAGCACTGAACATCAACTATGCTGCAGCGGCCTTGAGGAGGCTCATACCATGCTATCGAAAACCGTCGTCGAATGGACCAGGCAGTGGCGCCAAGAAGGACTCGAAGAAGGACTCGAAAAGGGCCTCGAAAAGGGACGAGAGCGCATGGCGAAAGCCATTCTTCGTTTGATCGAGCAAAAATTCGGGCCCTTGAACGAGGCTGACCGACGCCGCATTCTCGAAGCGAGCGAAGAGCAGCTCGACACCTGGGCCGACCGCATCCTCGACGCCGCCACCCTCGAGCAGATTTTCAAACATTAGGAATTGATCCAGCGTCGGCGATCAGGCGGGGCCCTCCTGCGCTCCGACCTTGCGAGGGTCGGCGTCGTCGGCTAGAATGAGGGCATGCGCCGGCACGATGCGAGTTACAAGAAGTTCTTCTCGTTTCCCGAGATGGTCGCCGACCTTATTCGGGGGTTCGTGCACGGCGCCTGGGTCAAGAAGCTCGATTTCACCACCCTCGAGCGGGTCAACGGGAGTTATGTGAGCGAATCCTGGCGGCAACGCCACGACGATGTCGTCTGGCGCGTGCGCTGGGGCGAAGAGTGGCTGTACATCTACATCCTGATCGAGTTCCAGTCCGAGGTCGATCCGTTCATGGCCCTGCGCATGATGACCTACCTCGGCCTGCTCTACCAGGATCTCATCGCCCAGAAGCGGCTGGCCGCCGACCGCTGGCTGCCGCCGGTGCTGCCGATCGTCCTTTACAACGGCATTCCGCGCTGGCGGGCACCGACCGACATCCATGATCTCATCTATCCGTTGAAGGGCGGGTTCGAGCGCTACAGACCGCACGTCTCCTATTTGCTCATCGATGAGGGCCGTTTCAAGAGCGACGACCTGGCCGAGCTGAAGAACCTCGTGGCCGCTCTGTTCCGGCTCGAGAAGTCGCGCGACCCCGAAACCGTGCGCGAGGTCATCGCCAACCTGATCGCCTGGTTGCGCCGACCCGAGCAGAAGCCCCTGCAGCGCGCCTTCACCCGCTGGATCTATCACGTCTTCATCAAGACCCGCTATCCCAAAGCCGAGATGCCAGAGATCGAGAATCTCGAGGAGGCACATACCATGCTGTCGAAAACCGTCGTCGAATGGACCAAGCAGTGGCGCCAAGAAGGACTCGAAGAAGGACTCGAAAAGGGCCTCGAAAAGGGCCTCGAAAAGGGACGAGAGCGCATGGCGAAAGCCATTCTTCGTTTGATCGAGCAAAAATTCGGGCCCTTGAACGAGGCTGACCGACGCCACATTCTCGAAGCGAGCGAAGAGCAGCTCGACACCTGGGCCGACCGCATCCTCGACGCCACCACCCTCAAGCAGATCCTCAAGCACTGAACATCAACTATGCTGCAGCGGCCTTGAGGAGGCACATACCATGCTGTCGAAAACCGTCGTCGAATGGACCAAGCAGTGGCGACAAGAAGGACTCGAAGAAGGCCTCGAAAAGGGGCGAGAAGAGGGCCTCGAAAAGGGACGAGAGCGCATGGCGAAAGCCATCCTTCGGCAAATCGAGCGCAAATTCGGGCCCTTGAACGAGGCTGACCGACGCCGCATTCTCAAAGCGAGCGAAGAGCAGCTCGACACCTGGGCCGACCGCATCCTCGACGCCGCCACCCTCAAGCAGATCTTCGAGCACTGAAAACGTCGTACATCGGGTTCCTTACCAGACCGGATGCCGGTCATTGACCGACCGGTCATGGGGTGACGGTCAAAAAGGGGACTGAGAGGCTAGTCGAAGAAGATGTCCCCTTTCCACCTCAGCTTGTTGCCAGAGATCCCCCTCCGGCCCTCTGGCCTCAGAAGGTGATCACCATCTTGGCGTTGGCGACCAGAGCTTCGTAGCCGTTCCCGATCAGATTCTGGGTGGCTTTGACCTTCTTGATCTGACCATCGATCATGGTGTCGACCCCGATGACCTGGCTGAAATCGAGCCCGCCCTCCAGCTTCGAGCCTGAGGTGGCGGCCTCGATCTGCTTGTGGGCGAGGAAGAACCGATACCGCTGGCTGCGCGCCGCCGGGGTCAGGACGAAAGCCGTCCGCATCTCCCATTCGCGGCTCGGCTGCTTGTAGTCGATGAGATTCCGCTGAATCCCGGCCTCCCAGGTGGCCTGCGGCGAGAAGATCCGCTGGAATTCGAGGATCCGGCTGCGGGTCAGCTTGTCGTTCTCATCGAGCAGGACGTCGTTCTCGTCGTGCTCTTCGAGCCGGGTATCGATGGCATAGCCCTCCCAGAACTCGTAGCGCGCCCCCACCTTCTTCAGCGCATCGCGGATCTCGGTAGCCGGCGCCCGCGTTCGCATCACACCGTTCTCATACTCGGTCGACAGCTTCAACTGCCGCAGCGGAGTGTAGCGCAGCTCAACCGTCTGGCGATCGTTGAAGGAGACCTCGGCATCGGTGGCCCGATCCTGCAGATCGCGGCGTTTCCAGTCGAAGAAGGTCTCGATCGTCGGCCGCGGCTGGTAGTTCAATGACAGATTGGCGGTCGTCTTGCGCACCGGATTCTCGAACCGATTCACCACCTCTTCTTTGTTCTTGCTATCGAGAGGCAGGCTGGGCGGACGCAGGTACCGGGTCGGATCGAGAGAAGGGTCACGGACGACCTTCGAAGTGTTCTCGACCTTGTACTTGAGTTGCAAGCGCAGATCACGGTTGGGTTGGTACTGGAAGCGGGAATCGGCGATCTGGTCTTTCTGCCGCGAGTTGACGAGGAAATCGTCCTCGGTTCGCCACTGGAAGATGCCGCGCGCCGTCAACACCCGGTTCGGCTCGTAATTGAGGTCGAGCGACCAGTTGTCGGTTTCGCTGCGGAGCTTGTCGGGATCGAGATCGTCGTCGAGCGTCAGCCGCGTCGCCCCGACCGACCAGGTGAACGCCTTGTCGCGGTCGCTCCCGATCGAGGTGGCAAGCTGGAGCACCCGCGAGCCCGAGGCGGCATGAAGATCATCCGAATAGCGGGTATGCTCGACCTTCGATTGCGTGTAGAACCGCCCGAAATCGTGATCCCAGACCACCGCGCCGACCTGCCGACCGCGATCCGACCGCACGGTCGGGCCATCTTCCCGATCGCTCTGAAGGCCCACCCGCGTCTCGAGACGCGCCTTGGGGCCATACTTCCACGCCACCCCGCCCTGGCTCTCGGAGAACTTCACCGATGGGACCGTCGGATCGCGGCCCAGGTTGGTGCGAGAGCGCTCGAGCGTCCCGAACAGTTGCAGGCCAGGCCGCCATTCATAGGTCACTCGCCCGGTCTCCTTCAGCAGATCGCTGACCAGACCGCGTTCGCCCAGCTCGGTCACGCCAGCCTCCCGCCCGGGCAGACGAAATTCCTTCCCGATGCGCCGCACCGCCACTTCCCCGTCCATTCTCTCGCCATCGACCCGCACCGTCAGGCGGGACGCCATATCGGTCTGCGCCTGATCGCCCGCGGTCTCGTTCCCGTTGCGATTGGGGTCGAACGACGAGACCGCCGTCTCGCCCGCCAACGACAGCGAGGGTGTCAGTTTCCAGTCGGCGTCGAACCCGATGATCTGATGATCCATCGGGCGAACGGTACCCGACGAGGTGACATCCGATCTGGGGGTGGTGGCATCCATCTCGCGAATCCAGGAGAAGCCGAGCCGACGGTCATCACGGCCATGCCGATGGACCACCCGGAAGCCCCCGAGGTTGCGTTTGAAGGCCTGATCGCGATCGGTGACCTCGTATTCCACCACCACCCAGCTCGTGACCTCGACCGGCAAGACAGGGGGCAGCAGCTTGAGGATGCCGTCTTCATAATCGATGAGGTAGTCCGTTCCCCGCACCAGCAACCGATCATCGATGGTCACGCGCTCAGAATTCTGCACGAGCGGCCGCGCCAGCAAGCGGAATTCCTGCTGCTGGCCCGCCCCGCGAAACTCCTCACGGCGCGCGCGGCCTTTCGATTGGGAGAACAGGAAGGTCGTCTGCCAGTCGGGGTGGAACCCCCCGACGGCCATGATTCCTCGCACTTCCTTCTTGTACAAGACGAATTCGGTATCAGGAACCTCCAGGGGAAAGTCCCCCATCACCAGGTCCCAGTTGGCGCCATCGATGTTGATGGTGAACCGGCGGTCCTCATCGTCCTTGTCGTCGAGCACGGCATGCACCCGCGACCGCCGGGTGATGTTGCCGTCGATCTCGAGGTGGAGACTCTGATCGAGCCGGAATCCTGGAATCGAGTCGTAGTTCTCGGTCGAGAAATGCCCGATGTCGCCTTTCACTTCGGCCTTCTTCATCTCGAAGGTCTTGGTTCCCGAGATGTCGAGCTTGCGCTCGTCTTCGGCTTCGGAAGCGGAAACAGCGCCTGCCGACCAGGGCGGATCATCATCGAGAGTCTTGGGAAAGTCGGGCGGATCGTCAGGCACGGCCGGGCTGCCCAGCGGCGCAGGAGGAACGAGAACCGCCGAAGCAGGTGGAATGGCTTGAACCGGCAGAGAACTCGCAGAGAGCGGAGGAACCGCAGCCGCAGGCTCCCTTGACGTCACCGGCTGGGAAGCCACCGTTGCCGGAGAAGGCAAGACCGCCGGCCCAGAAGAGATCGGCGGCTCGCCCGCACGGTCGGCGGCTGTCCGGCCAGCGGCCGGGTTCGCAGGTCTGAGCGGCTTCAGCAGGCGCGGCGTGGTCGTGCCGAAATAGCGACGACGCTGGGCCATCGCCTCGGGGGCAGCCCCGGCGGGTGCCAACCCGCCCAGCCAGAACAGCCAGCACAGCAGCACCGTCAGCCCGTCCAACCACCGCGGAGGACCACGCGGTGACCAGACCGACCGAGCCGCCACGACACGTCGAGTGCTCATGCGCCGCGCGGATGGGCCTGGCGATGGATCTGCTTGAGATCGCGGGTCGTCAGGTGAGTGTAGATCTGGGTGGTGGCGATGTCGACGTGGCCGAGCATCTCCTGCACCGCCAGAATGCTGGCCCCTCCCTCGAGCATGTGGGTGGCGCAGGAGTGCCGCAGGACGTGGGGCGAGAGCGGCCGGGTCAGGCCCGCGCTCAGAGCCCATTTGCGCACGATCTTCCAGACGCCCATGCGCGACAGCGGGCGCCCGAGCGGATTCAGAAACAGCGTGCGACACGCGACATCCTTGACCAGCTCGGGACGCCCGCGCAGCAGGTACTCATCGATGGCCGCCAACGCATAGCCCCCGATGGGCAGCACCCGCTCCCGCCCACCTTTGCCGACCACTGTCAGGAATTCCCCTTCCCGGTGCAGGCTGCCCATCTCGAGGCCGATCAGCTCCGACTCGCGAATGCCGGTGGCATAGAGCGTCTCGAGAATGGCTTTATCTCGCCGCCCGAGCGGGGTGGCCGGGAACTCCTGGCCCAGCAGCCGTTCGACCTCTTCGACCGACAGCACCTTGGGCAGCGACCGTCCGATCTTGGGCCGCTCCATGACCCGGGTGGGATCGGCCGCCACCAGGCCTTCCCGCACCAGGAACCGGAAGAACCCGCGCAACGCCGATGCTTTGCGCGCCACCGACCGCGCCGCCAGGCCCCGATCGTGCAGATGGACCATGAACAGGGTCACGGGAGTTTCGAGCCCGGGATCGGTCGGCTGCCGGTTCCGTTCCGCCAGGAACGCCAGGAAATCCGTCAGGTCCTTGCGGTAGGCTTCGAGGCTCTTGGGACGCAGCCCCTTTTCCACCGAAAGGTAGGCCAGGAACTGCTCGAGCAGTTCGGATTCCATATGCCTCCTCAGGCCGGAACTTCTGTTCTCTATATATCGGCCTGAGAGGCAGGGAACTTAAAACCGGGCGAGTCTGCGGGCGTTCCCGCATTGCCCCATCGCGCCGGGCGGGTCGATGGAGCCGTGGGCAGGGCAGCTCTTCCGCCTACTGGTGGAGCTTCTCGGTGAACCGCTCCAGGATCGCGTTCATGGTCGCCTCGGGAACACGCTGCCGTTCCTGTTCCCGCAGGAGGGGGATGAGCGCCCGCAAATCGCCGATCTTGCCCAGCGCCTCGAGGACATTGCGGTAGACGACGTCTTCGCGCACCGACAGCAGTTCGAGCAGGGCGGGCGTCGCCTCCTTGTCGCCGATCTCGCCCAGGGCGAAGGCGGCCGAAGACCGCACCCACTTGGTGCCTTCGCGCAGCATGGTGCTCAAAATGCCCAGCACTTCGCGATGGCCCATCTTCCAGAGGGCGATGGCCGCGTTGACCCGCACCCGGTCGTTGGGATCGTGCAGCAATGGCTGCAGAGCCCCGGCTTGATCATGGGCGCCGATCCGCCACAGGCCTTCCACCGCGTTGGCCCGCACCCGGGCATCCTTGGCCTGCAGATGCTCGAGGAGGAGAGGGGCCTGCGCCTTGCTGCCCAGCCGGGCCACGGCCGACAGCAGCGAGGCCTTGACCCAGATGTCCTCTTCGTGCTTGAGCATCTCGACCAGCCGCGACAGCACGGCCGGCGACGGCGTGGCCGCCAGCGCTTCGACGGCGTTGATGCGCAGCCAGCGCTCCCGCGCGCCCAGGAACGGCAACAGCGCCTGCCGCGCCTTCTCGCCGCCGATGTTGCCCAGCACCAGCAGAACCTTCTCTTTGACCACCAGCGCCAGGCGAGGCAGATCGGCCAGCAGCCGAGGCAGGATCTGTTCTCCCATCGCCGACAGGCCGGCCATTCCCAGACGTTTCTGGGCCTCGACCGACGAGGTGAGCAGCCCCAGAAACTCGGGGTAGAACGAAGGATGCTTCTCCTGCAGAGCCGCTTCGAGCAGGGCGGCCCGCACCCCCTCGTCGCGCTCGCGGGTCAGCCCGTCATGCAGGAAGCGGACCCGCTCCTCGGCGGAGAAGACCCGCAACCCGCCCAGGGCCAGGCGGCGCACCTGCGGGTGGGGATCTTGCGCGAAGACCTCGTAGGCTTCCCGATCGGCCGGCACCGGGTTGAGGTTCAGCGCCTCGAGCAAAAAGACCCGGATCGGCTGGGCGGGAGCCTTCAGCAGACGCTTCCATTGCGCCCGCGCCCCGTCATCGCCCAGGCGAGACAGGGCCAGATTGGCCAGCAGGCTGACCTCCCACTGCGAATGCCCGCAGAGCATGCGCAGGATGGTCGACCGATCGGCCGACGGATACCGGACGAAGTAGCGCACCGCCTCGACCAGCAACGACGGATCTTTGGTCTGGCCGATCACTTCGCACATGAAGGCCGACACCCGCGGATCTTTCACGGTGCCGACCAACGCCATCAGGCGCTGCCGCACCGGAGCCGGCTGCTCAGGGCCGGCCGCTTTCAGCACTTGATCGAGCACCGCATCCACCGAGAACGAGAAGCGGCTGAGGGCTTCCAGGGCGGTCGCGGCCAGGGTCCGGTTTTCCGACGGCAGGAACTCGAGGAGGTATTTGACCGTCTTGGGGTGCCGGAGGTGGCCCAGCGCCTGGAGAACAGCCGTCACCACCAGCTCGTCATTCGACCCCAGCAGGTCGATCAGCAGCTCGGCGTGTTCAGGCACCCGCAGGATGCCCAGGGCGCGGATCGCCAGGAGCTTTTCCTCGCGATCCCGGCTGGAGAGGCCTTTGATGATCTGGGCGAACTTCTTGGACTCGGGCGCCGTCATGGTCACCTCCGCGAGTGGTCGGGCGGGGTCGCAGGCTCTTCGAGGCGGCTGATGCGCGCGCCCAGGCGGGCCAACCGCTCGACCAGGTTTTCATAGCCGCGATCGATGTGGAAGACGTTGCCCACTTCGGTGCGCCCTTCCGCCACCAGACCGGCCATCACCAGGGCGGCCCCCGCCCGCAGGTCGGACGCCGACACCGGGCAGCCGATCAGACGATCGACCCCGTTGATGACCACGGTGCGATCGCGGATGTTCAGGTTGGCGCCCATGCGCACCAGCTCGGCGATGTGCATGAACCGGTTCTCGAAGACGGTCTCGGTAACCAGCGAGGTGCCCTGGGCCAGGCACATGGCCACGGTGATCTGGGCCTGCATGTCGGTGGGAAAGCCCGGATACGGCAGGGTCTTGACATCGACCCCGCGCAGCCGGCCGCGCGCCTCGACCGTCATGCGATCGCCCTGCACGTCGATGGTCGCCCCCATCTCCTGCAGCTTGGCGATGACCGCCATCTGATGGGCGGGCTGGGCGTCCTTGATCACCAGAGGCCCTCGCGTCATGGCCCCCAGCACCAGGAAGGTGCCAGCATCGATGCGGTCGGGAATGACCCGATACGACACGCCCCGCAACTGCCGCACCCCCTCGATCTGGATGGTCGGGCCGCCCGCCCCCTGCACTTTCGCCCCCATGGCGTTGAGGAAATCGGCCAGATCGACGATCTCGGGCTCCTGAGCGGCGTTCTCGATCACCGTCGTCCCTTCGGCCAGGGTGGCCGCCATCATCAGGTTCTCAGTCGCGCCGACCGAGGGGAAGTCGAGGTGGATGCGCGCGCCCTGCAACCGATCGGCGGTCGCCACCGCGAACCCGCCGTCGATCGAGACCTTGGCCCCCAGCGCCTCGAACCCCTTGAGGTGGATGTTGACCGGCCGCACGCCGATGGCGCAGCCGCCGGGCAGCGGCACCCGGGCCCGGCGCAGACGGGCCAGCAGCGGCCCCATCACGAAGAAACTGGCCCGCATCGCCTTGACCAGCTCATACGGGGCTTCTTCTTTGATGCCGCCATCGCAGGTGATGGCCATCTCATGGGGGCCTTCCCAGGCCACCGTGCCGCCCAGGGCGCGCAGCACCTTCTGCATCGTCTCCACGTCATTGAGCCGGGGCACATTCGACAGGCGAATGGGGTCGCCGCACAGGAGAGTCGCCGCCATGATGGGCAGCGCCGCGTTCTTGGCGCCCCCGACCGCGATCTCGCCAGACAGAGGAATGCCGCCTTCGATGAGGATGCGCGCCATGGTCAGTCGATGCCGATCCTTTCCAGTTTGATATTGCCTTCGCGCAGCATGTCGAGCGCGAGGGAGTCGGGATAGTCTCCCAGGAAGATGACCCGCGTGATGCCGGCGTTGATCAGCATCTTGGCGCAGGTGATGCAGGGCTGGTGCGTGCAGTAGACCTCGCTGCCTTTCAGCACCACCCCGAAGGCCGCCGCCTGCAGGATGGCGTTCTGCTCGGCATGCAGGCCACGGCAGAGTTCCTGCCGCTGGCCCGAGGGAATGTTCTGCGATTCGCGCAGACAGCCGCCCGGCACTTCGAAGCAATGCCGGACCGCATTCGGCGCCCCATTGTACCCGGTGGCCAGGATGCGGTTGTCGCGCACGATGACAGCGCCGACCTGCCGTCGCAGACAGGTCGAGCGCGAGGCGACGAGCTGGGCGATGCGCATGAAATAGGTCTCCCAGGGCGGGCGCCGCCCCACCATCTCCGGGCCGCGCCCTGCGGCGCCAGCCTGCGGCAGGGGACGAGGGCGCAGGGATACCACCTTCTTGCGCGAGCCCTGGGTCATCGAGCGATTACTTTGTGCCATACAGCCGGTCTCCCGCATCGCCCAATCCGGGCAGGATGTAGCCGTGCTCGTTCAGCCGTTCATCGACCACGCAGGTATAGATCTTCACATCGGGGTGGGCCTTCTGCAGGAAGGCGATGCCTTCGGGGCAGGACACCACGCACAGGAAGCGGATCCGCCTGGCCCCTCTGGCCTTGACGATCTCGATCGCCTTGGCCACCGATCCCCCCGTCGCCAGCATCGGATCGAGAACGAACACATCCATGTCGGCGATGTGGGTCGGCAGTTTGCAATAGTATTCCACCGGCTGCAGCGTGTCATGGTCGCGATACAGGCCGATGTGCCCGACCTTGGCCATCGGCATGAACCGCAGCAGCCCGTCGACCATCCCCAGCCCGGCCCGCAGGATCGGCACCAGCGCGATCAACTGCCCCGAGATCATCCAGGCCTTCGTCTTGGTCAGCGGGGTCTCGCAGAACGTCTCTTCGACGGGGATCTCGCGCGTGGCCTCGTAGGCCAGCAGCATCGACAGCTCCTGCATCAACTCCCGGAACATGTGCACGTCGGTGAATTTCGACCGCAGGAAGCTCAGCTTGTGCTTCACCAGCGGATGATCGACCACGAACAGATTGGACATCGCCTCATTCATCGCCATCACCCCGTTCGCTCTTCCTCATCCCCGCTCTTCGATCTTGCGGATCCGTGGTGCGTGGCGGCCGCCACTGAACGACGTCGCCAGGAAGACCCGCAGGATCTCGGCCGCCATCTCCTCGCCGAGCAACCGCCCCCCCATGACCAGCACATTGGCATCGTTGTGTTCCCGGCACAGCCTGGCCTCGAGCGGGTCGTGACAGAGCGCGGCCCGGATGCCCGGATGCCGATTGGCGGCGATCGACATCCCGATACCGGAACCGCAGGTCAGCAGGCCGATGGTACCAGGTTCGGCGACGACCCGCCGGGCCACGGCATGGGCGAAATCCGGATAGTCGCACGAGGCCTCGGTGTGGGTTCCGAGATCTTCGACCTGGTGCCCCCAGGCGGTGAGCAGCTCCACCAGTTTCTTCTTCAAGGGCAGACCGGCATGGTCCGACCCGGCGAATACCTTCATGGCATCTTCCCCAGGGTAAGAGAGTCGACCCATGATACACACTGGGTCCTGGTGATTCAAGACTTCAGGATCTCGAGGCAGGCGATCCAGCCCATCTGAAACGAGGGGCTTGCCGTTCGCCCCTGCACAACCGGAAGTCGTGTCCCGGACGGCCGGGCGAACGATCACCGCCCGCGGAACTGGTCGTAGCGCTGGGTCAACTGATCGTAGGCCGCCAGCTTGGCCTCGAGCCGTTTGGTATCGGCCCCGTAGCGGAATCGCCCGGTGTCTTCCGGATAGGCTTTCAGATAGAATTCGATCCAGAATTCCTTCCGCTCGTGGTTGTACTCGGCCTTGGCTTCCCAGCAGTGCAGGTCGCGGATGAGGCTGAGCGAGAACGGACTCATCTTGCCGGTCAGGTGGTTGAAGTTGGCGTTGGTACCGACCTGCCACAGCGGCCGGATGGTCGCCCGGTAGTTGAGCGAGGTGTTGGTCACCCGCCGGTACTCATGCGGATAGGTGATGCTGGTGTCGAACGACCACAGCGCGCTGGCCAGCCGGTACCGGATGTTGAGGTTCCCCGGCACCAGGCGAGTCAGACTCATCGATGAGAAGGAGACCGGGTCTGGCACGTAATCACGACGGATGAAGAATTCCCACGTGCGATAAGCGTCGGGGTAGGACCGGCGGGAGTAATCCCAGTAGACCTGTTCCAGTCGCTGGGCCGTGCGATTGTAGTTGAAGTTGATCGGGTTGAAGGTCCAGGTGCTGGTGGCCACCCGCAGCCGGAACGACATCACATCGGTATTGCTGAACGAGTCGAACCGGAATGGCGATTTTCCCTTCTGGGTCGACAGATTGTAGTTGAACTCGAGATTGGTCATCTGGCTGAACTTGTGGTTGGCCCGCACCATCGTGGTGCCGTTCTCGCGTTCGACGCCCTCGCTGTACCAGCTCTTGGCGAAATTATAGGAGGGAGTGAATTCGAACCGTTCGTTGACCTTGATGGTGGGCACGGTGAAATTCGAGCGCAGATCTTTCTTCTCGGTATCTTTCTTGTTGTCCAGAGTGCCTTCCTCGTACCGGCCGAACATGCCCGAGATGTTCATGGTCAACGGCACCACCTTGAACGTGTAGGCAGGGAAGGTCATATTGATCTCGGGCAGCCGATTGAGGATCTGGTACCCGTTGTCGAGCGTGTAGCTGTCCCCGTCGAGATCGAAGAACTTGCTGGCCGTGACATTCGCGGTCATCATCGGCAATACCGGGTTGATATTCATCTGCACGTTGAGATCTTTGTTTTCAGGTTGGCCACCGATCTGGTCTCCGGTGTAGGACAGATTGGTCGAGACGGTGTCGCCCCGTTCGAACCGGTAGTTGTGCGACAGGCTCATCTGCAGGTTCTTGTGGTTCCGTTTCGATTCGTCGAGGTTGTAGATGTTGATCGAGCCGTCGCCGCGATCGGGGGTCGTATACGTGCCGCTGAAACTGGTGCCCATGCCGCGCTTCTCGAAATAGTCGATCCCGAACCGGCCCTTCATCGCCGAGGTCACGTCGAGATCGGTGCTGAACTTAAAAAAGAACCCGTCGATGGCGGACATTCCCTGCCGGGTCTGGAAGAACCGCTGCTCTTTCTTGAACAGACTGGACCGATCGATGCCTTTTCGATACAGGGTCGTTCCCTTCCACTTGAGGGCCAGGCCTTCCATGGTCATCTCGTGGCCGGGGATGATCTCGATGCTCCTGGCCTGGATGCGATAATGCGGATGCTCGTGGTCGTCGCACGTCGTCTGCATGATATCGTGGGCCAGGCTGTAGGCCGGACTGACGTAGACGTCCTTGGCTTTGAAGAAGTTGCGGTTGCGCTTGATGGTGGCATCGCGCATCCAGCCTTTGCCCGTCTTCATGTTGTAGACCAGGAAATCGCCCTTGGTCTGGTCGTAGCCCTTCCAGAAATCGACCCCGCCATAGGCGAAGATGTCTTCGGTCTTGGTGTTGGCCTGGATGGTATCGGCCGCCAGCCGCAAATCTTTGTAGGTGATGAAGGCGTTGCCTTTGGTGACCACCTGATTGGCTTTGTTCCGGTATTCGAGGTAGTCGCCCTGGATCTCGACCGGGAATTTCTGGGTATCGATCTCGGGAACGTTGAAAGCCCGGCCGGTTCCCCCGAAGAGAACCAGCCACACGGCCAGAAACGCTCCGATCCGCCAGGACCGCGGACAGGCGGCGGCGTACCTCATGGATCCAAACCGGTCGAGCCCAAAGATGACTCAACCTCCTTCAGGGAGGTGGCTCTCTATATATCGGTAAGAGAGAAGGAAATTCGGAACACCAGGGAGAGGGGCCATGGGCGCGCGGCCGCGACGATCGCTCAGAGGCTCAGAATGGTGCGATGGAGCAGCTCGATGGCTTCGTTCGCTCCATCGCGCGACACGGCCAGCGTCAATCGCACCCCCCGATGGTCGACCAGCCAGGGATGGATGCCGATCGCCTGCAACGGACGCAAGAGGCGGGGAACCAGCTCAGGGTTCGCTTCCAACCCGCACCCGACGATCGAAATGACCGCCGGCGTCGAGGCGAACCGCACCTCTTCCGCTTGATGCTCGGCGGCCAGCTCCCAGAGCGCGGGGAGCGCCTGGAAGGCCTCCCCGAGTCGGAACCCGACCCGCAGACTGCCGGTGATCCCATCGAAGGTCCGCCATTCCCAGGCGGTCGGCGAGAAAGGCAGGGCGACCACCCAGGCGGTCGGCGCCTCGGAGGTGTCCGGTCGGTGACGCAGACCTTCCACCGTCACCACGGCCTGCTTGCGGTCGACCGCCAGACTCTTGACCAGATGGCGCGAATCGCCGTCCGGCCCGACCACGCTGCCTTCTTCCCGGGTGAAGCTCGACCGTACGTGGATCCGGATGCCGGCTTCCCGCGCATAGGCGATGGCCCGCGGATGGAGGATGCCGTTGCCGTAGCGGGCCAGGGCATCCATCTCGCGATAATCGAGATGCCAGACCTTGCGAGCCGTGGGCACCAGGCGCGGATCGGCCGAATAGACCCCATCCTCGTCGGTGAATTTCTCGCAGAGCTTCTGACCCAGATCGCGAGCCAGCGCCACCGCGGTGATATCCGACCCCCCTCGGCCCAGCGTGGTGAAGTCACCGTGCGGGGTCACGCCCTGGTAGCCGGCCACCACGGGCACCCCGCCCTCCCGGACGAACGTCGCCAGCTCGCCCAGCCGCTCGAAGGCGGTGATCTCGGCACTACCGAAGCGATCATCGGTGCGGATGCCCAACGTCGGGGCGATGAACGACTTCGCCTTGACGCCGACCCGGGTCAGCGCCGCCGCCGTCACCGACACGCTGACGATCTCGCCGGTCGCCGCCAGTTGATCGACCTCGCGCAGAGGCGGGTCATGGCTGATGCGCGCCATGAGGGCGAGCAGCTCGTCGGTCGTGTCTCCCATCGCGGACACGACCAGCACGATCCGGCGCCCGGCTCGCACCTGCTCGGCCACCCGTTCGGCCACCTTCAAGATGCGTTCTGGGGTGGCCATCGACGAGCCGCCGAACTTCTGAACCTGGACTTCCCCGGGCTGGAACACGGCCGTCTCTCCGTTCACCCTTCGGTCCGCAGGCAGGTTTTCACCGTCGCCAGCTTGATCTGATCGCGGATTTCCCGCAGGGCTTCCGACAGATGCCGTTCCTCGACGGGCCGAGTGAACACCACCAGCTCGGGTTCGGAATGTCCGGCGTTGTCGGGCAAAGGCCCGCGCCCGCCGTTTTCCGGCTGGTAAAGCGACCGAATGCCGATGCCTTTTGCCGCCAGCACGTTCAAGACCTGGGCCACGGTCAGATCGAAATGGCTGAGGGCGAACCGCAGGAAGAACGAAGCCGGGCTGGTCGCCCCTTCCACCATGCCCGCTGCCGAACGTCCGGATTCGGTGGTGGCAGAGCCCGCCGGGGGGGTGGGAGCGGGGGCGGCCATCGGAACAGGTTCCAGCCAGTCCCGGATCATGCCGCGCAGGATGACGGCCGGGCCTGTCGCCGGGCCCGAATAGAACACGGATGATTGATCGGCCCGTTGCAGATAGGCCCCCTCTGAACCGCTGCGGATCTGCGCCAGCAAATAGCGAGCCGGCAGGAGAACCGGGCGGACCCACAGAGATAGTCCACCATCGCCGAGTTCGGCCGCCGCCAGCAACCTGATGGTCATATCCAAGCGGGTGGCCAGTTCGACGTCACGAGGAGTGATGCGGGTGAGACCTTCGCAAGGGATGGCATCGGGATCGACATCGACCCCGAAAAGCAGACCGGCCAGCAAGGCCAGACGGTCGCGGGCGACCAGCCCGTGCAGATGTCGAGTCGCATTGCCTGGCGCCAGGTTCCGCCATTGGATATCCTGCAATGCGGCTTCGAGCGTTCGGCCGGTGTGTTCCATCTCGGTCAGAGCCGCCACGGCCACGCCATCCGGAGCGGCCAGCAGCCGTCGCGGCGCCGGATATCCGGCCCGCGGATGATGCAGATCGAGCAGCGGGAACGTCCCACCGATGGCGCCTCGCACGCCGGTCGTCGCCTGTTGCCGAAGGCGCCATCGCCGGCTGGCCAGAGCCGCATCGGCGGTGATGACCCGGGCTGGCCACCGATCGACCACCGGCGAACGGCCGTCGGGGAAATGCAGTCCCGTTTCGACACAGGCGAAGAACTCATCGGGAGCGAGCGCCGCCCACGGCCGCTCGACGTCTTCCCCCCCGAGAACGGGGGCCCGGACCAGGTCGGTCTGGCCCTGCTCGAGCAGGAACTGGCGCAGCTCGACCATCCAGCTCGGAAGATTGAGGAACCCGACCGTGCTCATCCGGCCACCTCTGGCAATGTCATGTTTTCCACCGAAGCTCTGGCATTTTCACCGATTCGATCCAGGTCGACCGTCTTCGTTCTCCCTGCCAAGCTCGGAGTCATCCCCGCCGTTCATCCGTGGAGGTTCCGTCCCAGAGCGTTCTCGTAGGCTTCCAGGAAGGCCTCCGACAAGGTCGGATGGGGATGGATGAGACGCTCCATGCCGTGCTTATCGAGGTTCAGGGCGCGCCAGATGGTCGGTTCCATGATCAGATCGCTGGCCTCGGGGCCCCAGAGCACCGCCCCCAGCAGCCGACCGTCGGCATCGACCAGGACCTTGACCTGGCCATCTCCTTCGGCCATGGCCAGGGCCCGGCCGTTGGCCGAGAACAGGAACCGCCCGACGGTATAGGCGAGGCCGCGTTTCTGGGCCTCCTCTTCCGACATCCCGACCCAGGCGATTTCAGGGTACGTGTAGACGCAAGAAGGAACCGCGGAATAATCGGGAGTCACCGGCTCGCCGTTCCACTGCCGGGCCAGGGTTTCGGCATCATAGGTTGCCTTGTGGGCCAGCATCGGCCCGCGAATGGCATCGCCGATGGCGTAGACTCCGGGCTGGCTGGTCTCGAACCGCTCGTTCACTTTCAGGAAGGGGCCATCCCGATCGAGCGACAGGGGTGAGCCTTCCAGACAGCGCAGGTTGGGCCGCCGCCCGATGGCCAGCAGCGCCCGATCGAAGGTGCGAACAGCGCCGCCGATCTGACAGACGACTCGGCCGCCTTCGATTTGCAGACCTTCCACCTTCTGCCCGACCAGGATTTCGAGCCCGGCTTTCTTGAACACGGGAAGCAACCGCTTGGCCGTGGCCGTATCAAGGCCGGGCAGGATCTGCGGCATCATCTCCACCACCGTGACCTTGCTGCCGAACTGCGCGAAGACCTGGCCGAGTTCGAGCCCGATCACGCCGCCTCCGACCACCAGGAGCGAAGCCGGAATTTCTTTGCAATGGAGCGCTTCGTCGCTGGTCCAGAACAAGGAGCGATCTTGCGGAAAGCTGGCCGGAACCCCCGGCACCGAACCGACCGCCAGACAGATTCGCTGGCCTTCGATCTCATTGGCCGGACAGGAGGAAGGAGAGCTGGCATCTTTCGCGCCAGGGGTAGGAGCAATGGCAACTCGATGCGGTGATTGCAGAGTTCCGACCCCACGAACCAGCGTCACCCCAGCTTTTTCGAACAACTTCTCGATGCCCCCGCGCAACTGCCTGACCACCTCATCTTTGCGCGCCTGCACTCTATCCCAAGCGAAACCCACGTTTTCCACGGTCAGGCCGAGTTTCCCCGCCTGATGCAGGAAATGCAGACCTTTGGCCGAAGCCAGGAGCGCTTTGGTCGGGATGCATCCCCAGTTCAGGCAGGTGCCGCCGACCTGGTCGGCCTCGACGACGGCGACCTTCCATCCTTTCTGGGCCTGGCGAAGCGCCAGTGGATACCCTCCCGGTCCGGCGCCGATGATGATGAGGTCGAACGAGTTCATGCCGTCGTCTCCGTGTCGATTTCGAACAGGACGGTTCCTTTTTCGACGGGTTTGGCGTTCACCCCGTGGATCTTGA
Organism: Candidatus Ozemibacter sibiricus; assembly: GCA_003327425.1. Lineage (GTDB taxonomy): Bacteria > Muiribacteriota > Ozemobacteria > Ozemobacterales > Ozemobacteraceae > Ozemobacter > Ozemobacter sibiricus. The sequence goes on from QOQW01000020.1 coordinate 89,700, forward strand.
CGATCTTGCCCGCCTTGTCGGCTTTGATTTCATTCATCAGCTTCATGGCTTCGACGATGCAGACGGTCTTTCCGGGGGTGACAAGATCGCCTTCGTTGACATAGGGCGGAGAATTCGGCGAAGGGGCCCGATAGAAGGTGCCGGCCATCGGGGAAAGGATTTTGTGGTATGTCTTCTGCGGAGCCGGAGGAGGGGCTTTTTCCGGTTTGCTGGCGGCCACCCGGTTCTCGGTCTTCTGTTCCCCATTCCCTGAAAGGGGCGGCGGTGGCCCAGGGGGCAGGGAGGTAGGCAGTATTCCTGGGTAGGGCATGGCCATCGGACTGGCCACAGGGATGGGAAGGGGAATCCCATTGGCGGATCCAGAGGGGGGTGTTGGCGGCAGAGGCTGCTTTCGTAAAGCCAGTTTAAGCTCTGGAGTTTCGAGAGAAATCTCGGCCAGCTTTGTTTCCCCCATCAAACGAATGATCTCGAGGACTTCATCCAGAGGGGGACGGATGTTGGCTTGCTCAGCACCTGTGGTGGGAGAAGGGACGATTTTGGAGGCCTGAGTCTTGCTGGACAGACTGGGCTTGGCAGACTGGGAGGTGGAACGTTTCATAACAGACTCCTCACTGACCGAAGTCCCGCATGTATAGCAAATGGGAATCCCCCAGTCAACAGAGTTGGTCTCCCAGGCATCAGGTCTCCAGTAGACAACAGGAGGCAAGGTACGCCCAAGCTTCCACCCAGGTTCATGACAAGGGAAAACGGTGTACCCCTTTCTTGAAAAAAAGCGACCGTAGTAGTAGGTGTGGGGATTCGGTGGAAAACCTCCAGGATCGGCTTCTGATCATGGGTGGCGATTGTGGAAAACCTTGGGGAGAACAAGATCGGATTTTCCCCACCATCCACCCGGTGGCCCCTCCATTGGGGGTGTCCTCTGAGAGTCCACCGGTAATTCACAGCGTTGTCCCCAACATTATCAGTTGTTTGATCGCGAAATCCTTGGAAAAGGGCTTGTCAGCGGCATTTGTATCTGCTATGCTCTTATAGCGTTCGAAAAAAAATCCCCCTGAAATCCATCCGTGGGGTACCTCTTTCTCTGAAACGGGGTACCCTGAGCGAGGACATCTGATGAACCAGACCATCGCCCTCTGGGATCGCATCACCGGCGAGATCAGATCGCAGGTCAACGAAGCCGGCCTGAACCTGTTCCTGAATTCCATCTCCCCCCGCGGCATCGAGGGGGAGTCGTTCATTCTCGAGGCCCAGAACGAGATCTGCAAAGAGTGGATCGAGCGGCGGTATCGGCTCTTGATCACCAAAATCCTGCAAGAAAGCACTCCCCCGCTCAAGTGCGTCTTTGTTACTCGCATGAAACGCGGGCCGCATGATCGCCCGCAGCAACTCGGTCTTCCGGCCATCGCCGAAACCCCGGTGATGCCCGCTCCGGCCCCGACCGAGAAAGCGAGACCTGTCCCCAAGGGCGAGTCGGGGTTCAACAGCAAATACACGTTCGAGACATTCGTCGTCGGCAAGAGCAATCAGTTCGCTCATGCCATCAGCCAGGCTGTCAGCAAGAACCTCGGCACGATGTACAATCCGGTCTTTATCTATGGCGGAGTCGGCCTGGGAAAAACCCACCTGATGCAGGCCATCGGCCAGGAAGTCTTACGGCAGAATCCGAAAGCCCGGGTGGCCTACCTGTCTTCCGAAGCCTTCACCAATGACTTCATCGAATCGATCACCGTCAAACGGATGAGCGAATTCCGGGCCAAATACCGTAAGAAAGATCTGTTGCTGATCGATGATGTCCAGTTCTTCGCCGGCAAGGAAGCGGTGGTTGACGAGTTCTTCCACACGTTCAACGAATTGTTCCAGAACAAGAAGCAGATCGTGTTGACGTCCGATTCCCCGCCGAAGAAGATCAACAAGCTTGAAGAACGCCTGGTCTCAAGGTTTGAAATGGGAATCGTCGCTGACATTCAACCGCCCGATCTCGAAATGCGGGTGGCCATCCTGAAACGAGCGGCGGCTGATTGTGTCATTCGGGTCCCTGATGAAATCCTGATGTACCTGGCCGAACATGTGACCGACAATATCCGAGTTCTCGAAGGGGCTTTCAACCGCGTGGTGGCCTATGCCGGGGTCGTTCAGCGACCGGTCGATCGCGATCTGGTCGATCACATCCTGAAAGATTTCCTGCGCGAGAACACCCCTGGCCGCATCACCATCTCCTGGATCCAGAAACGGGTGGCTCAGTACTACGACATCCCCGAAGCCGAGATGAGCAGCAAACGCCGGTCCCAGAATCTGGTGCTGCCACGACAGGTGGCCATGCGCCTGGCCCAGATACTGACCGATGCCTCCCTCAGCCAGATCGGCGAAGCCTTCGGCGGTCGCGACCACACGACCGTCATGCATGCTTGCGAGAAGATCCAGAAACTGGTGAAGAGCGACCCCGAATTCCAACAAGAGTTCGAACGAATCGCCCGTTTCGTCGACCCGCAGGGTCGACGGTGATCGATCCCCTTCCCTGAAGGGTGCCTTGGGGTAGATTTCCCTCCCTTGGCAAGGGGAATGGCTTTGTTTTTTCGGGGTTTGCAGGCGCTTCTGAGGCCTCCTCGTATCCCCCTACGGGGGTTTGGAGTGAAAAATGTCGCGAAATTGGCTTTCAGAGCCGATTTGGCGGCAAAGTAAGGGCTTGAAAATGCGCCTCGCTTCGAGTATCATGGTGCTCCTCTCAACGCACCATGGGAACAACAGCGAAACGGCGAGCCGGTGGCATCACCCCCCTCAAGAACGAAATCGGGCGGTGCATTGGCCTGTTCCGGGCGCGGCAGATCCGCTCTGGAAGAGGTTCCGCTCTTGAACCAGGGGTTGGCGACGCTCTTGCCGCCTCTCCTCCTGCTGTCAGCAGTACAGTTCACGACATTCTTCTGTTAGGTCGCATCGCCTACGCCTGGGAAACCATTGCCGGTCCCGACCTGCGCCGGTTCGTCTACCCCATGCGACTGCATCGGGGTCGGCTGTGGGTTTGTTGTGCCGACTCCCAGTGGATGCAGAATCTGACCTATCTCAAACCCCAGATTTTGGACAACATTCGCCGACGGTTTCCCGAGGCTCGCATCACCACCATCCAGGGCCGGCTCGGCACCATCCATCCCCTGGTGCAGGAAACTCCTGCTCGCGCCTGGCCCGATTGGCGTCTCCAGCCGGAGATCGATCTGCCCGAGGTCGGCAGCCCCGAACTGCGACAGAAGATCCAGACCTGCCGACGAAAACTTCGGGCTCGCCTGCAAGGACTGGCCGCCGAAGGCTACCATCTGTGCCGGAAGTGCTCATCGAACCTCGTTCCTCGGGCCCTCGAGATCTGTTCCATCTGTCAACAACGGGCCCGGGAACTCGATCTCGCCCAGACCCGACACCTGTTGTGCGACACGCCGTGGCTCACCTTCGAGGAGACCCGGGAACAGGTTCCGGGGCTTCAGAAGCTCGAATTCGATGCCTTGCGCAGCGAACTGGCCGGGGAAGCCCGTTCCCGGGTTCGGGCCCTGGGCGAAGCTCTGCGCCAGGGGTTCGAAACCAGCCTCTGGATGACCATGCGCTATGAGATGATCCGGGCCGTCATCTTCGAGACCGGCCTCCCGCCGCACCTCGTCGATCTCGATGATCCCACCGGACGGTTCCATCTCGAACCGGAATGGGCGGGCTACCTGGCCCTCGGTCTCCAGGAGGCCCCCGAATGTTGATCCACCTCGGCAATCAAGAATTCATCGATCTGCGATCGTGCGTCGTGATCCTCAATCTGCAGACGATCGATGCTGCCACCCGCCAGCGCGCGCTGGCGGCGGCCGGCTCCGACGCCACCTCCGCGATCGGCTCGTCCGGCGCCCCTCTCCGGTCGGCCGTGCTGACCACTCGAGGGCAATGGTTGACCACATCCATTTCTCCGGAAGCCCTGGCCCATCGTGGGCGGGCTTCGCCTTTCCCTGGGGCCCTCTACGTCCGCCCCCCTACCCGGAAGGCTTCCTCTTCCGGGTCGTCCGTTTCTCACGAGGAGCAGAAACTATGAGCGATCAGGAACAAGGTGCTGCCATGCAGACTGCCCGCCCTGGTGATCCCTCTCCCAATGGCCGGCCTGGCCAGAATGGCGCCAACGGTCAATCTGCCGAATATTCCGCCAAGAACATCCAGGTGCTCGAAGGCCTGGAAGCGGTGCGCAAGCGCCCGGGCATGTACATCGGCGGCACCGGGATCGATGGCCTCCACCACCTGGTCTGGGAAGTCGTCGACAACAGCATCGACGAGGTCATGGCCGGATACGCCACCACCGTCCACATCAACATGCACGACGATGGCTCGATCTCGGTGCTTGACGATGGTCGCGGCATTCCGGTCGATATCCACGAAGCCACCGGCAAGCCGGCGCTCGAGGTGATCATGACCGTCCTCCATTCGGGCGGCAAGTTCGACAAGAAGAGCTACAAGTTCAGCGGTGGCCTGCACGGCGTCGGCATCAGCGTGGTCAACGCCCTGTCCGAATGGCTCGAGGTGACGGTCTGGCGGGATGGCGACACCTACCAGCAATCGTTCGCCCGAGGCGAACCGATGGGCCCGATGACCGTCACCAGCGGCGCTGACCGACGCGGCACCAAGGTGCGGTTCAAACCCGACCCGCAGATCTTCCAGACGGTCGAATTCAACTTCGACATCCTGGCCCGGCGGCTGCGCGAGCTGGCCTTCCTGAACCCGGGAGTCAAGATCGTTCTGCGGCAGAAATCCACCCAGAAATGCCATCTGTTCGAGTACAAAGGCGGCATCGCCAGTTTCGTCGAATACCTCAACGAGACCAAGACCCCCCTGTTCCGTGATGTCATTTCCTTCTCGAAAGAACGCGACGGGGTCGAGGTCAACGTCGCCCTCTCCTACAACGATGGGTATTCCGAGCAGTTCTTCGCCTTCGTCAACAACATCAACACCGTCGACGGCGGCACCCACGTGGTCGGTTTCCGCTCGGCCTTGACCAAGGTTTTCAATGATTACCTGAAGAAAGACCCCTCTCTGCTTGGCAAGGAAAAGGGCAAAGACGTCAAGATCACCACCGACGACGTTCGGGAAGGCCTGGTCGGAGTGCTATCGATCAAAGTGCCCGAGCCCCAGTTCGAAGGACAGACCAAGAGCAAGCTTGGCAATCCCGAGGTGCGCGGCATCGTCGACTCGGTCTGCACCGAGTTCCTGGCCGAACTGCTCGAGCAGAATCCGATGGTGGCCAAGCCGGTGATCGAGAAGATCCTGACCTCGATGCGGGCCCGCATCGCCGCCCAGAAGGCGCGGGAGCTGACCCGGCGCAAGACCGCCCTGGAAGCGTCTTCCCTGCCGGGCAAACTGGCCGACTGCCAGGAGACCGATCCCGCCAAATCCGAGCTGTTCATCGTCGAGGGCAACAGCGCCGGCGGATCGGCCAAGCAGGGACGCGATCGCAAGACCCAGGCCGTGCTGCCCCTGCGCGGCAAGATCCTCAACGTCGAGAAGACCAGGCTCGAGAAGGTGGTCAGCAACGAGATCCTCCAGGATCTGATCGCCGCGGTGGGCACCAACATCGGCAAGGACGATTTCGACATCACCAAGACCCGCTACCATCGGCTCATCATCATGACCGACGCCGATGTCGACGGGGCTCACATCCGCACGCTGCTGCTGACCTTCTTCTACCGGTACATGCCCGAGATCATCGAGAAGGGCTATCTCTACATCGCGCAGCCGCCCTTGTACAAGATCAAGAAGGGGAAGGTCGAGCGGTATGCCTACTCCGATGCCGAAAAGGAGAAGATCGTGGCCGAGTTCGGCGGCCACGACCAGGTCAGTCTGCAGCGCTACAAAGGTCTGGGTGAGATGAACCCCGAACAATTGTGGGAAACCACCATGAACCCCGCCACCCGCACGCTCAAGAAGGTGCAGGCTCTCGATGCCCTGGAGGCCGACCGCATCTTCTCCGTGCTGATGGGTGACAAGGTCGAGCCTCGACGCCAGTTCATCTCCCAGTACGCCAAGCACGTCAAAAATCTCGACATCTGAGGCCTTCATCCATGGCGAACGACCACGACATCGACATCGCATCCCCGGTCCCTGGCGGACCGCCCACCCCGCCCACCGAACCGCCCTCGTCCCACGAGCAGTTCATCAACATCGAGGACGACATGAAGAGTTCGTACCTCGATTACGCGATGAGCGTCATCATCGGCCGCGCCCTGCCCGACGTGCGCGACGGCCTCAAGCCCGTCCATCGCCGGGTGCTCTACGCCATGTTCGACAACGGCTTCACCAGCAAGCGGCCCTACGTCAAGGCCGCCCGCACCGTCGGCGAAGTGCTGGGGAAATACCACCCGCACGGCGATGCCGCGGTCTACGACACGCTGGTGCGCATGGCCCAGGATTTCAGCCTGCGGTATCCCCTGATCGACGGACATGGCAACTTCGGGTCGATCGATGGCGATGCCCCGGCGGCCATGCGCTACACCGAGGCTCGGCTCGGCGCCCTGGCCGAGGAGCTGCTGCGGGACCTCGAGATGGAGACCGTCGATTGGATGCCCAACTTCGACGGCTCTCTGCAAGAACCGGTCGTCCTGCCCTGCAAATTCCCCAATCTGTTGGTCAACGGGTCGGCCGGCATCGCGGTCGGCATGGCTACCAACATCCCGCCGCACAACCTCGGGGAAGTGATCGACGGCCTGATGCTGCTGCTCGACAACCCCGAGACCTCGATCGACGATCTGATCAAGGCGGTGCCGGCTCCCGATTTCCCCACCGGCGGGCTGATCATGGGCCGGGAAGGGGCCGAGCTGGCCTACCGGACCGGCCGCGGCTCGGTGGTGATGCGAGCCGTGGTCGATGTCGAAGAGATGTCGAAGGGGCGGGAGCGGCTCGTCGTCAAAGAGCTGCCCTACCAGGTCAACAAGGCCAAGCTGGTCAAATCGATCGCTGACCTGATCCGCGAGAAGAAGCTCGATGGCGTGACCGACCTGCGCGACGAATCGAACCGGGAAGGGATCCGGATCGTCATCGAACTGCGCAAAGGCACCAATACCGAGGTCATCCTCAATCAGCTCTATCGGCACACCGCCTTGCAGCAGACCTTCGGCATCATCATGCTGGTGCTGGTCGACAACCGGCCCGTGGTGCTCGATCTGAAGGCGTTGATGGAGCACTACATCAACCACTGCCGCGATGTCATCCGGCGCCGCACCGCCTTCCAGCTGCGGAAGGCCGAAGAGAAGGCCCACATCCTGGAAGGGTTGACCATCGCCCTCGACAACCTCGATGCCGTCATCACCCTGATCAAGGAAGCCGCCGGACCGTCCGAGGCCAAGCAGGGCCTGATGGACACCTTCATGCTCAGCGAGAAGCAGGCGCAGGCCATCCTCGACATGCGCCTGCAACGGCTGACCGGCCTCGAACGCGAGAAGATCGTCCAGGAGTACCACGAGACCCTGGCCTTGATCGAGAAGCTGAAGGGCATCCTGGCTTCCGATGAGAAGGTGCGCGACATCATCAAAGAGGAACTCAAGGAGATCCGCGAGAAGTTCGCCGACCCGCGGCGCACCCGCATCAGCGAATCCGAAGCCGAGCGGCTCGAGATCGAAGATCTGATGCAGGAGCAGGACATCATCATCACCGTGACCCGCAACGGGTACGTCAAGCGCATCGCGCCTTCCGCCTTCCGGCAGATCGGGCGCGGCAGCAAGGGCAGCCTGGTCGGCGGCATCAAGGAAGATGACGTCGTCGAGCACATGTTCCTGGCCACGACGCACTCCTACCTGCTGGTGTTCACCAGCACCGGCAAGGCCCACTGGCTGAAAGGCTACAAGATTCCCGAGGGTGGCCGCCAGGCGACCGGGCGGGCCATCGTCAACCTGCTGAACCTGGCCGAGAATGAGAAGATCACCGCCCTGCTGCCCGTGCGCCACTTCGACCAGACCCGCCGCATCTTCATGGTCACGCGCCGCGGCGTGGCCAAGATGACGGAGCTGGCCGCCTTCTCGCGGCCGACCTCGAAAGGCATCATCGCCATCAACCTCGATGAAGGCGATGAGCTGGTCGGAGTCAAGACGCTGCGCGGCGGCGAGCAGATCGTCATCGCTACGCGGAATGGGTATGCCATCCGGTTCCCCGAAAACGAAGTGCGGGTCATGGGCCGCGCCGCCCGCGGGGTCAAGGCCATCACCTTCCGGTCGCCAGATGATGTGGTGATCGGCATGGAAGTCTTCGCCCGCAAGAGCGAGGAAGCTCTGGCCGCCGAGGCGGCAGCGGCCGCCGCCGCGACCGCCACGCCAGCCGCTGGAACAACGACCGCGGTGGAAGGCGCCTCGGAGCCGGCGTCGTCCGGTGTCAACCTGCCGCCGCCCGATGAGGCCGACCTCGAGGAGGCCGGAGATACCCCCTCCGAAGAGCCGGAAGCCGACGAAGTGGCCGGCCTTCCCCCGGCCGAATACATTCCCTTCGAGGGCAAGCTGATGACCGTGACCACCAAGGGGTATGGCAAGCAGACCGATATCAACGCCTACCGGGTCACCCACCGGGGGGGCAAGGGTGTCATCAATCTGAAGATCCGCGAGAAGACCGGCGAGGTGCTGGCCATCAAGCGCATGTTCGAACGTGACGAGCTGATGATCGTGAGCCGGTCGGGCAAGGTCGTGCGCTTGAACGCCGATACGGTGCGTGCCACGGGGCGGGCGGCTTCGGGGGTCAAGCTGATCACCCTCGAAGAGAATGATCAATTGATTTCGGTGGCTCGCATTCCGGCCACCGAAGAGAAGGTCGATTGAGCCCCGCCCCGCTCGATCGCCCGCCCGTCGTCGCCGGCGAGGAAGGCCAGCCCCGGCGCAAGCGGGTGCGCTTCTCGGCCGAGGTGATGTTCATCGTCTCGGTGGTATTCTGCGTGGCGCTGTCGATCATCTACCTGTCGCGGTATTCGGCCATCCGGGCCCTGTTGCAGAAAGAAGAGGAGATGACCCAGCGCCTGCAGGAACTTGAGCGCGAGAACCGGCGGTTGAAGGAGAATCTCGATCTGCTCTCGACCCCGGCCGGCATCGAGCGGCTGGCACGGGAACGACTCGGCCTGGTCAAACCGGAAGAAGTGGTCATCTACCCGATTCCGGCCACAGGCCCGGAAGGAGTGATGGGGATGGGGGAGCCCGCCGGCCTGCCGGCCGCGCCCCGCAGCCCGTGATCGATTCCTCGGCTGTCGTCCCGAGCGAGCCTGGGATCGCGGTCGGCGGGCCGGGGTCGCCGAAGAGCGTCCATGAATGCCGGCTTCCGGGCGAAGTTGCTTTTCTGCTGTACCTGTGTTACACTGAAACCTACCGGGGAGGAATGGCCGAGCGGTCGATGGCGCCGGTCTTGAAAACCGGAAACCGAAAGGTTCGTGGGTTCGAATCCTACTTCCTCCGTCCGTAATGGGGAGAGGTGGCCGAGTTGGCTTAAGGCACCGGTTTGCTAAACCGGCGTAGGGCGAAAGTTCTACCGGGGGTTCGAATCCCCCCTTCTCCGCCGAAATCGATGATTTTGGTTGCGCCTGTAGCTCAGTTTGGATAGAGCACCAGATTGCGGATCTGGTGGCCAGAGGTTCGAGTCCTCTCAGGCGCGTTGTACCAGGAGAGATGGCTGAGTTGGTCGAAAGCGCTCGACTCGAAATCGAGTAGGCGCCCGAAATGGTGCCTCGAGAGTTCGAATCTCTCTCTCTCCGCCCTGTTGTAGCATCGTGTCCCCAGGTTCCTGGAAAGGTGGCTGAGTTGGTCTAAGGCACACGCCTGGAGAGCGTGAGTGGGGGAAACTCCACCGCGGGTTCGAATCCCGCCCTTTCCGATGTCGTGCTAGGCGGAGGGCTCGGGGTCCTCTATCCATCGCAAATCCCCGTTATGGCGGGCCGAATTCCTGTCAGAGGGCCCGGTTGGTGGCCACAGCCCTTTCCCGAAGTGTCGAAGGATGGGTTCCACACGGCGGAAGCCCGTGAACCCCGCCAGGTCCGGAAGGAAGCAACGGTAAGCGTCAGCTTCCGGGTGATGTGGAGGCGCCTGTCCTGAGCCGAAGGTCAGGGAATTGAGCCGTTAGCCGGGTTCGAGGACGGGTGCACGATCTATTGGCAGATCGTTTCACAAAGTCTGCGGCGGTCTTTCAAAGCTAGATCAGAACAAGGTTTCCGGGGTTTCGGGCGTCTCTTGCCGTCCACCGAAATCGCTCAGAATCTCCAGGGTTTTGGTATACGAGATGGTATGCCATTTCGGCCGAAACTGTCGGTGGTATACGTCGTATACCAAAGGAGGTTCGAAGGCGCCCAGCAAGGTGCCCCCCTTGTCTGAAATCCGCATCAGGACCGCAAAAATCGGCTCCAAGCCCGTCTGTTCATCCGATGGATTGGGGCCGTTTCTTTCTCCCGTTTCTTTCTCGCCAGATTCGTCGCCCCCATTATCCTTTCCGGCCCCTCTCTCGAAGAAGTTCTGTCGATTCCGGCGGCATTTCCCCCGATCGTCAGGTGGCAGCGGGCCTTGCACCGACTTGACGGCCTCGTTGGGAAGCTTGATGGTTTTCGAGTGGCGATGACCAGCAGGACTCTTCCTGGCACCAGCTGCCGAAGGAGCCTCCTGGACGGAGATTCAGCGATCCCTTGCTTGAATTCGAAGAGGAGATCCAGCTACCCTTGATGAGGATCCTTGGAGGAGACATGGTCGAAATCCCCGTCCTTCGGATGGTCTCGCATGATTGGGCATGCTTTCTCCAGTCTGCCTCAGGGGGAGCGGAGAAGAAGCTGGATGCAGCCGTTCTCCGACCACGGCTCCGGGCCGCTGAACGGGGATTCATAAGGAGCGAGTCATGCGGCTGACGCGGGGGCAGTTCCTGGGAATTCTGGTGGTCCTGTTCGCCGTGGCGGGCTTGCTGGCCTCCTACTATCGCGAAGTTGCCAGCGATGTGCCGGCCGACATCGCCTACCTGTTCGGCTTGCTGCTACTGGAAGGAATGTTCTTCCGGGGCGAGTTCTGGGTGGGGGCCTTCATCGCGGCCTATGCCGGATCGCTGCTGTTTGTCTTCTTCTATCTGCTGGTGGCTCCGCTGGAAGCCCCGCTCATGCTGGCCGCGTTCTTCTGGCCGACCTACCAGTGGCAGAAGAAGCGCCTCACCGGCTGGCAGTTCTTCTTCCTCGGTCTCGGTCTGTCCGTCCTGTCGTGGGTGGTGGTGAAGCGCCCGGCCGTTCCCTTCCTGCTGTTTCCGGTGTTGCAACTGATCGCCGTGCAGGTGGCGGGCAAGGTGCGCCCCCGTTACACCCGGTTCGTCACCGACCTGGGGGTGGGGCTGAGCCTGGCTCAGCGTCAGCAGCAAGGCGATCGCGGCTGGGCCCGGAGCGGCGACTGGTTCGATCTCCTGCAGACGGAGTTCGAGAAGCTGCCGACCCGCCTGGCCGAGACCTGGGCCGACCTGACCTCGCCACATCGTCATCGTCCGGTGCAGGATGAGGAACAGGGGCCTGATCGGGCCTTGCTCCATCTCCAGAAGGCTGCTCTGATGTCGCAAGCGCTGACCGACCTCACGCGACGCGATCCCTCGTTCCGGCTCGATGCGTTCCTGAAGCGAGTGGAAGGCCTGTTCTGGAAAGTGCAGAACGCCTGGTACGACCAGCAGATCGAGCCGCTCGAACCGGTGATTTCCGATGCGCTGTACGAACAGTTTCGTTTGCAGCGCATCGAGCAGCAGGCGGCGGGCATCCGTTTCCGCCACTCGCAGATGACCATTTTCGAGAATCGCGTCGTGCAGGTGAATACCGATCCCAACTTCGACGTCATCCATGTCTACCTCCGGGCCAGCTCGGCCGATTCCCTGATCGATCTGAAAACCGGCGAGGTGCTGGCGGAAGAAGAGCATCGCCGCCAGTTCAGCGAATACTGGACCTTCATTCGGCGGCCGTCGGCCCAGACCCTGGCTCGCCCCGGCCTGTTGGAAGGCCACTGCCCTGATTGCAGCGCTCCCCTCGAGATCGGGCAGGCGACCGTCTGTCGGGTGTGCGGCGCGTTCGTCCGCTCCGGCGCCCACGACTGGGTCCTGGCCAAGATCACCCAGGCCTGCGAATGGGAATACCTCGAGCCCGACCAGGTGCCTGGGTGGCGCGAACTGGTGCAGGCCGATCAGGGCCTTTCGATCCAGCAGCTCGAGGACCGGGCTGGCGTCCTGTTCTGGATGTTCCGGCAGGCCGAGCGTCAGCAGAAGGTCGAGCCCATCGCCCGCTTCGCCCTGCCTGCGCTCTGCGCTCGGTTTGCGGCCGGGCTCGGCCAGCCCAATCCGCAGGGCTGGTCATTCATGGAAAACGTGGCGCTCGGTTCGGTGCGTCTGCGCGGCGTGCGGCTCGGGGCCGATTTCGACCGCGTCTTCCTGCTCGTGGTCTGGAGCGGTCTGCCTGTCATCATCGAGCCGGACGGCCGCATCAACCGCGATTGCCAGGTGCCCCGCCTCGTCCGCGACGTCTTCATCCTGGTGCGCCGCCACGGGCAGCAGACCGACACGCGCCTGACCCTGTCGAGCGCCCACTGTCCGCAGTGCGGCGGGCCGCTGGCCTCGGCGTTCACCGTGCAATGCTCCTACTGCGATACCGTGCTCAATGAAGGAGAGGCCGGCTGGATCCTCGAGCGGGTCGCTTCCGAGTTCGATCCGCAGGTGCAGGCCCTCCAGAGGGAGGCGATGCGGAAGGCCGCCCCGAGCCTTGGCCAGTCTTCCAGAGCTGGCCCCACGCCGCACCACCAGAGCCAGGCCCAGGTGGTTCAACCGGTGACCGCCACGACCAGGCGACCGGACCCTCCAGGTGCTTCCTTCGCGCCAGAAGAGCCACGAACGATCGCCAGGGCGGCCCTGGCGGCCGGTGGGGGCAACGGGGCAGGCCTCCTGCCTGGCCAGAAGCCTCCCCCCAGAACGGCGACCGAACCAGCCGAGGCGGTGATGACGATCGACGAGGGCGCCCTCTGCGGTCGAGCCGGCGACCAGGGCCTGGCCTGCGCTGCTGACTGGCAAGCTGATCACCGCACCGACCTGCTGTTCGTCATGATCCAGATGGCGCTGGCCGATGGGCGACTGGCCGACGAGGAGTGGCGCTTGCTGCGGGCCGTGGCGGGCCGGCTGGGGGTCAGGGAAGCTCGTTTGCAGGCCATGGTTCGCGAGATGCAGGCGGGTCGTGTCCATGTGCCCGAGGTGCCTTCGCCCGAGGAGGCCAGGCGCTTGTTGCAAGCCGCCGCCCGCATGGTGCTGGCCGATGGGGTGCTCGTTCCGGCCGAAGAACAGGCCCTGCGTAGTCTGGCCGGCTTGCTGGGCTATTCGGAAGCCGATGTCAGACAGATCCTGGGCCGGGAGCGGCAGCGGCGTCACCGGGAAGGCGAGAGCGCCGGGGCTTCGCCTAACGCCGCGGTCGTCAGAGAGCACCCGGGTGACCAGACGCCAGAGCCGGTCGCTGGCGCCAGAGTCCGGTCGATCGCCTCATCCTCCGAAGCTGACGGGCTGGCGGTTCTCCCACCCGACCCCGCTCTCGCTGTCGACGAGTCGCCTCATCAACCGTCGTGTCTCGATGTGCTGCAGATGGCCATTCAGGTCTTGCTGGCCGATGGCACGGCCGCGCCGGCTGAACTCGACCTGCTCGGGCGCATGGCCCGGTCCTATGGGGTCACTCCCGCCCGCCTGGAGGCCATCGTGGCGGCCGTGCGCCGCGGCGAGGGCTACCTGCCCTCGCCCCGCACTCCTCGCGAGGCCATGAACCTGCTGATCGCCGCCGCCCGGATGGCGCAGGCCGATGGCGCCATCTCGCCCGCCGAAGAACAGATTCTGCAGAATCTGGCGGCTCATCTCGGCTATTCCCGCCTCGATCTCAAACGGGCCCTCGCCCGCGCCCGGCCCTGATTTCCTCGCAGCCGGACAGAGCCCGGCGTGGTTTCGACCGCTATGGTTCCCGGGTGGTTCAAGGCGGGTTGTGGCCGGCATGACCAGTCAGGGCTCCTGGGGTGGATTCGGCGAGAGATCATCGCAAAATAGGGAAGAGCTCCCCCCAGGCCGGGGGTTCGGGGTAGAATGGCGTCAGTGCATTTCGTCCCGGGAGGCCTCCATGTCGCAGATCGCCAAACAGAACCTGTATCGCAAATACCGCCCCCAGTCGTTCTCCGAACTGCTGGGCCAGGATCACATCACCCGCACGTTGCAGGCGGCTGTGTCGTCGAGCCGGATCAACCACGCCTACCTCTTCTCGGGGCCGCGCGGCACCGGCAAGACCTCAGCCGCGCGTCTTCTGGCCAAGATCTTGAACTGCCGGCAGCCGGTCACCCTGGGCAAGGGCCTGGTCGATGCCTGTCGCGACTGCGATGTCTGCCGGCGCATCGAAGATCTCACCTTCATGGACATCATCGAGATCGATGCCGCCAGCAACAACAGCGTCGAAGACATCCGGCAGATGCGCGAGAAGGTCAAGTTCATGCCGGTCGAGGGCCAGTACAAGGTCTACATCATCGACGAAGTGCACATGCTGTCGGGGTCGGCGTTCAACGCCTTCCTGAAGACCCTCGAAGAGCCGCCGCCCCGCGTCGTCTTCATCCTGGCCACCACCGAGCAGCAGAAGGTGCCGGCCACCATCGTCAGCCGCTGCCAGTGCTTCGATTTCCACCCCATCCCGCAGAAGGTGCTGATCGCCCGCCTGGCCGACGTGGTGGCGCGCGAGCGCACCGAACGTCCCGACCAGTTTCCCGAAGTGAAGCCGGAAGCCCTGCATCTGATCGCCGAATGCGCCCAGGGCGGCTTCCGCGACGCGCTCGGGCTGCTCGACCAGGTGACCTCCTTCCAGAGCGATGGGGTGGCCACCGTCGAGCATGTTCTCGCCATCACCCGCCGGCTCGGCTATCCGGTGCTGCGCGGGCTGGCCGGCAGTCTGCTGACCCGCGATACCCAGGGCCTGCTGCGTCAGCTCAACGATCTGTTCTACGGCGGCTACGATGTGGGCCCGATCGGTCGCGATCTTCTCGAATACCTGCGGAAATGCCTGTTGCTCAAGCTCGATCCCGCCTCGGCCGGGTTCCTCGAGGTGGTTCCCGAGCAGGCCAGGGAGATGCTCGACCAGGTGGCGACGATTCCCCTCGAGTATCTGGTCGGGGTGGTCCTCCGTTTAGAGCGGTCCCTGACCGGCCTGCGCCACTCGGTGGCCCCGCGCATCCTGTTCGAGGTCGAGCTGGTACGGATCGCTCTGCGTGAGATCTCGCTGGGGCAGGAAGGCCTGGAACGACGCCTCGATCAGGTTGAAGCGCGACTGAAATCTTCGGTGGGGACTCCCATTCGCATGGCGACGACCGAGGCTGGGCGCCCGACGC
Organism: Candidatus Ozemibacter sibiricus; assembly: GCA_003327425.1. GTDB lineage: Bacteria > Muiribacteriota > Ozemobacteria > Ozemobacterales > Ozemobacteraceae > Ozemobacter > Ozemobacter sibiricus. The sequence continues at coordinate 105,056 of QOQW01000020.1, forward strand.
CGTTGCCCCTTCGCCCCCCGCCGGCCAGCGAGTCTCGCCCGCCCATCACGACGACGCCGACGGCTGCACCCAGCCGCGATCGACCGAGCGAAGGCTCGCTGGCTGATCGGTTCCAAGCATCGAAAGCCCGCCTGGCCAAGACGGCCAAGGTGCTCGGCGCGGTGTTTCAGACCGCCACGTTCGAGAGCTTGAAAGATGGGGTGCTGACCATCGCCCTGGAAAACGACTTCGCGGTGATCAAATGCCGTGAGCCGAAATCGCTCGAAACGCTGAAGGCCCATCTCGAGGCTGATCTGGGGCCGTTCCAGACCCTCCGCCTCCTGGGCCCCTCCGACCGCCAGGGCGCCTCGGCGGCGGTGCCTCTCGCGGGCAGCGGCCCCGTCGGGAGCGAGGTGAGGGCGGGCGGTGGCCCTGCCACCACCCGTCCCAGTCATGCGGAGGAAATCGCCAAGATCGATCGGGCGGCCCGTCAGGCCGTCATCGACAAACCACCGGTCGCTGATGCCCTGAGTGTCTTCGGCGGCGAGATCATCCAGGTCGAAAAACCCTGACCGGGGACGGTTCCCCTCCTCTTTTCCGATAGCTTCGGAAAACCCCGCTGGCAGAGATGCTTCCTTGGCCGGGGCCTCCAGGCTTTCAAGGGCGGTGGGGATTTGGCACATACCGGGCCGATCGGTGGGACGCGCAGCACCTCGCCGATCGAGGCGTTTTGAGCCAGGTTTAGCCCGGATAGGCCTTTGGATGTAGGTGAATCCACTGAATGAAAATCAGGGAAATCCCCTACTATCAGTAAAATGATAGATATTGTAAGGGATGGGGTAGCCGAAGAACGCCGACAGACGAGAAAAAACATTGATGTGCCAGATGTTCTCGGGGGCTGTTGGTCCATTGAATCCTGCCCTTCGGCTTCCAACGAAGTGGTACAATGTGGCGCGTGGAAATTGTGGAAAACCTTGGGGATAATGATTTCATCTAGGGTTTCCAGGTGGAAAAACAATTTTGGGTGCCCCCTTGACAACCCGATCCAAAGCTGCATCGGCGAGGGTCGCGCCGGTGACAGGGTGGATTGTGGCTGGCATTCGCGATTGACCTTTCTTTTTTTGCGTTGGATGCCGTTCGACGAAGGTGCCGAGCGGGGGGGACGGCTGGAAATGTGCCCCTGAGGAAAATGGCCGGTCGATCCGGGGTGCGGATCGACCGGCCAGGCGGGCCGGATGGCCGAAGAACGGATCAGATGAAGAGGTTGATGCCCGAGGCGGCGGCGGAATCGATGTAGGAGGCCACTCCCCCCTCGGTCACCCCGTCGATCAGCTCGGATTTCTTGATGCCCATGACATCCATGCTCATGGTGCAGGCCACCAGTTTGACACCGGCCGCCTTGGCCGAGGCGATCAGCTCTGGCAGCGAGGTGACCTTCTTCGATTCCATGACATGCTTCATCATGAAGGTTCCCAGGCCGGCGAAGTGCATTTTCGACAAGCCGAGGGCGTCGGGGCCCTTGGGCATCATCAGGCCGAACATCGACTCGAGCACCGATTTCTCGACGGGGGGGGCATCGCGGCGGCGCAGGATGTTGAGCCCCCAGAAGGTGAAGAACAGGGTCACCTCCATGCCCATGGCGGCGGCGCCATTGGCGATGATGAAGGCGGCCAGGGCCCGGTCGAGGTCATTGCTGAAGACGACCATGGTCAAAGCGTTCTTGCGGGAGGCTCCGCCGGCCAGCGGAGTCGGGCAGGCCACGGCCGGCGACATCCCGGCGACCGTTTTTTCGATGACGGCTACATAGCGGCCGCCATCGGGGAAGGCGTCGACCAGGCGATTGCCTGACCGGTGCGCCCAGGCGGCGGCATCGGCCGGGAACCCTGGATCGGTCGCCACCACGCGCAGTCGCTGACCGGGCTGGAGCTGGTCCATGCGTTCGCGCATTTTCAACAAGGGACCAGGGCATTGGAGGCCGCAGGCATCCAGCTCGAAGGTCGTTCCGCCTCCGACTGGTTGCGTGGTGACGTGCTTGGCCGAACTGTTCACGTCTTCCCCTTGAGGCTGAGGAATGCTGGTGATATCCAGGGCCTCTTCATGGAACATTCCCCAGGTTTTGAACCCGCCCAGCAGATTGCGGACCCGGAAGCCTTTCTGGGTCAGCACGCGCTGAGCGATGAACCCGCGCAGACCGACCTGGCAATAGAGAATCAGCTCTTTGTCGGTGGGTAGTTCGTTGATCCTTTCGCGGAGTTCATCGACCGGGATATGGAGCGACCCAGGGATATGGCCGGCCTGGTGTTCAGGAGCCGTACGGACATCCACGAATTGGTAGGACCCGGGAACCAGCGAAGGGATCTGATCGGGCGTGATCCCAAGGTGGACGCCGCTCATGAGGTTGCTGGCGACCATCCCCGCCATGTTGACCGGATCTTTGGCCGACCCGTAGGGGGGGGCGTAGGCCAGTTCGAGATTGGCCAGGTCGTGCACTGTCATCTTGCCGTAGATGGCGGTGGCCATGACGTCGATGCGCTTGTCCACCCCGTCGCTGCCGACCACGGCCGCTCCCAGCACGCGCCCGTCGGTCGGATCGTACAGGAGTTTCAGGCTCATCGGATAGGCATTGGGATAATACCCGGCATGGCTCGCGGGATGGGTGTAGACCTTGGCGTAGGGGCGTTTGGCTCGCTGCAGGAGCTTCTCTGAATGCCCGGTGGCACCGACAGTCAGATCGAAGACTTTGCAGATCCAGGTGGCCTGGGTGCCGCCGAAATCGGGGGTGGCGGCGCCGCAGATGGTGTCGGCGGCCAGGCGTCCTTCACGGTTGGCGGGGCCGGCCAGCCAGACCATGGTCGGCTCCCCGGACACGCGGTCGATGGTTTCGATCGCATCGCCGACCGCGTAGATATGCGGATCGGAGGTGCGCATGCGGGCATCGACCTTGATGCCGCCGCGCGGGCCGAGCGCCAGGCCAGCTTCCTGGGCCAGTTTGACCTCGGCGCGGACGCCGATGGCCAGAATGACGGCATCGGTCTCCAGGGGGCTGGCATCGGCGAACGTCACGGCGCTGCGTACCCCGCCCCCGTTGATGCCGGTGACGGTCTGGCCCAGGCGCAGGTCGACGCCGTGGAAGCGCAGGTGCTTGTGCAGCAGCGTGGCCATCTCGGGGTCGAGCGGGGGCATGACCTGTTTCTCGCGTTCGATCAGGCTGACGGCCAGGCCCCGGTGCCGCAGGTTCTCGACGATCTCGAGCCCGATGAATCCGGCCCCGATGACCGAGACATGCCGCACGGGATGGGATTCCAGCCAGGCGATGATGCGGTCCATGTCGGGGACCGAGCGGAGCGTGAAGACGTTGGGCAGGTCGATGCCCGGCAACGGCGGTCGGAAGGGTTCCGCCCCCGGGGCAAGAATCAGATCGTCGTAGTCGAGCGTATATTCCTGATTCTTCTCGAGATCACGCACGACTACCTGCCGCCTGGCAGGGAGGATGCGGACCGCCTCGTGGCGGACCCGGACGTCGAGATTGAACCGCTTCTTGAGCGATTCAGGCGTCTGCAGGAGCAGGTCATCGCGATCTTTGATGACGCCGCCGATGTGGTAGGGCAGTCCGCAATTGGCGAAGCTGACATACGGACCGCGTTCGAGGATGACGATCTCGGCGTTCTCGTCGAGCCGACGGGCTCGGGTGGCGGCCGACGCTCCTCCGGCGACGCCGCCGACGATGACGATGCGTTTGGACATGGTATGGTTCCTCCTTATGTCGATGAGCCAGCCGGGCGTTCTGGCGGGGGTGAGAGATTGCCGTCAGGGGCAAGACAATGGGACTGGCAGGTGGCCAGGCAGGAAAGCAGGCTGACCAGCCCGTCATGGGCCAGCGCGTAGATCACGCGGGTGCCTTCCCGGCGATGGACGACCACCCCACCGTTGCGCATGACTTTGAGATGCTGGGAAACGATCGCCTGCGGGCGCCGAAGTTCTTTGACCAGTTCCTGCACCGAGCATTCCCCGGCCGCCAACCGTTCCAGCAGTTGAAGCCGCAGGGGATGCCCGACCGCCTTCAGCACCCTCGCCATGCGTGGCAAGAGGGCAGGGTCCAGTTTTTTTATAGCAAATTTCATATATATGGAAAATACTATAAATTTGGCGCATTGGCAAGGGCAAAGTTTTCCCGCCCTGGCCATCGCACCTCGGCAGCGGTTCAACCCCTTGGCGAAGGAAAAAGTGGTCGGGACTCCTGCCACCTGCTGCTTGAAGCTTCGACCAACCGAGAGGGGGCATCGGTCTGCTTTTTCAAGGCTCGGAGGTTTTAACGCGACCCTGATCGCAAGGCCGGCGAATCCGACCAACTACTCCCTGGCCTCTGCATCGGTTCTTTGATTGAGAATACCTGGGCAAAACGTATCACTCCTCCATCAGTCAGGGGCTGATGGAGGAGTGATGGCTCTCTCAGCGAGGATCGCCAGCCGGGCCAGAGACCTTCGCCCCTCTGGCGCCGATCAAGGTCGGTTCAGCTCAGTTCTTTGAGCAAGGCTTCCAGTTGCGGGTCGGAAAACTCTTCGTCGGCGGCGTTCTTGACGAGATAGATGAGTTTCTTCAGTTCAAGTTTGGTCAGTGGTTGCCCACGTTCCTTGAGGGTTTCGGCTTCTTCGGCGAGGACCTTCTTGATGAACTTTTCGCGGGTCTTGCGGTCGGTCATGATACGGTAGAGGCGATCGGCCAGGACCGCGGGATCAGCCATCTTGTAGGTGCCGTTCTGAACCTGCCGGGTGATTTCGGCGATGCGTTGCATGCGCTCGAGCTGCTGCTGCTGCAGGAGACGGGCGGTCTGGTCGCCGGCGGTGCGGACCTGGCCAGCCTTGGGCGGTTCAGCGCTGGCGGTCTTGTCCTTGCTGGCGAGCCGCTTGTCGAACTCGCCCTCTTTGGGTTTCTCCGCCTTGTCCTTGCCCTGGGTTTTGTCGGTAAAGATGGGCTTCTGGCCCGGACCTTTGATCGGGTCGACCATATCCTAACTCCCTTGTACATCCGTGTGGAATCGGCCCCTGTTTTTTGGGCCTGTTTTCCCTCATCCTACTTTTATTATCGGCAAAATCGGCAAAAACTTAACCTGGAAAAAACCTTTCTTCGGTCAGGGGAACATCGGCTGAAAAAATGGCCAGCCGCCCTCTTCGGGATCTTCGAATGGTTCGTCCACGGCTCTTCTCTGGAATCCGCGATGGGCAGACGAGGGGGCGTTTCACCGAGGGTTCTGTCTCGAGTCTGAGAAGATCGGGTATGTGAAATCCTCTGATCGGCCGATAAGAATCCTTGAGATGGCAGATTCGGGCATCCTTGTTTCTTGCGGGGGTGTCAATCCCGAAGCGAGGTGACCATGAACGTGCAGAAAATCGCCACAGGGGTAGTGGTGGTATGGTTGTTGGGAGGGGCTATCCTGGCCCCTGTCTTCGGTTCCATTTCGCCGGTCAACCGCGAAGCCTTTCTGGCCCATTTCGAGGCGGGGGAAGCAGCGTTTGGACAGCGCCGGTTCGACGAAGCGGTGACCTGCTTCACCAAGGCGCTGGCGATCCAGCCTGATCAGGTCCGGCCCCGGTTCCGCCTGGGACAGGCCCTGCAGGCCCTCGGGCGTACCGAAGAGAGCGTGGCGCAATTCGCCACGATTCTCGGGAAACATCCCAACCATGTGACGGCGCGGGTAGCGCTCGCCCAGGGGTTGATCGGCCTGGGGCGCACGGCCGAAGCGCAGCAGCAACTGGCCTGGATCCTCCAGATCCAGCCGGAGCATGCCGAGGCCCGCGCGCTGATGGCCTCCCTCGAAGGAGGAACGAGAGCGACGGTCGCGGCCGCTGCCCCGGCCGCCGCGGCCCCCGGCGAGGATGGCCGGGAGGATGTGCCGGCTGGGTTTCAACCGCTTCCCATGCGCCCTGGAGTCGTGGTGGACGATGAACCCGCCTCTCGGAAAGGGACCGCTCGCTCTCCCGCTCCTTCCCCGGCGCCGGCTCCCGCCAAAGATCCCGCGGCTCCGGTGCCGCCTCCGGCGCGGGCGGTTTCGACCTGGAAGGTGGCAGATTTCCTGCAACAAACCAAGGGGGCATACGGCGTCAACCTCGAATATGCCAGATTCTGCCTGGAAAAAGGCGAACTGGACAAGGCGGCGGACCATCTACGCGAGGCGGAGGAGGCGGCTCTCAAGATCCGTGATACTCGCCGGTTCCTGGAGTCGCAGATCCATCGCAGCCTGCTCAATCTGTACCGGCTCGATGTGCGCGAGTTCGGACAGCAGTTGTTCAAGCTCAAGCCCCTCTTGAGCAAAGAGACGTATGCCTCCTTCCTTGAAGTGTACAACCGGGCCCAGAATGCCTCTTCGCCGCGAGATGTCGCACGGCTGGTCGGAGGGGTGGCTCTGGGCGCCGAGCACTATGCCGTAGCCGCCCGGCTGTTCAGCGATCTGCTGCGCCAGATGCCGGGTGATCAGTTCCTGGCCCGGATGCTGGCCGAAGCCCAGATGGGCCTGCGCGACTATGCGGGGGCCGAACAGACCCTCGTCCAGATCATGCGGGCCAACCCGCAATCCGCCGAAGCCGCGATGAACCTGGCGAAATTCTACCTGACCGCCAGGTTCGATCCGGCCGAGGCGGCTCGATACCTCGATCTGGCCGACCGCCTGGCCGCCGGGGACCCGCGTGTCGAGGTGATGCGCGCCTTGCTGCTCTGTGTTCAAGGGAAGCTGCGCGAAGGGCAGGCGGCCCTCCGGCAAGGTCTCGAACGGACTCAGGACCCCCAGATCCAGATCCTGGCTGGTCGCGTGCTGGCCGAGTTCGAGCGGGTCGAGCGGCAGGGCGGCCGGGTCGATGTGGCGGCCCTGCTGGCCCTGCCCGGCAGTCGAGGAAATCAGGCCGAGGACCTGAAAGCGATCGGCGAGGACTTCCTGAAGCGAGGGTCGTATTTCATGGCTTTGCGTTGTTTCCATGAGGCGCGCGATCTGGCCGAGATCGGGCGGGCCTATCTGGCCCTGGCCTCCCATCTGTTTGCCGCCGGCGATGCGGAAACCAGCGCCCTGGCCGCCGGTTTCGGGTTGCAGGCCCTGCGCGAGGAACTCAAGCGGAATCCGGGCTGTGCCCGGGCCAACCTCTACCTGGCCTTGTACCATTTCGAACGCCGTGAACACAAACAGGCCCGAGAGCGAGTGGAAGCCGGCCTGCAGGTCCAGGCCGAGGCCAGCACCCGCCGCCATCTGCGTGCCCTCTACAACAAAGTGAAGGGGTAGCAGATCTCCTGGAGTGCCATTCTTTCCCCGGCAGCCCCAGCGCCTTGCGCAGAGCAGCGGCGGTCCATGGCCCCCTCCGACGACCGCCGATCGGTGCCTGATCCGGGCGAGAGCTGCTGGGCCGACCCCGGCTCCGAAGGCGAGGTTCAAGCCGACCCGCCTGTCTGGGCCCCCTTTTTCGCATCAGTCGTACCCTTGTCGGGGCCTTCTCTTCCCCGTGTCGTCGTGATCTGAGTGGTCCTCGCTCGAGGGTACCGGGGCTTGATCACAGAGGCGACCGGCCGACCATGGGAAGCCCCGGCGACGGAGAGCCCGACGCCCCGCCCCTTCTCCCTGCCGTAGACCGCGGAGCGAGATTTCCTGAGCGCCCAGATGGTTGTGTTGTTGCAATTCCTCCCGGGCACTCGGTATAATCTGCTTCCAGTGTTCCCAGTAACTAACCGGAGGATTCTGCAATGCCCAAAACCGTCCTGGTGGCTGAAGACTCCTTGATGTTGCGGAAGGTCGCCTGTTTCCCGCTCGAGAAGGCGGGTTACAAGGTGCTTGAAGCCAACAACGGCATCGAGGCGATCGAAGCAATGTCCAAGAACGAAGTCGACATCATCATCACCGACCTCAACATGCCCGGCATGGATGGCTTCGAATTGATCACGCAGGTCAAGGAGAACGAGAAGTTCAAGCACATCCCCATCATCATCCTGACCACCGAAGGGAAGAAGGACATGGTGATGAAGGGGTTGACGCTCGGTGCCAACTCGTTCCTTCAGAAGCCGATCAAGCCAGATCTGATGCTCCAGGAAGTGGAGCGTCTCCTGGGCAAGAAGTCCGGCGGGCCGGGAAAGGGGGCCTGAGCCATGACGAATACCCTCCCCATGCTGCTCGAGAAAGTGCGGGATGCCGATCCCGGCGTGCGCCGGCGGGCCGTGCGCGACCTCGTCGCGTTCACCGACAAGGAAGCGGTCGAAGCCCTGGTCGAGGCTCTGGGCGATCCCAATAAGGGTGTGCAGAACACGGCGGTCGAGACCCTGTCGCAGATCCGCCATCCCAACGTCATCGCCGCCCTGCTGCCGGTCATCCGCGGCTCCGACCTCAACACCCGCAATGCCGGCATGACCGTCCTCAAGGAATACGGTCCTCCCGCGGTCTCCCACCTGGTCAAAGCCCTCAGCGAAGCCACCGATGTCGATGAGATCATCCAGATCCTCGTGGTCCTGGGGAACATCCAGTCGAATCTGGCCACCGAAACTTGTCTGAATTACGTCTCGCATGGAGACGACAACGTCAAGACCACGGCGGTCGAGGCCCTCGGCAAGATCCAGGATCCCCGGGCCGTCAAGACCCTGATCAACACCTACCACCAGACCGACATCCTGAAATATTCCATCGTCGAGGCGCTGGGCAACATCGCGACCAAAGACGTGTTGCCGGTCGTCATGAGCGCCCTCGAGTCCGAAGATGTGCTCGAATACTTCTCGGCCATCGGGGCCATGGGGGCCATGGAGAAGGTCGAGTGCCTGGAGCCGCTCTTCAAGAAGCTGTTGAAGGAAGAAGACGGCGGCACCCGCCGGCTGATCCTCAAGTCGATCGCCCAGATCGAAGAAGCCAACCCCGGGGCGGTCAAGAAGCTGAACCACGATGCCCTCAAGCCGGTCCTGCTCGAGCTGCTCGAACAGCAGGATGCTGCGGAGTACATCTACCTGGTGCGCATCGCCGCGGCTCTTGAGCACGAGTGCTACGGGCCGGCCTTGCTGACGGCCCTCGAGAACGCCGAACCCGAGATCGTCGAGATCGCCTTCCAGGGTTTGGTGCGCCTTGGGGCCAAGGTCATCAAGATCGCCCTCGAGCGGATCGGTCGGGTCGCTGCCCCGGTCTGCATCCGGATTCTCGAACTGCTCGAGAAAGTCCCGCATCCCGATACCCCCAAAGGGATCATTCTCTTCGCCCGCAACCCGGAAGACGCGGTCCGGCAGGCGCTGGCTCGCACGCTCGGGGCCAACCCCTCCGATACCAGCTTCTCCACCCTGCGGGAACTGCTGCACGATCCCGACGAGATCGTCCGCAAGTTCGCCGTGATGGGGCTGCGGCAGATGCTGACCTACGATGGGGCCCTGACCGCCCTGATCGGGGCGTTGAAGGACATCAACGGCCACGTGCGGCGCGAAGCGGCCCTGGCCATGATGGGGACCACCTCCCGCCAGATCGAGGAGCCGCTGTTCAACGTCATCCTGCAGGAGCCCTACGGCGATGTGCGCGAGGCGGCCGCCACCGTCCTGGCCTCGCGCAAAGATCCCGAGATCACCCGACGGCTGCTCGAGATGCTCGACAGCGACAACTCCCGCATCCGCGAGACGATCGCCAAGACCATCTGGCAGTGCGGGTCGACCCTGGCGGTCGATTCCCTCATCCAGAAACTGAATGACAAGGAATGGCGCGTCGTCGTCAATGCCTGTCAGTCCCTCGAGAACATGAAGGACCTCAAGTCCATCTTCCCGCTCAAGGAACTGCTCAAGCACGACGACTGGCAGATCCGCATCGCTGCTCTCTCGGCCTTGCGCGCCTTCCGCAGCAAGGAGCTGAAGCAGTTCTTCGTGCCGCTCCTGGCCGATGCCAACCCGCAGGTGGCCAAACTGGCCGTGGTCGCCCTCAGCGAGCTGGAAGACCGCGCCCTCGATGACACCTTCCGCAACTACCTGTCGCACCCGAAATGGGAGGTGCGGTACCAGATCGTCAAGGCTCTGGGCAAGATCAAGAGCCAGAAGGCCGTCGATACCCTGATCAAGATCGCCGAGACCGATGTCAACAATGGCGTGCGGGCCAAGGCCCTGCTGGCGCTCGCCCGCATCAACGACAAGAAGTCGGTCAAGGCCGCCCTCGCCCTGCTCGAGCACGAAGATCGCGATCTCATCATCGCCGCGATCAAGTTCTTCCTGGTCTTCCAGAATCCCGAGGTCCCCGATCTCGAAGCCAGGCTGCGGAACATCCTGCAGCTGCATCCCTGGGCTCGAGCCTACTTCCTGGCCGCCTACCAGAACAACAAGTGCCCGCTGCTCGATGCGATCCTGCAGAGCGTGGCGACGCCCCGCGAACTGGCCCGCCTCGAGCGCCAGGCCGCCAGCACCGAAGCCGCCGGCGTCCTCAACGCCGAAGAAGCCTATCTGCTGCGCGAGATCATCGCCGAGCGCTGCGGTATCGGTCTGACCGACCGCAAGTCCCTGGAGCGCGCCCTCAAGAAGAACCTCGACCGCTTCTACATCACCTCGTGGATGGAGTACTACCACTACCTGCGCTATGGGGCCGATGATCAGAACATCCTCATCAGTCTCTACGACTCGATCACCGACCCACGCACGGCGTTCTTTGCTGAACCCGAGCAGACCAAGGTCCTGATCACCACGACCATTCCCGAACTGATCGAGGAATGCGTGCGTCAGGGGAAGCATACGCTGCGCATCCTGTCGATCGGCTCTTCGTTCGGTCCGGAGGCCTACTCGCTGGCCATGAGCATTCTCGAGGAGGTCCATTCCGACCGGGTCAAGGTGACGGTCACCGGCACCGACATCTCCCACATCTGTCTGAACACCGCCAAACGCGGCATCTACAAGCGCGAGATGCTGCGGCACGTCGATCAGAAATACATCGACCTCTACTTCGAAGACGATCGCGGCGACCTGCGCATCAAAGACGAAGTGAAGAACCTGGTGGAGTTCAAGTATGTGAACGCCAGCGTCACCAAAGAAATGGAAGCGCTGGGCGAGTTCGATGTCGTGGTGGCCCGCAACATCTTCTCGGCGTTCGCCCAGCGGCAGCGGGAGCGCCTGGCCGAGAACATCTACAACATCCTGGCTCCTGGCGGCGCCTTGTTCATCGGTTCCAAGGAATCGCTGTACAATGTCACCAAGGCCTTCCGTCTCCAGACCTACGAAAAGGTGGTCGTCTACCGCAAGCTCTGAGCGAGCCACAGGACTCATGACAACCCCCTCCAGGAACATCCCTTGGAGGGGGTTGTGTTTGGTCAGGTGACTTGCGTGACGGTTCAATCGCTCATTCAGGCGATGACATCAAATGCCCCGAACTCGTACTGGCCGCGGGCCAACACCATGGATGACCCAAGCGCCGAAGGGATGCGCCACGGCGTCTTCCCGCTCGGGAAACACGAAAATTGCCAGAACAAGGGGGCGATGAAGGGAATGTTCCCCTTGTCCATTCAGAACGACTAGCGGGTACAACAGGAGGAAAAAATGGCCGAGACACAAACCTCAGGTTTGGAAAAAGTCATGGTCGGGATCTCGCTGGCGCAGGTGGCAGCGGGGTGTCTCGTCTTCTACGGCTATGGGATGATGGTTCTGCCGACGTTCCTCGACCGTCGACAAGCCCTGTTGGAAACGCTCAAGACCAAAGATCCGCAGATGTATGCCGGCTTGCAAGAAAGGTTCTTATTCCGGCTCCTCGAGGTGCTGGCCAAACCCCAGGATTTCCTGATGGATTGGTGGTTCTTCTTGATGCCGGTGGCGGTCGTCGGCCTCGCTGGGTTGGTGAAGCTTCTCTGGCCTCGGCTGCCCTCGATCGTGCGGGTTCTGGGCCTGCAGATCTTCAGCGCCTTGTTCCTGATCGCCGTCGTCGTTTATGGGTGGCTCGTCGGCTTTGGAGGATGCGTGCTGATCGCCCACTGGCGTCCCTGAGCGGTTCGCCTGGCAAGGGCTACCGCAGGAAAGCCGCCATCACCCAGGCGAGGAGCCCCAGGGCGACGATCCAGGTGGCGACGACCACCACCCACCCGCCAGGGAACATCGGGCGGTCCTGGAGGGTGGTCGCCTGGGCGCGGAATTCCGCCCAGAGCGGATCGGGAATGCAGCGCCGGGCGAGCAGGATGCCCAGCGGTACCAGCAACAGGTCGTCGAGCTGGCCGACGACGGGGATGAAATCAGGGATCAGATCGATCGGACTGAACGCATAGGCGCAGGTCAGAAAACCGATAAGCCGGGCCGTCCAAGGGGTGCGGGGGTCGCGCAGCGCCAGGAAGAGGGCGATCGCGTCGCGCTTGAGGGCGCGGGCCCACGGTCGCAGCCGGTCGCGCCACGTCGTTGGCGTGGCTACCGCATGGTCGCCAGAACTCGCTTCGGGAGGGGACTGACGTGGCCCCTTGGGCTCGCTGGCCGAAGGGCCCGGGGGAACCGGCTGGCTCATCGGGCGCTCATCGTGGAGGTGACGGTCGGCAGGGAAGGCCCTCCTTGGGGGAATTGGTCCAGATCAGCGGCCGACCGGGGCGAAGCGGGCGGTGAAGTGGCGCAGGAACGGCGGTTCCCAGACGATTTTCAGCCCCTTGGCTTTTTTCCGCTCGGCGAACGTTTCGAGGATGACCTCGATGGCGTAGTCGAAGTGGCTCTGGGTGTAGACGCGGCGCGGGAAGGCGAGCCGCACCAGCTCCATGGTGGCGTTCTTCCCGAACATCACGGAGCCGATCTCGACGCCGCGCAGGCCGCCCTTCTTGTACAGCTCGCAGACCAGGACCTGCCCGGGGAACTGGGCCGGCGGGATGTGCGGGTAGAAGGCCTTGGCGTCGATGTAGACGGCGTGTCCGCCGGTGGGCCGGATGATCTCGACCCCACCGGCCAGCAACCGTTCGCCCATGTACTCGGCCGTGCGGATGCGGTAGCGCAGGTAATCCTCGTCGAGGGCTTCGTAGAGGCCGACGGCCAGGGCGGCGAGATCGCGGCCGGCCAGTCCGCCGTAGCTGGGGAAGCCCTCGGTCAGGATCAGCAGATTGCGGGCGCGCATGGCCAGATCGTCGTCGTTGAGGGCGAGGAAGCCGCCGATGTTGACCATGCCGTCTTTCTTGGCGCTCATCGTGCAGCCATCGGCATACGAGAACATCTCGCGCGCGATCTCGAGCACCGATTTGTCGGCGTAGCCCTTCTCGCGCTGCTTGATGAACCAGGCGTTCTCGGCGAACCGGCAGACGTCGAGGAAGAATGGAATCTTGTACTTTTTGAAAAGGCGTGACGCCTCGCGGATGTTCTCCATCGAGACGGGCTGGCCGCCGCCCGAATTGTTGGTGACCGTCATCATGCCGATCGGCACCTGCTTGTGATGCTTGGCCAGGAAGGCGGCGAGGCGGTCGAGATCCATGTTCCCCTTGAACGGATGCACGCAGGAAGGAATCTTCCCTTCAGGGATGACGAAGTCGAGCGCCTCGCACCCGTTGAATTCGATGTTGGCGCGGGTCGTGTCGAAATGCGTATTGTTGGGGATCTTCAGCCCTTTCTTCGCCACCAGCGAGAACAGGATACGTTCGGCGGCGCGCCCCTGGTGGGTCGGGATGATGTGCTTCAAGCCGGTGATGTCGCGCACCGCCGCCTCGAACTGGAAGAAGCTCCGGCTGCCAGCGTAGGCCTCGTCGCCGGTCATCATGGCGCCCCACTGCGCATCGCTCATGGCGCCGGTGCCGCTGTCGGTCAGGAAATCGATCAGGATGTCCTGGGCGGGAATCAAGAATGGGTTGTAGTGGGCCTTCTTGAGAATGGCGAGGCGCTGGGCTTCGGTGGTCTGACGGATCGGTTCGACCATCTTGATCTTGAACGGCTCGATGAGGGTCTTCACGACAGGCTCCTTTCGCGATGCGCGGGCGAACTGGGGACCACCCCCGATCAGGGGTTCGAGGGTAAGAGTAGATCAACCCCTTCCCCTTTGCAAGGAACCTGCACGGGTAGGTTGCTGGATGTCGAAGTTCCAGGTACGATAGGGCATCCGGAAGGAGAACGGCGGGGGCCGGTGTCCGGTCGATCGGTGCGGGCTGCCCTGGGCCAGAACCCGCGGCCGGCCGCTGCGCTGGGAACGGTGACGCCGCAGCCTCGCCAGGAACTTCAGATGATTGGGGAATGAGATGAACATGCGTGTGCCGACCCTGGGATTGGGTATCGTTCTGCTGGGAATGCTGCTGCTGACCGGCTGCTTCGGCGGCAAGGACAACGGGTCCTCGCCCCCGCCGCCGGTGCCCACGGTCGAGATGGTCGGCACGTTGACGTTGCCGACCCGGCTCAACAGCCACCTGCTGGCCGCGGTTCAGGAGGTGCGCAACACCGACACCATCACGGGCAACGCCTGGTCGAAACCGGCGGTTGCCGTGAACGACCAGGCGGTGACTGCGTTCACGCTGGCCACTTCGACGGTGTCCGGCGATTGGGAGTTCCGGCTGCAGGTGCCGCAGGCGGCCGATCAGCTCTACCGCCTCGAGGTCAACGTCGGCAAAGTGGGTTTGAAGGCCTGGGTGCGGGATGCGGCGCGCTCGGCGTTCGCGATCAACAGCCGCACGACTGCCGCCGCCCTGCTGGCACGAGCCTCCGGTCTCGAGGCTGATGCTCTGCTCGCCACCTTTCCAGCCATGGTCGGCCTCGTCGCCCAGCGTCTCGAAGCCGCCTGGCTGGTCGATCCCGCCAGCGTGCCCACCACCATCTTCGACCTGGCCGAGGTCAAGAACGAGGTGGCCAGTCAGGCCGAGTTCCTCAAGAACAACACCGGCTTCGACCCCACGGCCATGGTGGCCTACCTGAAAACCAGCAACGATCTCGATAGCGATGGCATCCCCGACCTGCAGATCGTCAAAAACATCGATGGCACCGCCATTCGATTCTTCACCGCCCTCTCGGCCTCGAATTCCTTGAAGGTCGGCGTCTCCTCGGTCGGCGACTACAGCGATGCCGAACTGCTCGCCGATTTCGCCGCCGATCGTACCCGCACCGACCGCTTCCATGATGCTTCGGCGAAGAATTTCGCCCTGGGCCTGTACTTCAAGCGCAGCGCGGTGGCCGACACCTACCTCAAGCTGTTCATCAAACGCATCGATCTGGTGGAAGGCAGCTTTCGGGGCGTGGTCGCCGAGTACCGCTACGTGACGGCCACGGCCACCGCCGTCGCCACCGGCACCAAGACCTTCCTGCGGGCGGGGGCTGACCCCGAGTCGGGAGCGGTGGCCGGCTCCGATTTCCTGACCGACGGGGCGGCGACCACCACCAATCTGAGCTTCCTCGATGCCGCGCGCGGCCTGGGCTCGACCAGCGATGCGGTCAAACTGGTCCGGGCCTACCAGGGGAAGCCCGACCTGACCGAGATGACGTACGCCGAGCCCTTCGTGCAAGGCGATCCCCGGTTCGCTGCCAACACGACGGCCGCCAGAGCTGCCCTCAACATGTCCGGACCGGCCACCGTGGGCGATGTGTTCTCGATCTGCTTCCCCGCGACCGGCCATTACGCCCTGATCAAGATCAAAGCCATCACCGCTACCACGATCACCGTCGACTACAAGGTCAACGTCGTGCCTGGCGAGAACAAGTTCTGAGGCGCCCCGCCGGCGAAGGCCGCCGCGAAGAAGCCAACCAGGCGATCGACCCGGTCGGTGGCTGTTCCGACGAACTGGGCGCTCGGGGATGGGCGATCCCGGCATGCTTTGCTCGCCATCTGGAAGCGAAATGGAAAACGCTCTCGCGGGCTTGGGTGGCAGAGAACCTCGGGGCGCTGACCAAAACGGAGGTGTCACAAAAAGCGACTGCGGACGGTCTTGTTCCTTGAACAGGTGATTCCTGTATCTGCACCAAGGAGAGTCGACCCATGCGAGCCATGAGACCTGCTTCCCTCTCATTGGCCATCCTTTGGCTGGCTTTCTTGAGTTTGGTCGGAGTCGACCGCCCGGTGTGGGCTGACAGCTCCCGGGGCGAGGCATCCGGCTACGCCAAGGCCGTGCGGCGCTTCTTGCTGGAAGAACCGATCCTCCAAGATCCAATCGCGGTATTGAAACGGCTGAAAGGCGTTCCTTCTGAGCTGATGACGATCATTCCTGGCGACTATGATGACGCTTCCGGGGTGATCCAGCACCTGGGCAAGAATTTCCTCGAACCGATGCGGCTCCTCGAAGCCCATGCTGGGAGCACCCTCTCTCCCAAGCAGAAAGAACAGGTGCATGTGTGGGGGTGGAATGCCAGGGAACTTCTCTGCAAGATCGTGTGCGCCCGGCGCGGCATGAACGGGCTCCAGGGGGCCGATCGTCAGAAGGCCATGGATGTGGTCAAATCCCTGATCGAAAGCTACAACAGCGCGATCGAGGCCATGATCGCTGCCTTCAACGGGGAAGCCACGCCCGGCTCAGGCCTGCTTCAGGGTACTCGATGACTCGGCGGATGGTGGACGTCGCTCCCGCCTCTCGGTGCGGAGGGCGTTCCACCTTTCGCGATCGATTTGGCGCGCGCCCGTGTCTGCTGTTCAAAGGGTTTGCTTCACGGTGAAGCGATTCTGCGAAGTGGGCTGTCCTGATGACGAGCGAGAGAAGAGGATAGAAAATGAACCTTCGCCTGGGTTTTTGGTTCTGGGTAGGCCTCGTCTGGGCTGGAATGATGAGTGGGCCCGCCGTCACGGCGGCGGGTCTCGATGGCATCGGGTTGGCGGTCGCCCCCGAAAAATTTCTGCCTGTTCAGGAATGCTTCGCTTGGATCGAGGTTCCCGCCGAGGATTGGAAAAGAGCCGAGGCATTGTTGAGTCAGCGGGGGACGTTGGTCGGATTATCTCTCTCGACCCGCGTTCAAGGACCCTTTCGGCGGTCCGTCGCCCGGGGAATTTTCACCTTTGCGGGGACCCCCCAGATCGTTATCGATATGGGGACGCTCTTGCGGGAAGAGGGACTGCCGGCTCTTCACCTCCTGACCAGGGTGACCGTCGATTTGTTCTGGGGACGCTATTGCCTTACGGGAGCCACCCCTAGCGATTACGTACGACTGGGATACGAATTCGGCAAGCTGTCCGGAGGGGCGGCGGGCAAGCCCTCGTTGCGAGCGATTCTCGCTCTTGCCACCCAGGCCTGGAAAGACCCCTACGGGTTCACCAGCTGCTGGTTTCCGGAAGAATGTCGATTCATTCTCGGTTCCACTTCTTCCCTGGCAGGAAAAACCTGGATGGATACCCTCTTGATCCGGATTCAGTCCGATGAACCGGGCCAACCCGATACCACCGTTTTCGAGGATCGGGTAATCCTCAGAGGGTCGGGGAAACCGTTCCAGCTAGCCCAAGACGACCTCTTCCCCCATGTGCATTCGGTTAATGGAAAAATTGGCCTGAAACCATGATAATGAGTGATTTCGCGAGCCACGTTTTAGAAAACCCCCATCCGGGCGGGTTTTTCCCGGCTCACTGTCAAATTCCATCGTTGTA
>QOQW01000021.1 GCA_003327425.1 Candidatus Ozemibacter sibiricus
TAAACGTGTTGCCCTCGACCTCCTGAGGGAAGCCCATCTGGCCACGAGATTCGAGATACTTCGGAGCCTGAGTCGGCAGCGACTCATGTTTCTTGGTAAAGGCCATCTGTACCCATGCTAGAGTGTCCACAGGAACATTATTTATGTACTGGGTCACGGCGCGTTAAGGACTCGATTAATAAATACAAGATTGGATGGAGCGACGTGGCATCATGTTTGTATTTTCAAGCTATGCCTTTGGGGCAGATTACGTCGCCGGTAAACCAAGGGCTCGCATTCTATAATAAAGCGGAAATGCCGTGGCTGGCGCTAGGGTACTTGAACGCAAGGCTACCGAGGGCCGTAGCCGCGCAGTATTATGATGGGCACCATTGGCAGCCAGGCATCGTTTCCCGAATTCCATTTCCAATAGATGATTTGAAGTCCATTTCCTCAAGAATCATAGAGCAAGCGAAGATTGCGGGTGAAACGTTGATTCAACTCGTTGCCATGGAAGAGGAGGCAAGAATATTTGTCGCTCCGGAATTCGCAAACGGCCGAGGATTGGAAGAATGTCTGAGAGAAAAGGCTGCCCTAAGTGAAAACGTTGAAAGATCCCTTCAGAATATCGACATGCTTGTTGAATCTGCTTTGGATCTTGAGAAAGATGCAAAGGCATTCATAGAAGAAGCCATTGCTTCTTTTGACGATGTTGAAAAGGGGGCTGTCCTTACAGACCGATCGAAACCAACTGCAATAGTGAAACTTCTTTCTTGGTGTATTGGCGTAATTTTCGGCCGCTGGGATGTCCGCATGGCGATCGACCCGTCGCTGGCGCCGAAGCTGCCCGACCCGTTCGACCCGTTGCCGGTCTGCCCGCCGGGGATGCTGGTCGGTCAGGACGGCCTGCCCGCCGAACCCGGAGGCATCGTAAGCGAGGAGTGGCTCCGCGCCCGACCGGACGCGAACAGCCTGCCGCCGGACGGCTCGGTCAAGAACCCGACCATCCCTGATTCCGAGTATCCGCTCCGTATCTCCTGGGAGGGCGTCCTGGTGGACGACCCCGGCTTCAACGGCGACCGGCCGCACCGGGACGACATGGTCCGCCGCGTGCGTGAGGTCTTCGACCTGCTCTGGAAGGACAAATCCCACGAGATCGAGCAGGAAGCCTGCGACATCCTCGGCGTCTCCGACCTGCGGGACTATTTCCGCAAGCCGGCGGGCTTCTTCCAGGACCACCTGAAGCGCTACTCCAAGAGCCGGCGCAAGGCCCCGATCTATTGGCCGCTCTCCACCGCCTCGGGATCGTACACGATCTGGCTCTACTACCACCGCCTGAACGACCAGACGCTCTACATGGTCGTCAACAGGTACGTGGAACCCAAGATCGCCGAAGTGCAGAAGGCAGTAGACAGTATGCGGTATGCAGTTGAAGCCCGAGAACGCGGCATCACGGAAAAACAACCTACTGCCTACAGCCTACTGCCTACAGCCACACTGCGTAAGCAATGGGAAGAGGCCCGCGCGTTCCTCGGCGAGCTGCGGGACCTGCGCGAGGAGTTGCTCCGCATCGCCGCGCTGCCCTACAAGCCTGACCTCAACGACGGCGTGATCATCAACGCCGCGCCGCTGCATAGGCTTTTCCGCCTGCGCTCCTGGGCCAAGGACACAGAGGACTGCTGGAAAAAGCTCGCCAAGGGCGATTACGACTGGGCGCACCTGGCCTACACGATCTGGCCCGACCGCGTCCGGGAGGTGTGCAAACGCGACCGCTCCATCGCCGTCGCCCACGGGCTTGAGGACCTCTGCGAGGTCGAAGCCCCGGAATCCAAGAAGAAAGGCGGCCGCGGCCGTCGCAAGAGGGAGGCCGCCCGATGAAGTTCACCTCGTTCCTGCACAAGAAGATTGTCGATCTTTTGGGCGACCGCCGCATCGTGGTCTGGTACGACGCCGAAGGGGACTTCAAATCTTTCGCCGCGGAGTTCAACGCGCCGAACTGCGAGGTGTTGTCCGCCGAAGCCTCCGTCCTTAAGACCCGTCGCCGGGCCGACGAGATTTACCGGCTGATGAACGAATCCGAGAACCCCTCGGAACGGGACCGCTGCCTGCTCATCTACATACCGCGCCGCCGGGGCGCGGGCGAGGAAGAGAAAATGCGGGACCCCTTCGAGGTCTACGCCATGGCGGGCGCGGCTTTCGGCGACACCGAGGACCAGAAAATCGAATCGCTCGCCCGCCAGGCCATGCCGCAGAAGGCCGATGAAATCGCACGACTCTTCCGCGAAGGGAAACCGGACATCGCCCTGCTTGACGGGTTGGAGAAGATACAGCGGTGGCCGCTCCTGAATGACGTGTTCCGGACGGAAACCCCGGCGGAAATCATCGCGGCTGCCCTGTGCAACACGGCGAAAGCAAAGGAAGCCGCCGCCAAGCCGGGCTGCGTCGACGAGCTGCTGCGGTTGCTCGCCGCCGCCGTCGGGTTCAAACACACAGGCGGCGACCGCGATTGGAATGTGCTGAGGCCGAAAGCCGCCGAATACATCTTTTTCAGCGAGTTCGTGTTCGATCTTCCGGAAAGCGTTCCCGACGCCTTGAGCGCCGTGCCGCGCGCCGGCGTCGAAGCGAAGTCCGTGGTCTATGCGGCCTGCGACAGGATGCGCAGCGACACCGGTCTGCGTGAAACCTATGTCGAGCTGGCGCAGGGGATCGAAAGCGGACTCCGCCTGCCGGACCTCATGCCGAAGGATTTCGACCCCGGCGGACGCGATACCTTTCCCTTCGAGGAACGGCGTCTGCTCGGCCGCGCGGTCGGTCTTGTCGTCAACGGCGACCCGGCGTCGGCCCGAACGGTGATCGAAAACCGCAAACGGTCGATTTGGCGGACGGACCCGCAGAGGTCGCCGGCTTGGACGGCGCTTGAAAGGGCCGCCGCCGTGATCGAATCCGCCGCCGCGGTTTCGAAAGGCTTGACCGGGAAGGAAAACCTCTCGGTGTTATTGGACGCGTACACCGACGTGGATGGCTGGTGGAGGCTCGACCGGGCGTCGCGCCTGTTTGAAACGGCCCTCACAGCCTGCACCGACGACGACGTCATCGCCCCGGTCGTCGACCTCTGTCGTCGTCGCTACCGCGAAGCCGTCACGGCCCTTCAGAACGCGTTCCTCGCAGCGGTTCAGGCGGAGGGCTGGCCGCCGGACGGAGCACCGAGGCAGACCCGCATATTCGACGAACATGTAGCCCCGTTGCTGGAACGCCGTGAGAAAACCGCGTTCTTCATGGTGGATTCCCTCCGCTACGAAATGGGCCGCGATTTGGGCGAGGCCTTGGCGGGAACGGGCGAAGTCCACGTCGGCCGGGCCGCGGGGGTTGTCCCGACGGTGACCGGCTGCGGCATGGCGGCGCTCATGCCGGGTGCGGACGGAATGCTCCGGCTTGTGGAGAAGGACGGAGGGCTGGTCCCGGCCCTCGGAACCCGCCTGCTGAAGACATCGGCGGACCGTATGAAACTGTTGGCCGACACTTACGGCGACCGGTTTTTCGAGACCACCTTGGACGACCTGCTCGGCTCGCCGAAGAAGGCCGCCGCCGACCTGAAGAAAGCGGAACTCTTCGTGGTGCGGACGCAGGACCCGGACGCCGTGGCGGAAAACCTCGGTGCCTGGCGCGCCCGGCGCTACCTCTCGGATGTGATCGGGGATATCGCAGCCGCGGTCCGGTGGGTGGTGTCCCAGGGGGTCGACCGAGTGGTGATCAGCGCCGACCACGGCCACATGATGCTGCCGGAAATCCCGGCGGGCGATGTGGTCCAGACGCCTCCGGGCGGCTGGCCGGCCTCCAAGCGTCGGTGCCTGCTGGGTTCGGGCCTTTCCGGATCGGCCGGGACCGTCACTCTGAAGGCGGGCCATGTGGGGGTTCAAGGAGATGTGCAGGAGGTCTGCCTGCCCATCGGGTTCCGCGTCTTCTCGGAGGGCGAGGGTTATTTCCACGGCGGACTGAGTCTTCAAGAGGCGGTGGTGCCGGTGATCGTCTTCCGGGCCGGACGGGAGAAACAAACAACTGCGGGCAAGCCGGAGATCGACGTCCGCTATCGGTCGGACAAATTCACCAGCCGGGTCATCGGTCTGAAATTCCACCTCCAGAGCGACATGTTCGGCACGGCCGCCCGGGTGAAGATCGAGGCCTACGACGGCACGGGAACGAAAGCGAAGGTGATAGGCGAGGCCGCCGACTGCGAGGCGCGGGACGAGAAGACCCGTGAGGTGACCCTGCAGGCGGGCAAAGAAACGCCCGTCCCTGTGTTGCTCGACCCGGATTTCGACGGGGCGGAGATCGAAATCAGGGTGAGCGACCCGCAGACGCGCGTCGTATGGGCGAAGCGGAAGTTGAAGAACGCGATGCTCGATTAAGGAGACCGGAATGCAACAGGACGACCTGGACAAGAAAGCAACGGGCGTATTCGCCGGGAAGGTGGTGCGGAAGGACCTTCTGCACCAGATCAAGGGCGGCGAGAACGTACCGTCCTATGTGCTCGAGTATCTCTTGGGCAAATACTGTGCTTCGGACAACGACGAGGAAATCCGCATCGGCGTGGACGCCGTCAAAGAAACCTTGACGACGAATTACTTCCGCCACGACGAGGCGAACAAGGCCCAGTCCATGGTCGAGCGGAAAGGCAGGCATCGGTTCATCGACCGCGTTGAGGTCCGCTTCCTCCCGAGCGAGAACAAGTATTGGGCGTCCATGGACCATTTCGGATACGCCAAGATACACATCGCCGAAGAATTCTACCGACGGTATGAACGGCTGCTTGAGGGCGGCATCTGGGCCGTCATCGACGTGGAATTCAGGCTGTCCGAAGAGGGCAAGAAGGACAGCCCCTTCCATATCGTCGACCTGAAGCCCATCCAACTCGCCCGGTTCGACCTGGACGAGTACCTGGAAGGTCGGCGCGCCATGAGCAGGGACGAGTGGATCGACCTCCTCCTCCGGAGCGTCGGACTCGAACCTTTCCGCATGGAGCGCCGGCTGAAGATTCTCCTGCTCACCCGCCTCATTCCCTTCGTCGAGAAAAACTATAACTTCATAGAGCTCGGTCCGCGCGGCACGGGCAAATCCTACGCGTTCAGCGAGATGTCCCCTTACTGCATGCTGCTTTCGGGCGGCAAGGCGAGCACGGCGAACCTGTTTTACAACAACGCCCGCCGACAGGTCGGGCTCGTGGGGCACTGGGACGTCGTGGCCTTCGACGAAGTCGGGGGAATGAAAATCACCGATCCCGACGCGGTCCAGATCATGAAGGACTACATGGCCAACGGCCGCTTCAGCCGCGGGGTCACCCAGGTGCTGGCGGACGCGTCCCTGGTGTTCATCGGCAACCTGAACCAACCGGTGGAGAGCCTGGTCCGGAACTCGGCCGCGGACCTTTTCCAGCCGCTGCCGAAAGAATTCGATCTGGCGCTGCTCGACCGGATGCACTTCTACCTGCCCGGCTGGGAGGTTCCGAAAAACTCGAAGGACATGCTCACGGTCCACTACGGTTTTGTCACCGACTATCTGGCCGAAGCGTTCCGGGCGCTCAGAAAACAGAACCGCTTCGACGAGGCCGAGCGGGTCTTCCGTTTCGGATCGCATGTTGAAGGCAGGGACGCCACAGCGACGAAGAAAACGGTGAGCGGCCTTCTCAAAATCCTCCATCCGGGCGGAGGCTGGACGAAGGAGGAGCTCACGGAGTACGTCGAACTGGCCATGGAGGGGCGTCGCCGGGTCAAGGAGCAGCTCAAGAAACGCGGCTCGTTCGAATTCTACAAGACCAGTTTTTCATACATCGATCTCGCGGACGACACCGAGCGGTCCGTAGGCGTCCCCGAGCAAGGGGGGGCCGGAGTCATTTCGCAGGACCCCCTGCCTCCCGGAACGGTCTACACGGCCGCGGTGGATTCCGAAGCCAAGGTCGCTTTGTTCAGGCTTGAGGTCACTTTGACGGCGGGCACGGGCAAGCTCCGCACCCCGACGGGCCTTGAAAAATCGCTGAAGGAATCCCTCAACCGGGCTTTCAGTTATCTGCAGAGCGTCAAAGACAAGCTCGGGCTCACACAGATGCTGGCGCAGAAGGACATCTATGCCGAAGCCGTGGACCTCTCCGGCGGCCGCATCGACTGTCCCTGCGGTGTGGCGTTTTTCGCCGCCGTCATCTCCGCTGTCCGCAACCGTCATGTGCAGGCTGGCACGGTGATCCTCGGCGACCTGACCATCCAAGGGAACATCAAAGGTCCGGCTTCGATCACCGAACCCCTGCAACTGGCGCTTGAATCAGGGGCGCTCCGCGCCCTGGTCCCCGTTTCCAACAAAACGCAGTTTGCGGGACTGCCGGAGGACGTGATCGAACGCCTGGACGTGGTGTTTTACGGCGACATAGACCGGGCTGTGCTCAAGACATTGGAGATTTAATGGATGCTGCCGGAAGCGACGGATACCCTAAAACCAACATGCGATCCCTCCGGGACAAACCGCTTCCATTCCACGGATGAAGCCGGCGGTTCAGTCGGCCCATCGGTAAGTAACCTCCTGAAAACGCTCATGGGGAGCGCCTATTCGAACAAAAGGAGGTTTTTCCGATGAAAGGCAAGGCGAAACGAAGCAGAGGACTCCGTCCGAACGGTGACGGCAAGCCCACGGCCGTCGACCTGTTCTGCGGTTGCGGCGGACTGACGGTCGGGTTGAAAAGAGCCGGATTCAGGGTCCTGGGTGCGGTGGACGTCGATCCGCTGTCCGTCAAGACCTACAAGGCGAACCATCGCGATGTCACATTATGGGAAAAGGACATCAGAGAACTTGATCCGCAGGAACTGCTCGACACGCTCGGATTGAAGAAAGGCGGACTCGATCTCCTGGCGGGGTGCCCGCCGTGCCAGGGTTTCTCCACGATGCGGACCCTGAACGGGGCTCTCATGGTTGATGACCCAAGAAACGACCTGTTGCTGGAGTTCGAACGGTTCGTGGAGGCTCTCCGGCCGCGTGCCGTGATGATGGAAAACGTCCCTGGGCTGGCGGACGACGAACGGTTCGGGGCTTTCCGCCGGAAGTTGAAGAACCTCGGATACCTGGGAGAGCATCGCATATTGAACGCCGCCCACTACGGTGTTCCGCAGAGGAGACGCAGGTTGATTTATTTGGCGGGGCTGGGCGTGACAATTCCTTTCGCCGGCAAAGCCGCCAAGATGAAAACGGTTGAGGATGCGATCGGCGGGCTGCCGAAAGCGGGTCAAAGCGGGGACCCCGTGCATGACATGCCTGAGAATCGAACCCCGAAGGTTTTGGAGATCATCCGGCTTATACCGAAAGACGGCGGAAGCCGCAGAGACCTTCCGGAGGAATTCCAGCTCGAGTGCCACAAGCGATGCAACGGATTCAAGGATGTTTACGGGCGCATGGCCTGGAAGAAACCGGCTCCGACGATCACCGGAGGATGCTTCAACCCGTCAAAGGGGAGGTTTCTGCATCCGGAGGAGGACCGGGCGATCACCATGCGCGAGGCGGCGCTTCTGCAGGGTTTTCCACGCCGGTACAAGTTCCCGACCACCGAAAACAAGTCCGCCGTAGCCTTGATGATCGGCAACGCCCTGCCGCCGCCGTTCATCGCGGCACACGGAAGAAGCATCAAACGGGTCCTACGGAACAGCACCGGGACGTGACCATCAAAGAGAGGGACTTAATTCACATGAGTATCGACCAGGTCTTGAGAAACGAGTTGACGCCGCAGCAATACGACGCGGCTGTGGATACCGCCCGCGAGGTTTTGTGTCTGGCGTGCGCCGGCTCGGGCAAGTCAAGGACATTGGCCTACCGGATCGCCAGACTCCTCGCCCAGAATGAGCCGCCCGAAGGTATCGTGGCCTTTACGTTCACCGAAAAGGCGGCCGAGTCCATCAAGCGCCGGGTTTCTCAAGCCCTGGCCACCGCAGGACTCGATCCCACCGTGATGGGGGCGATGTATATCGGAACCATCCACTCTTACTGCCAGCGCGTACTGGGCGACATGGACGCAACGTATCGACAGTACGACGTTCTTGACGAGAACCGGCTCAAACTCTACATGATTTCGCGTTATCACCGGTTGGGTCTTCAATCCTTCCGACCGCGCGCACGGAACAACAGCTATTTCGACACAGTAAAGCAGGCGTCGGATGCATGGAAGACCGCCAACGACGAGCTGTTGGACTTCAATACGGTCGCCGCCGAAGATCAAGACATCGGTGGCTTGCTCACCCGCATTCGGGACGGTCTCAGGGCGGATCAATATATCGATTTCTCGTTGATGATCCGGGATGTGGTCGAGGCGATCCGTTCCAATGCAGCCGGCGTGGAAAACGGCATTGGGAATTTGCGTCACCTCATGGTGGATGAGTACCAGGACGTCAACCCTTGTCAGGAGGAGCTGATCCGACTGCTGCATCAGCGCTCGCAGACGCTTTTCGTGGTTGGAGACGACGACCAGTCGATCTATGCATGGCGGGGGGCCGACGTCAGCAACATTTTAGGTTTTCAACGACGCTATACCGGCTGCAGCGTGCACACCCTCTCCCAAAATTTCCGCAGCACGGAGCCCATCGTCCAGGCTTCGGACGCCTTCGCGGCCGCCATGCTGGGCCCGAGCCGGATTCCGAAAAATCCGGCGGCCTTTGCGAATCGGACGCCCCAGGATTTCAGAGTGCTGTGGTTTCCGGACCGCGCCGCCGAGGCGGGATGGGTTGCGGATAGAGTCCGGTGTCTGTTGGGCACCGCCTATGATGACAACGGCGTCGTCCGTGGTTTGACGCCTGCTGATTTCGCGATTCTGATGCGCTCGACACGTCAGGCGGAGCAGGATGGCACGCCGAGACATGCGGCGTTTACGGCCGCACTGGAAACCCTCGGCATTCCTTTCAGTTTGGAAGCCGGCGGGGGGCCCTTCGACCGCCCGCAGACATCGGTTCTGCGCAGCACATTTGAACTCCTCCGCAATACCCCGCTCGACCGGAACACGGTGCAACAGCATTTCAACAGCGAGGTGCTGCCTGCGTTTCCCGACGCGGATTTCAATGCCCTGATCCGTGTTCTCACAGATTGGAGCCGCCGCATTCACCGTCCGCAAGGCTCGACGAGAATCCGACTCTATCCTCAACAGCTTGTCTACGATCTATTGGAAGCTTTCAACATCGCACGGACGAATTTCAGCGACGATGTCATGCGGGACATCGGACTTTTCAGCCGCATGATTCTCGACGTCGAGACGGTGTATATGAGCGTGGACTCCGGACAACGCTTTTCGGACGTCCTCAACTTTCTGCAGAACGCCGCCGAGACCGGTTACGATGTTTCCACCGACGATGTGCTTCAACGACCCGACGCCGTCACCGTGTCGACCGTTCACAAGATGAAAGGTCTCGAATTCCCTTGCGTTTTCGTGGTTGATGTGGAAGCGCATCGGTTCCCCAAACGGAGGAGCAACTATTCGGGATGGCTGCCGCCGGGGGTCATGGCTGCAGCGATCAACCGCGGTGCATACCAGAGCACCCCGGATGAGGAAATCCGGCTCTTCTACACCGCGGCGACGCGTGCCGAACGGTATCTTTACATAAGCGGGGCGGAGAGTCTGCCGCAGGCCAGACGGGCAGCCCGCCGGTCTCCCTACGCGTTGCAGCTTGCGGCCCATCCGGCGGTGGTTCAAAACTCCGCAGGTCTTCCGGCTGGTCTTCGCCAAGCTCCGCCGCGCCGGAGGGTCGAGGATACCGATTACCCGACCAGCTTCACCGAGATCAGATACTACCTGCAATGCCCCAGGAGTTATCAGTTTCGGGAGCGCTACGGTCTCAACCCGGTCGTCCCCGAAATGTTCGGTTACGGCCGGACCGTTCATACATCGATCCAAAAGCTTCACGAGCTTCACCCGGACTCTCCGCCGGCGGAGAACCAAGTGGAGCAGGTTGTGCTGAAAACATTCCATTTGAAGCACGTTCCCCAAAGCGGCGATCCGGTGAACCGACCGGGCGCTTACGAGAATTCGAGAAATCGGGCGGTGGAAATCGCACAGGGTTACGTCGCGTCCTTCGGCGGGGATTTCGAGCGCGAAAGACAGGTTGAAGCGGTATTTGAGATTCCGGCCTCCAACTGCGTCATCACCGGCTCGATTGATCTCCTGCTCCACGAGGATGACGATGGAAACATCCTCCAGGCCGAGATCATCGACTTCAAAACGATGGAAGGCGGCGAGACGCCGGGTGAGAACGACGACCTCGATTGGACCGAGCTTGCTTTACAGGTTCAACTATATGCAAGAGCCGCCGACCAGGTTCTCGGGCAGAATGCGAGAACAGGCAGTGTTCATCTTCTGAAGGACAACCAGAGAGTTGAAGTACCGATCACCCAGGAGGCGGTGGATTCAGCACTCGCAAACATCGAATGGGCGGTCACGGGAATTCTCGCGTCGGACTTTCCGATGCGACCGCATCCCGACAAATGCTCCAAGTGCGACTTCCAGAAAATCTGCCCCGGAACGCCGCAAGGCTTTCAAGTCCTCACGACCACTCCCCCCGAGCTCCACCTGCCGGGGCGCAGGGAGATGGCCAGGGCTTTCAGTTTGTATCAGGGACAGGACTGATGCCGGACAACCTGACACCCGAACAGCGCAGCTACTGTATGTCCCGCATCAAGGGGAAGGATACGGGTCTGGAGGTGCGGGTGCGGTCAGCGCTTCATAGGAGAGGTTTGAGGTTCCGCAAGCACGTCAAAGAACTGCCCGGCAGGCCGGATATCGTCTTCAGCAAGGCTCGGGTCGCAGTCTTCGTGGACGGCGATTTTTGGCACGGATACCGATTCCCTTCCTGGGAGGACAAGGTCTCTGATTTTTGGAAAAAGAAGATAAGCAAGAACCGGGAACGGGACGCCGCAAACCATCGGAAACTGCGGCAGATGGAATGGACGGTGATCCGCCTGTGGCAGCATGAAGTCGAAGAGGATTTCGATGCATGCATTGATCGGATACTCGCAGCGGTCCGCGGGCACGAAGAGAAAGCCAACTCAAATCAGGAGGTATGAAAATGTCGAAGCGCAAGACTTACCATGTGACACCCAATACCGACGGCGGCTGGAAGGTCAAGGAAGAGAAGGCATCAAGAGCATCCAGCAGCCACGATACGAAGGCGGAGGCTGTGGATCGAGCCAAGGAACTTGCGAAAAACCAGGAGCTCGGGCAGGTGGTGATCCACAAGAAGGATATGACGATTCAGACCGAGCACACCTACGGAAAGGACCCATATCCGCCCAAGGGATAAGAATGTGCAATGTGATGGAGGCGGCGCTGAATAATGAAGACACCGAAACATTCCCTGCGGAAGATCGTCGGCTTCTTAAACAATCCTGACGAGGACGGCGGTTTCTGGCTGCCCAATATCCAGCGGCCGTTCGTCTGGAGCGAGGACCAGATCTGCCGTCTCTTCGACTCGATTCTGAGGGAATACCCCATCAGCACTCTGCTGATATGGAAGACCAAGGCTGAGGTCCGCCACAGAAAGTTCATCGACAACTACCGCAGCAAGCTCCGGTTGAGCGATTTTTACGTCCCCGAAAACGGCAGGAAGAAATGTCTGGTTCTGGACGGTCAGCAGAGACTTCAAAGCCTGTTCATCGGTCTGTGCGGCAGCTACGAAGGGCGGGAGCTTTTCCTCGACATTTTAAGCGGAGAGGTGTCCGCTCCGGACGACGTCAAGTTCAGGTTTGCCTTTCTCGACGCAGGCAAAGCCGGCTTTCCGTGGATCAGATTCAAAGACCTGGTCTTCAATACCGCCGATCCGCTTACCGCCGCGGAGGACCTGATCGCCAAAGCGGGCCGCGGACTCTCCCCTGATGAACGTCGCAAAATCAGCCGCCACGTCGGCATCGTATTCAAGACTTTTCATTCCGACGACGGGATTTCATACCAGGAGCTCGACAGCACCGAAAACGCCGAACTCTACACCGAAGACGACGTTGTGGAGGTCTTTATACGGGCTAATTCCGGCGGCACCCGGTTGGGCAAATCCGATCTGCTTTTTTCCTTGCTGAGCTCAAGCTGGGACCGCGCCGACGAACAGATGGAGGACCTTCTGTCGGACCTCAACCGCCACGGCTTCGCATTCACTCGTGATTTCGTTTTGAAATCATGCCTTACGCTGTTGAACCAAGGCGCACGCTATGAGGTCTCGAAGTTCCGCAAACCGGGCGTGCGGGAGGAAATCGAAACCAGGTGGCAGGACATCACGAAAGCGCTGAAAGACGTTCTGGACTTCGTCCGCGGGAAAACCTTCATCCGATGTGACAAAGCCTTGCCGTCCTATCTTGTCGTGATTCCGTTGGTCTATTCCCGCTATCATTTTCCGGATAACTGGAAGGCCGCGCAGGGGATAGACAGTTACCTGCTGCGTGCTCTAATCAGCGGCGCATTCAGCGGAACCCCGGACCAACTCATCGACGACTGCGTCGGAAAGATCAGGGAGCGGAACGGCTTCGATCTCAATCATCTGTTCGACGCCATCCGTTCGAAAGGACGAAGTCTCGAACTTACCGAGGATCGCTTCTGGCAGATGGGTTACGGTTCCGACTCGATCCATCTGCTTTTCAATCTGTGGTACCGTGAGTTCAATTACACACCTGCTTACGACAACAACCTTCCGCAAGTCGACCACATCTTTCCGCAGAGCGCCCTGAGAAAGATCAAAGCCGTCAGCCCGGAAACGGGTCGGCTCAGCATCGTGAAATACAAACAGGATTCGCGCGACCAGTTGGCCAACTGCATGTTGTTGACCCAGGCGGAGAACGGAGCCGGCGGCAAATCCGATACCCTGCCCGAAGTCTGGTTCGCCGACAAGCCGGAAAGCTACCTCGACATGCACTTGGTACCGAAGGATAAGGACCTTTGGAAGATCGACCGCTTCGAAGACTTCATTGAAGAGCGCAGGAAGTTGATTAGAGATAAATTCTCGTATCTTCTTGCGCAGAAGACTCAGGATAATCAGATTGCACAAACGGGCAATGATGGACCCGCGCCATCTATTCATTGATGAACGCCACACCGGCATGTGCGTTTATTGCGGCACCCATCCGGATACGCGCGACCACGTTCCTTCGAAGGTCCTGTTGGATGAACCCTATCCGCCGGAGTTGCCGGTCGTCGGTGCCTGCAAAAAGTGCAACTCTTCGTTCTCGCTGGATGAGCAATATCTGGCTTGCTTCTTGGATTGTGTCATCCACGGCGGCGCAGAGGCCTCTGATCTTCATCGTCCCAACGTCAAGCGCATTCTGGAAGGTAATCCGGCGTTGCAATTGAGGATAGAGGGGGCTTGGAAAAAAGATGAGGCGGACAACTTGATATGGGAACCGGAGGCTGGTCGGGTTCGGAACGTGATCCTGAAACTCGCAAGAGGGCACGCCGCATATGAGTTGTACCCGAAACTGGAGAAACCGAGCATAGTCGGTTTTGCGCCCCTACAGATATTGAGCGATGACCAAAGATCGGCGTTCGAGCAGGTCGCCGGCGATGACGAGACCGACTTGTGGCCGGAAATCGGCAGCCGGGCGTTCCTGAGGGCGTTCGGGAAATCTCCGGACCGACTCCCGCTCTCAGGTGGTTGGGTCGTGGTTCAACCGGGGCGTTACCGATATTCAGTGTCCGAAACAGGCGGGGTGATTGTACGAATGGTCCTGAGCGAATACCTGGCCTGCGAGGTTGTATGGGAACTTTGAACGGTCCTTTGGAAAGGAGGTGATCTTTGCGACAGGTTTGCGACACAACTTGCGACAAGATCACGACTCGACTTGCGACATTCGCGTCGTGTAGAGTAATTGGGAAATCGACATTGACGCCGCTTCAGCCTCACCAGGAGCGGCCTGATCTTTGATAACCCGTTGATATTGAAGGTTTTCGGTTAACGGCGGGAGAAAGAGAACGGTTATGAAGAGGGTTGCATACGGGGAGTGCTCGAAACCCCGTCTCTCGACGGGGTTTTCTGCTTTCCGGACCACTGCATCTACCGCTACCTGAGCCCTTACGGGGCCTGCCTGGCTTGGCCAAAACATCAGGTGGCCTGATCATGCCAAACTTGTGTCCAATGAATTGGGTGTGGTACAAAGGGACCGGTCGCTGCCATGGATAAAGGCGAAGTCATTCAAATCCTGCAAGCAAATCGACAGGCGCTGGCTCAGTTTCATGTGCGTTCCTTGTCCATTTTCGGATCGGTTGCGAGGGGAGAGGCCGGATCCGATAGCGACGTCGACATCCTCGTGGAATTCGAACCCGGTGCTCGGGTCGGGTTGTTTCACTGCGCCAGATTGCAGCGATTTTTGCGGGAAACCCTCGGCAGAGAAGTCGATCTTGCCACCCCCAAAGCGCTCCATAAAGCGTTGCCAAAAGACATTCTAAAGGAAGCGGTACGTGCCTTCTAGGGATTGGAAACTCCGTATTCAAGACATAATCGAATCAATTGAGGCTGTAGAAGGCTATGTATGGGGTATGACATTCGAGGAGTTTACGCGCGATGGGAAAACCGTCGACGCCGTTATCCGACGTTTCACCAACATCGGGGAAGCCGCCAATCACATCCCGGAGGAGATCTGCGCCAGCACCCAGGCACCTCCTTCATCGACGCGGCCCCGGGCTGATCGCCAGGAACACCCGGGTCAGCGGATGATCGAGAGGACCACCAGACCGAGACCGAGGAGCCCGCTGACGATCATCCCCATGGTCACCAGCTTGATGCCGGAGGCGCTCGCCGCCATCAGTTCTTCTTCCGATTTCAGCGAGATGATGAATCGGCCTTTGTCGCGGGGAATCTTGATGACCAGCTCGTCGTCGGCGTCGCTGGCCTCGCCGAGCACATAGACCTTGCGGTCGAGGGGCAGAATGCTCTCGGTGAAGTTGTAGCCGAGCGTGCGGTGGCCAGCCGGGGGCTGGTGAGTCGTGATGAACGGCAAACCCGTCGTCGAGAAACTGACGTCGCCGAAGGTGATGGTGCGCCCGGAAGTCATCTCGCCCGGCTCGAACTTGTCGATGATGCGGACCGGATCGAGTTCGGCCCCGTTGGGGTTGATCAGCACCTTGCCGGTGCTGTCTTCGACATAGAAGGGAAGACTCTGCGTGTTCGAAGCGACGGTATCGGTCTTTTTGCGGGTCTTGCGCACCACTTTGCCCTGGGCATCGGTTTCTTCGTAGGTTTCTTCATACTGCCGGGTGACCGACATCGAGTAGTAGACGCATTTCTGTTTGGCCACTTCGGAGATCAGCGGGTTGTCGCATTTGATGACGCCCTTCAGCTCGACGAGTCGCCGGAAGTGACCAGGTTTTCCCATCCGGTCGGCGATGGCTTTGGCCTCTTCGATGAGATCACGACAGTTGCTGGTTTCGATGGCTTTGATGTAGCCGAGTTTTTCTTCCTCGCTCCGCTTGACGAAGAACAGAATGCCGGCAAACACCAGGGAAAAAAGGCCCACATAGACCATAGGAACGTTCTCCTCTCAAATTGGTTCGTCAACCACGTTTCGTCCCAGAGGACAAACCGGGAAGCGTTTCCTCGTCAGAGGCCGACGGCGGTTCTCCACCTGCCAGGAACCCGTTGATGCCGGTGGTGATCCGGTCGAGTTCGGCTTCCAGGGCGCCCAGATCGAGCCGGGCCGGCCGGTTGAGGGTGAAGGCGGCATGTCGCACTTCGTTCTGGATCAAGTCGATGCGTTGGATGAGCGACTGCCGGATGAAGTCGACGGCATACTCGACCTCGTGGCTGACCCGCTCGAGGAGGTCGTTCTGCACTTTTTTGAGCGTGTCTTCGCTGACGGTCGCGGTCAGCAGGTACTGCTTGACCGAACGTTTGTTGGCGATGATCTGGGAGGCGAAATAGGCGGCGCCGGCCACCAAGCCGACGTTGATGCCGAAAAAGATGGCGGCGAGGTAGGCGAAACTGAGCGAAGAGACGACCTTGCCGGGAACATCGGAAAGATCGTATTCGATCTCGAACTTGCGCTCTTCGAGGAAGGCGGGATCGTCGATGATGGCATCGAAGGAATGGCCCAATTCGCGGTAGAGATCGTCGAGCGTCCCCTTCATCTTGGTCGTGATGTACTCGTACAACTCTTTCAGACGGGTGTTGACCGTGCCGGGATCGCGCTGCAGGCGCAGGAGCGAGCCCAGATCGCCGAACGCGTGTTCGATCTTCGCTTGGAAATCGGCTTTGAGGGCGCTTTCGGTCTCGACGATGCGGCGTTCGGCGCTTTTGAGGGTCTGGCGGAGGTGTTGCAGCTTGCCGGCGTGGTCTTTCAAGCGCGCCAGGGTAGCCTCGCGCCCGCTCGCGTCATTGGCGCGCAGGTCGGCCAGGGCGCGCCGCAAGCGCAGGGCGCCGCGCCGCAGGAAATGGTGCAGCACCTGCTCCATCTCGGCGTCGCGCTTGACGCCGGCCAGTTCGAGCACCTTCTTCCAGATGCGGCGATTGCCTTCCGCCAGGGGATTCCGATCGCCGCCCGCCGGCGCCAGGTTGAAGCCGATGCTGCGCGAGCCGGTCTTGCCTTCGATCGGGGCCATCTCCCGTCCGCAGGCCGGCAGCACCTCGACGGTGTCGACCTTCAGGTAGAGGGTCTGGCCCAGCATGGCGTTGATGCGCTCGTAGCTGGCGTTGAGGGCTTTGGTCAGATTGGCGGCGATGTCGGCGAGCAGCGCCGCGCGTTCGTCGGGCTCGACCTCGTCGATACGGTTGACCACGAACACGATCTTCTTGAGATCGGCGGCGAGCAGCTTCTCTTCGAGGAAGATCCGTTCCGATTCCGAGAAGGGTTTCAGGGCCGAGATGACGAACAGCACGATGTCGGCCATCGGAATCAGCCCATAGACGATCTCGGCGCGCGATTTGGCGATGTCGTTGATGCCGGGCGTGTCGATGATGGTCAGGTTGGGCGGCACGATGGGGTGGGTGATGCGCACCTGCTCGATCTGCTCGATGTTCTTAGGATCGGTCAGCAGCTTGCGGAACCCTTCCCAGTCGAAGGATCCGTCGGGGATGCCGTAGCCCGGCGTCGCCGCCTTGCCGGGCTCGATGTCGAAGGGGTCTTTCGTGCCCAACGGTTTGATGGTCACCTTGAAGGGGCCATGGTCGAGGATGGTGACGAGGCTGGTGGTAGGCAGGACGCCGGTCGGCAGCAGGGGCTCGCCGAGCGCCGAATTGATGAGCGAGGATTTGCCGGCGTTGAACTCGCCGACGACCAGCACCCGGGCTTGATGCTGGGCCCGGTCGAGCACGGTCTTGACCTGGCCGGGATCGACCAGCAAGCGATCGCCCAGACGACGCAGATCGTCATACAGGGCCTGGAAGCGTTCGATCTTCGACTTATTCATAGACCTTCTTCAGGACGTACTTGCGGTCCTGGACCTCCACGATGACCTTGTCCCTGGCGGCGATCAGCCGGTCGAGGACCGCCTCGGCGATCAGCTCCTCGAGCTTCTGCACTTCGCGGCGCATGGGCCGGGCCCCGAACTGAGGATCGTAGCCGATCTCGACGGCCAGGTCGACGGCGGCCGCCGAGACGGTGTACTGGATCCCTTTCTGCTCGAAGATGCGCCTGGCGCTCTCGGCCGCCAGTTTCCGGAAGACCGCGCGCAGCTCCTCCTTGGTGAAGGGGGCGAAGGGGATGATGTGCTCGATGCGGTTGATGATCTCGGGGCGCACGCTGCGCTTCAATTCTTCCAGCACCTTGGCCTGGATGGCGTCGAACTTCTTCTCGAACTCGGCCTGATCGAGCCCGGCGTAGTTGTGGGTGCCGACGTTGCTGGTGATGATGATGAGGGCGTCCTTGAAGCTGGCGGTATTGCCCTTCATGTCTTTGACGTAGCCCTCGTCGAGCATCTGCAGGAAGATGTCGAACAGCTTGGGGTCGGCCTTCTCGATCTCATCGAACAGCACCACCGAGAAGGGGTTCTGGTTCATCAGCTTGACCAGCAGCCCGTCTTCGTCGCTGCCGATATAGCCGGGCGGCGAGCCGACCAGCCGGGCCATGGTATGGTCGTCATAGAACTCGGACATGTCGAACCGGATCAGACGCCGCTCTTCGCCGAAGAAGGCGGTGGCGATGGTCTTGGCGGTCTCGGTCTTGCCGGTACCGGAAGGCCCCAGGAACAGGAAGCTGCCGATCGGTTTATTGGGCTTGCGGATGCCGGCGCCCAGCATCTTGAAAGCGCCGAGAATGGCCTCTTTGGTGCGGGTCTGGCCGATGATGTTGGTCTGGAAGGCCTCGGTCAGCTTCCGCAGGCGGCTGGTCACCTCGTCGAGCTGCTTGTCGCCGACCACCGCGCCGGTGCGCCGCGAGATCAGGGACGCCACATCTTCGACGGTCAGGGCGGTGTCGAAGAACTGCTTCTTTTCGTCGTCCCAGGCCGCCAGCGCGGCTTCCAGCGCGGCGAAGTCGCCCCGCTCGATGCACCCGATCTCGCGGCCGATGATCGGCTCGAGCAGCGTCAGGTCGCGCCGTGACCGGTCGCGCTCTTCCCCGAACCGTTTCTCGGCCATGGCTTCCTTCATCAGGTCGATCGCCTTGTCGGGGAAGTAGCGGTCTTTGATGTACTGGTCGGCCAGAGCGATGATCTGATCGATCGTGTACTCGGGCACGACGATGTGGTAGCGGGCCCCGAACCGCTTGCCAAGCCGTGACAGCAGCAGCTTCAGCTCGTCGCGCGGCGGCTCGCCGACCTTGACCTTGATGAAGCGGCGAGCCAGGGCCGGGTCGCGTTCTTCGAGATCGCGCTTGAACTCGGCCTCGGTGGTGGCCCCGATGACCGGGAAATCGCCGCGGGCGAGGTAGGGCTTGAGGTAATTGGCGAGGTCGAAATGTCCGGTCGAATAGGTGTGGGTCAGCAGATGGAGTTCGTCGATGAACAGGATGGTGTTCTGGCTCTCGACCAGCTCGTTGATGACCTTCTCGATCCGCTCTTCGAGCATGCCGCGATAGATGGTGCCGCTGGTGATGGCCGCGAAGTCGATCTGGAAGATGCGCTTCCCCTTCAGCTTATCGGGAACGTTGCCCGCGGCGATGTACTGGGCCAGCCCTTCGACGATGCAGGTCTTGCCGACGCCAGGCGGCCCGATCAGCACGGGATTGCTCTTGCCCTCGAGCGTCAGGATCTCGATGAGGCGCTTGATCTCCTGCGCGCGCCCGATCAGGGGTTCGAGGGCCCCCATCGCGGCCAGGGTGGTCAGATCGCGGCCGAATTCTTCCAGCATGGTTCCTCCCAAGATCATTATCGCCCCTATGGTAGCACACCCCAGGCCGAAATTGGGCTGGCCGGAAGGTTCCGCCCCGGCAACCCCGTCCCCATCAGCCCTGGCCGCCACCTCCCCAGCAAGACCGCACGGCGACTCGGCGAAGATGGTCATAGCCCTGAGGAAAAAGGTTGCATCCCCAGGACTGATCGGTACATATTGAGGGGCTAATCGAATCATGGATGCTGCAACTGCTTCCGCCTCTGCCGTCGCCTTGGCTTCCGCGGTCCTTCCCTTGGCCGCCCCCCCCGCCCCCTTGCGCCACCCGTGGGCGGCCGGGCTCATCTTCACGTTCGCCTTCATTCTGATCTCGTTCCGGCGCTTGCGGTGGCTGCCGATCGGACGACCGGCCGGGGCGATGGTCGGCGCCGTCTTGATGGTGCTGTGCGATGTCATGTCGCCCGAGGAGGCCTACGCCCTGATCAACTGGGACACCATCGCCCTGCTGCTGGGCATGATGATCCTGGCCGAATACCTGCGCGATGCCGGGCTGTTCGAGCGGGTCTCGGGCCGTCTGCGCAAGATCGGTTCGCCGCTCGCCCTGCTGGGCGCGCTGTCGCTGGCGGCAGGACTGCTGTCGGCGATTTTCGTCAACGATACCATCTGCGTGGTGATGACCCCCTTGCTCCTGGTTTTGTGCCGCGACCTGCGGCTCAACCCCTTCCCGTACCTGATGGCCCTGGCCACCAGCGCCAACATCGGTTCGGCCCTGACCCTGACCGGCAACCCGCAGAACATGATCATCGGGACCATGTCCGGACTTTCCTTCGCGGCGTTCCTGGGGAAGATGGCGCTGCCCGTGGCGGTCGGGCTGGGCCTCAACTTCCTGCTGCTGTGGTGGTACTATGGGAAAACCTTGACCATGGTCGCGCCGCCGCCCGCGCCCAGTCTGCTGCGCACCACGCCCCGCGGCGAGCCGGCCAGTCTGCGGATCGGCCTGCTCTCGTTGGTGGTGTCGGTGATCGGCTTCTTCGCCGGGTATTCCATGGCTTTCTCCGCCCTGGCCGGGGCTTCCCTCGTCATCATCCTGCACCGGAAAGAACCCCGACTGGTGCTCGATCGGGTCGAATGGAGCCTGCTGCTGTTCTTCGCCAGCCTGTTCGTGGTCATCGGTGGCTTGAAGACGAGCGGCCTCGCCGAACACCTGACCCAGGCGTCGTTGTCGCTGCTGCGCGGCGGGCCGGTGGCCCAGACCGCCATCTTCACCGGCTTGACGATGGCAGGGTCGAATCTGTTCTCGAACGTGCCCTATGTCCTGCTCGTCGGGCACACCATCCCTCACCTCGATGCCCCGACCTACTACTGGTGTCTTCTGGCGTATGTCAGCACGGTCGCCGGCAACCTGACCCTGATCGGCTCGGTGGCCAACCTCATCGTGGCCGAGCTGGCCAAGGATACCTGCGAGATCGGGTTCGGCCGCTATGCCCGGTTCGGCATCCCCTCGACCCTTCTGGTGACCGCGACTGGTACGGTTCTGTTGTTCTGGCTCTTCCGGTTCTGACAATTGGCAGGGAATGTGGTATGCTCTGATGGCTTGATTCATACCGCGCCACGGATCGCGGCATTACCCCCACACGGAGGTCGTCGAGATGCGCTCCCCCACAACCACCTGGCTGGCCGGGTTCTTCGTGCTGCTCCTGCTGGCTGTCGCCCTTCCCGTGAAGGCGCAGCCCTACGGGCAATACAAATTGGTCATCGGCATGCCCTTCGTCTATTTCGACATCGAGGACATCTACCACCAGCGTTGGATCAGCACCTACCTGCGCGGTCGGCCGGTCATCATCCTCACCGGGCATCGCTATCAGCGGTATGAAATCCTGAAATGGGCGGAATCCCTGAAGCGGGAGTTCGGCCTGCCTGGTCTGGTGCATCTGCTGTGGGTGGTCAATACCAGCAAGTTCCCCTGGTCGACCAGTCGCACCACCTTGATCAACCAATGGCGGCAGTTCGCCCCGCCCATTCCGCTGTTGCTCGACTGGCACGGCGTGATCGGCAAGGCCCTGCGGATCAACTACAACGTGCCCAACATCATCGGCATCGATGCCGAGGGGCGGTTCGCCTTCCACGAAATGCTCACCTATACCCCGGAAGTCTACGCCGCGGTGTCGCAACGGGTGCGCGCGCTGATCGCCGCGGGTCCGGCCCCGATGCCCGGCCTGCCACCCCAGGTCCTGCCTCCGGCCGGGGGAACGCTGCCCAAAGGCAAGCGCGGGCTTTCCGAATAATTGGTTGAAGAACGCTTCCCAAGAAAGGACGACGTCATGATGCATCGCTTCGCTCGCTTGCTCTCCTGTGCCCTGATCGCGGCGGTCCTCTGGGCGGCCGCTCCCGCCCTGGCTGCTCCTCCTCTCAAAACCCTCCATATCCTCGTCTCCAACGACGATGGAATCGAGGCCGAAGGCATCGCCGCCCTGGTCAAGGCGCTGCGCACCTTCGCCCGGGTCACCGTGACCGCCCCTGCCGAGAACCATTCGGGGGCGGGTCATGCGCTGACCGTCAAAGGCCCCATCATGGTCAAAGAGGTCCGCAAGAACGGCGAATTCTTCGGCTGGGGCATCGAGGCCACCCCGGCCACCTGCGTGAAGATCGGCCTGGCCAAACTGGTCACCGAACCGGTCGACCTCGTGGTCTCCGGCATCAACGAGGGCGGCAACCTCGGCAAGGTGATCTACAACTCGGGCACCTTCGGCGCGGCCCTCGAAGGTGTGCTGCAAGGCATTCCCGGCATCTGCACCTCGCTCGAGCGGTCGAAGGACCAACCCATGGACTATGAAGGGGCGGCCGAGTTCGTCAAGGCCTACATTCTAGCTCAGGCCAAGGCCGGGTTCCCGAAGGATCGGGTGATCAACATCAATTTCCCGGCCGGCAAACGCGAGACCTGGAAGGGATTCGAGCTGACCGCTCTCTCGGACTTCGAGTTCGCCGAGTTCTGGTTCCCGCGCAAGACACCGTGGGGCAAGCCCTACTACTGGAACACCGTCCGCCGCCCGACGGGTTGGCAGCCCAAACCCGGCACCGATTACCACGCCATCGACGCCGGGAAGATCTCGATCACCCCGGTCCCCTTGATCCGGCCGGAACTCGATGCCCAGTGCCTGGGCCGTCTGCACCTGGAGTTCGACGGCCACACGCTCGACCGCCGCTGATCTGATCGCGGTTCGACCGCGTCCACCTGCCGGCTCGCCCCCCGCGCCACGCGGGGGGCGAGGGCGTTAAAGCCCGTCCAGCATTCGCAGGAACGCTGGCCCCGGGATCTGGCGCACAGGCTTCCAGCCCCCAGGGCAGCCCGCTTCTCGGGCTCCCGGTCGATCAGGCGACCGTCAGCAGCTTGACTTCGGAAGGGCGCAGGCCGTACTCGAACCGCCGCGGCACCTCTGGCATGGCGTATTCCGGCGAGATATCGCGATAGACCCCGGGCCCGAGGATGGCCTCGAGATCGGGCAGGAACAGGTGCTGGTGGTGGGCGGTATCTTTGTTGAGGGCGACCAGCACCGTTTTCTCGCCAGGGGCCGTCCGTTTGTAGACGAACACGTTCGCCCAGTTGGCCTGGTCGACGATCTGCAGCCCCGGCTCGCGATTCAGCACGGGGTAGGCGTCTTTGATGGCGTTGAGGTGCGCGATCAGACCCGTCAGGTCGATGTCGGTCGTCTCCCACCAGCTCGGCTGGGTCTGCACGACATCGAGCTTCCGCCGGAATCCGTATTCGAAGCCGATGGGAATCATGTATCCCTGGCTGAAGGTGGCGGCGAAGATCAATTGCCGCTTGACGGCCATCAGGTCGCCGTTCCGCTCCTGCAGCAGGCGGGGCGAGTCGTGCGATTCGGGGAAGGAGATGGTGGCCACGAGCGGGCTGATCTTCCAGTATTGCTCCATGCCCCAGGGGGCGTTGAAATCCCAGTATTTGGTGGAATTGAACAGGTAGTCGAACCCGACCCCGGCCAGGGCTTGCACCTGCTGAAAGCTGCAACCCAGCGACTCGGCCAGGAACAGGCACCCCGGCTTCTTGTCGCGGGCCTTGCCGATCAGGAACCGCCACAGGTCGCCCGGCACCTGGTAGGCCATGTCGCACCGGAACCCGTCGACCCCGACATCGAGATAGTGCGACAGCATCGACCACCAGAAGTTCCACAGATTGGCCCGATCGGGGGAGTGCTCGTTGTCCACTTCGGCGAGGTCGCCCCATTCAACCCAGCGATCGCCATCCCGAGCTCCCGGGTGGACGATCTCGCCGTTGGGGTGGCGTTTGAACCAGTTGGGATGCTCCTGGATGAGGGTGCAATCGATGGCGGTATGATTGATCACCAGATCCATGATGAACAGGATGCCCTGCTGATGGCAGGCCTCGAGGAAGCTGCGCAACTGATCGATGGGAGAGAGCGGAGATCCATCGTCGAGGAAGAGGGGATTGAACTTGAAGAAATCCTTGGGCGAATACAGGCTGCCGCTGAAGCCGGGATAATGGAACGGATTGACGTAGACGGCGT
Source organism: Candidatus Ozemibacter sibiricus (assembly GCA_003327425.1). GTDB lineage: Bacteria > Muiribacteriota > Ozemobacteria > Ozemobacterales > Ozemobacteraceae > Ozemobacter > Ozemobacter sibiricus. Next base: position 23,768 of record QOQW01000021.1, read on the forward strand.
TGAACCCCATCTGCTTGATCCGCGGCAGGTGTTCCCTCCAGCGCGACATCGTCCCGACCAGTCGCGGAAACAGGTTGTACAGCCGAATTCCCTTGTTGCCCAGAAGATTCATGGCGTGGTGCTCCCTGTGGTGTCGGTTGTGGATGCGCCGGGCGGAACCCCGGTCGTGGCGTCAATGGCCGTGGTGGCGGCGGCGCTCCCGGTCTGGTCAGGAACCTCCGGCCGCCGATCAGGTTCAGTAGGAGAGGTTGAGGGCGCCGCCATGGACAGCGCGGCCTGCCGCAGCGTGGCGAACGCCTCTCGCAGGTTGGCGATTTCGGTGTCGCTGACCGAGCGATGGAGTTCGATGGCTTCGGTATCGGTCATCAGAATGAGCAGCGATTGATCGGGCTTGCCGGTCTCCGGCGCCGACCGAACCACGGTGTCGCTCCAGCTCGCGATGGCACGCCGCAGATGGAGAGGAGGTTCGCGCAGATTGTGGGTGATGATGAGATCTCCGCCCTCGAGAGTGGCCGTGAACGATTGGTTCACGAGATTCTTGCCGATCCAGCCGAAGAACAGGAAAAACCCGACGCAAAACAGCCATTCGAGGAGGTGCTTCGCCTGCAATCCGTTGTAGCGGAGGAAGAGCCCGGGCACGCCAATAGCGCAGACGATCAGGAAAGCCCCGAACGCGATTTCCCACAGCGGGTAGTAGGTGAACCCTACCACCCTCGCGGATGTCGACATCCAACGGATCACGCTCGCTCCCTCACGTCGGGATGGTTTGATGATACCACACCTCGGCAGTCAACCGATGGGGGAATCTCGGACCGCCGATTACCCCGAACCGGGACGGCCGTCGTCACCGACAGCGCCCGTTGGCGGAAGAGGGAAGGGCACCGGCCACAGCGCCAGGAAATTGAGTCCAAGCGCGGCGGCCAGGAGCCACAATCCCCCCTCCAGGCCGACCACGGGCAGGATCCACCAGCCGCTGACCAGCCCCACCCACAACGCGCCGAAATTGTCGGCGAAGATCAACCAACCGGCCCGTCGCTCGCGAGGCAGGCCTAGAACACCGAGGAGGACATCGACGGCGGGGAACTCGATGCCGTCGAGGAAGGCGACCAGGAAGATCCCGGCCCCGATGACCGGCCCGGTCTGCCAGGCGGGCAGCCGCAGCAGGCCCAGACAGATGCCGACCATGCCGACCTGGGCCCCCTTCAGAGCGCGCAGCCGGGCGGGAGTGGCGAAGCCGAGACGCCGCCCCAGCCAGGCTCCGGTGGCCAGACCAAGCATGTAGAGGCCGAAAAACAGCGCGGCCATGCGGAACATCGCCCCCTGCCGGCTCTGGTAGACCAACAGCAGCACGATCTCGGCGAGCAGCCCGCCGGCCCCCGAGATCGACACGCCGACCGTGAGCAGGGCGATCCGGCCGCGGTGCGGCTCGGCCAGCCATGCGGCGATGGCCAGACCGAAGGCGAGCACGACCAGGCCGACGAGAGCGCGCGACAAGGTCAGGGCTTCGACCCACCGGAACAGGAACGACAGGCTCGAGCCGCTGTAGATGTCCCACAGCTTCAACTGCCGGGCGAACGCCTGCGGATGCAGGTCGGTGTTGCGCGGCACCGCGGTGTCGCGGGCCAGCCAGCTCTGCACTTCCTCTACCCGGAAGGGGAGCAGCAGATTGGCGAAGGCTTCCGGCCGAAAGGATGCCCCTGATGGGCCTCGGGCCCGATACCGCTCCTGCAGTCGGGCCGGGTCGGTGGCGAGCACGCCACCACGGCGGGCGGCCCAGAAGGTGATGGGGTCGCCCGGCACGGCGAAGATTTCCGGGAACGACGGCTGCAGCGCGCGGTGGGTGGACAGGATGATGGTCTCGAGGTCGGGGCCCAGGTAGTTCTCGGTGCCGGTGACGCCCACGGCCAGGACGCCAGCGGTCGCCAGCCCCTGCGCCAGATCGGCGAACCCTTCCTGCGTGAACAGCCGGTTGCCGGTGAGCGTGGTCGGATCGGCCGGCAGCACCAGAATGCCATCGAAAGCGCCGGGGTTGGCTCGGGCCAGCCCCCGCGGATCCTCGGCCCGCACCTCCAGACGGCATGTGTCCTGACCAGGGCAGGCAAGCCGGCCTTCGACCTGCGCCGTGGCGGTTCCCGCAGGCCAGGTGGTGGTCGCCCTATCTGGCGGGGGTCGCTCGCTCTCCGATCGACCCAGGTCGCCTGCCCTGGTGGCAGGTGCCAAGATCTGGCCCTGGGCGCCTTCCAGGCTGGGGCTGGACAGACCTTCAGAGGCCCGGCGCATCGCCTCCGGCTTCCAGCAGCGGCGGTCACCCAGCAGGAGCCGCAGCAGGTCGGCATCGAGATCGGCCACGGTCAGGCGCAGATCGGGCCAGGCGAGCACCTGCTCGACCAGGTCGGGAGTGGGGGCGCCGACGATCAGGATCCGACGGGGCTCGAGGCAAGCGGTCAGGAAGGGATGGACCCGTTCGCCGGCCCGCACCGGATCGGGCCAGGCAGCGGCGAAGGAGCCGTTGATGAACAGGCTGCGCTGGCCATGGTATTCCCCGACCTGCACTCGTTGATAGGGCGTTTCCAGCGTCGTTTCGAGCCGATAGCCAGGGTGGAAATGGTCCCAGGCCCGCTCTTCCGCCCAGCGCTCGAAGCCCGGCAGGTTCAGGGCGACCACCGGGCCCCAGGCAGCCAGCAAGCAGGCAAGGCCGCGGCGGGCCCGCCTAGAGGGCCCGACCAAAAAGGCGGCCGCCAGCGGCAGCACCGGCAGCGCCGCCAGAGTGGGAATCGCACGAGCGGACCCGCCCAGGAGGAGCGAGAATACCACCCCGCCGGCGAAGCTGCCCAGCGCCTCGCTGCCATAGGCCTCGCCCAGATTGGTGACCGGCGCCCGACGCAGCACCGCGGGCAGAACCAGTCCCACCGGCACCGCCAGCGGCAGGACCAGAGCGCCCAGGAAGCCCAGAACCGGCCAGGTCGGCAGGAAGGCGCCACGGCGCGCCGGCAAAGCGGTGATACCGCCAGCGAAGACCCCCAGGACCACCAACGGGGCCACAGCCATCAACCCCAGCACCAGCTCGGCACGCGGCGATCGCCATCCTCCCAGCAGGCCGCCCAGGGCCACCCCGGCCAGCCACACCCCGAGGAACAGCCCCACCTGGATCTCGGTTCCATAGAACTGCCCCAGGAAGAGCCGCAAAACGGCCACCTGGGCCAGATTGGCCCAGAATCCCAGCAGAAAGGACATCGCAAGAATCGTCCGCTCGGTCAGCATGAATGCGGGTTCTTCGCTCCTCCCTGAGCACGGGAGGCGGTCATCTCTCGACTCGCCCCAATCAAATCAGGCGGCTTTCGCCACATGCCAACGCGCCGTAGCTATCGACGCTGAGCCAGCCGGTGAGCGATTCAGCGGGCAGGATGGCCGGCCGCCGGGCGTACAAGGGCGGACGACGGCTCTGGAGGCGAAACCACCGGAGGTTTTGGCGTGAAAAGCCCTGTAGATTTGTCGGGGGAGGGGCCCGAAGGTTTGGGTGGGGCCGCGTGAGCGGGTTTGGGGGACGACTTGGCCGGCGGCTTGGAGGCGGGCTTGGCCGGCGGTTTGGGAGCGGGCCTGGCCGCGGGTTTGGGAGTGGGTTTGGGGGCGGGTTTGGCGGCGGGCTTGTCAGCGGGCCTGGCCGCGGCCGGGAAGACCGCCGTCGGCGAGGCGGAAGGAGCTGGGAGAGAGGGGCTCGCGACCGGCAGCGGGGCGAGGCCCGAGGGCGAGGAGTCCGCCTGGGCAGGCGGCAACAGATGGGAAGGAGGAGTCGCGGGCATCGCCAAAGCGGGAATGGAAGCGACAACGACCGCGGGGGAGGCCAGGGAATGGCTCGGCGGCGAGGCCAGAGAGACCGGAGCCGGCGAGGCACTGATCGGGGCAGGAGGTGGGGGAGGAGGGGCAGAGGCAGCGGGCGTGGCGGGAACGGCAGAAGCGGCAGGTATCGGAGGAGGGGAGGAGACCAGGGGTGGCGCCACGGGGGCGGCCGGCGACACCGACCCGGTGGCCGCGATCGCCAGGGGCGGGCTGGCCCAGACGGCGGGCAGCACCCGATTCCCCTGCCCGAGGGCCCCTTCCCCCGCCTCGGTGGCCGGGAGCGGCTTTCCCGTCGGAGACAGGACCGGAGGCGCTTCGGTGGCGGCGGCGTCATTCGCCAGCCCGGGCGAGAAAGGCAGCGGGGCGCCGGCCAGTGGTCGCCAGGTGGCCAGGACAGGCCCGGTGTGATACAGCCCCCAGGGGCCGACCGCCGTGATGCGTTCCAGACGTCGCCCGACGATGGGCTCGGCCGTCGGCACATCCTTGGCGCGGATCAGCAGGAACGCCCCGCCGGAAGCGGCATCCCGCAAGGCCTGATCGCCATGCAGATCGTACAACCGGGCCAGGTCGGGGTCGAACCGCGTCTCGCGGGTCACATTCCAGGTCGGAATCACCTTGCCGGTGTAGAAATACGCGGCGTGCAGCATGTCTTCGATGCTGATGATCGTGGCTTTTTCGGGCAGGGCCTCAACATCCTGGAGCAGCGCCCGGTAGCCGGGCAGGAACCGGCCCGGGGCGATCTCCTCGTCTCCGCGCAGGCCCGGGAGCAGGAACATCATGCTGCCGGGCACGATGAACCCCAGCACCAGAAGGATTCCCTTGGCCATTTCCCATGACAGGAAGAGGTAGCCGAAAGCTGTCAGAAAGACCAGATAGAATCCCAAAAAGAGCACCACCTTGGCGAACCGCGGATCGGGAACGATGCCCGACCAGGCGCAGTAGAGGGTCGCCACGGCCGAAGCGCCCAGGAAAAACAAGGTGACCGATGATTCCAGCTTGAAGGTCAGCGGTTCATCTTCATTGAGATGCAGCATCGGCGCGAGGTAGCGTCCGCAGATCAGCGACAACGGCACCATCAGGGGCAACGCATAGGCGGGCAGCTTCGACTGGCTGAGCGAGAAGACCACGAACGGCGCCGCCAGCCACAACAAAAGCGGCAGGTTCATCGGCTGCCGCTCGTCGCGGATCTCCCCGAGCAGGGCGATCAGCCCGGCCACGAAGAAGAGCGTCCAGGGAATGCTGCCGCCGAGCAGGATCCCGATGAAATAGTACCAGGGGCCGCCGCGCTGATGCGAGGTCGATGCGACCCGGGCCAGCGTCTCGTCGTAGAGGAAATACGAAATGGCGCCCGGGAAGCGGATTCCCATCAACAGGTACCACCCCAGGCCGAGCACGAGGAAGATGAGCCAGCCGGTCGGCATCGCCGCCAGCCGGCGCAGACGCGCCCAGCCATAGCGCAGGCCCAGGCCGGGCAGCAGGCCCAGCAGCGGCAGCAGGCCCGGCGGGCCTTTGGTCAGCATGGCGGCGCCGGCCATGGCGTAGAACAGAACGCCGGGGCCGGGGCGCGGGTTCTGCACGAACGCGATCAGGGCCCAGACCATCCAGGTCTCGAACATGGCCAGGAACGGATCCGCGGTCAGACCTCGGAACTGCGCGTTGAAGAACAAGGACGTCAGCAGGATGAACGTCGAGATCAGGGCGGCCCGCAGGGGCATCAACAGCAAGCCGATCCGGAAACAGCCCCAGGCGGTGATGGCAGCCGCCACCGGCAGCAGGGCCCGGGCACCCGTTTCATCGAACCCCAGCAGCTTCTGCCCCAGTGCGCTGGCCCAGTAGGGCAGGGGAGGCTTGGACAGATGCACCAGCCCATTGAACCGGGGGATGAGCCAATCCCCGGTGTCGACCATGGCGCGCGCGATCGAGGCGAACCGCCCCTCCGAGGTCTCGAACAAACTGGGCGTGCCGATCTGATACCCGATCAGGGCGATGGTGCCGGCAAACAACAGCAGCTGGATGGCCAGGACCGACCATCGACGCCGAGCTGGTTCAGAGGGACCTCCCTGGCCGCCCTCGGCCTGGAGAGGTGCCTGGCTCGCCGCCGGCGGCTGGCCATCCGAGTCGGGGCGACCGGCCTCGCCCGGGCGGGCCTGCCCCGCCTCACTGGGAAGCGAACCTGATGGTTCGCCTGTCCCCCCCGAAGAGGGCGAAGCCCCGGCCAGGTCAGGGCTGGCCGGGGATGAGGCGTCCGGGGTTCCGGGGCTGGGTTCCTCTCGTGGCGGATTCGGCTCAGGAGACGACGGATGCGTCACATTTCTGCTCCTTGCGGATCAGCATGAGGTTGCGAACGTAGATGAAAAACCCCATCGACTGCCCGACCAGGAAGACCGGGTCGTTGCGGTGCAGGGCATAGAGGGCCAGCATCAGCGTGCCCAGCAGGCTGAAATACCAGAACGAGATGGGAATGACGCTCTTCTTCTGGCGTTCCGATTCGATCCATTGCACCAGAAAGCGCATGAAGAACATGATCTGGCCGACAAAGCCGAAAATGATCCAAAAATCCCAGTCAAATTTCATCGACGATGCGATACCTCAATTGCCGCCATTTCATCCACCGGATGGCGAGCAGATCCAGGAAGGAACGGAAAACCCGGTTCCAGACATTGTATTTCGACAGCCCCCGCGTGCGCGGATGGTGGGACACCTCGACCTCGAGGACAGTTCCGCCGTGCATTTTGACCAGGGTGGGAAGAAAGCGATGCATGCCCTCAAAGAACGGCAGGGCTCTGACCGCCGCGGCCCGAAACGCCTTCAATGAACACCCCGTGTCACGGATGGTCTCGTCGCTGACCACATTGCGGACCCAATTGGCGATCCGCGAGGAAACCCGCCGCACGAAGGAGTCCTGGCGCTGGCGGCGCCAACCGACCACGGCCTCGTGATCGCGCAGGCCCTCCAGCAGGCGGGGGATGTCGGCCGGATCGTTCTGCAGGTCGGCATCGAGGGTGACGATCGCCTCCCCCCGGGCAGCTCGGATGCCGGCCGCCATGGCCGCCGTCTGCCCGTGGTTGCGATCGAAGCGCAGACCGCGCAACCAGGGCCGGCCGGCCTGCAGGCTTCTGATCTTGTCGAAACTGCCGTCGCTCGAGCCATCATCGACCAGGATGAGTTCCCAGGAGCGCCCCAGGGAAGCCATCGTGCGTTCGATCCGGTGCACGAGTTCTTCGAGGTTCTCGACCTCGTTGAACACCGGAATGCACACGGAAACGTCGATCCGCTCAGTCAAGGTCAGGCTCCCACCTGAAAGTGGCGCGAGTCTACCACAAATACCCGTTCCCTTGAAAGGGGGAATATTCCCCTGGCGAGACCTGGTTTCCCTGCCCAGGCTGATCGGCCTGGCGCTCAGACTCCGCCGGCAACGGGATTTTCAGGAAAGGCTCGCCCGCGTGGCCGTCCGTCAACCTGAAGGGCGGTCAGGCGATGGACGCGGCCGATGAGAGAGCCGCCTGGCCGCCCATCATTCCAGCTTTTGCCGAATGATGGTGAACCCCTGGGCGTCGCTGCGAAAACCGTACACGACCGGCAAGGGGCCGGCCACCCACCAGGCAGGCAACCAGGTGCCGGTCAGAACGGGGAGCCTGGCTTCCCGGGCGATCTTGCCATCGGGACCGAAATGGAAAGCGCGATAGACGCCCGGCGTGTCGGCAGTCACCACGAGGGCCCAGGGCGTCTGGTCCTGGAGGCCGAGCAAGCGGGTGAAGACGATGCGTTGCTCGGGCACCCGCAGCAGGGCGAACAGCTCGGAGTCGGTCTCCTCGTCCTTCCAGCCCGTCCAGATGATCTTCCGGCTGCTCTGATCGAAATCATACACGATGCCGTACAGCCGTTCGGCCGTTCCGACCGGTTCCATGGCTGCCACGGGGTGCGTCGCCACCATCTCCCCTCGAACCCACCAAAGGCCGCCCCCCAGATCATGCAGCAGGAACCGTTGCTCATCGACCGCCTGCAGACGCCCGGGCGACCGGCAGGGGAGGGGAATCCGCCGCAGTTCGGCCCCGTCCTGCTGGCGCAGCATGACCAACCCCTCGGGATCGCGCGTGACGACGGCGACGAGGTCGCCGGTCAGATCGAGATCACCGAGACCGCCAGCCGCGACAGGGAAGAGATCGACCCGCCCCTCGCGAAACACCTTGACCGCGCGATTGACGGAATCCGTGATCCAGACGGCGCCGGCGGCATCGACCCGAAATCCGCCGGGACCCTGGAACGGCGCGTCGGGCATCACCCCGGGCGAGGGAGGGCGCAAACCGAGCTGCTCGGGCGCCGATCCCCAGGTGCCCTGCAGCACCACCTCGGCGACGTCGGACCCATGGACGGGCACAGGACGGCTCAACCCCGAGGCCAGACCGAAGAGCAGGCTGACCAACCACATGGCCATCCCTGCCTGGAGCGCGATTTTGCCCTGATGGTTCATCTTGGCCACCTCGATTCCGTTTTTCCGGCCCTTCTGCCGGCTGACGCCATGATACCGCAACCGTCCGGTTTTGCCACCCTGCACCGGCGAAGATTCCCCTCAGCGAAAACCCCGCCAAGGGCGGCAAAAGAAGAACCGGGGCCCCCAACGGAGCCCCGTGATGACCTGCGACACCAAAAGGAATCGCCGACCAGACCATCGGTCAAGCCAGCAGTCGTTGCCGGACCTGATCCATGCCTTTCATGCGATAGGTACCCTTGTAGAATTCGAATTTTTCGGGGGACAGAATCGCTTGCTCGGCCGTATCGCCCATCTGGGTGACCAGGATGTTGCCCTGGGCGTCGACCCCGCGGAAGATCATCGAGTGGCCGTAGCGGTTGTGCCCGTAATCGAGCAGGATCATGTCGCCAGGCCGGATGTCAGGCGGCGGGGGCGGCTTCACCCCAGGATTGATCGGGGTGGTGTATTTGCCTGACCAGAGACCGGAGGTGCTCGTGCGGCCGCTGATCGGGTAGGGGACCCCGGCGGCGGCGAAGAGGTCGGACTGGACGCGCTGCACGAAACCGCTGCAATCGAGACCGCCGATCTTCTGGAATTCTCGGTATTTCTCGGGTGATTTCCATTGCCAGGTTCGGATGTCGACGAAATCATCGTAATACTCGGAAGAATTCAGCCCCAAGCGGTTGCCGCGGGCTTTCTTCTGCCGATAGGTCGCCAGATCGTCGAACCCGCCGAACTTGAAGACGACCTGTTCGTCGATGTAGGGCTGGGCATGTCGATCGAGGATCTGGAGCATGGCGGCATCTTCCAGAGGTTTGCGGATGGAATCGAGGAGTTTCTTCGCTTCGCCGGTCTGGCCGAGCTTCCAAAGCGCTTTGGCCATCAGATAGCGGGTCTCGACCGGGTAGCCGTTGAACGCCTGCGCAAGATCGTACGCTCCCTGATAATCCCCGTTCTGGAAGGCGGTCCAGGCGCGACTCAACCGCCAATGAAGCGGGAACCGGTCGTAATTCAGGAGGGTAGCCCCGAGATGGCGTTCCCAGCGAGCGAACTCCTTGGCGAGCGCCGCCCCATTGGCTTGCGTCGGTGGGGCACCAGAGCGGTTGCCGACGAGGTCGCCCCGCACCCAGCCTTTGACCCCATTCCCGAAATCGATCTGGAACCAACCGTTCTTTTCGGCAAGGATCTTCCCTGAGGTGCCCCGGGGCAGCGTTTTCAAAACGGCGTACCCCGTGCCCGGCCCCGACCGGACGTTGGCCCAGGCCACATTGATGGCGACGGCGCTCCCTTCCCCGAGGGCATCGGACGACGTGGTTCGGGTCGGCCCGACGGTGGCGTTCTCATCGAAGGTCCCGGATTGGGCCTCGAGCGTCGGGGCCGCTGCAAGCAGGGCTATCAGAGCGCAATAGACCAAGGGCAGAAAGGTGGTCAGGCGTCGCGGTTCCATCGCTTCCCTCCGTGAGAGACTACTCCAATCTTAAGAATCAATCGGGAAGGTGTCAATCGCTTCAACCGTACATCATCGTCGATTCCTTTCTGGCGCCGCGTTCGGGAGCGGGAGCGGCCCAATCCCCGGCCAGAAATGAGGTCGAAAGGTCGGCCTTCGATGGCCCTCATGGACAAGGCTGGGAATCTTCGCCATCAGACGGCCTCGAGTGGTCTTGACGAACCAGGAACCCAGGTCTACCATGACTTCCACCACGTATGGATGCTCCGTCCAGTCCTGTCTTCGAGTATCTGCGGATCTCGGTCACCGACCGGTGCAACCTGCGGTGCGTCTACTGCATGCCGCCGGAGGGCGTCCCCAAGCTCGACCACGCCCGGATCCTCCGCTACGAGACGATCCTCGACGTCGTCGATGCCGCCATCGCCGAAGGCGTCCATCGGGTCCGCATCACGGGGGGCGAACCCCTGGTCCGGCGCGGCGTCGTCGATCTGGTGCGCCAGCTGGCCGGCCGGCCCGGTCTCGATGAGGTGGCCTTGACCACGAACGGTGTTCTTCTCGCCGAGTTTGCCGGCCCCTTGAAAGAGGCTGGTCTGCGCCGGGTCAATATCAGCCTCGATTCCCTCCGCCCCGATCGCTTCACGCGCATCACCCGCCTGGGACGGATCGAAGACGTCCTGGCCGGCGTCAAGGCCGCCATCACCCACGGATTGGCCCCGGTCAAGATCAACGTGGTGATCATCCCCGGCGAAAATGACGATGAAGTCGAGGATTTCGGGAAGTTCGCCTATGAGCACCCCGTGGTCGTCCGGTTCATCGAACGCATGCCCTTCCAGGCCGATGGCCCGGATGTTCCGTTCCTGTCGCAGGAGCAGGTCCTGGCCCGGCTGTCGGCCTTCCTGACGCTCGAACGGCAGGCGCCCGCGCCGGGCGGCGGCCCCGCCGAGGTCTACCGCATCGCTGGCGGCGCCGGCCAGATCGGGTTCATCAGCTCCCGCACCCACCCCTTCTGCCGCTCCTGCACGCGGTTGCGGTTGACGGCGGCCGGGTTCTTGATGCCCTGCCTGGATTCGCCCGAGGGCGTCCAGGTGGCCGGCCTCAGTGTCGACGCCCTGCGGCAGGCGATCCGCGATCTCGGTCGCCACAAGCGGGCGCACGGCAAGACCTGCGCCCGCTTCGAGGGGGCACGTTGCATTTCATTGTCCGACATCGGGGGATGATCTCCCCATCGCTCACAAGGAGGAACCATGGCCCGCACCGCGAAATCCAAAGGAAAGAACAGCCTGACCATCGGCATCGATCTGGGCGGCACCAAGATCGCCGCCGGTCTCTGCCGCGAGGGGGAGGTGCTCCACAAAGTGGTGGTGCCGACCAACGCCGCCCAGGGGTTCGACGCCGTCGTCGCCGCGATGGCCGAGGCCGCCCGACAAGCCATGGGCGACACCGACCCTGCCGCCGTCCGCGGGGTCGGCGTGGGAGCCGCCGGCCAGATCGATTCGCAGACCGGGGCCGTGCTCTACGCTCCCAACCTGAACTGGCGGCAGGCTCCGCTCGGCCAGAAGCTGGCCGAGGCCCTTCGCCTGCCGGTGCGCGTGGTCAACGACGTGCGGGCCGCCACCATGGCCGAATGGAAATACGGGGCCGGAAAAGGGTTGCACAGCTTCATCAACATCTTCCTGGGCACCGGCGTCGGTTCGGGCCTCGTGCTCAACGGCACCCTCTGCGAAGGCGCCACCAATACGGCCGGCGAGATCGGTCACATCTGCCTCGATCCGGCCGGGCCGCTCTGCGGCTGCGGCCACGCCGGCTGCTTCGAAGCCTACTCGTCGGGACGGGGCATCGAAAACGAGGTCAAGCGCCGCCTGCAAGCGGGCGCCCCCAGCGCGCTCCGCGAGAAAGTCGGCGCTCGGCTCGACCAGATCACCGGGCCTCTGATCGGCCAGGCCGCCCGCGAGGGCGATCCGCTGGCGCTCGAGGTCCTGGCCTGGGCCGGCCGCCATCTGGGCCTGGTTCTCGCCAATCTGCACACCCTCCTCAATCCCCAGAAGATCCTGCTCGGGGGTGGCGTCATGGCCCTGGCCGATTTCTTCCTGCCGGCCGCGCGCGAGGCCATGCACCGGCACATCCTGTCGGTGGCCGATCGCGGCGAGGACTTGCTGGGTCGGGCCCGGTTCGAAAATGACGCCGTCCTGCTGGGCGGGTCGGCCCTCTTCGCATGAACGCCCTCCGGCCCGCCGTCTTCACCGCGGACAACCTGGCCGACGGGTGGTGGCTGGGCGATCCCGTCAACCGGTCGTTCCGCGATTTCCTGCTGTATTCGGGAAGCCGCTTCCCGTCGGTGCTGGTCGGCTTCGCCGGCCGGCCCGGCCTGGCCGAAGTGGCCGACGGCGTCGCTGCCGGCATCTCGCAAGCCGGTCTGAACGTCTTCCTGGCCGAGACCGCCACGCCCATCTCGGCCCTGACTCAGGCCGTCGGGCAGCGCAGCATGCCCCTCGGCCTCTACCTCGATGAGGCTCCCGACGGCCTGAGCTACACGCTGCTCGCCGTCGGCAACCACGGGGGCCCGATCACCGAAGCCGATCTGCCCGAAGTCCCGCCGTCTCCGCTGGGCAAGCTCGGCGTCATCGGCACCACCGATCTGGCCACGCCCTACCTGAACGGGTTGCGCTCGCTGCTCGACCCTTCGCCCGATCCTCACCCGCGAGTGTCCCGGCTCGACCATCCCTTCCCGCATTTCGAGAAGAAGTTCGGGGAACGCGCCGAATATCGCCTGTTCACCGAACGGCTCCCCGATGGGCCGATCGCCACCATCTCGCCCGACGGCCAGAGCCTGCGGTTCGCCTTCCCCGGCGGCGAACCCTGGACCACCCGGGCCATGGCCGAACGGATCGGCCACTACCTGACCCGGGTACGCCGCACCAGCGGCACCATCATCGGGGCCAAGGGCGTCGACCTGTTGCCGGTCGAAGCGGGCAGCCAGATCCGGGTCGAGGGGGGGCCGCTCGAATACAGTTCCCGCGCCAGTTTCGTCGATCTGCTGATCGGGTGGTGGGAACCCGGCATCATCGCCCATCAGGGGTTCGGGCCGTTCGGCGATGCCTTCCTCACTCTGGCCTACCTGCTGGAGGCGATGGGGGAAGGCGGGGTCTGAGCCAACCCCGCCACCTTCTCGCGAGGCAGCCGCCTGACAGGCGACGTCCCCCGGCCCATGCCGGGGGACGCCGATCGCCGCTTTGGCGGTGAGGGCCGCTATTTCTTGGAAACGGGAGGCGCCATCAGCCGTTCGTACTCGGGCATGGTTCCGAGCAGGGGCCGGGCGTAGTTGAGGAACTCGGTGGTGACATCGGTCCCGAAGGGGGTGATGAACGAGTCGGGCATGTGCTTGGTATCTTTGGCCACGGTTTCGAGGGGGGTGAGGAAGTAGTCGACGGAGTAGTCGCCGGTGCGCCGGATGGCCACCGAGCCGTCGACGTTGTTCCAGATCGCGAACTGGGCGGCCTTCTCGCCCACCTCGCGGGCTTCCTGCTGATCGACTTCGGAGACGATGCCGACGAAGCTGCGCTGCAGATAGCCGAAGGTGTCTGACCGCACCCGCTTGATCTTCAGCTCTTTCTTGACGAGCTCGGCCAGCAGATCGCCGAGGGCGCCGGTGCCCGAGAGCTGGACATTGCCGTGGGCATCTTTCTCGGTGCACCCCGTCAACTGGGTGATGATCGGCTTGCCGTCTTCTCCGACGATGCCTTCGGAGACCGCGATGATGCAGCGATTGAACTTCTTGTAGACCTCATCGACTTCCTTCAAGAATTGTTCCTTGCGGAAGGTGCGTTCGGGCAGGTAGATGAGATGGGGACCGTCGTCTTCGTATTTGCGAGCGAAGGCGGACGCCGCGGTCAGGAACCCGGCGTGTCGGCCCATGACGACCCCGATGTAGACGCCGGGCAGGGACCGATTGTCCAGGTTGATGCCGGCGTAGGCCAGCGCTACGAATCGAGCGGCCGAGCCGTATCCCGGGCAGTGATCGGTGACCCGCAGGTCGTTGTCGATGGTCTTGGGAATGTGGATGCACCGCAGCTCGTAGCCGGCATCGCGGGCGTTGTCGTTGACGATGCGGACCGCATCGGCCGAATCGTTGCCGCCGATGTAGAAGAAGTACCGCACATTGTGCTTCATGCAGATCTTGAAGATCTTTTCGCAGTAGGCGGCATCGGGTTTGTCGCGAGTAGAGAGGAGCGCGGAGCTGGGGGTGCGGGCCACTCGTTCCAGGTTGTGGGTGGTGGCCTGGGTCAGATCCACGAAATTCTCTTCGATGATGCCCCGCACGCCATGCAGGGCGCCATAGACCCGCTCGACCTCAGGGAACTTGCGGGCTTCGAGGACGGCCCCGACCAGGCTCTGATTGATGACCGCTGTCGGGCCCCCGCCCTGGGCGATGAGAACATTGCCGACGAGTTTTCCCATGATGTGCTGCACCTCGTTGCTGGTTTGATTTGGTTTGATTTGGAAGGCGACCAGGAATCGGACTGGTGGGAGTATGCCTCGTCCCCGGCCTCGGGTCAAGAGCGGGAACCCCAAGCCAGGCCAAACCTGCTCGGGGACGGGTGGTTCTTCTCACAAGTTCCTGAGTGATCATGGGCGGGGCGTCGACCATGGCTGGGGCTTGCCCCAGGCTCGAAGTCAAAGGCCCCCCTTGATAGGAAGCCCCGACGTGTTAACCCAGTCATGGCAAACAACCTTTATCCTCTCCGCGGGTCATGGTGGCATGCCCGAACATGTGTTGCCCGACCTCCCTCGATGATCCGTTGGGCAGGGGGTTCACTTGCGCAAGGGTCTCATACCTGCTATGATAGCTTTGGTTCCATTTTGGTTGCGGAGGACATCCATGCCCACCATCACGCTCAAGGGGATCCCTTCTCTCCTTCATTTGGAGCTGAAAAAGAGAGCCGAGATCAATAAAAGAAGTCTGAACAATGAAATTCTGGTTTGCCTTGAATCATTCCTGGGATTGCGAAATATTGAAAAAACTAGTCATTTGGAAGAAATTCGAGAGTTCCGCAGAACCATCAGGTCGAGAATTTCCAACGAACTCATCAACGACTTAAAAGCGGAAGGCAGGAAATGATTGTCGTAGACACGAACATATTGGTTCACCTCTATTTTCCAAGCGAGTTCACAGAATTCTCTGAAAAACTATTCTTGAAAGACCCCGCCTGGATTGCCCCCTATCTTTGGCGATCTGAATTCCGAAATGTCCTCCTGGGATTTGTCAGGAAGAATATCATTGATTTTCCCAAAGCCATCGCGGCGATTGAAAAGGCCGAATCGCAAATGTTTGGGCACGAACATGCTGTTTCGTCAATGCTCGTTTTAGAATTGGCCAGGGGCAGCGGTTGCACCGCTTATGACTGCGAATTCGTGGCTCTTGGGAAGGCCAAAGAAACATTTTTTGTCACCTGGGAGAAAAAGCTGACCAAGACTTTTCCGGAAATTGCCATCTCTCCCAAGGCATTTCTCGAAAAGCCATTGCGCAAACACTGATTTATACCTTGTACTATTTCCGTTTCTTGATACATGCCAGGATCGGCATTCCTCAGTCTCGCGCCCGCAACCCAGGTCATTCATGCTCGTCCCGGTGGAGGACGCATTGCGGGTCGTCGGCCAGGGGGTCGCCGGTCAGGGCGCGGGCCAGGGCCCGGCAGCCGGGACAATCCTCATACGGGCAATTGCCGCAGATCGTGCCGCGCAGGCGCGGCCGGAGTCTGGCCGTTTCCCATTCGGCGAGCCGGGCCCGGATGACCGGAAAAGGTTCCCGCAAGAGGTTGCCGATGGGAATCGCCAGGCGGCGGCAGGGAAACACGGTCCCATCGGGCATCAGGGCCATCGACCCCGCGCCCAGGTTGCAGAGGGCGGCCTCGAGCCCCTGATCCTCGGCACCTTCTCGTCCTGGCGGATCGAGCCTGAGCCAGAAAGCCCGACAGGCGGCGAGATCGTCGGGGTCGAGAGAAATGCCGGCCGCTGCTCCGATGTCGACGATGGCCCGCGCCCAATCCGCCGCCGACAACACCGTCGCGGCCAGTCTCTCCCCCTGCCCCAGCGGGACGAACCGCTCGAAAATGATGCTCTGCGCCCCCGTCTGTCGGGCAAAGGCGACGGTTTCGCGAATGGTGCCGACGTTGAGCCGCGACAGCGTCATCATCAGCACCACCGGTCGGCCCGCCAGGTCAGCATAGCGAGGGATCGCCGTTCTGAGCCTCTCGAAGCTGCCCGATCCGCGAATGGCGTCATTGATGGCAGGATCTCCCGATTCGACCGAGATCTTGAACGAGGAAAACCGAGGGAAGCCGCCCAGCCGACGCAAGAGCGACTCGTCATCGATGGTGCCGTTGGTGATGATGCAGATTTCGGCCAGATTCGGGAACGATTCCAGGTGGGCCATGAGATCGATCAAATCTGGAAGCAGCAGGGGCTCGCCCCCCGTCAGATTGATGGCCACGGGTTCATCGGGAATGGCTCCCAGAATCGCCGCGGCGAGGGTGCGGCGGCCGCCGGCATCGGTTTCGCCTGCCCCCCGGGAAAACGAACTCTGGTAGCAATGCCGGCACCGGCGATTGCACAGATCGGTCACATGCCACTGAAAGCCGAACATGCCTGGCCACGCTCCTCGACGAAGGGAATGGGAACGGTCTTGCGTGCGCTCACCTTAGCAGACCTGGCTTTTTCGCTCAACCTGGCCGGGGGTTGGCCTTCCTACCATGCCGGAGGCCTCTCAATCACTCCAACCTGGGTGCTTCAAACCGAAAAACGGCATTCCCAGACCGTTTTCGGCCGGGGCCATCAGGTGGGGGCCTCCTGCCCCACTTTCGCGCCCTCGAGGCTGGGCGATTCGGCCGGTTCATTGACACCGCCTGGGACCACCCGTAGAATGCCGATCCATGGTGCGTGCATCCCGACGTCCCGCGGCCGAGGAGGAGGCTGGCCCCTCCCGCGGTCGGTTCCCGCTCAGCGGCGAGGAGCGGCGGTTCCTCGCCGCCGAGATCGAGGCCGCCGGTGGCGTCGAGGTGTTGTCGGCCGCCACGGTGCAGGAGGATGGGGGATGGAGCGACCTGCGCATCCTGGCCCGCGGCACCGCCGATCGGGCGCCGGCCGTGCTGCGCGGCCTGCGGCCGGGCGATGTGCTCCTGCACAACCATCCGACCGGCGGGCTGAGTCCGTCCGATGCCGATCTGCAAGTGGCTTCGCTGTGCGGCCAGTCGGGCATCGGCTTCGCCATCCACGACAACGCCTGCCAACGGGCCTTCATCGTGGTCGAGCCTTTCCAGCCCGAACAGGTGGAGCCGCTCGACGCGGCGGCCATCGCCGCCCTCTTCGGCCCCGACGGCCCGATCCGGCGCCTGCTGCCGCGGTTCGAGGCCCACGAAGGCCAGATGGGCCTTCTCGAAGCCGTCATCGACGCCTTCAACACCCCCTGCCATGCCATTCTCGAGGGCGAGACCGGCGTCGGCAAGAGTCTCGCCTACCTCGTGCCCGCCCTGTATTTCGCGCACCTGAACAAATGCCGGGTGGTCGTCTCGACCAACACCATCAATCTGCAACAGCAGCTCTGCCAGAAAGACCTTCCCTTTTTGCAGAAGGCCCTGCCGTTCTCCTTCAGCTTCTGCCTGGTGAAAGGGCGCGGCAACTACCTCTGCCGGCGCAAGATGGAGGAGATCAGCACCGCCACCGACGGGGAAGTGCTGCTCGATCTCGACGAACTCGAACAGTTCTCGCGGCTGCAAGCCTGGGCCGCCAAGACGACCGATGGCTCGCTGGCCGACCTGGCCTGGGTTCCCGCCGACAAGCTCTGGGAGAAGCTCAACGCCGAGAAGGATTCCTGCCTCGGCGTCAAATGCCACCACTACAATCCGTGCTTCTTCTACACCGCGCGGCGCAAGGCCGCCGAGACCGACCTGCTGGTGGTCAACCATCACCTGCTGTTCACCGACCTCGCCCTGCGCGCCGCCATGCAGGAATACGAGCAGACCGCGATCATTCCGGGCTATCGGGCGGCCGTCCTCGACGAGGCCCACAACCTCGAAGATATCGCCACCCGCCATTTCGGGTTCCGCACCACGGCGCTGGGCCTGCACCGTCAACTGAGCCGGCTGCATCAGCGACGAGGCCGGCGCGAAAAGGGCGTGCTGGCCATCCTGACCGCCCGCCTCGAAGAAGGATTGGGGCCGTATTCGGCGACCGAGCGCCAGGGCTTGCTGAAAACCATTCGCGATGACCTGATCCCGCGCTGCCATGATGTCGGCGGCTATGCCAACGACCTCTTCGACCAGATCGTCGATCTGGTGCTGGGCTCCCGCGAGCCCCCCGGGGGAGAGTACAAGCTGCGGCTCGCTCCCGCCCTCGAGCGGTCGGAACCCTTCGCCCGGGTCAAGCTGGCCGCCGACAAGCTCGACGGGCACCTCCAGGAGTTCACCAAAGCGCTGCGCCGGCTCGGTCGCAAGCTGGCCACCGGCCTGGAAGACGACGACGCCGGCCGCAAAGCCTTCGAGGTGCCGCTGGCCGAACTGGGCAGCCTGGCCACCCGCTTCGCCGAGACCCGCGAGGGGTTGCGGCTGGTCTTCGATCCGGAAGCGGCCGGTCGCGAGGGATTCGTCCACTTTTTCGCTGTCATGGCGCGAGGGCGTTCCCGCTATCCTTCGGTCCATTCCGCCCCCATCTCGGTGGCGGAGACGATGGTCGACCATGTCTTCCAGCCCATTCCCCGAGTGGTCCTGGTGTCGGCCACGCTGTCGACCCAGCGCTCCTTCGATTTCATCATGTCCCGTCTCGGGCTCGACACCGACACGATCCATCCCGAGCCCATCACCGGCCGCTTCCCCTCACCGTTCGACTATGAATGCCAGGCCCGGCTGTTCGTGCCCATCGACCTGCCCGAGCCGAGCCGCTCGGACTTCCTGGCGGCGCTGCATGAACCGCTGTTCCAGATCGTCCAGACCTCGCAGGGAGGGGCGCTGATCCTCTGCACCAGCCACGCCCAGGTGCACGGCCTGGCCGAGGCGCTGACCGAACGCTTCACCGCCGCCGGGCTGGCCGTCTTCAAGCAAGGCGAGATGGAACGGCATCACCTGCTCGACCGGTTCCGCGAAGACGGGAACGGCGTGCTCTTCGCGACCGACAGTTTCTGGGAAGGGATCGACGTCCCCGGACAGGCGCTGCGCAACCTCATCATCATCAAATTACCTTTCGCCGTGCCCGACGACCCGGTCCTGGCCGCCCGGCAGGAACTGCTCGAAGCGCAGGGCCGCAACCCCTTCGCCGACTACCAGTTGCCTCTGGCCGCCATCAAGCTCAAACAGGGGTTCGGCCGGCTGATCCGCAGCAAGGACGACCGCGGCACCGTCTGGATCCTGGACCGCCGACTGATTTCCAAGCCCTACGGCCGTTATTTCCTCGAATCGCTGCCGCCGGCCCGCCTGGTCAAAGGACCGCTGCCCCGCCTCCTCGCCGAGGCGCGGGGCTTCTTCTCGCCCCCGCCCGCCGGGCGCTGACCCGCCGCCCCGCCCTTGCTGAGCGGGCCCGGGCGGTCTATACTGACAGCGATCAACCGACCGGAGGATTCTATGGAAAAAACCGTCATGCTCATTCTCATCGGCAAGCGGAAAGAGACCGCCATCAATGTCCAGAAAATCCTGACCGGATGGGGAGACATCATCAAAACCCGCCTGGGCATCCATGACGGAGCGGGCACCGCCTCCCCCGACACCGGCCTGCTCATCCTCGAGCTGGTCGGCCCCGAAGCGAAGCAGGACGAGCTGTTCCGCAAGATCTCGCTGCTGCCCGACGTCAACGCCAAGATGGTCAAGATCGGACTGCGCGAGCCGTCTGGAGCCTGATCCGGAACCTGGCCGGCCGGCTGCCGCGCGCGGCGGCCCCACCCAGGCTCATCAGAAGCCAGAGAGCTGGAAGACCTCGACCTGGCGTGTTTTTCCACGAACTTGCTTGATACCGAGGGGACGAGGGTGGGTCGTCTCGCCGGCCAGGGCGAGGGTCGGCCCGGCCACGAGGATCTGCCCGCCCGGCCGGGCGTGGGCCAGGCTGGCCAGCCGCGAAGCCAGGTTGACGGTGTCGCCGATGACGGTGTGATCGAGCCGCACCCGAGGCGACCCCACGAAGCCCAGCAGAACGGGCCCCGAGTTGATGCCGATCTTGGGGGAGATGCCCGCCAGCCGTGGGTGCCGGGAGAATTCCTCGCGCAGCTCGCGGGCATAGGCCAGAGCGGCCTGCGCTGCCACCGTGGGCTGGTCGAACCGGGCGTGCTCGAAGACCACCATGATCTTCTCCCCGAACAGCTTGTCGATCTCGCCGCCCAGGCGGGCCGCGGCCCGGCTGGCGATGGCCAGATGGGCCTCGAGGATGGCCGCCAGCTCTTCGACCGGGGCGGCGTGCCGCCGTTCCTCGAACCCGCCCAGGCCTGAAAAGACGACGGTCGCCTCGATCTCCCGGGCGTCGCCGGCCAGCCGGTCGAGGTCGCCCTGACGCGCCGCCTGCCGCACCGCTTCCGACACGAACCGACCCAACAACCGCCCTTCCTGGAGCCGCCGGGTGAGGGCCTTGAACGCCGCCGCCACCGCTCCGAACTCATCGCCCGGCGGCAGGTCGAGCCGCAGGGTGAACTCGCCGGCCCGCACCGCCCGGAAGGCCCGGATGATCGCCTGGATCGGCAGCAGGAAGGAGGTGGCGGCGGCCAGCGCCAGCCCCAGCGCCGCCAGGAAGAACCCGCCCAGGAGGAGCCAGAAGCGCCGATGTCCAGCGGCCATCCGCTCGAGCAGGGGTTGCAGGGGCGCGGCTCCGACCAGGACGTGCCGATTCAAGTTCCGGCACGGCATGGCTTCGATCAGCAAGCCGGCCGCCTGATCGTAGGCGCTGACCGGCAGCCCGGTCTCCACCGCCTGGTAGGCCGCTTCCCGCACCCCATCAGGCAGGTCGGGCGGGGCTCCCAGGAACGTGCGATTGAGGCGGTCGACCGCCTGGATCGGCGCGGCGCCGGTCCGCTGCCGCCGCGCCATGACCTGCCGCAGGTAGGGTTGATCCTGTTCGTTTTCGCCCCAGGTCAGCAGGCCGATGAACCGGACCACCCCATGCAGAGGGATCTCCACCTGGTAGAAGGTCTGGCGCAAGGCGCCCACCCGGCTGGCGATCAGGCTCAGCGGCTTGTAGACGAAGCTGAGGAACGCATCGTAGCCGAGCATGTTCATCATCAGGTGGTTGCCATACTCGACGATCAGCTCATGCCGATCGACCGACCGTTCCGACGTGGGCGGGCCGGCGGCGAACAATTGGGGATTCCTGATCTGCAGCGACTTCTGGCCAGCCGCCCGGAAGAAATCCTTGACCTCCTGCGGGGTCGGGATCCGTTCGACGTTCTGGAATTCAGCCAGCCGTTCCGCCCCGAACAGGAAGAACCCCAGGACTTTGTCCAGGGAGGCCATGGTGCCGTCCGGCAACCGATGGAGGGGATGGCCCGGGGTGCGTATTCGGCGCAGGAAGCCCTGGAGCAAGGCCCCGAGGCGGCGGGCATCGCGTCGTTCCAGCCAGTCTCGTTCGCCTTGGGCGAGGTGAGTCTGGAAGGCCGGCGCGAGGAACCCACGGTGGATCATGGTGGAGACCGCGGCGGAATGCTCGGCCTGCCCGTCGTCGACCGCCTGGAATTCCTGATGGAGATGGCGGCGCGCCGCTTTCTGATCATCCTGGAAGGTTTCGCGAACATGGCGGGTCGCCAGATGGAAGAGGCCGGTCAGGGGCAGCAGGGCCGCCAGCAGGAACGCGATGCCGAAGGACACCCACAGGGGCAGGCGGTGCCACCGTCCGAAGAGGGCCAGATCGGCCGCCCCCGCCAGGATGGCGCCCAGCCAGGCGAAGACCGCGACGAGACGGAGGGCGAGCCCCAGCCGCCCGTGCAGAGGTTGCAACGGTCGGGCCAGCACCGCACAGGCCACGCCTTCCTCGCTGATCGCGGCCGCCGAGACCAGCCAGCGCTCGCCGACCACCTGGGACCGACCAGGGGCCGGCAGCCGGTGGGGAAGCAACCCGCGCAGGGCCGGTTCGGAACGCCATCCGATCGACCCGCACGGCCGGTTTCCCGGCCCTGACAGGAGGAACAGCAGGGGGGGGCGGGCCCGCCCCGGGGCCTCCCAGAGGCGGGTAGCCATCCGCAGCCGATCGCGCAGACTCAGCTTCTCCAGCCGGGTCAAGCCGAGCAGCACGATCTTCCCCTCGGCGTTCGGTCCCAGCGGCAGGGCTTCCCAGAAGAAACCCCAGGCGGCCGTCTCCTGGCGGAACTCGGCGCAGGCTCCCCAGGCCTTTTCCCGAAGGGCGGTCAGCACGAGGGGAAAGCCCAGCCGCCGCCGCCAGGCGCGTTGCAGGGCCGCGGTGGTCGCGCTGGATACCCCCCGGGGATCGAGCAGGTACGGCACGGTCGTCTCGGCCAGGGTCGCCAACCCCAGTCGGGCGCCCTGTCGCCACAAGGTCTCGACCGCGCGGCCGCCCTCCGCTTCCGAGGCAACCCGCACCAGCACGATTTCTCCCCGGAAAGCCCGCCAGACCCGGCCGACGTCGGACCGCAGAAGATCGGCCGCCCAGCCGGCCACCAGGGCCGGCGGCGTCGCCTCCGGCCGCCCTGACACCATCCGCAGATGGCGGGCCAGGTCGAGTTCGAAGCGTTTGAGGGCCGTGCCGAACAGGCTGGCCCCGCCGATCGACCGTTCGACCAGATCGAGATCGGCCAGGTTGGCCTGCTCGGCCTCCTGCTGACGGGCGGCCCAGGTGGCGCGGTCGCCCTGATAGAGCGCCACCAGCACCACCACGAACGGAATCAGGCACACCAGGGCGAACCCGGCGCCGGCGCGCCAGCCCCCTCCCGAGCGTTCAGGGAAGGGCTTCCCGCCAAGAACCGCCCCAAACATGGTCACGAGCGGCCTCCGGGCAGGCCGGTCATTTCCCAGGCATTCTGGGCCGAGAGCTGGACCCAGCCGAATTCGGGGGTTTCCTCGGCGATCGCGCCATCGGCGATGATCCCGGTGTGGCGTGCCTGCTTCGACAGCCCTTCCAGGACTTCGGCGCGCCGGACCGCCTCGCCGAAGACCTGGTGCTCCCAACGCTGGAGGCTCCGCCCGATGGTCAGGCCGATCAATTCGCCACTCGCCAGCCCGATGCCGAAGTCATAGGGGAATTTCCCCGCGGCGCGCCGGGCTTCCTGAATGGCTCTGCCCCGTTCCCGCATGGCCACCGCGGTCTCGACCGCCCGGCGGCGGTGACTCCGGTCGGCTTCGTCCTGGGCGAAGAAGACGGCTACCAGGGCGTCGCCGATGAATTTGTCGATGGTTCCCCCCCGACTCTGGACTTCCTGCGCCAACGCATCGAAGTGTCCGTTGAGCATGGCCATGACCTCGGTGGCCGGATAGGACTCGGACAGGGTGGTGAAACGCCGGATGTCGGAAACCAGCACCGTTCCGTACCATCGCCGGCTATTGGCCCCATCGCTGGCCCGGGCCAACGGATCGGCGGCCAGGGCTCCGGAAACGAACCGGCTCAGATGGCGCCGCTCGCGCAACCCCTCCATCATCTCCTGGAAGGTGGCCGACAAGTCGGCGAACTCGCGCGTCACCCCCAGCTCTGGCGCCTGTCGCAAGTCGCCCCGGCTGGCGGCCCACAAGCTGTCGGCCAGGCACCGGAGCGGATCGAGGAAGCGCCGGATCGTCGCCCCCCCCAGCCCGACCACCGCCAGGCCCAGGAGGCTCAGCCCCACCAGGTCAAGCATACCCTCCCAGCGCGAGGCGTCTCGGAAGGGGTCGGCCGGCGCCACCGCGCCGAACAGGATGGTAGGGGCCGTCAGGCTGGGCTGGACCGTCAGATGAAACCCGCGCCGGGTGCCCGCCAAGGCGGCGCGCCGCGTCAGGTAGCCTTCGAAGGCCTGCCACAGGGTGCGACCCGCGGCGGTCCGCCAGAAGCCGGCGCGAGGGTGGGGCGCCACCGGCACGAGGGCGCCCCGCTCGAATTGGACCGCCGCGCAGGTATGCGGCTCGCCTCGGGCATTGCGTTCGGCCAGGGCCTGCGTCAGGAAGCGGCGGAAATCGGCTTCCGCCCGCCAGATCACGAAGATGAAGGCCTGCAAGCGTCCTTCCCGGACCAAGGCGGTGTGGATCTTGTAGAACCGTGTTCCCTCGAGCGATACCGCTTCGGCCTGGCCGAGCTGCCACAGGATCATGGCGCCCAGGCCGCGATCGGGATTCAGGGTCTGGACGAGATACTTGAACATCCTGGTCCGCAAGGGGATGGCGGACAGGATGCCCAGACTGCGGGCCTGATCACGGAGCTCGCTGAACCCGCCGATGGCCCAGTCCTGCAGATGATCGACCACCGCCCGCGTCGCTTCGGGGGCCAGATCGCGCGACAGGGCATGCAGGATGGTTCCCGCCTGGTCGAACACGAAAATGCCCTGGAAGGGCAGCTCGGCCGCCCGATACGCGGCGACCGCCCGGGAGAGGAAGTCGCGCGGGGGGCGAGACGACCAGTTGGCCTGCCAGTCGGTGAGCTGACGCTCCATCACCTTCCGATACTGGTTTTTGCGGTGCTCTCCCGCCGCGTCGAGCCGCCGGAAGAAGCGGTCGACCTCCTCGCGCGCCACCGCCAGGCGGCGCTCGGTGGCGGCGGGCACGCGTTCGACGCTGTAGACCGCCCCCAGCACCAGCGGCACTCCCGCCAGCAATCCCAGAATGAGCAGGAACCCGGCGCGCAACCGCACCACCGGCCAGGTCCAGCCGCCCGCGAGCGCCCCGCCCACCGCCAGCCCCGCCGCCAGCAGCAGCCATCCCACGCCCCGGCGCAGATGGCCGGCCAGGACCGGCGGCCATCGGGGCCCGCGGGCCAGCAAGCAGACCTCGAAGGGCCGGTCGGGGCCCAGCCCCTGCCGGATGGCCCACCAACGCCCGATGCGGCCGGCCACTCCAGGAGGCAGGGCGGACAGGCGTTGTTCCAACCCGGGCAGATCGTTCTGGAAGGCAGGCCAGCGCGCCAGGCGCGGATGCAGAATGACCTGCCGCTGGCCAGGGGGCAGGAACCACCGTCGGAACAAGGGCAGGGCGCCCCGCGGGCGCCAATGGGCCAGCAGGCTTCGCAGCTCGGCCTCGACGGGCAGGTCGGGCTGCCGCGGCAGAATCACCAGCAAGAGGCCAGCCACGCGGTGCCGATACCGCAAGGTGTTCCAGTAGATCCAGGCGGGCTCGCCGCGGAACGTGCCCGCCAGGACCCTGCCGATCCCGTGACGGCCGAGGACTTCGGTGGTCAGATAGTCGCCGAACACCCCTCGACATTTGCGCTGGGCGTCGGCACTGGCGACCTGCCCTTGATGGGCCTGCCACACCCCGGCCATGACCGGCTCGAGCAGGACCGCCCCCTGGGATGCCAGTCCGACGCCCCGCACCATCCGCCATTTCCTGGTGCCTGGCTCGGCCCGAAACAAATAGACCGTCGGCCACGACAGATCGCGCGGGAAGCTGAGCCGCGCCGCCCGCTCCACCAGGGCCCCAGCGAGTCGTCGCGGGCCGAGATGGGCCAACAGATCGCTCAGCCGGTCACGAAACCGTTGGACGATCCGTTCATGCTGCCGTTCTATCCTGGCATGCGCCTGGATCTGCCCGATCTGCTGGCGAGCCCGGCTCTCCCAGGCCCGGAAGGCCCGCTCCTCGCGCTCGGCCGCGAACCAGGACTCCAGGGCGCCCAGCAGCACCCAGAGCAGCACCAGCAGCAGGATTCCCGCCAGCAGCAAAACGACGCGACGCATGAGTTCGTGATGCCGAGTACGGTACACCACCCCGTCCGGTGTTGCAAGGAACCGAAGGATGGGGTAGGGTAGGGGATTCCGGAGGGAATTGGCACTTGACAACGTCCGTGCGCCGGCTTACAATGATCGTCACCTATGACGGAAGCGCCTTTTTCGGCTTCCAGGTCCAGACCGGAGTGCCCACCATCCAGGGAACCCTGGAACGAGCTCTCGAACTGGTCCTCGGCGAGAAGGTGCGGGTCCATGGGTCCGGGCGGACCGACACGGGGGTCCATGCCCTCGGGCAGGTGGTGTTGATCCAGACTGCGTGTCCGATCCCGGTTGACAAGTTGATCGTGGCATTGAACGGCGTTCTCCCTCCCGCCATCCGCATTCGACGCATCGAGCCGGCGGCGCCGGGGTTCCACCCCCGGTTCTCTGCCCGGGCCAAGCACTACCGCTACCTCTTCCAGGAGGTCGCCGAGCGCAGCCCGTTCCTCGAGCGCTTCGTCTGCCAGGTCGAAGGCCCCCCTCTCGACCGCGAGAAGATGGCCCAGGGAGCGGCATGCTTCCTGGGGGAACACGATTTCTCGGCGTTCACCCGTTCCCCCGCCAGCAAGGAGAACCCCGTTCGCACCATTCTCGAGAGCCGTCTGACGCCCGAGGGGCCCGCCCTCGCCTTCGATGTGATCGGCACCGGGTTCCTGCACAACATGGTCCGCAACATGGCGAAGGCCCTCCTCCTGATCGGACGGCACGAAATGGACCCACACGAGATTCTGGAACTGTACCGTAATCAGGATCGACGCCGCCTGGGTTCGCCGGCCCCGGCCGCGGGGTTGTACCTGATGAGGGTCATGTACTAACCGAAAGGAGGAAACTTCGGTGAAGACGTTCGTACCGCAAGAGGACCAGATCAAACGCACCTGGTACCTCGTGGACGCCAAGGGCAAGATCCTCGGGCGTCTGGCCAGTCAGGTGGCGCACATCCTGATGGGCAAGCACAAACCCACCTACCAACCCAACTTCGATATGGGGGATTTCGTCGTCGTCATCAACGCCGGCGAGGTCAAGCTGACCGGGCAGAAGGAGCGCGACAAGATCCACTACTGGCATACCGGCTATGTCGGTCACATTCGCGCCGTCTCCTATGGCGACCTCAAGCGCAACAAGCCCGAATACATGTTCTGGCTGGCCGTCAAGCGCATGCTGCCTCGCAACAAGTTGCGCAACCGCTTCCTGCGCAAACTGAAGATCTACGCGGGGGCCGAGCACCCCCACGCCGCGCAGCAGCCCACGGCCCTCGAACTGGGCCAGTAAAGGAGGAATCACCCCATGCCAGAAGCCACATTCTGGGGCACCGGTCGCCGCAAGTCCAGCACGGCCCGGGTCCGCATCATCAAAGGGGATGGCAAGATCCTGGTCAACGATCGGCCGTTCGATGAATATTTCCCCATCCCCCTCACCCGCAAGATCATCCTGCAGCCCCTGACCGTCACCGAAACAGTGGGCAAGTTCGACATCCGCGCCAACATCTCTGGCGGCGGCAGCACCGGTCAGGCCGGCGCCTTCCGCCACGGCATCGCGCGCGCCCTCGTCAAATTCAACGAGGAGTTCCGCTCCCTCCTGCGCAAGAACGGCCTGCTGACCCGTGATCCGCGCATGAAGGAACGCAAGAAATACGGCCTCAAGAAAGCCCGCAAGCGGCCGCAGTTCTCCAAACGGTAACCAGACCCTTCCCGCTCCTACGGAGGGGGCCGTACCCACGGCCCCCTCTTGCCGTCTCCTCGCTTTCCCCTGAATCTCGGCCTCTGAAAGGAGCCCGCATGGACCACACCCAGCTCCAGCCCCTGATCGAGCAGGCCATTCTGGCCAGCACCCGGGCCTATGCCCCCTATTCCCGTTTCCAGGTCGGGGCGGCCCTGCGCCTCGCCAACGGCGAGACCATCCTCGGCTGCAACGTCGAGAACGCCAGTTACGGCCTGACCACCTGCGCCGAACGCACCGCCCTCGGCGCCGCCATCGCCGGCGGCCACCGCGAGTTCGCCGCCATGGCCATCTACGTGGCCACCGACGAGTTCGTCTCCCCTTGCGGGGCCTGTCGACAGGTGCTGCTCGAGCTGGCTCCCGACCTGCCCATCTGGCTGGTCAACCGCGCTCGCCGCACCATGCAGGTCACCCCTCGCCAGCTCCTTCCCCTGGCCTTCGAGGCCCGTCACCTCGCCGATCTTCCGTCCTGATCTCGTCCACGTTCGCCGTTGAAGCCCATCCAAACAGAGAGGACCTGTCAACCTGCCATCGCCTGATCGGCGATGGCCGTTCCTTGGGGGCAGATGATGCCGAAGTCGATCGGCCCTGCTTGACAATCAAGACGGTGCCGACAGAGAATGCCTTCGCCTTCCAGTTCTCAGATCCCCATCCTCACCAAGGCGGGAACGACATGGGCACCACCAGAAAAGGCACCAGACGAGCTTCTGACCACCACCCCCAGGACGAATTCCAGTACCACATCCACCTGAAGAAGGGCGATGTCGGCCGGTATGTCATCCTCCCCGGCGACCCCGGGCGGGTCCCGGCCATCGCCTCCTTCTTCGATGACGCCAGGGAAATCGCCTTCAATCGCGAATTCCGCACCTACACCGGGTTTCTCGACGGCATCAAGGTGTCCTGCACCTCGACCGGCATCGGCTGCCCGTCGACCGCGATCGCCCTCGAAGAACTGATCAAGCTCGGCGCCGACACCTTCATCCGCGTCGGCACCGCCGGCGCCCTCCAGCGCCACGTCAAACTGGGCGACATCTGCATCAGCACCGCCGCCGTCCGCGAGGAAGGCACCACCCGCCAGTACGTCCCCCTCAGCTATCCCGCCGTCGCCGATCTCGACGTCACCCTCGCCTTGCGAGACGCGGCCAGACGCCTCGGCGTGCGGCATCACTGCGGCATCAGCCACTGCAAAGACGCCTTCTATACCGAAGGCGCCGAGGACCTGCCCATCGCCAGGGAAAACGACATGAAGTGGGAGGCCTGGCACCGCTCCAACGTCCTTGCCACCTCGATGGAGGCGGCCGCCCTGTTCGTCATCTCCTCGATCCGCCGCGTCCGGGCCGGCGAGGTGCTGGCCATCATCGGCCTGACCTACGATGATGCCCCCATCGTCGCCAAAGTGGGCATCGACGAGGCCATCCAGACCGCCATCGAGGCCATCAAGATCCTCCATCGCCAAGACGCAGCTCGGGAATCAACCCGCTAGACACCCTGCTCGAACGACGCCGCGGGCGGGCCACGCTCGCAGGCTTGCGAGCCCAGGCATCCTTCTTCGGAGCGAACCCCGGTTGCCTGCCCGTCGATGACATGATAGGATGCCGGCATGGTCAAGAAAGCGCAGATCAAACAAGAAGTCCAGGTCGTCG
This sequence comes from Candidatus Ozemibacter sibiricus, assembly GCA_003327425.1. GTDB lineage: Bacteria > Muiribacteriota > Ozemobacteria > Ozemobacterales > Ozemobacteraceae > Ozemobacter > Ozemobacter sibiricus. The sequence goes on from QOQW01000021.1 coordinate 52,735, forward strand.
GGTTCTATCTGGGGAACGACGAATACGCCATCACCATCGCCAAGGTCCGTGAGATCCAGAGCATGACCGAGATCCGCAAGGTGCCCAAAGCCCCGAAATTCGTCGAGGGCGTCATCAACCTGCGCGGGCGCATCCTGCCGATCATCGATCTGCGCAAGCGGTTCGAGCTGCCACCGGCGGTCGACCCGGCCCAGGCCAAGATCCTCATCGTCGAATTCAACCGCAACCACGTCGGCCTGGTCGTCGACAACGTGTCGGAAGTCATCCGGCTCTATTCCGATCAGATCGAGAAAACCCCCGACATCTTCTCCCTCAGCATCGACTCGCGGTACATCTCCGGCGTGGCCAAACTCGATGATCGCCTGATCATCCTGCTCGACGTCGAAAAACTCCTCTCCTTCGAGGAACAGAACGCCCTGGCGGGCTTCAAATCCTGATCGTCCTCCCGGCATGCCCGCCCCGTCCGCCCCTGCGTTCCCCATGGGATGGGCGCTCGCGGCCGCCCAGGCTGAGGCGCCAGCCGAACCGGCCCCGCCGACCGGCCCGGCCCCCGCCTCGGCTCCTTCTTCCCCACCCATGGGATCACCCCGCCCGGGAACGCCCCCGGCCAGAAGCCCCTGCTGTCTGCTCGGTTGCGGCTGCGGATGCGTGTTCCCGCTTCTGCTGGCCATCCTCGGGGCGCTTCTGTTCTTCTGGGTGCTCGATCCGGTCCTGGCTGGGTTGCGCACCGCCCCGACCCTGCCCGAGATTCCCCGCCCGCAACGCGAAGACCGCTGGAGCCTGGCCGACAAGCTGCGCGCCCTGGCCGCCCCGCCGCCAAGCCCAGGCACCGCCTCCACCCTCGACCTCACCCCGGGCGAGGCGAATGCCCTGCTGGCCCGCTGGTCGCCCGTTCCGGCCCGGGGATTCGCCCTGGCCAGAGCCAGTCTCCTCCCGCGAGACAACGGAGCGATCATCCTCCTCCAGGGGTCCGGCTTCGGCATGCGCTCCTTGTCCTTCGCTCTCGACATCGAATCCGAAGCGCCCGGCGCCGGCGTCCATCGGGTTCGACGGATCCTGGTCAACGGCCTGGAGACCAGCCCTGCGACCGGTGGCTGGACCTGGCGTGTCGTGCGACATCATTTCGAAGCCTGGCTCCCGCGGGCCCTTGGGTGGACCGTGGACGAACTCAACGGCGGCCGGCTGCGGGCCATCTTCTCCCCCGACCGCATCACGCTGACCGGCGATTTCACCGGGCTGCCCCTGATCAAGGAGGCGATGGCCGCGACCGCCAATCGCCGATGAGCAGGGCAGCCGAAACTCGCCGCGGCTCACCAGGCCGTCGTCCGTCCCGAAGAGATGCGGGCCGAATTCGCGGGCGGCCTTCGGTGCTCTTACCGAGCGCGGCGCTCCGTGCGCCCACGACCTGACCGTGGCGGGCGGCGAGGCCCTACGCCGCCCCCTTACGCGGGGGTGAGGATCGCCCCGGCTCCCGTCGGCGCGAAACTTTCCGGCCAGGTCCGCACGACCGTTTCCAGCAGGCCGAGAGGCAGCCCATCCGGCCAATCGGCCGGCGCGACCACCCCGCCGCCATCGGTGCCACCCAGCAACAGCACCCGCCAGGGGGAAGGCGCCGGCGGTCGGCTCGCCATCTCCAGCACCAGCCGTCGCTCCTCGAGGCGAACGACCCGGGCCGGCTGATGCTCGACATACACGATGGCGGGCAGTCGCGGCGGCAGGCCATGGGCGGTCCCCAGATCGACCGCCAGCCGCACGCTCGCTTCCCGCGACGTCAGCGGGACCCCCCAGGCCTCGAGGGTCAGCGTGGCCGTCAAGGGCACGGCTTGCTCAGAAGCCACGCCCAGCAGCTCGGTCCCGATCACACGTCGGGGTTGCAGACGGTTCGGCCAGGGCCCTTCCGCCCGCGTGAGCGCCATCAGACAACCGGTTTCGCCAAGGCAGCGGGTCAGGGCGCGCCCGAAGGTCTCGCACTCCTGGCGGGTGGCGAAGGGCTGGTCGAAGAAGAAGCCGGCCAGTTCGAGCAACGGCAGTTGCGGCAGCAGCTCCAGGATCGACAGGACCCCCGTCGGCCCCGCATCGGCCATCAGGTCCGGGTGCCGCACCCGGACCAGCACGCGGCACCGCCGGTCGAACGCCTGCGCCATGTTCGACAGGATGATCGCTTCCGAGAGATGCCCTACGACCAGGGAAAAGCCAGCGCGCAGGCCCCCCTCCAGGCGGTCGGCAGGGTAGGCGGGAGCGAGGAATTTCTCCCAGCCTTCGGGTTCGCCGCTCTGGAACGGGGAGAACAACGGCCTCTCGGCCAGGTACCCTCGGCACCCCCGGCGGCGGAACTCCTCCTCCAGTTGGCGCCAGATCCGCTCGAGCAGCAATGAACGCAGATCGAGCACGGCCTCGCCGGGGGCCAGGCGCTCCAGATTGGCCAGGACCGAGGGCGGGTCGAAGGTCACCCAGGCGGGGCGATCCCAGGGTGGGGTGGGGGAGGGGCCGGCGGGCCCGGGCGGAAGCATGAACAGGCGCGGAGCCCCGTCCCGTCATCCGGCGGCAGCCGACGAGGAGCGCTCCCCCCCCGCCGCCGGCGCCGGTTCTTCCCCGTTCGCCGGCGGGTGCTCGCTGTAGTCACGGACATCCTGGCCGCGCAACCGTTGCCCGAGGGCGGTGACCTCCTGGTAGAGCAGGTCGGAGATCTGCTCTTCGGTCTTGCCCTGGGCCAGCAGCGCAGCCACGTCGATCAGCGGCCCGAAGGCCACCTGCAGGCGCGCCGGCCGCGGCACCACGGTGTGCGGCGGGTTCATGAGATGGTTGCCATCGATGAACGCCGGAAGAATGGGAGCCTTGTGCCGGATGGCCAGACGGATCGCTCCCGGTTTGAAGGGGCGCACCAGACCGCGCGGGTTACGGGTGCCCTCCGGGAAAAGCCCCAGGGCGTTGCCCTCCTGCAGCACCTTGATCGACGTCTTGACGGCCGCCGCGTCGGGCTTGCCGCGATCGACGGGGAAGGCCAGCACCTTGCGCAGGAACCAGCCGCTGATCGGGTTGTCGAAGGCTTCCCGCTTGACCATGATGAAGACCGGGCGAGGCAGGCAGGACCCCAGCACGAACCCATCGAGGGCGGAGGCATGGTTGGCCACGATGACCAGAGGCCCCTGGCGGGGGCAGTGCTCCTGCCCCGCAATCGACATTCGATTGTAGATCTTGAACCAGATCCACGACAGATGCTGCGCCAGGCGATAGATCCAGAGGGACGGCTTCGTCTGGGCGATCCATCCTTCATTGCCCCCGCGTTTGCCGAACAGGAAGCGAACCGACCGATAGAGCAGCCCTCCCAGGATCAACAGGGCCACCACGGGCAGCACCAGCGCCAGGATGGTGCCGATCGCCACGGCGATGTCTTCGAACACGCTGATCGCCGAGTTGGCCGTCCCGGCGGTGGTAACGGTCGAAACGGCCCGCAATCCGGCTTTTCCCGAATGGGCGGTCACCGTCGCGCCTTCATTGAGCACCAGCGCCACCACCAGGAAGAACCAGGCATAGTCTCCCGATGGGATGAGACTGAACGTCAGCACGGCCGTGAAGAGCGCCTTGACCGGCAGCGAGAGCAGGTCGAGCAGATGGTCGACCCAGGGCACCTTGTCGCCGAGGAACTCGACCGCCGTGGCCACTCCCAGGGCCACCAACACCGGGGTCTGGGCCAGGAAGGCCAGCCCCGGAAAAACCGGCGCCATCCAGGGAACGGGCAGGAACCGTTGCACCAGACCGATCAGGAAGGGCGGCAGGAAGGCCCGGAACCCGGTACAGGCCGACAGGCAGACCCCGGTCACAATGGGCAGCAGGTAATCCATGGTCGGGAGTTCAGCGAGACAGCGACTCCAGCTTGACGGCGACCCGGTTGGCCCCCTCTTCGTTCCGACCGGCTCGATAGGCGGCCATCGCGCGTTCGAACTGCAGGCGGGCCACCTCGGGCTGGCCCAGTTTCACGTAGACATCGGCCAGATCTTCGCAGACGATGCCTTGCCACACGGTATCGCCTTCGCCCAGCCGCCCCAGGATCTGCTGGAAGCGCACAATGGCGGCCAGCGGCAGGCCCAGATCACGGATGTAGCGAGCGGCCCAGACCAGCGGCCCCACGGCGAAGGGGCTCCCCGGGTGGAGATTGGCATAGTGCCGAGCCGCCAGATCGATCATGCGCACGGCGCCATTCTTGTTGCCCATCTGCACGAGGCGCGCCGCATCATCCTCGTACCCCATGGCCAGCCGCAAGGTCGCCTCGGCACGCGCATCATTGGCCACGGGGGTGAACAGCCCGCCGCCACGCCCGAACGCATAGCGGGCGGCCACATCGGCGGGCTCCCAGCCAGCGGCCGGCGACAGGGTGGATTCGGGCAGCTGACGGCCCCGACGGGCCAGCAGTTGCTGGCGTTCGATGTCGATCAGCTCGGTGAAGGCCCAATCCCGGATGGCCGAGTCGTCATGGTGCCGCCGCAGCTCCAGCATCAGCCGCCGCGCCAGATCGAAGCGCCGGAAGAACCGCACCACCGGGTACAACGTCTCGGCATAGCCGTGCACCCCGAAGGTGGTCGGGTCTTCCGCGCTCAGGCGTTGCAGCACCGCCCGCCGTTCCGCCAGCACGACCCGCAGGAACTCGTGGTCGGAGAGATCTTTCAGCTCAGGCTTCGCATCCAGCCGCCGCAGGAGTTCGACGATCACCCGTTCGGCATCGGGGCGGGGCGCCCCGACCACGGCGCCGGCCGGCCAGCACCAGCCCTGGACCAGCAGGGCGATGACCCCCACCACCAGCAGCAGGGACCGGCGAAACCACAGATTCGTGCGCATCAGAAGGCCTCCTTCACCACCCGGAATGGATGACCCAAAGTACCTGAAATCCCCCGTTGGTGCAAGACCATGCCACGGTCGCCAGGATGGCGCCCGCGGCGGGCGGCGGGTATAGCAGGGAAGGGCGGGGCGCGGGTTCCCGTGGCCAGAACGCCGCCAATCGCCTTCCTGGGACAGATCTTCTTCGGGGACTTCCGATCCTCTTCGGGAGGGCCGCTGATCCTCGAGCGCTCGCGGGGCCTGACCACCACGGGACCGGCGCGGGGGCGACTCGCCCCGCCAGCTTTCATCGGGCGGCGGGGGGCGGCCCTTTCCTCCCGGCCAGGAAGCGGGAAACGAAGTCCACGGCCTCCTCGCGGGTCTGGACCTCGCCGAGAGCCTGCGCTTCCTTGAGCGCCCCCAGGATCTCCTTGAACAAAGGCCCGGGAGACAGCCGGAACTGGGTGATCAGATCATTGCCGGTCAGCAACGCCGGCAACCGGGCATTCTCGGTCTGCTGGTAGAAACTGTCGATGAAGCCGGCGATGCCGGCGGCGAATCGCGCCAGATCCTCCTCTTGCTGGGCTCCGCGCGCCGACAGCCGATCGGCCAGCGACATCAGGGCGATGCCGACGCCGTCCCGCCCGGTTTCGCTGAAGAACCTGAACAGCAGACGGTCCCGCTCTTGATTCCGACAGGCTTCGGGCTTCTGATCGAGCTCCTGCAGAATGACTCCCGGCCGCATGTGGTTCTTGACCACCTTTTTCAGGAAGTCGACCTCGTTGACCGACAACTTCCACTGCTTGCCGATCTCCTCGACCATCCTGGCCCCGACCATCTCGTGACCATGGAACACGACCCGCCCCTCGGGATCCTCCGGGGCGACCGGCCCCGACCCCTCCGAGGCAGCCTCGGTCACCGGCCGGTCGATCGCCGCACTCTCAGGGAGCGAACCGGCATGTGGGCTCGGCTTCGACGCCTCGGCGCTCTTGCCCTTGCCACCGGAGGGCGACACCACTTTCCGACAGGCCGGTTTGCCGATGTCATGCAGGAGACAACCGAATTTGAACAATTCGAGGTACGTGCGGATCCCCGAAATGGGTTCGGCCAGGAAGGCCTGCACCTTGCCCCAGGACCGCGAGAAGGCCGACTGCCCCAGCAGTCCCTCGAATTTTTCGAGCGCGAGCAGGGTGTGATCGAAGACGTCGAGGTGGTGCCAGTCGTTCTGGGTGATGCCGCGGGTGGCTTCGAATTCCGGCAGAATCTCGCGCAAGACGCCGGTCTGCCCCATCGAACGCACCCAGCGGGCACTGTCCGAGGCCGACAGCACCTTGAAGAATTCGTCCCGGATCCGTTCGGCCGATACCGCTTTCAGCAGGTGCACATCGCGAACGATCAGGGTCTCGAGGTCGGGATGGAACGTGAACCCCAGAGTAGCCGCGAAGCGATAGGCCCGCAAGATGCGAAGAGGATCTTCCCGGAAGAGGTGGTCGGAACAGGGTCGCAGCACTTTCGCCTGCAGATCTTCCACCCCCCCGAGCGGGTCGTAGATGGGAAGGTCGCGCTCGAGCAGCGGCCAGGCGAGCTTGATGGCGATGGCATTGATGGTGAAATCGCGGTCGCGCAGATCTTCGTCCAGGGTGGGGGCGCGGTAGCGGGCGAAATCGACCGTCACCACCCGGCCGTGCAGGGATTTGACCACCCGCGCCACCTCGCGCTCCTGGTCGAGCACCACGAAGCCGGCGCTCTGGCCCCGCGCCACCCGTTGCGCCGGCCCGATCGGGCTGCGACTGACGGCCAGATCGAGGTCGTAGACGGCATCGCGTCCGAGCAGGAGGTCGCGGATGGCCCCGCCCACCATCCAGATCTCCCCGGGGTCCTCTTTTTCCTTGCGAAAGAAGCTGAGGATCCCGGCGAGCAGTTGGTGAACCTCGTCGGGAAGACGGATGGTGCGAGGCGAACCCGCCGACGTCATCACGACGGACCTCCAGAAGAAGCGTTCCCCCACCCCGCCGCCGGAACCGACGGCAGGGTGGGGGAGGAGGGAAGGCCGGAAGCCATCACCCGGCCGGGCGCTGGAAGAAGTTGATGTCGGGCTTGCGCGCCGCCAGCGCTTCGTCCAGACGGCCCACCGGCGTGGTGTGGGGAGCGGTCTTCACCAGCTCGGGATTGGTCTCGATCTCCTGCAGGATCTTTTCGAGCGCCTCGACGAAGGCGTCGAGCGTCTTCTTGCTCTCGGTCTCGGTCGGCTCGATCATGATCGCCTCTTCGACGATGAGCGGGAAGTAGACGGTCGGCGCATGGAAGCCGTAGTCGAGCAGCCGTTTGGCGATGTCGAGGGTCTTGACCCCCTTGGCCGCCTGCGGTTTGCCCGACAGCACGAACTCGTGCTTGCAGAACCGGTCGTATGGCAGCAGGAAATGCTTCTTCAACCGCGCCATCAGGTAGTTGGCGTTGAGCACGGCATGCGAGCTGGCTTCCTTGAGCCCTTCGGCTCCGAGCTGGGTGATGTAGGTGTAGGCCCGCACCAGGACGCCGAAACTGCCGACGAAGGTCCGCATGGTGCCGATCGAGCCTTTGGCCTTGGTGATCAGCTTGTATTTCTTCCCGTCGTAGGCGATGCGCGGGCAGGGCAGGAACGGCTCGAGGTGCTTCTTCACCCCGACAGGGCCGGCCCCGGGACCGCCGCCGCCATGCGGCGTCGAGAAGGTCTTGTGCACGTTGACATGCATGACGTCGAAGCCCATGTCGCCGGGCCGCGTCCAGCCCATGATGGCGTTGAGGTTGGCGCCGTCGTAGTAGAGCAGGCCATCGACGCCATGGATCAGTTCGGCGATCTTCTCGACGTTGGGTTCGAACAGCCCCAGGGTATTGGGGTTGGTCAGCATCAGGCCGGCCACCTCGGGCCCGAGATGGGCTTTCAGGTCCTCCAGGTCGACGCCGCCCTGGGCATCGGATTTGATGGTGACGACTTCATACCCGCACTGCGCGGCCGAGGCCGGGTTGGTGCCATGGCCGGCATCGGGGATCAGGATCTTGGTCTTCTTGTTCTTCTTGCGATCGTGGTAGGCCTTGATCAGCAGCAGGCCGGTCAGCTCGCCGTGGGCGCCCGCCGCCGGCTGCAGAGTGAAGGCATCCATGCCCGTGATCTCGCACAGGGCGTATTCGAGGTCCTTCATCAGGGCCAGGGCGCCCTGCACCGTGGATTCGGGCTGGTAGGGATGGAGGGCCGCGAACCCGGGCAGCCGCGCCATGTCTTCGTTGACCTTGGGGTTGTACTTCATGGTGCACGACCCCAGCGGGTAGAACCCCACGTCGATGGCGTGGTTCTTCCGCGACAGGCGCGTGAAATGCCGCACGACATCGACCTCGGCCACCGAGGGCAGCGGGAGATGCGAGCGCAGGAACTTGCCCGGGATATGATCGGCCGGATCGATCTCGTCGATGCCGGGTTCGGGCAGCGTGAAGCCGGTGGTCCCCGGCTGGCTCATCTCGAAGATCAAAGGTTCAGGACCGTTCATGCGAGCAGGCCTCCCAGCAGCTGGCAGTAGAGGTTCATCTCCTCCACCGTCCGTTTCTCGGTCACCGCCACCAGCACGCAGTCGCTCAGGCTCGGATACCACCGCTGCAGGGCGATGCCGGCGAAGACCCCTTCCTTGGCCATCCTGTCGAGGACCTTCTTGGCCTGCGGGATCTTGACCACGAACTCATGGTAGAAGGGGCCGGTGAAGGGGAAGGACACGCCCGGCACCTTCTCGAGCTCGCGCCGCAGGTAGTGCGCCTTCTGGAAGCACTGGCGCGCCACGGCGCGGATCCCCTGTTCGCCGAGCAGCGACAGGTAGATGGTGGCGCTCAGGGCCATCAGCGCCTGATTGGTGCAGATGTTGCTGGTCGCCTTCTCGCGCCGGATGTGCTGCTCGCGGGCCTGCAGGGTCAGCACGAACCCGCGCTGGTTGCGGACATCGCGGGTGCAGCCGGCGATGCGCCCGGGCATCTTGCGCAGCAGGGCCGTCTTGGCCGCCAGGAACCCCAGCGACGGACCGCCGAAACTCATCGGGATGCCCAACGGCTGCCCTTCGCCGCAGACGATGTCGGCCCCGAACTCGGCCGGGGGCGTCAGCAGCCCCAGGGCCAGCGGATTGGCCACCACGATCAGCATGGCCCCGACCCGCTTGGCGGCGGCCGAGATCTCGTCCAGCTCCTCGATGCGCCCGAAGAAGTTGGGATACTGCACCACGACCGCCGCCGTCTGGTCATCGAGCATCTCGTTCAGACGGGCGAGATCGGTGACGCCGTCCTCCATGGGCACGGTCGCCAGGCGGGCGCCCAGGCTGGGCATCACCGATTCGGTGACCTGCCGGTACTCGGGATGGACGGTCTCGGGCAGCAGCACGCGATGCCGCCCGGTCTGGGTCTGGGCCATGGCCACCGCCTCGGCCAGGGCGGTACCGCCCTCGTACATCGAGGCGTTGGCCTGGTCCATGCCGGTGAGGGCGCACATCAGGCTCTGGAACTCGTAGATCGCCTGCAGGGTGCCTTGCGAGATCTCGGCCTGGTACGGCGTATAGGCCGTGTAGAAATCTCCGCGCAGCAACAAGTGATTGATAGCTGCGGGAATGTAATGATCATACATGCCGCCGCCCAGGAAACAGACGGCCTCCTGGGTCGAGATGTTCTGGTCGGCCAGGTCGGTGATCTTGCGAACCGTCTCGGGTTCGCTGAGCCCTTTGGGCAGACAGAGCGGCCGGTTCAGCCGCACGCCCGCCGGGATCTCGGCGAACAGCTCGTCGATCGAGCCGACCCCGATCGTCGCCAGCATCTCCTTGACCTGGAGAGCGGTATTGGGAACGTAACTGGACATGCTTCCTCCGATCGGTCGCTCAATGGCCCGACTTGGCCACGTGCTCCTCGTATTCCTTGGGGGACATCAGTCGATCGTACTCGGCCGGGTTGGCCATCTCGATCTCGACGATCCAGCCTTTCCCGAAGGGATCCTGGTTGACCAGGGCGGGATCGCCTTCGAGCGCGTCGTTGCGGGCCACCACCTTGCCGCTGACCGGCGCGTACATGTCGGAGACGGTCTTCACCGACTCGATGACGCCCATCGTCTTGCCGGCCTCGACCTTGGCGCCCAGCTGCGGCACGTCGACGAACACGACGTCGCCCAGCTGCTTGGCGGCGAACTCGGTCACGCCCACCACGACCTTCTTGCCTTCCAATCTGGCCCATTCGTGATCCTTGGTGTATCGGCAGTTGCTCGGAACCATATCGTACTCCTTTGTCCAGACTTGATGTTTTGTACTTATGGCGGCGGCGCCCGCGGCGCCTGCGCCATGTCGGCGTCGTTCGGCGAGGTCGCCGGACGGCGTGGCGATCAGTCGAGCCGATAGAAGGGGAAGCGGTCGCACAGCTTGCCCACTTCGGCTTTGACCTGCTTCAGGTTGTCGGCATCTTCGGGGGCGGCGATGACGCGGTCGATGAGACCGGCCACCTCTTCCATGGCGGCGACATCGAAGCCGCGCGTGGTGACCGCCGGCGTCCCCAGCCGCAGCCCGGAGGTGACGAAGGGCGACTGCGGGTCGTTGGGAATGGTGTTCTTGTTGACGGTGATGCCGGCCAGATCGAGAGCCTTCTCGGCGGCCTTCCCGGTGATGTTCTTGTTGCGCATGTCGACCAGCATCAGGTGATTGTCGGTACCGCCCGAGACGAGCCGGAACCCCCTGGCTTGCAGGGCCTTGGCTAGCGCGGCCGCATTGGCCAGGATCTTCTTCTGGTACTCCTTGAACGAGGGCTGCAGGGCTTCGTGGAAGGCGACTGCCTTGGCGGCGATCACGTGCATCAGCGGCCCGCCCTGGATGCCGGGGAAGATCAGCTTGTCGAGCTGCTTGGCATACTTCTCCTTGCACAGGATCATGCCGCCGCGCGGCCCGCGCAGGGTCTTGTGGGTGGTGCTGGTGACGAAGTCGGCATAGGGCACCGGGCTGGGATGCAGGCCCGCCGCCACCAGACCGGCGATGTGCGCCATGTCGACGACCAGGACCGCCCCCACCTTGTCGCAGATCTGCCGGAAGCGGGCGAAATCGATGACCCGCGGATAGGCGGAGGCCCCCGCCATGATCATCTTCGGCTTGTGCGCGAGAGCCAGCTTCTCGAGGGCGTCGTAATCGATCGTTTCCGTCTTGTCATCGACACCATACGGCACCACCTTGTACAAGATGCCGCTGAAATTGACCGGGCTGCCGTGGGTCAGATGGCCGCCGTTCTGCAGATTCATGCCCAGGAAAGTGTCGCCCGGCTGCAGCACTGACATGTAGACGGCCATATTGGCCTGGCTGCCGGAATGGGGCTGCACGTTCGCATGCTCGGCACCGAATAGCTTCTTCGCACGCTCGCGGGCCAACTCTTCCGCCTCGTCGACCACTTCGCAGCCGCCGTAGTAGCGCTTGCTCGGATACCCTTCGGCGTACTTGTTGGTCAACACCGAACCGAGCGCCTCGAGCACGGCCTCCGACACGAAGTTCTCGGAGGCGATCAGCTCGATCTGCGACATCTGGCGGCGGCGCTCGCGCTTGATGATCTCGTAGATCTGAGGATCGGTGGTATGCAGGGGAGTGTGGCTCATTTGTCTTTGCTCCTCGAATAGAAGGGGGTTGGAATGACCGTGGCCGGGTACATCTTGCCGCGGATCTCGACCTCGAACGTCGACCCGATCGCTTTCAGCGAGGGCGGCACGTAACCGAGGCCGATGTTCTTCTGGAGGGTGGGCGACATGGTGCCCGACGTCACTTCACCGACTTTCTGCCCCTGGCTGTAGATGGCATACCCGTGCCGCGGGGCCGGGCCCTTGCCCATCTCGAATCCGACCAGGGTCTTGGTGGTGCCGCTCTCTTTCTGCTTCTTCAGCACTTCTGAACCGTTGAAGGGGCCTTTGCCGAATTTGACGGTCCAGTCGAGGTTGGCTTCGATGGGCGTCGTCTGGTCGTGGATGTCGTTGCCATAGAGCATCAGCCGCGCTTCGAGCCGCAACGTATCGCGCGCGCCCAGGCCGACCGGCACCAACCCGTGGCCTTGGCCCGCCTCGAGCAGGGCGTGCCACATCATCTCCGATTTCTCGGCGGGGAAGTAGAGTTCGAACCCGTCTTCCCCGGTATATCCGGTGCGGCTGATGATCATGTCGACCCCGTTCACCTTGCCGGTGGTGAACCAGTAGAACTTGACCGCCTTCAGGTTCTGCCGGGTCAGCTTCTGCAGGATCTCCTGCGCCTTCGGCCCCTGCAGGGCGATCAGCCCGGTGCGCTCGGAATGGTCCTCGAATTCGTAGTTCCCCGACAGTTGCGACTTGATCCAGTCGAAGTCTTTCTGGATGTTCGCAGCATTGACCACGAGCAGGAATTTTTCGGGATTCCAGCGGTAGACGAGCAGGTCGTCGACGATCGTGCCGTCGGGGCGGCACATCGGCGTATAGGCGATCTGCCGGTCGGACAGCGCCTCGGCATCCTGCGTGATGATCTTCTGGACGTTCTTCAGCGCATCGGGCCCGGTCAGCCAGAACTCGCCCATGTGGTAGAGGTCGAACAGGCCGGCTTTGGTGCGAACCGCCGTATGCTCTTCGATGATGCCGGTATACTGGACCGGCATGGCGAAACCGGCGAATTCGACCATGCGGGCGCCCATCTTCTCATGGACGGCGCTCAACGGGGTTTTCTTCATTCCTTCCTCCTTTGTCGATGCCCGCTGGTGGTCAGCGAGCGGTGGCGAAACTCTGCAGGACGGCGGTGACGCCCTTCCCGACTTCTTTCAGATAGCCGAGCTTCTGCAAGGCCAGCTCGAGCAGCCCGACCGTGGCGATGATCTCCTTCTCGCCGATGGTGCCGATCGTGGTGATGCGGAAGACCTTGTCGGTGATCTCGCCCTGCCCGCCCGCGATCAGCACGCCATAGCGGTCCCGGATCTCCTGGACGATCTTCGAGGGATGGATGCCGGCCGGGGCATTGACCACGGTCAGCACGTTCGAGCGAACGTCGGGCTGGGTGAAGATCGTCAGATCGAGCGCCGCGAGAGCGGCGCGCAAGCCGTTGGCCAACTTGGCGTAGTGGGCGCAGACCTGATCGATGCCGATGGCTTCGATGCGCTCGAGGGCCTTGTGCAGCGAGAACATGACCGAGATGGCCGGGGTCCAGGGGTAGCTGGGAATGGGCAGATCCTGGTTCTTCTTGTAGTGCTTGAGATCGAAGTAGAACCCATGGCATTCGACCCGCTGCACCTTGGCCCAGGCTTTTTCAGATAGGGCGACCATGCCGACCCCCGGCGGGGTCAGGAACCCTTTCTGCGAAGCGCTGATGGCGCAGTCGACATGCCAGTCGTCCATGTCGAACGGCAGGGCGCCGATGCCCGAGACGCCGTCGGTGATGAACAGCACGTCGCGCTTGTGCAACAGCTTCCCGATCGGCTCGAGGTGGTTGTGAACGCCGGTCGAGGTCTCGTTGAAAGTGACGGTGACGCCTTTAATGTCAGGGTGCTGATCCAGCATCCGTTCGATGTCGGCGACCTTGGCCCCATGCCCCCAGGGGTATTTGAGGGGAATGGCCTGGAGCCGGAAGGCTCTGGCGATCTGGGTAAACCGCTCGCCGAAAGCGCCGGTCTCGACGGTCAGCACTTTCTCACCGGGATGGAACAGGTTGGCGATGGCGGTCTCCATGCCGCCGGTGCCGGAGGAATGGGTGAGGAACAGGTGGTGCTTGGTCTTGAACAGCCGCTTGAGCCGGGCGACGCAATCGGCATAGAGGGGGGCGAAATCGTTGGTGCGATGGTGCTTGAGGGGTTGGGCTCCGGCCAGCAGGATCTCGGAATCGAGGGCGACCGGCCCCGGGGTCATCAGCAGGACATCGTGGTTCACGGTGCGGTTCCTCCGGTTGTTGGATTCAGCGCGCTCCGACGAGCAGGTGGCGCGCCTTGAGCGTGTTCTGGAGCAGCATGGCGATGGTCATGGGGCCGGCCCCGCCGGGGACGGGAGTAATGAACGCGGCGCGCTCGCGGGCCGTTTCGAAATCGACGTCGCCGACCAGACGGGTCTTGCCGGGCTGGTCGGGGTGGGGGACCTGATTGATGCCGACGTCGAGCACGACGGCGCCTTCCTTGATCCAGGCGCCCTGCACGAAGCGCGGCTTGCCCAGGGCGGCGACGACAATGTCGGCGCGGGCCACTTCGCCGGGCAGATCGACCGTGCGCGAATGTCCGATGGTCACCGTGGCATGTTCGCGCAGCAGCAGCAGGGCGACGGGCTTGCCGACGATGTTGCTGCGTCCGATGACGAGCGCACGCTTCCCCTGAATGGGAATGCGGTAGCGCTTGAGCAGCTCGAGGCAGCCGAGCGGCGTGCAAGGGAAGAAGGTATCGTCGCCCATGGTCAGCTTGCCGACGTTGACCGGATGGAACCCATCGACATCCTTGCGCGGATCGATGGCGTGCATGACCCTGGATTGATCGATCTGCGAGGGGAGGGGCACCTGCACCAGGATCCCGTGAATGGCGGGGTCGGCGTTGAGGCGGGCGATTTCCGCCAGCACGTGCGCCTCGGAAGCCGTGCCGGGGAGGGTGATGACTTCGGAATGGAACCCGGCTTCCTGACAGGCTTTGTGCTTCTGGGCGACATACACGCGGCTGGCAGGGTCTTCTCCCACCAGAACGACGGCCAGACCCGGGGGAGGGCCACCCGCCTGCCGCAGGGCGGCGACCGCGGCAGCGACCTCGTCGCGAATGGTGCGGGCCGTCGCCGCTCCATCAAGAATGGTTGCGCTCATGACCCATTCTCCCTGAGAGATTGCGAACGGGGGGGAGTATACTCCTCTCCATGCACAACGTCAAAAGGCGAAAACCCGCAACCTGATCGGAGAGGGAACGCCTTTGGTTTACATAACATTTGCGACCAGGGCATTCGGGACTTCTTGGGGGGCGGGACCGGGGAAAAGCCAAAAATTTCAGGGGAGCAGGGCCGCGCCAACCGATCTGACGAAGGCTGGCGCTGAGTTCCCTGGGGGCGCCTCACCCCAGAGTCGGCTTACACCAGCCGCCGGACGTGCGCCTCCACGGTCGCCAGATCGGGCGGCACGGGTGCCGGCAGATGGCAGACCGAAATGGCCGATTCGATGTCTTTCAGCCCATTCCCGGTGATCAGAACGACCACGGTCTCGCCCTTGCTGATGGCGCCTCTCGCCAGATCCTTCTGGAAGCCGGCCCAGGCGGTGACGCCGGCCGGCTCGCCGAAGACGCCGGTCTGGCGGGGCATCTCGACCAGGGCCTGTTTGATCGCCTCATCGGTGACCGAGATGCAGTCGCCCTTCGATTCGCGCAAGGCCCGCATCGCCTTGAGCCGGTTGCGCGGGATGCCGACCGCGATCGAGTCGGCGATGGTGTTGCCGCTCTGCGGGGTGAAAACCCCTGTGCGCAGGGCCACTTCGACCGGATTGCAGGTGGCCGCCTGCACGCCGATGAGGCGAGGCACCCGGTCGGTGAGACCGATCTGCATGAGATCATAGAACCCTTTGTAGATACCAGAGGTGATGCACCCATCGCCGATCGAGACGTAGACGCGGTCGGGCACCCGGAAGCCGTTCTGCTCCCACATCTCGTAGGCGACCGTCTTCTTGCCTTCGACGCAATAGGGGTTGTAGGCGCAGTTGCGGTTGTAGAAGCCGAGCCGCCGGCTGACCTCGACCGACAGTTCGAAGGCCCGATCATAGGTGTCATCGATCACGATGGTGTTGGCCCCGTACACCAGCAGTTGGGCCAGCTTGGCTTTGGGCGCCCGCTTGGGAACGAAAATGAAGGTGCGCAACCCGACCGAGGCCGCGAACCCGGCCAGCGAAGAGGCGGCATTTCCGGTGGAGGCGGCTGCGATGGCTTGGGCCCCGGCTTCGAACGCCTTGGCGACGGCGACCGCAGAGGCCCGATCTTTCAACGAAGCGGTGGGGTTGCGCCCATCATCTTTCAAAAGGACACGAGCGCCATGCGTTTGTTCGTATCTGGGAAGGTGATAGAGGGGGGTCCATCCAACCTGAAGGGGCGAGACAGGAGTGTTCGAACCCAAAGGCAGCAGCGGCCGATACCGCCACAGCGACCGCTCGGGACATCCTTCGAGATCGGCTCGGGTGAGTTTGATTTTGGAATAATCGTAGAGGATGTCCAGGATGCCTTCGATGCCGCAGACATCGCAGACGTAGCGATCTGGCGCGGGCGCGAACTCCTTCCCGCATTTCATGCATTTCATGCCGATGACAGACATCATCTTTGCCCCCAAGAATCTGGAATTAGGGGGATTATACACGGAAATCCCCCACGGCGCTCCAATCTTATGGTTTACATAATATATATTATCAGACAAAATGGGGGGGGAGATAAGGTTTGACACCCGTTCCAGGCCAGATTACCATGACCCCATGCCCGACACCCCAGCCTGTGATCCTGGACGCCATGAACAGGTGCCGGTGCGGGCACCCACGCAATCCGACTCCGGATCCATGCCTCCAACAGCACCTCCCGATTCGCAAGGTTCCGTGGAGGCGCCAGGAAGCCCCCCTTTGGGCTTCCCCGATGGCCATACCCAAGGCGTCCCTCCAGCAGATAACCTTCCTCGACCGAACCTCCCCCGACAGGCCATGGCCCTTTTTCTGGCGTCTGGGTTCTCCTTCGCCGTGGTCGGTCTTTCGTATCTGGCCTATTCCCGGCTCCTGGCTCCTGCTGATTTTGGGCTTATTTCCACCGGCCTGTTTCTCAGCGCGTTGGCCACCGCCATCTTCGAAGGAAGCCTGAAAAACGTCCTCATTCGAAGCTCCCGGCCGCCTGAACTTCTTGACAGGTCCGCCTTATTCCTGGCGATGGCCATCCTGGCCGGTGCCGCCACCGCCATGCTTGCTGTGAGCGGCATTCTCGGCCGAATGTTCGCTCAGGGGTTGTCCTCGACCGACCTCTTCTTCCTTGTGGGCTTCGCCACCATCTATCTCCTTACCTTCCCCTTCCTTGTCTTGCCAGCGGCCGCTCTGGAGCGACGATTTGAGTTCCAGCGGCTGTCGTTGATCGAAGCGGTCGGCACCGCCCTCGAACGCGGCCTGCCGCTCTTTTTTCTTGTCTTTAACCAGACCAATGTTCCCTTGTCCTTCATCTGGGGAGCGTTGATCGGTCGGCTGACCCGCCTTCTGGCCCTCAACCTCCTCGAGCCTCCAGCCTGGGGCTGGCCCACCAGGGAGGCATGGGCCACCGCCCGAATGCGATTCATGGAAGCGATGTCTTTGATGGGGGCCTACCTGGCCTGCCTCGTACGGGACAATCTCCATGTCATCATTGTGGGTTCCCTATTTGGAAAAGCCTGGATAGGCTACTACTCCTGGGGGCTTCAACTTGGCATGCTGACATCGCAGGTTTTCGCCCAGATTTCAGCCCGAGTTTCCCTTCCCCTGTATTCTCAGTCAAGAGACGAACCAAGCTCCTGGACCAATGTCACCAGCCAGATCCGTCTCTTGTGCGGGCTGACCGCCCCTCTAGCCATCGGCACCTTGATCGTCCTGCCTCTCTTGAATGAAGTTTTATTCCTGGGAAAATGGAGTCCTACCCTCCGTTTGCTGCCGATGTTATTTGTTCGCATGGCCACTGGACTGGCCACAACCCCTGTCGGTATGTTGCTTCTGGCCCGGCGCGAGCCGCTTTGCTTTTGGCGGACCAACTTCATCTGGACCCTAGTGGAGATTCTGGGCGCCATTTTGGCCATTTTGCTGGTCGGGCCCATCGGCCTGGCCTGGAGCTATGCCATCGTTGGTTGGATCGGTTTGTGGTTGCAAGTGGCCAGCCTGGAAGATCGCCCCGGTTCACGATTCGCGCGGGTGGTAGCCGCGATCATCGGCTGCCGAAGCCTGCTCATTTCCCTGTTCGGTCTCGCGGTCCTCCACTTCGGTCTCGCGTTGGACAGCATGGGCCAAATTTGCTTCGCTCTCTCTTTAGCCATTACGGCCTATCTCGCCGATCCCTTCCTCCGAGAGAAGGGCCGCGACTTGGCAGGGAAGGCGACCCTTCTTCCAAGTAGAAGATAGGGAAGCATCACCCTCGACGGCGCCAGGCCGCCTCGGCGAGGATGGTCAGCTTCCAGCGCACCCAGACGGGCAAACAGGCCCGCAGGGCCCGCGTCAGGCGAGCCATCCATCCCGGAGCCCCGGGGGCCTTGTCGCCCCAGCCACTGTCTCTCCGGTAGTGCCAATACAGATGCCGGAGGGGATGGAGGTTCCGGAACTCCCAAGGCTTGCTGGGGCCCGTGAAATGGACAATCCGGGGTTGACGGATGGCCTGCCGCAGAGCCGATCGCCAAGGCTCTTTTACCTTATAGACGCTCGTATAGAAGGCCGTCTGGACATTCCAGGCCGGATCGAGTTCCTTCCAGTGACCACGGAATAGAAGATTGAGAATGTCCTGATCCATCCATTCCAATCGAGACCCGTATTCTCGCGCCATTCCCATGGCCCGCGCCAACACGTCCAACTGGCGCCACCGGTCCAGATCGATCAGCAAAACGCCCGCATTGAAATACGGTTCCCCCCGGGCGAACCCCAATCGACGGACGTCACCTACCCCCAAATCCCTGACGGCCGCCAGGCCAGCCTCTCCGAGATCCGTCGCCCACAATTCTTCAAGCGACTTGAGAACGACCAGATCTGAATCGAGAAAGAGCACCCGGTGGACGGTTGGCGGAATCAGGTCAGGCAGTTGGAACCGAAAATAAGTGGCGATCGAGAGGTGGAGGTGAATGAACAACCCATCGTAAAGAGCGGGATCGATCGACTTCCATTCGATGGTCAGGAATGGAAACTCCTTGAGAGAGGCAGCCAGGCGTTGCCGAGGATCCTCCTCAACATCGGAAGCCAGCACCCAGAATCGAATCGGCCGAGCGCTCTGGTGGTTGACCGCCAAGGAGCGAAGCATGACCGCCAGGTGCTGGCAGAAGGAGCGGTCGATGACGGTCGCTCCCTCAAGGGGGGGCAGGATTGTCTGGTCATTCATGGTGGACATGTTTGTTCCTTCGAGACATCACTTTTACCTCGTTTTCCCAGTCGCTGGCAAAGATGTTCCGATCCCACCCGCCGTGACGGGTCTTTCGGAATCGGCGCGTCGTAGGCGGCTTTTCTTTCTCGGTTGGTTGACGCGGCTTTCCTGTCCCACTAGTATAGAAGCCAAACTCCACCAGAAGCCAACCGAGACCTGGTCATGGAGATCTCACAACCGATGTTTTGCGAGAAGGCCTCCAATCTTGCGGCCTCGCAGGTGACGGTCGTCATCCCAGCATATAATCCGGGCTCTTTCCTGGATGAGGCCCTGCGCTCGGTGGCTGCCCAAACGGCCCCCCCTGGCCGGGTCATCGTCATCGACGATGGGTCTGACCCACCAGTTCGCCCGGAGGCTGGGCCCTGGCCTTTCCAACTCGACTTCCTCCGTCTCGACCACGCCGGCCAGGCGGCCGCTCGCAACGCCGGCCTGGCCGCCTGGACAACCGACCTGATCGCCTTCCTGGACGCCGATGATGTCTGGCACCCCTTGAAACTGGAGTGGCAACTCGTCGCCCTGATCAGGCATCCGACGGCCGCCTGCGTGGGCTGCCGGGCGATATTGATCGATGGCACTGGCCACTGTACCGGCTTGGGCCCAGGAGGGAACAGCGCCAGGATCCTGCCCCTCGATCGAACCTCTTTCATTCAAGGAGCAGCGGATGGCATTCTCGTTCCCAGCATGGTCTTGATGCGGCGGGGTCCCTGGCTGCCCCCGGGCGGCTTCGACGGGGCTTTCCATACGGAAGATCTCGTCTATTTCGACGAATTCTTCGCCCGCGAAGGCGAGGCCATGGTCGTCGACCTCCCGCTCCTGAAACGGCGGATGCACGGGGGCAACCTCACCTTCGCCTACCGCAACATGCTGCGAGGGTACATGAAATGGCTCAAAGAGCGGGTCGAACCGGACTGCGGCCCCGTCGTGGCTGGGAGGTTGCACGCCCGGTTGCTGCTGATCTGCGGTCTTTCTGCCTTGGCCGTGGGGAATGGGCCCGAAGCTCGTCAGCTCCTCCGTCGAGCCTTGGCGGCGGGCGCTGGCGGCAAAGCGTTGGCTGGTTTCCTGTTCGCCTGTCTGGGCCCCGAGATTGCCAGTGTGGTCCGACGAGGTCGCCATGCGATGGCGGGAAGAATGGCCGCTCGACGCTGGTCTTCCATTCCTCGACCCTCTTGAATCAAACGAACTTCCTTGGCAGCTCCTCGGACGACCAATGATGGAGGAACCGGCAGAGGCAGAGACTTGCGCCCGGCGTTGAACCGGGTGGAAGCGCGTGGTATCAATGCGGCCCTACATCTCGTCCAAGTCGATCAGTTTCAGTAACATCCGGAATTGTATGGGAAGCGGAGGAAGCGGGTTCCCATCCATGGTGAACCGGACCGCCTCGGCCAAGGCCAGGCCGGCCTCGTCAAGGAACAACCGGCCGATCTCAGGCGTGGCCAGGTGAGGAGATCCTAGATACCCATCTTTGGCGCCCATGTCGAGGTAGGAGTAATTCCCTTTCAGGAATTCCCAAGAAGGCGAGGCTCGGACAGGTGGAAGGGCAGCCAGCTGTTCGGATCGCACCAACCTGGGGTCGAGGGAGAGCAGGGCGCCAGTTTCTTTGATGTCGGCGTGCAGTTCCTGTGCGGGGTCGAGGCCCATGTCCCGGAGGTGCTGAGCCAGGTTCTCATTCGGGGAGAAACTCCATAGCGGCATTGGGTCGAAAGCATGGAAGTTGGGGAGCTTGTTCAGATCGCCGAGGGCCACATCGATGGCTTTCACTGCCTCCGGGGAGAACGTCATAGTCACGAGATAGAACCATTGGAAGCCTTCCCGTTGAAAGGCCTGCCCCACTTCGAAAATCAAGTCGGAAAACGTTCTGGCGGCCACCGAAAGGCACCCGGGAAAGCCCGCGCTGATCTGGCAGGGGGTGAAAGGAAAGGTTGGTGCGACGAGCGGAACCAGGCCCGCCGTCTTCAAATGGCGGGCAGCTTCGCAGGCCACAGCTTCGGCCAAGAAGGCCTTGGTACCGAGGGGAAGATGAGGACCGTGCTGCTCGACCGACCCCAGAGGCAAAATGACGGGGGTTCGATCGCGCGGCAGGGCTGTCAGCTCTTGAGCAGTAAGGGTGGTCAGATCCATTGGAAAACGATCTTACCGTGCGTGCACAGGCGTGTCAAACGCTGAACCCAGGCACGGAGGAGAAAAACCCCAAGCCAATTCTCATGCGGGCGAGTTGAGAGGAAAGCTGCCTCTTTCCCCGCTGCTGCTACAGATGGAAGGTCGCAGGGAATCCAGCGATGGTGGTCCCAAAAGCCGCTGATTCTGACAAGACCGAACCTGGTGACGGTGGGCAAGCCGCTGCGCTCGAAGCGAGCACCTACGTTTCCAGGTTGCGTTTGCCCTTGAACCAAGGCAAACTTGTCTGTCGACGACCAACAGCCTAAGGTAAGACAGGAAGACGAATATGGCAGTTTCCACGGGCTCCCCCCCCTACCCTCCTTTCCTGGATATCGGTTGTGGCAATCGAAAGGTGCCGGGCAGCCTGGGCCTGGACCTCCTCCCCTGGACCCAGGCCGACATCATTCACGACCTGAACCAGTTTCCCTACCCCTTTCCGGATTCCACCTTCGAGGGGGTTCACGCCGACAATGTGTTGGAACATCTGGAACGACCGATCAGGGTCATGGAGGAGATCCATCGGATCACCAAGCCAGGGGCACGGATCGAGATCATCGTGCCTTATTTTCGATCGAAGTATGCTTTCACCGATCCGACTCACCGCACCTTTTTCGGAATCGATTCCTTCGCCTATTTCGATCCGACGCATCCGACCAGCCAGCAGTATCCCTACACCCAGGCCCGCTTTGCCATCGAAAAGCGGGTGTTCAACGAAGGAATGACCTTCACCGGGCCGATGCGGTTCCTGATACATGCGGTGACGCGGTTCGCCAACCGGTGGCCCCAACGCTACGAATATTTCCTGGGTCACCTGTTCCCCCTCGACCAGCTGACGTTTGTCCTGCGCACCATCAAATAGGATTCCCCCCATGGACCGCCCAGCCCCCGCCGCGCCCGTCCCCTCATCGGTCCCCTCCCTGGCCATCACGATTCTATGTTGGCTCTGGAGCCTGGCGGTCATGGTGGCCTACCTGCGTCAACACCCGCTCACCTTTCCCGAACTGGCTTGGTGGCCAGCCGATTGGACGCGAGTCATGGCTTGCCTGCCCGGCCCTGCCTTCCTGGCGCTGGCTACGATGGCTGGCTTGGGGCTACTGCTGCTCCTGGGCGCACGCCTCTCGTCCGCCGCTTGTTTGCTCGGGAGCCTGCCCCTCGGATTGGTCCTGGCATCCTTGTTGGCCCTGGGTGTGGGTTTGACGGTAGGCGTCACGAGGACCGGGGCCGCCACTTGGATAGGACTCTTGGTCTTGCCCGCTCTGGCTGGAATACCCAGCGCCCCCGCCCTTGTCGCACGAATGACACGACATCCGTTGTGGCGACATCCCCTGGTTGGGGCCGCCCTTCTTCTGTTGGCGATGATCGGAGGCACGACAGCCCTTGGCCTGCTGGCGCCTGTCACTTCTTACGACGATCAGGTCTACCATCTGACCATACCCCGTCGGTATGTACAAGCTGGCACCATCGTCCCCTTGCCCGAACTGCCGCCTTCCCATCGTCCGCAAGGACTCCATGTGGTCTATGCCATGCTGATGGCTGGGGGAGCGGGAGAGCAGGCGATACGAACGTTCTCGTGGGCCTTTGGACTGATAACCGCCTTGTCTCTGCTCGGTGCCTTGGGACGGCGGTGGGGCGCCTGGCCAGGAGTCGTCGCCGCCCTCGCGTTCTACACGCATCCCCAGGTGGCATGGCTGTCGACCACGGCCTATGTCGACCTCCCGATCGCCTGGTTGCTGGTCACCGGACTGCTTTTGGCCATCGAAGCGTGGTTTGATGCCCAGCGCGCCGCATGGGTAGGACTGATGGCCACGGCGGCCTTCCTGCCCGCCGTCAAACTTTCAGGAGTGGTCCTGAGCTTTTTCCTGGCGATGGCCGGCTGGGTCGTCTGGACGCGGCCAAGGATCTTTCGATCTTTCTCAGAGCTGCGCCATTCGCATCAGGCGAGTGGCGTCCCGGTTCCTTGGCCTGGGGTCGTCGCCTTCCTGGGAGCGATGCTGTTGGTGGCAGGCCCCTGGTATTTCATCAATTGGCTGCGGACGGGCAATCCAATCTACCCGCATCTAGGCTTCCTGTTCTCCACGGCAGGCTGCGAACCCCCCACCGTTTCCGCCTTCCAAGCCGAGTTCGGCGGCGTCTTCCCGTATTACTACGACCCTGACATTCTGCTCCATCGTTTCGGGATGGGGCGTGACGTGTGGGCCCTCCTTTGGTTGCCTTGGAATGTCACCATCCATGGACATATTCATGATCAAGCCACCTCGCTCATGCACTTCGACGGTCAGATCAGCTTCCTGCCACTCGCCTTCTTGCCTCATCTCTTCCGGGACTTTTTCCGTTGCGCCTGGCCAGCCAGGGGTGTCTACCTGCTGGCGAGCTTTCTGTTCGTTCTCTGGGGGGCTGGCTCCCACCAGATTCGATTCTTGCTGCCTACGTTAGCCGTAGTGGCCCTGACGGCCGGACTCTGGGCTCGGCGGTTGGCCAAAGAACGGCTGCCAATGGGTTTCTCGCTCCTGGTGGCCGGGCTGGTGGCGACCTCCTTCGCGGCCGAACGATCGGCCCGAGTCGCCCCCTTGGTGGGTGGGCAGCAAGACCATGCCTCTTTCTTGAGCCAAGCCTTGCCGTTCTACCCGGCCTACCAGTTCATCAATCAATCACCGACTCTTCAAGGAAAGGTGCTTCCACTCTTCGAAGAACGAGTGTACTACCTCGAGAAGCCTTTCCAGTGGATGGAATTGGTCCCCTACCCCTTTCTGTCGGCTTGCCTGGCTGCCAACCACCCCAAACAAGTTTCCAATTACCTTCACCGGCTGGGAATTGACACCTTGTATATTTCCAAATTTGCCTTCCGGTCCCTGCCAGACTTCTTCGATCACCCGGGGTACCGAGAAACCCTTCGTCGGTTCTTTGCCGAAGAGGTCGAGCAGGTGTACGAAGATGCGAAAGGTACGGTGTTCCGATGGAGACCGCCGGACCAACCCCTCCCCGGATCACCTTAACCCTTGATTTTCCGCTGGAGACGATCCGCCAGGGCATTCCATTGCTCACGATGGTAAGCAGGCGCCAGGGAATCGAATCGGCGCAAGGCCCGCTCGAAAAAGAGCGTCCATTGATCGCCCACCTGGGCCAGACCAAGCCGTGGCCCAGCTGGGAATCCTGGTTCCAGTCGGGCGGCGGGCAAGGCGCTGAGCGCTTCCTGCCAGGTGGCCCGCGCTTCTGGCATGGAGCCCGCCGCGGCCAGGGCATCACCATAGCGTTCCAGGAGCCAGGGATTGCCAGGATCCATGGGCAAAAGGCGGGCGGCCAGGCGAGCAGCCTCCATTGGCTCTTTGCGGGCGATCAACGCCCGGGAGAGCAAAAAGGGGCTCTCGAGATCTTCGTCATTTTTGTTGCGATAGTTCCAGATTGCGGCCAGGCGTCGAGCGGCCGAGGTGATGAGGTCGAATCGGTCGTACCGGTCGGCCGCCCAGAGGCAGGCGAGAAGACGGCTGACTCCGTATTCTGGCCAATCTCTGGCACACGCGGCGAGCGTCGCCTCGGGAGAAGCCAGGCCAGCCGCCGTAAGCCGCAATCCCAGGGCATATTCCCGCATCCAATGAGGCATGCCCGGAAGGAGCCACGAATCGAGGCAGGCGGGATCGATACGTTCGCCTCCCCGAAGAAGGGAATCTGTCACAGTCAGGGCCGGGAGAAGAGCGAAAACGTCAGACGGAGGGGTGGCCAGCAAGCCATTCTTCACCATCGTCCGAAAGGCCGGCCCCCGCACCGGATGGTCGAGGAGGAGAGGGCCACCCCAAGGAATTCGTTGACAAGCCTGCCAGGCCGCCGAGGCCGGATCCCGACCCTGAGCGTCTTCTGACAAAGCGAGCAGGCCCCACCGAATGCCGTAAACATCGCGAGGTTCCAGGGCAAGGGAACGGCGGAAGTGGCTCGCGGCTTCCTCTGGAGAGCCAGCCAGCAGGGCGAGCCGGCCTTCCAGGTAGGCGAGCAGGTAATAATCCGGCCATTGGCAGCGGAGATCAGCGACGATGGCACGGTCTTTCGGAGTCGGGGTCACGCCAGCCGACCAGGCGAACAACAGCCGCAGGAGGCGGCCTTCGATCCGCCAGGGAGCGAGGCGGTTGGCCTGGTCGAACACCTCGCTCCAATTCTTGTTCCGAGCGGAATAGGCCGCGATGGCCTCTTGGGTAAGCCGATGAGCGTCAGGCAGGAACGCGAGTCCCACCCCCGCGAGCAGGCCGAGGGCCAGCCCGACTCCGCGCCAGGAACCACGCGGCCGCCCTGCATAGGCAGGTCGAGAGGGCGAATTGTCCGGGAGATACAGGAGGAGAAGGCCAAGAGCGAGCTGGCCCGGGGTAAACCACACGAAATCTGCCAGGCCGGCGACATTGAGAGCGAGCAAGGGAATCCACAGGGTTTCCCCTGCCTCTGCCGCACGACGGTAGCGAGCGATCAACAGATACCCCAGCATGACCACCAGGGGAACTCCTCCCCACAGAAGGGCTTCCAGGAAGAGGTGGTGGGTGTGGGGATAGTTCCAATCGTACACCCACAGGGCGCGGTCCAAGGGAATGGTTTGCGGGAGAAAGGCATAGGCAAAAATGCCTTTTCCAGTCCAGAGGCTGGCCGAGACAGCCTGCCAAGCAGATGCCCAGATGTACCATCGTTCATTATGGGTCCACTCCATCCAGGAGGCCTCTTGCAGAATACGGAGCGCCACGAACCCTCCGGCCATCCCGCCAAGCGGGATCAACCACCGCCAGCGACCGGCAGCGATGACCACACCGACCAGCAGCGCCAGAAGCATGAGGCCGAGCATGATCCGTGAACCAGCTCCGAACAGCATCAGAGCATAGACCCCCAGGCCAAAACCACGCATCACCCGGCGCCCCTCCGCAGGAATCCAGCAGAGAGAACCGGGAACCGCCAGGATCAGACACATGGCCAGCGACCAGGCGCCGAACAGGTTCGGATGAAGGCCGCCAGCGAAAAACCGCTTTCGCCAGAGGACAGCCAGGTCGGAGGCATCCGCCAAGCCCATTCCCAGGGCGATCAGGCAGATGGGCAGACCACTGATGGCGAGGGCTTCGACGGCATCCCGGGCCGAAAGGTCGAAGGCACCTAGGCGGATACAAAAGGTCAGGAGAAGAGAAGCTGTGAGGATGTACCGGCCGGTCAGGACGCTGGCGGGGCCTGTTCGATGCCAATGCAGGAGCCAGATAGCAGCCAGGAAGAAGCCGTATGCCATCTTGCCTGGCGGTTGAGGTGCAGAGAGTGATTCGATGCGCGGAAGGAAGAGCGTGCGGAGGATCCAGGAGAGGAGCAGCAGGTCGAGGGCGCTGGTTTCCCAACCTATGGTCATCCCCATTCCGATAGGTTTGACCATCCCCGCATCCATGGTCAGAGAGGCATGCGCGATGACCAGGAGAGCGCGCGAGCCCTCCTTGTTCACCATGGTCAGCAGAAAGGCCACGATGACCCACGATAGAATCACCAGGTGGGGAAATCCTCCCAGCGAGGACAGGGCATCATAGTGCAATCGCCGGGAAAGGAGCATCCACAGCAGCCCATCCTGCCAGGGCAGGCCCCGTCTCCATGCTCCTGCGACGGCTCCCAGAACGACGAGCAGGTCGACCAAGGCGTGGCCTGAGATGGTATAGCCTGCTTCGCGACTGACGGTCCACCAGAGAACCCCAATCGCAAGCATGGCCCACCGGCGCAGTCGTTCGCCAAAAGAAAGAGGGGCTGGCGGTGGCCCGGCCATCTGATCAAACCGATGATTCCGCACCAAAATGGGAGAATGCCCTATAAGAATCATCCGAAGCTGGACGTGCGCAAAGCATACACCGAATTTCGCCGGAAGGACATCTTGACGCAAGCTGGCGGGTATGGTGGAGTTTTTTCTGATGATCCAGGGAGTTGGCTGGCCTGAACCATCGGTCTGGAAGGGAATGTCGGGGGCTGTCGATTTCGGACCTCTCTTCCAGGCGTTCGCGCCGGCAGGTCAGCGATCGCCCTCCGCCTTTCCGAAGACTGAAGGTGGACCTGGCAATGGAGCAGCCGGGGTTCTCTCCACGCGTCGGTCCATCGAAACGCGGGCCGCGGCCGCTGCTCGAAAGGCGGGGTGATGGACCTCGAACTGCGTGGCACGACGGCTTTCGTGGCAGGGTCCAGCCGAGGAATCGGACTGGCCATCGCTCGCGCCTTCTTGCAGGAAGGAGCCTCGGTGGTGCTCACCGGACGCCAGGAAGATACTCTCTCGGAGGCGGCAGACCGCTTGGCCCTGGAGTTTCCCGACCGCGACATTCTTCCCCTGGCCGGGAATCTGATCGAACCGGAATTGGCCAGAGCGCGCTGGGCCACAGCCTGGAAGCGGTTCGGCGCCATCGACACCCTAGTCGCCAACGTCGGAACCGAGAATCTGCGCAACGTCCCCGACCCCAATCCCGAGGACTGGGCCCTGGCTTTGGCTCTGAATCTGCACGCCAGCATGAACATCGTCCGCCCCGCCCTCGCGAGCATGACCGAGCGCGGGTCGGGATCGATCATCTTCATCTCGTCAATCGCTGGCCTGGAAGCCCTGGACGCCCCGATGACCTACGGGGCGGCGAAAGCCGCCTTGGGCAGTGCCGCCAAAGCGCTATCGCGCCTGGTCGGCGCCAAGGGGGTGCGGGTCAACGTCGTGGCTCCCGGCAACATTTTCCACAAGGACGGACTCTGGGATCGCAAACGCACTGAGAACCCGGAAGCGGTGGCCCGGATGCTGGAAACCGAAGTGCCGCTGCGCCGGTTCGGCACCCCGGAGGAGGTGGCCGACGCGGTGTTGTTTCTTGCATCTCGACGGGCTTCGTTCATCACCGGAGCTTGCCTGGTCGTCGACGGGGGCCAGACCCGTTCCTCCTTCTAGTAGCAGCGCCCGATGGGCAGAGCCGGCAGACATGGGTGCCATTCCAGTGACCCAAGGAATTGTTTCGATCTGATCAGCCAGAGGATTCTCCGTCAAGGTAACGCCGACGGCCATTCCCGAGAAGCTCGCCAACTCTTGACGGGAACCCGAAACTGTGGTAGGATGAAGGTCTCTTCTATATTTTCAGGGGGTAACCTATGTTTGCAGTCATCGAATTGGGTGGAAAACAGTTCCCCGTCCAGCCGGGCACCCGCCTCCAGTGCGAAAAACTCGACCTGGATCCGAATGCCCCCTTCACCGTCGAGAAGGTCCTGATGGTGAAGAACGGCGAGAAAGTGAAGGTCGGGCAACCGTACCTGAAGGGGGTCGAGGTGCGCGCCAAGGTCGTGGGGCATGCCCGCGGCAAGAAGATCATCGGCCTGAAGTACAAGAACAAGGTCAACTACCGCCGCAAATACGGGCACCGGCAGACCTACACCACCGTCCAGATCGATTCCATCACCGGCTGACGGGATGGTGGAGGTCTTCTTCCCTCGCCCGGTCGGCACGCGCCTCCGCCTCAAGGTCACGGGGCATGCGAGGGCCGACACCAAAGGGAAGGATCCGGTCTGCGCCGCCGTGTCGGCCCTGGTGCAGATTTTCCTCGGCGGCATGGAGCGAGAGGTGCAGGCCACCGTGGAGGGCATCTTCGAAGAAGGCCTCTGCGACGTGCAGGTCGCGGTGAAGCCGAGCCGCCAGGCAGAGTTCACCGCCATCTCGCGGGTGTTCCGGTTCGGGTTCGAGAAACTGGCACAAGACTATCCGAGTCACATCCGCATCGTGAATTGACGAGCGAAAGGGGTACCGAGTCATGGCACACAAGAAAGGTCAGGGTTCATCCACCAACGGTCGCGACAGCAATCCGCAAAACCTTGGTGTCAAGCGGTTCGATGGGCAGATCGTCAAGGCGGGCAACATCATCGTCCGCCAGCGCGGCACGCCGATCAACCCAGGCAAGAACGTCGGCATCGGCAAGGACGACACGCTGTTCGCGCTGGCCGACGGCAAAGTGAAGTTCGCCCGCCGGAAGAACCGGCATTGGGTCGACATTCTGCCCGTGTCCGAGGCCCAGCACTGAGCCTTCCCCGGAAGGGCCCAGCCGCCCTTCCGTTCTGGCAACCTACGCTGCTGCAGGAACCCCGCCCGACCGGCGGGGTTCTGTCATTCAAGAAATTCAGGGGGCTTCGGCTCTCTTCGGCACGACGACCGACAGCCGATTGGAGGGGCCGCGCCCCAGGGCCGCTGCCGGCGGGGCGCCCCTGCCTAGGGGCCGGTCGCCGTCGTCAATCTCATCAAAGTCACCCTACCCCCTTCGAAAACGGGGGCCTTTTGCCGATAGACCATATAGGATAGGATTCCACCCAAGGAGGTCTTCCATGTCCGCTCAGGAATTGATGGCCCTCTACCGCATCAAGGCCCCCTCCTGCCCGTGCTGCAAACGGATCGTCAGCCGGTATGAGAAGACCCTCCGTCTTTCGCCAGAAGACCGGCGCCACCTGGAAGGCTGCCTGATGCAAGGCTGAATCGTTTCGCTCCGATGACGACAGGCGGGCCCACGAGGGGCCCGCCTGTCACCTTTCAGGAAACGCTCGGGATGACGGTCTCAGTTTCCAGCCGGAGCGGGGGTGGCGGGAGCCGCTGGAGCGGCAGGGGCCGCCGGGGCAGCGGGAGCCGCAGGAGCGGCAGGAGCGGCAGGAGCGGCGGGAGCTGCCGCAGCACCTTCGGTGAAGGATTCAACCTTGATGGCCGCCATGGGGTATTTCGGCGGATTGGCGGGCAGCAGTTCGCCTTTCAGGGTGACGGTCTTGCCGTTGAGCCCTTCCAGCTTTTTCATGATGTTTTTGCCACCCTTCCCAGGGAGGACTTTGAACACTTCCGCGCCCACTTTCAAGGTGACGGTCGGGAATTTCTGCTTCCCTTCGGGAGGAGTCACCTCGATGACCCCTGTCTTCTCGACGGGCTCACCCTTGCTGAACTTGGGCTTCCCCCCCGCCTGGCCCTGGGCTTCGACCAGGGAGACGGCCGCGAACAAGACCACAACGGACAACAGGACAGCGAATAAAGAGGATCGGCGCATACGTGCCTCCAGTGTGAGATAGCCGGCCCACCGGGCCGGCGCCTACGTTCTACTCCCCTGCCTGCCGCTTGTCAACATTTTTGCTTCCCTTTTCCCGGCCGCTCCGAGCGTGGTAAAGTGAAGGAGATCTACCTGCGAGGAGGCTGTCATGAGTTACCTTCGCTATCAGGATTCCAGCGCCGACGGCATTGGTTCTTCACCCGCCTCGATGGCCTCCCGAGTCGCCTGGTCGGGCATGAGCCAGGCGACCTTCTCGACGCACGTGCTGCCCTACTTCGGTATCGCCCTTTTCCTGACCGCTTGCGGCACCAGCGTCGGCAAGGTGCTGTCGCCGGCCTTCGTCCTGCCCGCCGCCCTCCTGAACCTGGGCCTCTACTTCGTGCTCCTGTGGAAGCGCCACGTCCCCGGCTTGAACGTCGCGCTTCTCTATGGGTATGCCTTCATCAACGGGTTGTTGATCGGGCCGTCCGTGGCCATGATCGGTAAAGCCTTTCCAGGGCTGGTGACCCAGGCCTTCATCCTGACCGCGGTGAGCTTCTTCGCCGTGGCGGCCTACGTCATCGCGAGCGGGAAGGATTGCTCCGGCCTGGCCCCCTTCCTGATCGCCGGTCTGTTCGTGATCGTGATCGGAGGCATCATCAACCTGTTCACGGGCGGAGCCGGCCTGGGCCTCGGACTGGCAATCATCAGCGTGGTGGTCTTCCTCGCGTTCACGGCGTACGACATGTCGAACATCATGCACAAGTTCCGGGACGACGAGTACATCCTCGCCACGGTCGAACTCTACCTGGATTTTCTCAACCTGTTCCTCGCCTTCCTGCGCATTCTCCTGCACCTGGCCGCTTCGCAGCGGCGCTAACGCCGTCGACCCCGTCGGTTGGGCGGCCGGGTCATCCCGCATTCTGCCACGGTCGGCGGCGGCCCAGCGTGCCCATCCCCGGCGTTCGACGCCTTCGAGGCCCCTTCTCTTCAGGAAACCCCGCCTTTTGCCGATGGGGGAGCCGACCGCTTGAACCAAAAGGAGAGGAATACCGGGTATGGGGAACAGTCTGGCCAGTTTCATCTACGGGTTCATTTCGGGGTTCCTGGTCCTGTTGGGCACTTGGGTGTTCTGGGCCCAGCACCACCGGGAAATGGCTTCCCAGCAGGAGGCCTTGCGCGACCTGTCGCATTTCGGGCGACCGCTGCGACGCCGCCTCCATCGCCGGCCACCTCGTTGAGCAGAGCAGGAAGCCCCGGCCGCATTGCTTTTCCAGGAGCGGTTCGGTAGAGTAGGGGCATGTCCAACGCCTCGTCCCTCGCCTATCTGGAGCCCTTCCTGGTTTGCGGGCTGTGCTTCGGCCGGATGGCCCGGACCGAGTCGACCTGGCACTGCCCCCGCGGGTGCTGCGGCCCCCTCGACGGCCACCGTCTGGAAGAGGTCCTCTGGCAGGAAATGGGGCGGCTCCTGGCTCATCCGAAAATTCGCGCCGTGGCCCGGCGCCGCCTGGGGAACGACCTCACCGACGCCGAGATCAAACGCCTCTTCCACGACCTGCGCCAGTTCGTCGAGTTCCTGCCGGTCGAAGAAAAGCAGCGCTTCGCGACGGCGCTGGTCGAGAAGATCGAGATCATTTCCGCCAACACCCTCAAGATCCACTTCCGCCCCTGACCATGGAGATCACGTTTTCCCCCATCGAGAACAAGATCGTCCAATTGTTCTCGCGTGATCATTTCGCAGAGGGCATGGAACTGTTCAACAGTTCCTTCACCGCTGAGAAGCCGCCCAGCTACGATTTCGTCGCCCGCTGTTTCACCGAGCTGAACCGCCTGGGTCGGAACCCCGAAGCGTTCGAGTTCATGACGCGGGTCTCGACCCTCATCCAGCGGCATCCTGAAATCAACCGGATGCTCGAGATGGCCCGGCGGATCCACTACGACACCTTGATCGTCCAGGCCAACGCGGTCATGGACACCGCTCGGCAGAAACTGCAGGTCTTCGCCGAGACGCTGCAAGGGGCCGATGCCCTCCATCGCGACCGGATCGAGAAAGAGAATCGCAAAGCCCTGGAGGATCTCTACCGGCAGGCCCTGGCCATCTTCCAGCAGGCCCATGAAGTCTCTCCCCGGGCGCTCGGCGCCCTGACCGGGATGTTCCGCTGCCACAAGGAGCTGCGGAACCAGAAGGAAGCCGACGAACTCTCGGCCCTGATCGACGAGGTCTATAAAGAAGCTCCCGGAACGCAACCCGGAGCCGAAGGGGAAGGCGGGCCAGCCAGCCAACCCGCCGAAGACAAGGCCGACCTGCCTCCCATGCCCGAGGCCTCCGACATCAAATCGGTGCTGGCCGATCTCGAGATCGAGATGCGCCGCATCAAGGCCATGTTCGAGGAGAACCGCACCACCGAGGCGCTGGCCGCCCTCGATATTCTGTTGCTGGGCAACCCGCAGTTCATCCCGGGGTTGCTGCTGAAGGCCAAGGTGCTGACCGCGCGCCGGCAGTTCAAACCAGCTCAGCGGTTGATCGAAGAAGCGGTCAAGATCGACGGCCGCAATCCACAGGTCGAGGAGGCGCGCATCGAGTTCCTCGAACACAAGTTCAAACTGCTCGTAGCGGGCGCCTCCGAATTCCTGCAGCAAGGATTGCGCCTGGGGTCGACGCTCGGTCGCAGCTTCTTCGAACAGGCCTTGAGCTGTTTGAATCAAGCCCTGGAGATCTGCCCCACCGATGTCAACCTGCTCGACCAGCGCTACACCTGCCTCATCTACCTTGAACGCATGGAAGAGGCCCGCGAAGCCCGCAAAGCCCTCTACATGGTCGCCCCCCAGTACATTGCCACCTTCGAACGCGAGAACCAATCCTCCTTGTGCTTCCTGGCCGGCTTCGCCTACCAGGGAGACCCCGAGGCCCTCGAAGATTTCCGCACCCTGCGCCGGGAATGGTTCACCCCGACCACCGCCGGTCGGACCTTTCTCGCCTGGTACACTCGGCTTTCCCCCCAGTGGGTGGCCGCCGCCCGCCGGATCGGCCTCTCCCCTACCCTCCCCCGCCTCTGTCTGGCGCCGCTGCGCCTGCTCGCCGCATGCCTGAATCGACAACGCCGCCGTCACTGCCGCCGTTCCCCCCGGATGCGCTAGGCATCACCTCGACCATCCCGCTCGAGGTGCCGCTGGC
Source organism: Candidatus Ozemibacter sibiricus (assembly GCA_003327425.1). GTDB lineage: Bacteria > Muiribacteriota > Ozemobacteria > Ozemobacterales > Ozemobacteraceae > Ozemobacter > Ozemobacter sibiricus. The sequence goes on from QOQW01000021.1 coordinate 85,957, forward strand.
CGCCAGCCGCCGGGTGATCGACCTGAACAACCTGTTCGTGCGCTCGGCCGACCCGAGCTGGTTCATCCGCCGGGCCGAGGCCGAAGGCTTCCCCCGCACCTGCTGCTCCTGGATCCGCGGCCTGTACGGCCTGCTGCGCACGGCCGGCATCGAAGGCGCCATCTTCGTCACCGGGGGCGATTGTTCCAATACCCATGCCATGATGGAAACCCTCCTGCCGGCACTGCGCACCGTCTTCACCTTCTCGTTCCCGGTGCCGCCAGCCAGGGAAGCCCTGCACCTCGAACTGGAACGATTCGCCGCCGCCTTCGGCACCACTCTGGCCGCTGCCGAGGCCATGAGCCGTCGGCTCGCCCCCATCCGGGCGGCGCTGGCCGAGCTCGATCGCTTGACCTGGCAGGAACTCCGCGTGACCGGGGCGGAGAATCATCAATGGCTGGTCTCGGCCTCCGATTTCGGCGGCGATCCCGACACCTTCGCGCGTGATCTCGAGCGGTTCCTCGCCACCGCTCGCGCCCGCCCTGCCCGCCGCCCCGCGCTGCGGCTGGGGGTGCTCGGCGTCCCTCCCATCATGACCGACCTTCACATCTTCCTGGAAGCGCGAGGGGCGGCGGTGGTATATAATGAGATTCCTCGCCAGTTCGCCATGCTCGATGACCAGCCTGCCGCCACGTTGACCGACCGCTACCTCGCCTATACCTACCCTTACGGGGTCGGTCCCCGGGTCACCGACATCCGACGCGAGGTCGAGCGCCGGCGGCTGGACGGCCTGATCCATTACACCCAGGCCTTCTGTCACAGACAGATCCACGATATTGTCTTCCGTCGGGAACTCGCCATTCCGATGCTGACCATCGAAGGCGAGGCCCCCGGGCCTTGCGATCCGCGCACCCGACTCCGTCTCGAGAGTTTCCTCGAAATCCTGCATGAACGCCAAGGATGAAGCCATGGCTGCACGCCGTTCCGTCTTGCGTTGGCTGATGGTCCTGATCGTCTGCCTGCCGGGGCTGACCTCCGCCCAGGGGGCTCCGCCGCAGCCGGCCCCGCCGTCCGCTTTCGACGCCACCAGAGTCCGGGTGGGGTTGTCGCTGCGCAAACCAGTCACCACCGCCCGGATCCAGGCCCTGCGCGGAACGTGCCGCTACGTCCTGTCGCCCATCCCCGCGGCCAGCGGCACCGACCCCCTCCTGTCGCAGGAACGGTCTGGAAAGATCGCCGAAGAGGAGGACCTGACCTTCCAGGTCACCCACCGAGGTCTTACGGTGCGAACTTCTGAAGGGGCTGAGTATGCCGAGGGGTTCGGGAAAATGGTCGTCAGCAGCGACGGCGTGTTCAACCTCGAGGTGTACAATCTGTCCCCTCTGATTCTATCCGGTCGACTCGAAATCACCCTTCTGGATGACGGCACGGTCGGCCTCGTCAACGAAACTACGATCGGCGAGATCATCCGCAGTGCGGTTTCCGAGATCAGTCCATCGCCGGAGATCGAGGCGAACAAGGCGTTCATCGTCATGGCCCGCACCCGCCTCAAGGCGGCTCTCGAGCAGAAGCGCCACGCCAGCGACACCTTCGATCTGTGCAACACCGATCACTGCCTGCCGTTCCACGGCCAGGGGAGCAACCGGGAATTGATCGAGATCCTCTACCAGGACATGCCCGACTTCGTCATGACGGCTCAAGGCAAGGTTTTCCTTCCCTACTACCACGAATGTTGCGGAGGCAAGGTGTCGAGCGCCAAAGACGTCTTCGGGATCGACGATCCGATCCACGTGGCTCGCGAAGATCGCATCGTCGGCAAAGGGTCGGAAAACTGCTTCCACAGCTCCTCCTTCTACTGGACCCGCGAATTCAGCCAGGAGGAGATGGCCGACTTCCTGTCCGTGACGTTCGCTGGCGGTGGCACCCGGATCTTCCTGCGGTGGGACCCGATCAAAACCGATGCGGCCGGTCGCATCACCGAGGTGCGGCTTTTCGGCCGCCGGGAACGCAAGATGCGGGGAGTCGACTTCCTCGAAGCCGCCTGGGACTACTTCGGCATCAACTCGCTCAAGAGCATGCGTTTCACCCTCGAACCGATGCGCCGCACCACCATCTACCGGGGCATGGGCCGCGGACACGGCGTAGGATGCTGTCTCATGGGCGCCGATGGGCTGGCCAAGAAGGGCTGGTCCTTCGAGGACATCCTGAAATTCTACTTTGCCGGCATCACGCTCACCAAGGCGAGTGGGGGGCCGGGCCCGGCGACCGCCAGCCCGCCGGCCGGTCCCTCCTCGCCCCGCAAGCCTGCCCGACCCCGACGCTGAGCGGGCCTTCCTGCTGGCCCTGGCGCTGCCCGAAAAGGGTGTATTCCGGCGTTGCTCGTTGCCATCGGCAACGATGTCGTTGGCACCATCTCGTGCTGCCAGAAAAGGGCGTATTCCGGCGTTGCCGATCGTCGGTCCAAGACGCGGGGCATCCGAAGGTCCTATGTGCGAGGGTACCCCCTCGCGACGCAGGGATGACGATCCCAGAGCCATCGCGAAAAACAGACCCGGAGGGAAGCGCGCCGCTTGCCCTCCGGGGATGCAGCGGTAGGGGTGGGCCCGAGGCCCGCCCGGGATCAGAGATCCAGGGACATCTCGAAGGTCAGGAGAACCGTCAGGACCGTGGCAAAAAACAGAGGCACGGTGGACATGCGGTCAACCATCTCCTTTCGATGTTTTCCCGATCATCGACCGATGGAATGGTTTTCATTATACCGGTTTTTCCGAAAATTTCCAGAGGAGCAGAAGCCGCATCGGCAGCGGTTTTGCATTGACACCCCGGGGGTCTGCCGGTAGAATGGGGCCCACGTCCCCACCGGCCCCCGTGGCCGAGGGGCTGAACCCCCCCGCCGGAGGCTCCACATGACCGACAAAACCGTGGTTCTGGTCACCGTCCCCGATCAGAAGACCGCCGAGCTGTTGGCCCACCGCCTGCTGGAAGCCCGCTTGATCGCCTGCGCCCAATTCCTGCCCGGGCTGACCTCGGTCTACGAATGGAAAGGCAAGGTCGAAACCGCCCAGGAATGGCTGCTGATCTTGAAAACCCGCAGCGACGCCTTCGAGAAGCTGTGCGAGCGGATCCAGTCCCTGCACCCCTATGAAGTGCCGCAGATCGTCGCATTGCCGATCGAGCGCGGTCACCTGCCGTATCTGCAGTGGATCGACGCCGTGATGGGAGGCCGACCGGCGGCTGACCAGTGACCAGGTCGTACCTTCTCGACCCCGCCGTCGGCGGCCCCCTCCCCCACCCTGCCATCGACTACGAGGGGGAATTGAATCCGGCGCAGCGCGAGGCGGTGCTGACCCTGGAAGGGCCGCTCCTCTGCATCGCCGGCGCCGGCTCGGGCAAAACCAAGACCCTGGTCTTCCGGGTGGCCAGGCTCGTCGAGACCGGCGTGCCGCCCGAGCAGATCCTGCTGCTCACCTTCACCCGCAAAGCGGCTCTGAACATGCTCGAGCGGGCGGCCACCCTGGTCGGCGGTTCGACCCACCGGGCGGCGGGCGGCACCTACCACGCGTTCGCTCATCTGATGCTGCGCCAGTACGGATCGGCTATCGGCCTGCGACCGGATTTTTCCATCATCGATGACGGCGATGCCGCCGATATTCTCAACCACCTGCGGCTCGAGCTGGGGGCGCATACGAAAGGCACGCGCTTCCCGCAGAAGAAGACCCTGCAGGAAATGCTGTCCAAGAGCGTCAACCGCGGCCTGCCTCTGCCTGAACTGATCGAACTGGAATACGGGCATTTCCGCGAGCACCTGGACGACATCCAGATCCTGGCCGGGAAATTCCAGGAATTCAAACTCGCCCACGGCCTGCTCGATTATGACGACCTCCTCATCGATCTGCGCGTTCTGCTCGAAGACCATCCCGCCATCCGGCAGGCGCTGGCCCGGCGGTTCCGCTACGTGATGGCCGACGAATACCAGGACACCAACCCCATCCAGGCCCGCATCACCGTGCTGCTCGGGCAGGAGCACGGCAATGTCATGGTGGTCGGCGACGACGCCCAGAGCATCTATTCCTTCCGCGGGGCCACCGTCCGCAACATCCTCGAATTCCCCCAGCAATTCCCGGCGGCGCGCCTGATCCGCCTCGAGCAGAACTACCGCAGCACGGGCGCCATCCTGGCCGCCACCAATCACCTGATGACCCATGCCCGCGAGGGCTTCCCCAAGCAGTTGTTCTCGACCCGGCCAGCCGGCGAAAAACCGGCGCTGCTGGTATGCGGCGACGAGGCCGAGCAATCGCTGTTCGTCGCCCAGCGCATCCTGGAATTGCGCGAAGAGGGCATTCCCCTCTCCCGCATCGCGGTTTTGTTCCGCTCGGGGTACCATTCCTTCCATCTGGAACTCGAGCTGCGCAAGCGGAATATTCCCTTCACCAAATGGGGCGGCTTCAAGTTCCTGGAAGCGTCCCACATCAAAGATCTGCTGGCCCATCTGCGGGTCATCCAAAATCCGGCCGACCGCATCGCCTGGCAACGCATCCTCCTGCTGGTCGAAGGCATCGGCACCAAGAGCCTGCCCGCCTTGTTCGCCGCCATCCAGGCGGCGGCCGACCCCTTCGACCTGACGGCTGTGAAGGCGCCCAAACGGGCCCGTGAAGGACTCGAGCGGCTATCGGCCGCCCTGCAAGAGGCCTGGCGACGGCGCGAGGGGCCGCCCCAGCGGGTGATCGAAGCGATCACCGACTACTATTTGCCGATCCTCAAGGCGGTCTATTTCGACGACCACCCCAAACGGGTGCGCGACCTCGATCAGGTGGCCTTGCTGAGCGAACGGTTCGACGACCTGACCGGCTTCCTCAGCGAGCTGGCCCTGGAGCCGCCTGGGGATAGCCGCGATGGCCAGCTGGCGGTTTCTGCCGATGACGAAGAACGGCTGGTGCTGTCGACCATCCATTCCGCCAAAGGACTCGAATGGCATTCCGTCTTCATCATCTGGACCCTGGAAGGCCGCTTCCCCTCGTTCGCCGCCTTACGCGATCCCGAGGGCCTCGAGGAAGAACGTCGGCTGATGTACGTGGCCATGACCCGCGCCCAGGAGAACCTCTACCTCTGCTACCCCGTCTACGCGTACGACCCCGCCTCGGGCACCATCCTCGCCAAGCCCTCACGCTTCCTGGACGAGATCGGGCCCGACCTGCTCGAGCGCTGGGAGATTCGGCGACGCGAACGCTGACCCCCAAACTGTGCGGCCGTCGGCCAGGGAGCCCGACGAACGCTTCACCGAAACCCGTTCCAGACCGCGGCGAGAGAATTCCTGCGATTTCTTGACAGCCCTGTCCCCATCTGATAGGCTCTGCCTCCAGCATGATCGGTCCGTCTTCTCACCACGCCACCCCTGGCCGTCACAGCGGAAACCGGTCCCACGGCGGGGCCAGGCCCCCTGAGCCTCCAGCCGGCCCTCAGCGGTCACGACCGGCCCCGGCCCCGACCACCCTGCCTTCGGCAGGCGTCCGATCAGGCGACCACCGATGACCGACCTGCTTCGCCATCTGACCATCGTGGCCATTCTGCTGGTGACCCTGCTGGTGGGATTGCTGGTCCGTGATCATTACAACATCCCCTCGCGGCACCTCGTCATCTTCTACACCTCGAATCTGCGCGGGCAGATCAACCCCTTCAGCACCACCATCCAGGAACACCCCTACGAGAAGGCCGGGGGCCTCGCCTTCATCCGGGGTTTGATCGACGATACCATCAAGCGCTTCCAGTTCGACCCCGAGTTCGTGCTTCTGCTCGACACCGGCGACGCCCTCTTCGGCTCGGCCGAGGCTTCCCTGACGCTCGGGGAAGCCCCATACGAGCTGATGGTCAAAATGGGCTATCAGGCGCTGGCGGTCGGCAACATGGAATTCGAACTCGGCCTCGATACCCTGCGGCGGTATGCCGAGCAAGGCAAGCTGCCGCTGCTGGCTTGCAACTACCGCGACCTCAAGTCCCCGCTGGGGAACACCTTCCTGCCCTCCGTGCTGATCCAGCGAGGGCCACACAAGATCGGCATCATCGGGCTGGGGCACGGCGACCTGGCCCGCAACACCCGTCAGGAGAACGTTCTGCAGATCGAGGTGACCGACCTGCAGACCGCGGTCCAGAAGGCGGCCGCCACGCTCAAACTGCAGGGCGCCGAACTGGTCATCCTGCTGAGCCACCACCCTTCGCTCGACACCCGGCTCGACCTGACCGAGATCTTCCCCGACGTCGATGTCGTCATCGGCGATCTGATCGGTCCCCAACCTGCCGGCCGGCCGAGTCGGCCACTGCTCTGCCAGACCGCCCCGGCCCGCGGCGCCGGTCTGGGCATGGTCAAGATCCCGTACATCGGCCAGGCCTGGAACGTGGAACGCGCCTTCCAGACCATCATGCCGGTCGATGCCACCCGGGTTCCCCCCTCGCCGCGCCTGATCGAAGAGATCGCCAAAGTGGAATCCCGCATCGAGTCTCTGCTCGAAGAGGTGGTGGGCCGAGCGGTCGGCGATTTCAAGCGCACCTACGAAGACGAATCGACCATGGGCAACCTGGTGGCCGATGCCATCCGCGAGGCGGCCCAGACCGACATCGCCTTCCAGAACTCCGGCGGCATCAAAGCGGCCCTCTCCTCCGGCCCCATTTCCCTCCGCGATCTCTATGATGTCCTGCCGTTCGAGAACTCGATCATCCGCCTGACCTTGCAAGGCTGGCAGATCGAGAACCTGGTCGAAGAGAGCCTCAGTGGCCGAAGCACTTTTCTGCAAGCCTCTGGCCTGCGTTGCACCTATTCCGGGCGCAATCCCCCCGGCTTCCGGCTCATTCAGATCAGCGTCGGCGAAGAACCTCTCGACCCCGACCGCGACTACACGGTGGCCGTCAATGATTTCATGGTCTCGACCCCCGTTTCCTGGCCTGAACTGACCCAGGGCCGCGACCGGGCCGTCGTCGGTCTCCTGCGGGAAAGCCTGAAGAACTATCTGGCCGCTCAGCGGGTGGTCACCCCCACCACCGAACGCCGCTTCGTCGATATCGGCGACACCGACGAGACCTTGCGCTTCCAGGCGCTCGAGTTCGAACTGGCCAGCTTGAGCGAACCTCTCGCTCACGACGGCACCCCCGGCTCCCCGTTGGCCCGATTCATCGCCGACACTCTTCGCACCGAAACCGACTCCGATTTCGCGTTGCTGCCCCTGAGCCTGGTGAAGTCAGGCGGCGACCCGCTCGGGGTGCTGACCCCCGGACGGCTGCTGGGCGCTCTGCCAGACTACGTAGGCGTCGAAACGGTGGCCCTCCCAGGCGAAACCGTTCGCCGGCTGCTGGACCACGCCCTCGCCTCGGGAGGAGCGCCCCTCGCCTTCTCCGGGCTCAGCGTGGAAATGCAGGACGGCAAGGTCACCCGCCTGTATCCCTGGGAAGGCGATTTCGATCCCGCTCGGGTCTATAAGGTGGCGCTACCAGGGCGGTTCGCCGAAGAGGTCGCCCGTCCGGCCGGCGTCGATCTGCCCAAAGCGGTCCCCTGGGCCACCGACCTGCGTCGGCTCTTCCTGCATGGAGTCCGTCGACGGCAGGGGGTGGTCACTTTGAAACCCGCCCTCCTTTGATGTCGTCCATGATCGGGTTGAAGAGCAAATTCCTGCTGTTCTTCCTGCTGATCCTGGTCGTGCCCTTCTCCCTTTTCATGGCGTTTTCGCTGCGTCGCGCCGAAGAGGCGGCCCGGCGCGATTTCCGACGTCGGCTCGAGTATGCCGGCAGTTTGTTCCGGGCGAGCCTAGCTGATCAGATGAACAGCCTGCGTTCGCGGGCCAAGACGCTGGCCGATTTCGATTTCTACACTGCCACCAAGGACGGGTTCGACGCCTCTGCCACCCTGCCGCTGTTGCAGGATCGCCTGCCCCGCCTGGGCCTCGATTACCTCGCGTTGATCGGCGACAGTTCCCGCATCCTCATCGCCGAAGGCAGCCCGCCAGGCGAGAATCTCGACCGGATCATCCCCTCGATCTGCCATTCCCCTTTGTCGAAGAACCTGTTCGTGCTCAACAAGGAGCCCTGGATCCTCGCCGCCGCCGAGATCACCAAATTGCGGCAGGGCGGCAAGTTGCACGTCGTCGCGGCCTGGCGCCTGCCCCGCGATTTCGCCGATCCGCTGAAACCGTTGACCGGCGCCGAGTTCAGCCTGCTCTACGCCAATCGTCGCATCCTCACCACCAAGATGGACGTCTACATGAAACGGATGGTCGACACCATTCCCGAATCTCCCGATGCGACGACCGGGGAGACCGTGGTTCTGGGCCGAAAGCACCTGTTCGTCCGGGAAGAAGCCCTGCCCGGGCAGATTTCGGAGACCATCCGCCTCGAGATCACGCTGCCCGAATCCGAGTTCATCAATCTGGGCAGCAGCCTGCATCGCGACCTGCTCCTGTTCGGCGGCATCGGGATCTTGCTCGCGCTGGCGACCGGCTCGTTGCTCTACATGAATGTTGGAACCCCCATCACCCAATTGGCCGAAATCACCACCCGGGTGGCCAGCGGCGATTTCTCCATCGACCTGACTTCCGACCGATCCGATGAAATCGGCCTGCTCTACCGCAATTTCACCGCCATGGTGCGCAGCCTCAAGGAAGAACAGGAACAGAAGAACCGCCGCATGTATGAACTGAACACCCTGTTCGAGATCAGCAACGCGGTCAATTACATCACCGACGCCGATGAACTGCTCAAATTCCTGCTGAGCCACGCCGTCGAAGTCCTGGGCGCGGAGCGCGGCTCGATCATGCTGCTGGACGACCAGACCGACGAGCTGGTCATCCGGGTCGGGTACGGCGGACGCTACCGACTTCTGTCATCGACCCCCATCAAATTGGGGTATGGCATCTGCGGTCTCGTCGCCAAGGAAGGCAAGGGACGCATCTGCAACGCCGGCTTCCGCGATGCCGACTTCAAGAATTTCGGTAGCATCCTGCCGGTCGAAGACATCCGGACCCTGTTGTGTTCTCCTTTGAAATTCAAAGAAGGTACCATCGGCGTGATCAACATCGTCAACAAACGAGACGGGCTCGAATTCGGCGAAGCCGATCTGGCGCTGCTCAACCTGATCGCCACCCAGGCCGCGGTCACCATCGAAAACACCAAGCTCTACCAGCTGTCGATCACGGACGGCCTGACCAGATTGTTCGTCCATCGCTATTTCATGGCCCGTCTGTCCGAGGAAATCCTGCGCGCGCGCCGCTACGGTTTGAAACTGGCCTTGATCATGATCGACATCGACAATTTCAAGCAGTTCAACGACCTGTATGGCCACCAGGTCGGCGACCAGGTCTTGCAGCGCGTCGCTCTGACGATCCGCGAGACGATCCGGGTCGGTGTCGACATCCCCTGTCGATACGGCGGAGAAGAAATGGCCATCATTCTTCCCGAAACCCGTTCCGATGAGGCGTTCTTCACCGCCGAGCGCATTCGGGAGGCGATCGCCGCCCAGACCATCAGTCACCCGCTTGGCAACCTTCGCATCACCTGCAGCCTGGGTGTGGCCTCCTACCCTGCCGATGCCCACGACCGGGACAGCCTGGTGATGGCCGCCGACAAAGCCATGTATGTCAGCAAGCAGCAAGGCAAGAACCGCACCACCGCCGCCGGTCAGGCCTGATCCCAAATGACCAAGAACCTTGCGTCCAGTTCCTGTGCTGCTCAAGGAACCAGATGGCGGCCGGCCGTTGGGTTCGTCGCTTCAGGAACTGGCCGTTCGGCCGCCTGCGGCCCAGAGTCTCGGAAATTCCCAGCCGACACGCCGCTTCGGGCGCCCATCATCCCTCGAACGCCAGGAGCAGAGGGCGAATGAACACGGCACAAGCCCTCTGGGGAGCCCTCCTGATGGCGGGCTGCCACTTGTTGCGCAGCTCCGACCTGTTTTTCCGGGTGGGGGCGATCAAAGCTCTTCCCGTCAGCCTGCTCATCTTCTGGGAGCATTTCTTCAATCTGGTCGTGCTGGCTCCCGCGCTGTGGCATCAGCGGCGAGCCTATGCGAGGTTGACCGGTCGCGACTTCGGCCTGTTTCTCCTGGTCGGCTGGGGCGCCTCGGCGATGGGCATCCTCTGCTTCACCCAGGCCTTCCATTACATGAATCCCGCCTTGGTGATCCTGCTGCAGAAACTGCAACCCCTGGTGACCATTTCTCTGGGGGCGATCCTGTTGCGGGAACGCTTTCGGCCGGCGTTCTATGGTTGGGCAGGGCTGGCCGTGACCGCCTCCTATTTCGTCAGTTTCTCGCTGACCAACCCCTTCTCAGGCGAATGGGCGCGCCTCGGCACCGGTACCCTGTTCGCCCTGGCCGCGGTATTCTTCTGGGGCTCCGGAACGGTCTGGGGAAAGTTGCTCCTGGGAACCTATGACAAGGTTTTCGTCCTGGGCAACCGCTTCCTGTTCGGAACCGTGTTCACCTTCGGGCTGGCGCTCGCGCTCAATTCCGGCCTGCAGGCCGCTGTCATCCTGGATCCCAGTGGTCCCTATTTTGCGAGCATTCTGTATATGGCGTGGGTACCTGGCCTGGTGGCGACCGGGCTGTTCTATTTCGGTCTGGTGTACGTGGCAGCCTCGGTGGCATCCATTCTGGAACTGATCTTTCCCCTGGCGTCCGTTTTGATCATGTGGGGGTACTACGGTCAACCGCTGGACTCGATCCAGATCGGAGCCGCGATCGTGTTGTTCATCAGCATGGGTCGCATCACCGCGGCCGACATGCGCCTGCTTGAGGACCAAGGGAGCCGGTCTGCCTCCAGGGGGTAATGGGGCCCCTCGACCAAAAGCCAGCCTCTGAAAACACACCGCCCCTCATCAACCACGGAGAGGGGGGTATCAGCGATTGGTGGGGTCAGATGGAGGGCTGGCGAGGCCGGGGATGTCTTTTTCGGCGTTCAGGAGCATCTGATAGATCTGGTATTTCTTCTGATAGATGGCCAGAGCGTTGAGAGTATCCATGGTTTGCGGGCCGCTTTCCCGAAGCATGCGGACGTAGTTTTCGTACGCCGCCTGGTAGGCCTGGTGAGCTTGCTCGAGAGCCGAAGCCGGCGTTGGAGAAGCAATGGCCGGGGCACGAACCGGCACCACCGCCCTGGATTCGACTTGCGCGCCAATTTCGGTGGATGGCGCCGGAACGGGGGCACGCTCCGTGCACCCGCTGAGGGCCATGGCGATCAGGATCAATCCTCCCAGAGTGGCCACCAATCGCGTCATGCCAAGCCCCTTTCCTATCGCTTCAATTATAAAATTCAGAGAACCAGGCGTCAAGTAAACCTCATCTCGGAAGCGCGGCCGAATGACCCGAGGACAAGGTACTTGAATTTCGCCGGGCAGTCGCGTTAGAATACCCCCCCAAGAAATTGATAATCCGGAGGAATGCGGTTGAGCCTCGAGGTCGGTGGGAGCAGCTTGCGAGAGCAACCTGCCACCGTCTGACGCACACCTTGAGGATAGGGCCCCCCGGGGTTCCACCTCGCCCTCAGGGCAATCAGGAAAGGGGATAGCACATGAAGGTCATCATCAACAAAGGGACGATTTTCTACCAGGGGAAGTTCCAGCAACTGGGGCGGATGGTCATTGACAAAGGCAAGATCCTGGAAATCACCCTGGCCTCTGCCAAGGTGAAGAAAGCCAAAGCAGACCCCAAAGAGAAGACCGAGGGCAATGCCATGGTCATTGAGGCCGATGGCAAGTATGTCATGCCCGGAATGATCGATGCGCATACCCACCTGGGCCTCGAAGAAGAAGGTGTCGGCTGGATCGACGCCGACTTGAACGAGTCCTTCGGGCTGGTGACTCCCCAGGTCCGGGCCTTCGACGCGGTCAAGATGCGGGACCGGGCGTTCAAAGATGCCCTGGCCGGCGGCATTACCACCTGCATGATCACCCCCGGCTCGGCCAACCCCATCGGCGGTCAGACCTGCATCCTGAAGATGGTCGGCAATGTGGTGGAAGAGGCCGTCGTCAAAGAATCCTCCGGCATGAAGTTCGCGTTCGGCGAGAATCCCAAGCGGGTGTACGCCGAGCAGAAACAGTTCCCCAGCACCCGCATGGGAACGGCCGCCGTCATCCGCGAGTGGCTGATGAAAGCCCAGGATTATTCCAAGAAAAAGAAGGCCAAAGATTTTAAAGAACGCGAAATCAAACTCGAAGCCCTCCTCCCCCTCCTGGAAGGGAAGATCCAGGCCCGAGCGCATGCCCACCTGGCCGACGATATCATCACGGCCTACCGTATCGCCCAGGAATTCAACCTGGATCTGGTCATCGACCACTGCACCGAAGGCCATCTCATCGCCAAGGAACTCGGCCGCTGGAAGGCCCGCGCCGTGGTCGGACCGACCCTCTCCAGTCGATGCAAACCGGAACTCAGGCACAAGACCTTCGATACCGTCCGTGCCCTTCTCGACGAAGGGTGCATGGTGGCGATCACCACCGACCATCCGGTCATCCCCATCGAGGGACTCTCCCTCTGCGCCGCCCTGTGCGTACGCCATGGCCTGGAGGAAGAACGCGCCATCAAGACGGTCACCGAATATCCGGCGGCCATCCTGGGTCTGGACAAACGGCTCGGCAAACTCGAGGTGGGCTACGATGCCGACGTCGTCGTCTGGAACGGCCATCCTCTCGACGTCCGGTCAACGGTCGACGTCGCCCTCATCGACGGCAAAAAAGTCCTCTGACCCTTCCCGCGCCCCCGCGCAGAAGGGAGACATGCATGTCGATCCTATTCGATAACATCCGCCTCTACATGGCTGGCGCTTTTTTCCCGGGCCAGAAAGTCCTGGTCGAAAAGGGAAAGATCGCTGCCGTCGGCTCCAAGATCCTCAAAACCGTCGATGAAACGATCGACGGCAAGGGGAAATACCTGATGCCCGCCCTGATCGACGCCCATACCCACCTGGGTTTGTTCGAGCGGGGCAATCTGACCCCCGGCTCTGACATGGCCGAGGTCTTCCAGCCGATCACGCCTCATCTGCGCCCCCTCGACGGGATCAAAATGCGGGATCAGGCCCTGGAAGACGCACGCCGTGCAGGCGTCGCCGTTTGCATGGTCTGCCCCGGTCCCACCAATCCGATCGCTGGTCAGTGCTCGATTTTGAAGACCAACGGCAATTCCGCCGATGTCGGCCTCATCGTCGAACAAGCCGGCATCAAAATCTGCTTCGGCGAAGAGCCCAAGAACACCTACCACAAACAGAAAAAAGCCCCCTCGACCCGGATGGGCGTCGCCGCTCTGATTCGCGAAACCTTAATGCGGGCCCAGGACTATGCCGAGCAGAAAGCCTCCAAAAAGGGCATTCGCGACCGGAACATCCAATTCGAGGCTCTGCTCCCCATGCTGGAAGGGCGGGTCCCGATGCGGGCCAATGCCCACCGGGTCGAAGACATCATGACCGCGATCCGGATCGCCGAAGAGTTCAAGCTGAAGCTCATCATCGAACACGGCACCGAAGCCCACCTGCTCGCCCCGATGCTGGCCGAGAAGAAGATTCCGGTCGTGCTGGGGCCAGCCCTGGTGCCTCATCTCCGCTTCGAACTCCGGGACAAGACCTTTGAAAGCGCGGTCATCTTGATGAATGCAGGAGTCGAGGTCGCTCTCACCTGCGATTTCCCTGGCCTGCCCATCGAAGCCCTCCGGATCGTCGCCGCCATGGCCGTTCAGTTCGGTCTCGACGAGAAACGCGCCATCAACGCCATCACCGAGAACCCGGCCCGGATTCTCGGCATCCAGACTCGGTGCGGCCAGATCAAAAAGGGATACGATGCCGATCTCGCCCTGTTTTCCGGACACCCCCTGGACATCCGATCCAAGCTAGAAATGATCGTGGTGGACGGGGAACTGTTCCGTTTCTGAAACGAATCTGAAGATTCGTTGTCGCCTACCGGCCACCCGATCGCGGTGGCCGGCATGGTTTTCGGGCAGGGACCGCCTTCTCGACATGGTATCATGGAAACAAGCGCCCCGAAGGAAGGTTCGGATTTCCGCGGATTCCGTCGATACCTGGGAACGACTTCACCCCGATCCACCTTCCGTTGGCATGGAGGGACATGGCCAGCCTCGTCCAGGACAAAATCCGAGCGATTCTTAAAGCCGAGGGGAAAGGGATTCTCCTCAATTTCCTGAGGTTCGATCAGCTGCTGCGGGAAGCCCTGCCCGACTTCCGGCGCGAAGCCTTCGTCATCGCTCGCCTGCTCGAGGCCGGCGTTCCTCAAGCGTTTCAGCTGGCGGCGCATCGGCTCGATCTTGACTTCCTGCAAGCCCAGTTCCAGAACGTCATCAGCTTGTACCGCTTCAGCGAAGAAGCGATTTCCCTCGGATTTTCCGCCTGGGCCCATGCCCTCGACCTCCCCTACCCGCCCGATTGCAACACCCGCACGCTCATGGCCGGGCTGCCTGATCGCACCTACCCTCCCCTTGGCAATCGAGTGGCGCACGGCCTGGCCGAACTGATGCTGCGGTATGGTCAGACCACCTGCTTCGCCAAGAACTGGCTGGAAGCGCGCCTGAAGAAAACCTTCCCTCTCTATCGAGGGGAGGTATTCCTGCTGGGATGCCTGCTCGAGCGCAAGGTTCCTCAGGAACTGGTCACCCTGGGGAAGGGGCGGCCGATCGATCCGATCCTTCCCCGCCTCGAAAACCGGATTCTGGCCGAGATCCCCTTCGACCCGACGGCCCTCCGGTGGGGGATCGAAAGCTGGGGATTCGCTCTGGGCCTCGACATTCCTCCTCATAGCCTTGTCCTGACCAACACCCTCATCAAGGTTTCCCGCAGCGACGCCCCCAAGCCGACCGTCACCGCTGGCCCCAAAGAAGAAAAGCCGGCGCTCGCCTCCCCGCCCCCCTCGTCGGCCACCAGCCCAGAGCAAGCTCCCGAACCGCCCTTATTGCGTCCGGCCTTCGTCTACATCCTCATCTTGACTACCTGCCTGCTTATCTACAATCAGGGGGTCCTGATGAAGGAAAAGCAACGACTGGAAAAGGCCGCCGTGCCGGCCCCCATTCGCCCATTCCTCCCCCCGGAGGAGGGCGAGGAGCCGCTGCAAGACGATACCGAAATTCTCGCGAAACTTCCCCGGGTCGATGGACCGGAAGCGTTCCGGCTGGGCCTGCGATGCTTCAATGGGGAAACCGGACAGGTGGATAAGACCCTCGCGCGTGCCTATTTCCGTATGGCGGCCGAGCAAGGCGCTCCCGGGGCCAAAGCCTACCTTGCATACATGCTGATGACCGGTGATGGCGGCGTCGACGACCAGGAAGGGGCCGATCGGATCATGGCCGAACTCGAAGAGCAGGAAGATCGGATCGAGCAGGCCCGCCTGTACGACCTCTTGCGGCGGAGTGCCTACGCCGGCAACCCGATTGCCGAAAAAGTGGTCCAGGACCTCAAAGATGGCGTTGGGCCATTCAATTTGTCCGCTCTGCCTCCGGCCACGATGACCAGAGACCTCTGGAAGATGGTGGCAACCAGCTCCCTTGGTCTGCCAACCACTTCAGGGTCGAAGCAAACCTCCCCTGCGACTGACTCTGGGACCAAACAACCCGGGCCTTGAAACCCAGCCCCTGACCAGCCCTTCGGGCCGCGCCCCACCGCCTCGCGACCGAGTCGCTTCCTCGGGAGGCGACCGCCACGGAACCCTCTGATAGTTGCTGGCGGGGCCGGCGCCACAGGGGCGGTCGCCCTGGGTCGTTCTCTTTTCGCCGGTTCCTTCCCCAGAATCTTCGTCAGACTGGCTCCCCGACCGCGCGACGGCGGACGAGCGGTCAGCCCTGTTCGTTCCGGGCGTAGGGCAGAGGATCCATGAAGCCGGCCTGCCGGAACCCTCGCAACCGCAAGCGGCAGGAATCGCACTCACCGCAAGCGAGGTCTTCTCTCTGGTAGCAGCTCCAGGTCAGGTGGAACGGGGTGCCGAGCGACATGCCCCACCGCACGATCTCTTTTTTCGACAGATGCAGCAACGGGGCTTTCAGGCTCAGCGCGTGGCCGGCCCCGGTGCCGGCCTTGATGGCCCGATCGAACGCCCGAATGAACGTCTCGCGGCAGTCGGGGTACCCCGAGGAATCTTCCTCGACCGCCCCGATGTACACCCGTGTCGCCCCGATGACCTCGGCCCAGGATACGGCCATGGCCAGGATATTGGCATTGCGGAACGGCACGTAGGTCACGGGCAGGCCATGCCCGGCCGTGGCGCGGGCGGTGGCGCGAGCGGCCGCTCGGCCGGTGGGAACGGCGATCCGATGGTCGGTGAGCGCGCTGCCCCCGATCTGGCGGAAGTGCGCCGCCTTCACCACGAGCGTGTGCCGAGCCCCGAAATGACGGGCAAGCGCCCGGAAGGCGCGTCGCTCGCGTCGTTCGGTGCGCTGCCCGTAGTCGAGGTGGAAGAGCGCGGGTTCGAACCCTTCATCGACGGCGATCGAGATGCAGACAGTGGAATCCATGCCTCCCGAGGCGACGATGACCGCAAGTGGGCGCTGGGCCGAGGAGGCAGGTTTTCGTCTGGTCGAGGTGGTTCGGCCAAGAGGCGAGGTCGTGGCCGCGCGAGCGGAACCGGAAGGAGAACGAGGCGAGGTCATGGCTGACCCTCCCCGCCCCCCGCCGGAACGAATTCCGCACAGTTGTCAGGGGTTTCCCAGATCTGGACCAGAGCGATGCGAACGCGGCCATCGTCGAGGCGACGGGCCAGTTCGCCATGGATGATCCGGCAGAGATGCTCGGCCGTCGGCACGACGCCGGCCAGCAGCGGCAGTTCGTTGAGCAGCCGATGGTCGAACTGGTCGCACACCTCGGCCAGGGCCCGCTTGAGCACCGAAAAATCGACCACCATCCCCTGCTGATCGAGCGTGGCAGCGGCGGCGGTCACTCGCACACGCCAGTTGTGGCCGTGCAATTGCCGGCATTTGCCAGGATGGTCGGGCAGAAGGTGGGCGGCACTGAATGATTTCTCGACAGAGATTCGATACATGCTCATCCTTTCGCATCGGGCGATCGGTCGGGCTCGACCGCAGGACGTGGGGGACGACCGGGCAGATGCAGGCGAGGTCTCCTCCTCCCGGCAATCGTTTCGATCAGCATTATATCCTATCGCCGGCCTAGGTGAGGAATTTCAACAACCGCGATCGGCGGGCGCCCATGCCTCACCCGGCCTTGGTCGCCAGCCGCCTCTTCATGGCCGAAGAGGAGAGGAAGGTTTCTTCCTCTCCCTTGAGATCACACCACCCCCAGGGCGGTGGCCAGAGCCGGCATCTGGACGGCGGGGTCGGTGATCTGCAGGGCTTGCATCCCGAGCGCCCGTGCCGCCTCGACGTAGGCGGCGATGTCATCGAGATAGACGACTTCGGCCGGTGGCCCGCCGAATTTGGCCAGGGCATCCTGGAAGATGCGGGGATCGGGTTTCATGGCCCCGACTTCCCAGGACATGGTCACTTGATCAAAGCAGGGAAACACCTCGCGGTCGCGGATGACCCGCTCGAAATGGAGGCGACTGGTATTCGACAGGAGGCCGATCCGGTAGCGACCGCGCAAGCGGGCGAGCAACGCGCGAGTGGCAGGCACGGGCTCGAACAGATCGCAAAAGGCTTCGATCAAAGCTTCTTGGCTGGGCGCCGTGCCGCGAAAGAAGGCGGCGACACGGGCGAAAAACGTTGCGGTCGAGATCGCCCCGGTTTCGAGCTGGCGCAAGGCCGGGGCGGGACCCTCGAAGATGTCGCGCCAGAGGGCCTGGTCATCGAACTTGCCGAGCGGCTGCAGATTCGTCAGGAACCGCCGGTGGTCGACAAGCGAAATGACGTTGCCGTAATCGAAGAGCACCAGGCGGATAGGGTGGCGCAGCATGGAACCGCCTCCTGCACAAAATGAACGAACATGGTATTTTAACCCATCACGCAACCATCCGCCAGGAGAAGAACATGGCCATCAAGCACCCGCCCGAAGCCGGCGAACGCGTCTTCGTCAACCGCACCCTCAACCTCAACAGCATCAAGATGATCGGCTTCGATATGGATTACACCGTCGCCACCTACAACGTGCCCAACCTCGAGGGAAAAGCCTTCGAGCTGGTGGTCGAGCGCCTGATCAAAGACAAAGGGTATCCTGAAGAGATCCGCCAGTTGACGTTCGATCCGGAGTTCGTCATTCGCGGGCTGGTCATCGACCAGGAGCGCGGTAACTTCCTGAAGGTCAACCGGTACGGCTACGTCAAGCGGGCCACGCATGGGACCCGCCCCCTCACCATCGATGAGCAGAAGAAGATCTATGACACGCGGGGCATCGACCTCACCGATCCCCGGTTCTACATCATCCACACGTTGTTCTCGCTCGCGGAAGGATGCCTCTACGCCCGCCTGGTCGATTGGTATGACACTGTCCAGAAGCCGGTCAACCTCGCCACGTTGTTCAAAGACATCCGCACCCTGGTCGACGAGATCCATCAGGATGGCAGCTTGAAGGGATTCGTCGTGCGCGAACCGCATAAGTATCTCATTCAAGATAGGAAAACGGTAGAAGCCCTGAAGAAGTTCCGGCACTACGGCAAGAAACTGGCGCTGATCACCAATTCAGATTACGAATACAGCCAGGCCGTCATGCATTACTGCTTCGACCCCTTCCTGCCGAAATCAAGCTGGCAGAACCTTTTTCACATCATTGTCGTAGCCAGCAACAAACCCGGCTTTTTCTTGCATTCCCAGAAATTCCTGCGGGTCGATCCGAAGACCGGCCTGCTCTCGAATTTCCACGGGCCGCTCGAACTTGGAGGGATCTACCAGGGCGGCAACGCCCGCACCTTCGAACGCGACCTCGGGTTGCAGCCGTCCGAGATCCTGTACCTGGGTGACCACATCCTGGGCGATGTCATCACCCTCAAGAAGACCACCGGCTGGCGCACCGGCCTGGTCGTGCAGGAACTGGCCTCCGAGGTACCGGCCCTGGAAGCCAATCGCGCCTTGCAGGCCCGGATCAACGCTCTCATGGCCGAGAAGGACCAGCTCGAGAACGCGTCCTATGCCATCAAGGAAGAACTGTGGGACCGCACCGACCGCACCCGACGCCCCTCTTCCGCCGAGCCGGCCCGCCCGACCGACGCCCGACCCTGTAGAACCGGCCCGGTCCGTAGGAGCGGTGCTTCCCGCACGCACGACCATCCTGCCGGAGATTTCCCTGATCTGCACCTGCCGGCGACCGAGCTGAAGAAGCTGTCGACCAGCGACCTCGAAGCCCGCCGCGACCTGATCCGCGAGCGGATCGCCGGCCTCGACGAACAGCTCACCGCCCTGATCGACCAGGAGCAGCAACGCTACAACCCGCACTGGGGCGAGGTCATGCGGGCCGGCAACGAAGAATCGCGTTTCGCCACCATCGTCGAGCGCTACGCCTGCATCTACATGGCCAGCATCGGCAATCTGGCCGGGTATTCCCCCTTCAAATACTTCCGCCCCCCTCGCCGCTACCTGGCCCACGATCCCCTCCCCGACGCCCATATGGCCTCGCCGGCGGAAAGCGATCCAACTCCTTGAAGGCCGACACTTTTTCCGCCCTTGCCGAGAAGATCGCGATCTTCCCTTCAGCAAGCGATCGAAAAAAGTGTAGAATGAAATTGAGAGGAGGCAAAACATGGGACCGGGATTGCTCATGCCAAAGTCTCACCGGGCCTGCTGGCTGCCGCTTTGAGGACCCGGTGGGCGGCCACTTCGCGGCTCGTCAACATCGTCATCCTGGCAGCCTTGCTGGCAGGTGGCGTTTGGCTGGTGCGAGTCTTGGGGCCGGTCCTGCCCGCTTCCCATGCTCATCCCATCGAGGAGCCACTGCGGTCGCTCTTCAATCCGACCGACGATCCCGAGATTTCCCAGCGATTCAGATCATATATAGGCGCTTTTGAGCGGGGCGGGTTTTCTCATCTCTGGCCACTTCTCAATGAGAGCTGGGCAACCGCCGAGACCGAGGATTCTCCAATGGCGAGAGCCGGCTTGATGGTCATGGCATGGGCGGCCAGCCTGCCCTCCATTACCACCGACGAGCAGGAAATGCTGGTCGGAGCCCTTTTCCACGCCGTTGCCGGCAGGGAATCCGCGCTTCGGGAATTTGTCGAACTCACCGCCATTCTCGACCGGTTCGCCCCTCGATGGCGCACCTCCAACGCGATCCGCGAGTAGTACAATACCGGCCTTGCCCTGCGTGCTAGATTCGCCTCCAACCGGCCCTCCTCCGATTCACCTGAGGTTTTCGCAGCCTTTGAGAGAATATTTCCCACTCCAGCCATCCAGGATAAGCATCCCGACCTGCATGAAACACCAATTCTCGAAGAGGCACCTCCGACCTTCGCTGTCCGTGAGGATTGAAGGCTTGATGGCGTCAATAGTCGCCCACCATTCGGCGGTTCTCAACCCCTGAAAATTTTACGAGGTCGATCTTATGAACCAGCGAACCAGCGGGTGTCGAGCTTTGTCTCGAAATGGCAAATCACCGGTGAGGTGGTGCCGCACCATCCTCGTCGGCCTGGTGGTCTTTTGGGGCATCCTGATGACCAAGTGGGGCGCCGAGGCAGCTTCGTTCAAAGTGACCTCGAATGCCGATTTCATCGCCCCTGGGGCCACCCTCCAGGGAGTGGTGGCCTCGGACACCGGAGGCAACCCCGCCGGGTATGTGCGGCTGTTCAATACCAACCCCGGGGTCGACGACCCGGCCAACCCGAGTTGGCGGTTCACCGACGGAGGCACCCGCACCTGGACCAAGCGTCGTCGCATCGCGCTGACGGTTCCCCCCGAACCGGGCGGGGCGCGCGCCAGCCGCACCAACGAGAAGGTCAACGTCGAGATCGGCATTATCGGTGGTGCCAACGCCAACTGGTCTGATCTGCGGCTCACCAACGCCCTCGGAGCGCCAGTCCCATTCCGGTTGCGTGGCTATGAAACCCCCGTCGATAATCCCAATACCCCGGTCAAAATCCTGTTCGAAGCCACCGCCAATCCCCTGCCTCCGGCAGGAACCCCGGTGAATTATTGGTTGTACTATGGCAATCCAGAGGCGCTCTCGGTCGCCACTACCAGCATCAGCCCATTCTATCTGAGAAACCACGATTTCGAAAACGGCATGAACCATTGGGGCATCGGGTTCGTCACCGGCCCGACCACCGCCTATTTCTACGGGATCGAGAATAACAACTCCTATCTCCCGGAAGGCTTTCCAGGCTACGAGAACAAGAGCTGCTTCCTTGTCTGCTACCCTGAAGGCCAGACCGTCAACGTTGGTTGGCTCGGGGCTTCTCAAACCGTCGACCTCCCCGGAACCGGAACGTATGTGCTCAATGTTTTCGGAAAAACACTCACCAGCGGACTGGACGATACGGGAGGCATTACCAGCCGTATTTTCCTCCTGGACCAAGATGGTAACAACTGGGAAGAATTCCGTATCCCTGCGGGGATTTCCGAATGGAATCTGATGACAGTCACCCGGCAGACCAACCGCCTCAGGCTAACAGCTATCACGGCCCTAAATCACAATAGCAACAAAACAGGGGCGGGATGGCGCGAGAGACGGATCAATTACGACTGGGTCGAACTCCTCCCCAAATATCCTTTGTCGGTATACCTCGATGATGAGATCGATGCCGGGTATCAACGGGTTGCCACGTATATTTCACGGCCTTTCGACACCGGCGAGGTCAGCCCGACCTTCGAGGCGATCACCTGGAGCGCCAATACCTCAGGGAATGGGACGAGCATCGAGTTTTTCACGCGCACCGGCGCCACCCAGGCGGCTTGTACGTCCGCTCCCTGGAGTTCGGCCATCACGGTGAACGGCGGGGCCGTTCCTCTTCCTCACGCCCGCTGGATTCAGTTCATGGCCCGGCTGAAAACTTCCGACACCGGGTTTACCCCGCTCCTGGAGGAAGTCGAAATCTTTTTCAGTCTTCCTACCAAAAGTTTGGCAATCCAAGCCCCCACCCCCGTAAAAGCAGGAAGCTTCTTCGAATTCTCGGTCACCGCCCTCGACGGAACTCTCGCCACCGCCACGCGTTCGACGACCGCCTTCACTTTGTCTTCGCCCTCCCCCACGGCAACTTTTCCCGTGCCAGCCTATACCTTCCAGACGGCTGACCAGGGCAGCCGGGCCTTCCAAGGCCGCCAGACGACCGCTGGAGTATTCACCGTCTATGCATCGGCCACCGTTGGCGGCGTCGCCTCGGGGGCTGCCACCATCACCTGCCTGCCCGACGAGACGGCAAAACTGTGGTTCGAAGGGCTTCCCACCACGATCACGGCCGGGCAGCCCGTCACCGGCTTCGTGCGGGCCCGCGACAAATACGGCAATCTCAACACGGCCGACACCGCCACCCTCTTTTTTACCTGCACCGATCCCTATCCAGCCTCGTTTTCCGCCACTCGTCAATTGCTCGGAGGCCAGATCGCCCTCACCAACATGGCCTTCTACACGGTATCAACCCAAACCCTGACGGTCATCGACAACTTGCGTGGCCTCACCGCCTCTCACACATTCACCGTTCTTCCCGCCACCCCGGTGGCCTTGGGGTTGAACGCTTCGCCCGTGCAGTATCAGGGATTGCCATTCCCGCTCACGGTCGATGTTCTCGACGCCTTCGGCAACATCGTGCCCACCTACAACGGCCCCTTCACCCTTGGCGTTTCGAGCGGAACCGTCACCCCCAATGCGGGAACTTTCGCCAGCGGCACCGCGACCATCTACCCCGCCCTGACCCAGCTTGGAAACCTGACCCTGACCGCCACCGACCCCACGCCCTTGCAAGGCCAGCTTTCGGTGGGATGCTACCAACTGCCGCCTCCGTCGTTCGACGGCTACGGAGTCGACGCCGGATTCGTGCAACTGGCGGGGGTTCCGTTCATCTTGACCATCACCGCCCGCGATTTCGGCGGCAATACCTTGACATCCTACAAAGGGGCGTGCCGCATCATCCCGTCAGTGGGAGAGGCCATTCCCTCGGTTTCCTCAGGGTACAGTTTCCTCGATGGGGTGCTGGCCTTGTCTGTCACCCTGACCGGTGCTTCCGACGCCGTGACTCTCCGGGTCGAAGACATCGGCGATTCCACGAAATTCGGCTCAGTGATCTTGAACGTCAAACCCGGCGGCGTCGAGCGATTCGACCTCATTACCCCCCCCGCTGCCACCGCAGGCGCCAGCCTGACCTTCGAAGTGCGCGCCGTCGATTCCGGCGGGAATCTCGTCAGCAACTACACCGGTACCATCATGCTCACCCATGATGCGACGGGGGGCGACCCCAGCCTGCCGTCGGTCTATACCTTCACCTTGGCCGACAAGGGACGTCGGGTCTTTTCCGGAAGCCAGGCCGCTCGCTTCACCAAGGCCGAGACGGTTCGGCTCAAAGTCGAAGATTCAGGGCGTTTCGGCCTGTCCGCCCCGATTGTCATTCTCGCCGATTCGACCAAACCACGGCTTACCATTTCGCCGGCCGTCTTGACCATTCCAGTCGGCACTCCGTTCACCTTCGACGTGGCATTGCAAGACCCGTTCCTCAATCCGCTACGCAACTACACCGGAACGATCGGATTGGGCTACTCCAATTTGGCCACCGGCCCTTCGGGGTACACTTTCGCCGCTTTCGAAGATGGATACCATCGGTTTTTCCTGGCGGCATCGGCCACGACATTGGGGCCCTTCCGCATTTTCGCCACGGAAACGTCCACTCTCGCCACAGCAGCGTCTGAGATTATCACCGCGGTCAGCGACCGAACCACCAATTTCCTGGTGCGCCGAACCGACTTTCCTGGTTCCACCCTAGCCACGGCCGGTGAGAAGGTCTATTTCCAGGTCACTGCTTCCGATTCCTCGGGAAATCTCAACGTCGACTATCTCGGCAACGTTCGTTTCTCTTCTGGCGACCCCGCCGCCCAGCTCCCTCTTGATTCGAACCTGACCAACGGCCTGGGAGGATTCGAAGCCACCTTTTTCACCGCTGGCCATCATATCTTGTATGTCCGCGACGTGGCCGACCCATCGATTTTGGGCACCCATACTTTTTCGGTCCGGCCAGCGGCTCCGTCTCGCTTCCGGTTCACGTTTCCCACGAGCCGGACCAGGGTCGGCATCTTCCTGCCGGCGTGGTCATACTCTCTGCAAGTGGTCGACGCCTATGGCAACCTGGCCAGTATCACTGGCAGCGTTTCGGTGAGCAGTACTGACACGGGCGGGCGACCGCCGCAACTGTACACCCTGACCAACCAGAGCGTCATCAACGACACCTGGTGGTTCGCTTCGGCAGGCGTCCAACTGTTGATCGCCACCTCCACCCTCCTGCCGACCGCCTACAGCGAACCGATCCTGGCCTCGGCCGGACCGCCGGCCAGCATCACCTTCCAAGGCCCGCGAACCGTGTCCAACGAATTCTACTTTCCTTTCCTGGTCAAGATCGTCGATGCTTTCGGCAACCCGACCGCCCTGGCCACGAACACCATTACTCCTTGGGGAACCTGTCAAACTAGTTGGGATGCCAATCCTACCAACTACACCCTTTCGCCCGAGGATAACGGGACTAAACTTTTCAACATCCGCTGGCAAATGAATGATACCACCGCTCCCGGGTCTTATCCAGGCCGGTTTTCCTATCCTGGTTTGACAGACTACAATTTCCAGGTCTTCGTCGACAATCCGCGCCACTCATCGGGCGGCTCGCAGACCCTGTCATTGCTGAAGCTTTCGGCTCCCGATCGGCCGGTCATCGCCTCCGAACCCTTCCGGATTGTGCTAACAGGGAACACGGTGCGTGACAATGCCGCCAGTTTTTCGGGGCTTATCGATTTCAGCATTACCGATGGCCAGATTTTCGTCTCGAGCGGAACAGTACCCACCGCCTGGAATGAATATCGAAGTACGCTCTCCATCCCCCTCCCCGGGACGACCCAATTGACGCTCTGGGCCTATGCCACCCGTTCAGGGTACCAGACGATGGTCGCACGCCTCCGGAGCGAACCGCTCAAGCAGGGGTCTGTCTCTTTCGTCGTCCAATCCAATCCCATCATTCGCCGGGCCACCTTGACCGCTGACAGCCCGCAGAAGGCCAAAATCCCCTTCCCTTTCAGATTGGAATGGTGGGATCTATTCGACAATTATGCCGAGAACGCGATCGGTCGATTCATCATGAACGCTTCGACCACCGGCGCCTTCATGATCGCCCCTGCTCACCTGCTGGTTGGAGGCCGCGGCGGGAAGTTCGACACCGCCAGCAACACCGAATGGTTCGAGACCAAATTCCAGATAGCTTCGTCCATGACGGACGTTCACAACGATCTTGTGCTCGGGCAATTGCGTTTAAGAGGCATCTACGACGAGGATTTCACCGACAACTCGCTCGACAACGGCTTGTGGAACCCGACGATTGTCAACTGCGGTGCTTCTGGACAGGCCGTAGGCCAATACAGTTGGGAAAATCAGCTTAAAATCTGGACTCTTGGCATGGGCGAACTCTACACCAATGTCGGTAATGGAACCGAAAACCAGGATGATGCCTGCTCCATGTTGTCGTTCGATTGGCCATCCAACGACACTGCCCCGTTCACGATGCAACTTCGAGTCAACCGAACGATGTATGATGTAGTTCAACGAAGCAATGATTGGTCTGTCGGTTTGATCCTTCGGGAAGGCCATCCAGCCATCGCTCGGCCCCGCTATATCGCCTTGCAGATGCGAAATGGTCTAGATGGTACCATCAACAACGCCCTTCGAGGCTATTGCACCCATCGAAATATTCCCGGCGGAACCGCGACCAGACTGCAAATTCCCAACCAGACCTATAATCTGCACCCCAAATGGCTGGAATTGAGATATGATGGGGTCAATACTTGGCAAGGTGGTTGGTCGAACGACTTAACCAACTACCGCTGGTTCAATGCGGTGACCTTTGCGGCGACCAATGAACCCGCCTTTACAGAGAATTTTTCAGCTGCCTCGCTCGATCCGCGCTGGAGCACCTGGCTAGGGATCGGTGCGGTTGCCGATATAGGAACCACAGGCCAGGTCACCCCCGGAGCGGGCAACCTCTGTCCGTTCGTCTTCGATCGAACATACGCAGGCGGCAACGCCACCGGGCAGAATTTGCAAGGCTCCTTCCGGGTGAGCAATGCGGCCAACAACTACCGTGTCTACGGGTATCTCGTCGACATCAACGGTCGCATCGCGACCGGCCCCCCCCTTCCTTCGGCTACCACCTGGTACAACAACACGAACCTCACCAGCCGCAGCATCGCTATCAATGCAACCAATTTCCCGGGCGCCCCGGGCTTCGACATCACGCGCGTACGATATTTTGGCTGGCTGGTGGAAACACAAGGCGCCTTCAACGTTGAAATCGACGATATCATTCTTCCCAGTTTCTCTTTGCCCCAAGGATTCACCCCGGGCAATCTGAAGATTGGGATATATGCTGTCGCCAACAGTAATACTTATCCCGGAGGCGGGTGGATCAGCGAGCTTCGAATCGACCGATATCCCCCGATCGGCACGTTCACGTCGGTGGTCTATGATGCCGGATCGATCACCACCTCGATCGGGCCGATGACGCTGACCACGACCACGCCGGGCAATACTCGCGTGCGGGTGTACGCCCGCGCCTCGAACGATCCTGGGGCCCTGCCCGGCTGGACGTATTTCGGACAGACCAGCACGGTCAACCTGGCCAGCCTGGCCGGGAACCGATATTTCCAATATGCGCTGGAGCTGGTGGGCGATGGCCCGGTGCCCGGCATTTTCAACCGCACTCCCACGGTGCAAGATGTACGCATCCCGTATGCCGTGACGGGAACGGGGGCGACCTTCAACCGCCGCGAGATCGTGACGATGATCGCCAGTTCCTCTCCCGCGCCGGCGGTGGTGGCGACGATACCCATCGAGATTCGAGGCGGGACGGTGGCCGATCTGCGGATCACCGCCCCGGCCTCGACCACCGCGGGGCAAGCCTTCACGATCACCGTGGCAGCTCTGGACGAAGCAGGCAACGTGGCCGACGACGCCACCGGCACCCTGGTCTTCGGCTCGAACGACGGTGATCCCTTCCCTGCCCAGGTTCCCAAGCCGTACACCCTGATTCCCAGTGTCGACAAGGGACAGCATGTCTTCTACAACGCCGTGGTCTTGAAGAATGCGATTATCAACAGTCTGGCCAGCATCACCGTCACTGATTCGGTGGTCGCCAGTTGGACGGGAGTCGTGGTCAATCCAGGCCCCATCGATTCTTTCATCGCGTCGGCGGCGACGCCTCAGGTCGCTTCGGTGTTCTTCCCGGTGTTCTTCGAAGCCCGCGATGCGTTCGCCAACCGCAAGACCGATTATTCGGCCAGTGCGACCTTCTACGACAACAAGACAGGCGGAAGCTCGTACTATGCGCCGCCGACGCTCGGGTCCGCCTCTTGGGTGCAAGGCGTGGCCACCCTGACCCCCGGGGCCGCCTTCACGAAAGCGCACACGGTCAATGTGTCGATCCAGAGCAGCAACCGCACCGGGATCAGCAACCCGATCGAGATCATCGGCGGGCCTGCGTATTCCTTGCAGGTGCTGACGACGACCAACCAACCCGAATCCGGCAGTCCGTTCGATCTGACGGTGACGGCCCTCGATTACTTCGGGAACGTCGCTCCCGCCTATACCGGAACGGTCCAGATCACGTCGACCGACCAGCATCCCGCTCGGGAATTGCCCCCACCCTATACCTTCCAGCCCAGCGACAAAGGCACCAAAACCTTCACCAATCTCAAGCTGATCACCCCGGGCGTGGTGACCCTCACGGCTGCCGATATGGCCGTCCCGACCTTGCGCAAGGATTATCCGGTCACGGTCCTGCCCGGGAAGGTCGCCCGATTCGACGTTTCCTGCACCAGTCCGCAAACCGCCGGGGTTCCATTCAATACCTTGATCACGGCCTACGATGCCTTCGGTTACCTCAAGACCAACTATTCCGGTTCCGTCACCCTGGGCGGCTCCTTCACCACGATCATTCCCGATGCGGCGATCAGCGGGTTCTCGAACGGCCAACTGCTCGTCCCCTCCACTGTGCTCAACCATGGAACCATCCCCCATTCGGGGTGGTTGGTCGCCAGCCAGGGAACGGCCATCGGGACCCGTTCCGTGCAACTCCTGCCCCCATCAGGAGTCTTCGACCATTTCTTCATCGAGACGATCCCCGCCACCCCGACGGCGGGCGATGCCTTCAAGATGGTGGTCAAGGCCGTCGGCCCCAACGGAGCGGTCTATACGGCATACGCTCCGACGAGCGTGGTGCTGCTGACTGCCAGCAACGCGGCAGGGCTGCCCGTCGTTCCGGCCCTGACCCCCTCGTCGATCACCAATTTCGAAATCGGCGTCAAAGAAGTCTATGCCCACCTCTGGGAGGCTGGAACAATCACGCTCTGGGCGTATGACCCGGTCTTGAGCAAGGTCGGATCTCGCACGATAACCGTTCTGCCGTCGACTCTGGCGTATTTTACCGTCACCCCCGCCACCTCGACCGTGGAGCCTCACCCGAATCATTCCTATCAAGTCGTGGGCGGCAGCTTTCCTTTGATTATCAAGGCCTACGACAGCATCGACAATTTCAAAGATACGTATTCAGGAACGGTTACGCTGACCCATAACGGGGGCGGCACCCTTTCGGTCACTCAAGCCCAGATCGTCAACGGGGCCGCCACCGTCCTTTTGAACTACGATGCCCCAGGAATCATCAACATCTTCGCCCGCGATACGGTGTTCGACAAGACCGGCGCCAGCAAGCATATCCGATTCTTCGGTCCCCTCGCCTCCTTCCTGGTAGAAGCCGACACCGACCAAACCCATAACAGCCCGTTCATGGCGCAATTGACCGCCCTCGATTCCTGGGGGCAGATCAAACTCAATACCCTCACCGGAGTCGGGGTGACCGCCGTGGCGTGGCAGGGCCCTCCGCCTGTTCCCGTAGTGACGCCGACGCTGTTCGATCCCCTTACCTGGAACCTGGGCAAGACGCTCACCGAACTCAATGTCGATTGCCACAACGATAATGGTACGTTCACCATCCGCTTCACATCGACATCTGGTCCCACCGCCTCAGGGGAAATCCAACTGCAGATGCATACGCAGGCCACGGTGGTCACCCAAATCCGGTTCGAATTCTTCTCTCCGCAGAAAGCGGGGGAGCCATTCTTCTTCCGGGTTCGTGGCTGCGACGCCAACAATGCGGTCGTCCCTGGCTGGCACAGGGATGTCGAGATCACAGCCAATCCCTTCCAGGAGGTCCATCCTTCCTTCGTGGCCGAGAGCGCTTTCTCGGAGGGTGCCTGGGCGACGACCACCGCCCGCATGTACGTTCCTGGAGATTATTTCATCCTGGCCAGCTCGACCAATATGGCGGGAATCCCCATCACCGGCAGTCGGTTCATTCGCATCGAACCAGGACCGCTTGCCGGTTTCCGCTTCCGTTTCCCCCCATCATGGAATTCGACCGGGAAGACCAAGCTGTTCCTCCCGTTCACCATGGCAGTGGAAGCCATCTCGGGAGATGGTTCGGTGAAGACGGATTACGAACCCGCGGGCAACCTCCTGCTGAAATTGAATGCGACGGCCACCGGGTTCTTAGGCGTGACCTCCATCCCCCCTGGAGATTTCGTGAACGGCGTGGCGACGATTTCCAACCAGACGTATAACAAAAGCCAGGTCATCCTGATGCGCACATCGGATCCTGAAACCGGTCTGACGAGCACCTCTGGACCTCTGACCGTCCATGGGGACGCCGCCAAATTCGCCATCGAAATTCTCCCTCCAGGGAAAGGAAGCGCCGGCGATCCGATCTTATGGCGGAATTTCTTCCAGGTTCGCTTGACAGCGCAAGATGTCAACAATTTCCCTGTCTCTGACTATACCGGAACCGTGGCCTTCAGCATGGTTCCTGGGGCTTTGCCGACCCCGGCAACTTCGTCGATCTTCGCTCCCTATCACCTTCAGGTTTTCCCCTTGAATGCCAATGCCCAGGCCACCTTCACTCTCAAAGTCGATTACGACGAAAGCTATACGTACCCTGTCCATCTGCGATTGAAGGCCAGCGATACAATCAGCGGACCGGCGCGCATCACCCCCGATCTCGTCTTCGACAAGCAGGAAGCTTTCGACCACTGGGAGTTCGTGTCTCCGTCGGTAGGTCAGAAGCTGACAAAGGGGAAATACTTCCCGATGTTTATTCGTTCGGTCAGCAACTATGGCAATGACTGGCCGACCTTTGCCACCCCCGTACTCAGCTATCGGGTACTGTCGCCCGCGAGCGGTCTTACCAACTTCACCGCGGAGCCGCCGCACTGGACATTCCTGCCCTTCGGCGGAGCCGGGAACTACGCCACGTCAGCGATGATCATGTATGACGAAAAGGCTTCCTCGAGCATCCTGCTGCGACTCGATGAGGGATCCACGCAGGAAGCCTCGGTCACGGTCGAGGTCCATCCCGTCTATGGGCCCACCGTCGGGTCGGGAACCGTCTTCCAGGAGATCGCGACCACCACGTTCCCGGCCGTTCCTCAAGCACCGGGCAGGTTCATCCTGTCGACCTACGTCTGCCCGGGAAGCGGGGCGGCCACCCTTGGGCTCGGGTACCACGCCGATGATGGAAGTCAGACCGATTTCCAGGGAGTCACCATCGATGCCAACGGGTCTTTGTTCTCCTCCGGCAGCATCGCCGAGGCCGGGATCACCGATCGGTTTTCCTTCCACGATCCTGACAATCCGGGCCAATTACTCACCTGGTACCGGATCTATGTGGCGGTGGATGCTGTGTTCGACCCGGACGCCGCCTCCCGGACGTATCTGATCTTGAAAAACGCTTCGCCCGACACGGCCTCGCACTCGGTGTGGTTCGACGGGGTGCAGGTCGAGAAGGCCCTTTTCCCTGATCAAACGGTGCCCACCACCTTCGGGAGTTCACGGAAAGTGGTCTCGCCCAACACGGGACTCGACCTGATGGGCAGAAGTCGCTACTACCAATGGTAGGTCATGGTCAGACCATCACAACAGGCCGGATGACCTTCGGGTCTTTTTCCCTCTACCGCTTCTCTCGACCGGAATTCAAGGGGAAAGGGAGGAGGTGGCCAGTTCCAGTCGGGCGAACAGCGGCGCGAACCCGGCCTCAAGGGCTGCACGCGCGGCCGGAGGGGCGAAGGCCAACCGTCGGGCACGCTGGGTCGTCATGAGGGCGAGCAGGGCTGGTCGGGCAGCCCCTTGTCGCCATTCAGGGACTCGGTCGTCAAGCCGGTCGAGCAGATTTAACAAAAAAGCGGGGCTGGTCGGGATCGGCATGAGAAGTTGAGCCATCCAGGCAAGACAGTGGTGCCGGTCGTCCCAGCCCACCTCGGGTTGCTCGGCGAGCCAGAGGAGGAAGGCCGCCCGGGCCAGAGCGTTGTCTTCCGGCGGTCGACCGGCCACTAGACCCAAAGGACGGGTGGTCGCCATCTGAAAGGCTGGGCGCAAGCCCGCCTCTTGATACAAAGCGCTAAGGGCCAAAAACAGGCGCGTGCCTTCCCCCAGAATTGCCCTGGAATCAGGTCTCCCTTCGGGGGTGGTTCGTTCCAGAGTCTGGGCGGGCGGGTGCCAGGGGTTGTCCTCGGGAGAGCCGAGGGCCGCCAGACCGGCCAGCCACTCCCGAACCTGGATCCGCCGAGTGAAGAGTTTCATTCCCCGAGATTGGCTCACCATTTGATCCTGTCTGGAAAGGACGTGCAACCATCCCCGCAACTGCTCATCCGGCAGCTCGAGATCAAAGTTGGCGAGAGCCAGCAGATCAAGGATTTCGGCCCGAGTGGCGACCGGAACTCTGGGCTGAGCAATGGCCCACGCCAGAACCCAGAGAATGGGGACATGTTCCGCATTCCCCGTCCAACGAACGGGTTCTTTGACACCGGAGCGAGCCCGCTCCAGTAGTGGTCCGATCCCGGTGTTTCGCGCCTCGCGAACCAAGAGGGAGGCAGCTTCCCGAAGGCCGGGAGGGACCATCAACCCCATGTCGGCCAGCCCTTCTTCGAGGCCAGAAACCCGATAGGACCACGCATGCCAACCTAGCGTACCTAGCAACGCCAGATGGATAAAGAGAAGCGTTTCGAGCAGTAGCCGCTTCATTTCAGCCTTCGAGGCATCCTGGGTGGTCACGATCTCTCCCTGTCAGGCCGGCGGCTTCAACTCCCGCGCCGGCGTACTAGGTGCCAAACGATCAAGACAAGCCGCGAAGGGGCCATCATCCCCAGGAACCAGGGGCGCTTCTCTGGGGCAAAGTTGATGGCCAATCGGTCAGAGAAGACCTGGAACCCCTTTATTTCAGCGACAGGAGCGACTTGAATGCCGTGGGCGTTGCGAAGGACCAAGGCATCAGGCGTCACTTCGAGACTTCCGCGAACCCCCAGAAGGGACGCGGAAGGAACGCACGGCATGCCCGTGAAGGCTTCACCTGTAGTGGTCAAGGGTAAATCGATCGTTCGCCCCCCGACGGGTATTTCCATGAGTTGGACCACGGAAAACTTGAGACCATCAGCCGAAGCCAGACGAGTGTCCAAGGATTGGGCGATCCAAAATCCCTCCAGGATTTCCTGGTAATGGTGCTCGGAGAGATCCTCGAGGGGAATCTTCAAATGACGGCAGACGAGATCCACGAAATCACGTTCTTGCTGGAACAATTGGTCATATGACGGGGTTCGGATATCGTTGAGGTCAAGTGAAAAAGTGATTTCTTCGACGTTCGTGGCCTGAAGAAGGTTGGTCTCTTGCGATGAGGTCAATTGAGGATCCTGAGAGTTTGATGGCATGGAAGACCCGTGGGACTGTGTCGCAGGATCCTCGAAGGGTGAAGGAGAACGAGCAGAAATTGCCTGGCTGATGGCGGTGCCTTCATTCACTCCAGAATGCAAATCAGAGGATTTCCCGCCGGATTCTCCAGGAATAGCGTGGAGAGGCAGGGGTTCAGGCGATGGTGGCTCCCCTGAGGTTCTCAGATCAATTCCCACTGCACCAGTGGGAACAACCGGCCCATGGGATGGGTGATGGTCGTCAAAAACCTTGATGAGATCTGGAGATGTCAGGCCGCCCACATTCGGCTGAGGCGGAACCGTCGGGTAATCCAGGGTGGGTTCGCCTTTTTCCGCGGAAGAGCGGCTCCAAGGGGAATCGGGTTCCTCTCCTTCAGCTGCAGGGAGGGCTGCTAGGGTGGCTGGAGAATTCATGGCAAAAGGGGGCATTGACGGGGTGGCCCGATCATCCGAAGGGGGATTCGAGCCCTCCATAACGGGTGTATACTCTCTCGCGAATTCGGATTGACCCATAGTGCTCTGGCCATTCAGGAGGCGGTCGGGGGAGACAGCCGCGAAAACATGTTCAGTCGCATGGGCTGTGGAACGGTCGCTCCTGTCAGGCAGGGGTTCTGTCGAGGGGGAGAGGGCTTCCAGCGAAGAAGCTCGGAGGGGTTCGGACACCGCTGAATTCGTCGTCGCACCATCGAGCAAAGGCGCCTGACAACCAGTTGGCAAGGGCAAATCATCGAGAGAAGCACTGCGGGGAAACTCCTCGGCTGGTCCGGAGGCAAGACCCAGGCGAACACGGATCTGGTCGAATACAAAGGAGGGTCGGGGACTGAGAAAAGGTGCCAAATCAAGGTGGTTTGGCTCATCATGCGGAAGGCATTCAGCATGATGCTCTCCAGGCTGGGGGAATGGCGAGGGAACCGAGCTTCGGCGAGCTTCTTGGATTGGATCGGCGTGAAGGTTTTCTGGAGCAAGCAAGCCAGATGCTGTTCGGTCTTCCGAACCAAACGCGTCGATGGGCTCACCCTCGGGATCGCATTGAGTGCTGGGTGGCAAACCGACTGGCGAAGAGTCGGGAGCCAATTCGGACATGCTCAAGAGAGGCCCGTCGGGGCTTGCGTCCAATCCATCACCTGAATGAATGAAGGGCTTCAACTCCTCTTGGGAATGGGCAGCCGCATTTTGAGGGAAGGCCTGGCCCAGGGGGAGGAGCTTTTCATCAGGCGTAGCCTGAGCCGGTAGTTCGACTGCCCGTTCTTGCGAACCAACCCCCAGAGCTTCAGTCGGGTCCTTCGGTTCTGAGAGAGGAACTTCGGTTGAAGTGAAGGCACCAATGGGGGGCGATTTTTCCAGCGTTATTTCGACACTCTAGCATGGGTACAGATAGCCTTTCCAAGAAACATGAGTCGCTGCTGGCTCAGGTGCCAGAGCATCTCGAACATCGTGGCCAGGTGGGCTTTCCCCAGGAGGTCGAGGGCAAAGCGTTGGCGAAGACAGGTCGTTGGCCGGGCACGGTCCATCACCCGCAGCCTTTTTCATCTGTAGGGTTGCTAGAGTGTC
>QOQW01000022.1 GCA_003327425.1 Candidatus Ozemibacter sibiricus
ACGACCATGGCAGCCGCCACCTTCGTCAAATTCAAGGCCCCCCAAGCCCTGCATACAACGGATCAGCCTTTGCCAGGCCAGTTCTCCACTGCCACCATAGGACCACCTCAACGGATCTGCCCCCAACATGTATTAGGCGGAATGGTTTCTAGTGTTTGATGCATTTGGAACCGAAAAAAGTTTATTTTTTTATGAAAATGTTTCTTTCTTTAGAAACATTTGGGGGTGAGCGGGCCGGGGAAGGTGGCGGGGGATCGAGAACGATGCGAGAGGGCATGTTCAAGGCACGGGCCAGGCGGTAGGGCATGAGCCAGAGGCGGCGGTCGCGGTGCCAGACGGCCCCGCCGCGGCGGGCTTTGGCTTGCAGGTCGACCTCGTCGGGCCCGATTCGGAACCAGACCAGGGCGGTCGGGGGGGCCCAGAACGCTTCTTCTTCGATCAGCTCGACGGTGGTGTACCGCTTGCGCGCCCGGTCGTCGTAGCGATACCGCACGCACAGCAGGCGATTGCCATATTTCCGAAGCAGCTTTTTCGTGCCACGGGCCCCGGGAGGCAAGGTCGCGCGGGTCTTCTTGTCCTTCAAGTGATCCGATCCTCGGAAGATCTGGTTGCCTGGCAAATCGGCCGAGGGTATCCTGAAATCATGGTATACCATTCCGCTTCAACCAACAAGCCCAAGCTTCTCGATCGGGTCAGGGAAACCCTGCGGATGCTCCACTACAGCTATCGAACCGAAGAGTCCTACCTGGCGTGGATCAAAAGGTACATACTCTTCCATCTGCCCAGGCATCCTCAGGAGCTGGGGCCTGAACACGTTCGCGACTTTCTCAGTTCGCTGGCGACAAAGGATGGCGTCGCCGCTTCCTCCCAGAACCAGGCCTTGGCCGCCATCCTATTTCTCTATCAACAGGTCCTGGGGATCGATTTCGGCGACGTGACCGGCATCGTTCGGGCCAAGCGCCCGGAAAAACTTCCCCTGGTGCTGTCTGTGGAAGAAGTGAGAAAAATTCTTGATAACATGTCTGGGGTAACCGGCTTGATGGCCAGGGTTTTGTATGGAACCGGCCTCCGACTCATGGAATGCCTGCGGTTGCGGGTACAAGACATCGATTTCGAACGGAATCAGATCCTCGTGCGGGCTGGCAAAGGCCAGAAAGATCGAGTCACCATGCTGCCGGCCTCCCTGAAGGAGCCCCTGCGCAAGCAGATCGCCACCGCGCTGGCCCTCCATCGCCAGGATCTCGCCGAGGGATACGGCGAGACCATCCTCCCCTTCGCGCTCGATCGGAAATATCCCGCCGCCAGCAAAGAGCCTCGCTGGCAGTTCGTCTTCCCGGCGAGCCACCGTTCCATCGATCCGCGCAGCGGGAAGGAACGTCGCCACCATCTCGATCCCACCACCTTGCAGAAAGCCGTACGCCAAGCCGTCCAAAAAGCTGGCATCACCAAGCCCGCCAGTTGCCACACCTTTCGGCACAGCTTCGCCACCCACCTCCTGGAGGCCGGCTACGATATTCGCACCATCCAGGAGCTGCTCGGACACGCGAACGTCGAGACCACCATGATCTACACCCATGTCATCCAGAAAGGCGGCGCCGGCGTGAAAAGCCCGCTGGATCGGCTGTGAGACCAAGGCGCATCCGGTTCGCCGCCCCATTCCCGACCCCGCAGGAGGCCAGGCCATGCTCGAGCAATTGATGCTGAAAATCCGCAATGTTCCGCAGAACCCCGAAACCGTCTTCGATCCGTTCGCCCAGGAAATGGCCAAATTGCTGGGCGAAGACCTCGAAACCATCGCTTGCTACGGCAGCGCCGCGTCAGGGGATTATGTCTACGGGCGATCCGACATCAACATGGTGCTGCTGTTCAAAACGGTCAGCGTGCCCCACCTCAAGGTGATTTCTGTGCCCATGGAAAAGTGGGCCACCCGGGGTTTCGCCGCCCCCCTCATCCTGACCAGGAAGGATCTCGAGCGCGCCCTCGATGCCTTGCCCCTCCTGTTCATGGAACTCCGCGACAACCATCGCGTCATCCATGGGCCCGATCCGTTCCAGGGCCTGACCATCGAAAAAGCCCACCTGCGCCTGCAGGTCGAACAGATGCTGCGCTCCAAGCTCACCGAAGCCCGTACCGAGTTCATCGCCTCGGGCGAATCGCTCTCGACCTTCGAGAACATGCTGGCCAAATCCTTCAACAGTCTGATCCCCTTGTTGCGGGGCATGCTGGTGCTGACCGGAGCGACCCCCTCCATCCGCAAAGACCTCGTCGTGGCCAGCGCCGAAGAGCGCTTCCGCCTCGAACCGGGACTCCTCACCGATTGCCTCCGGCACAAGATGGGGCTGCTGCGCATCTCTGACAAGCACAACCTCCTCAAATTCTACGAGAAGTACCTGGGAACCATCGAACACCTCGCCGACCTCGCCGACGGCCTCGCCACCTGAGCTGTCCCGGTCGCTCCACCCTTCCGTCCGTTCGGCCAGGCCCCCTCTGCAGCAGTCGCCATCCGTGCGGCGCTGCCAGGTGGGAAGGCCAGGTTCACCGCTGAGCCTGCCATCGGGACGCACGTCGCTTCCTTCTCCATGAGCAGGTGGCGGGCCCTTCCCCTGCCATAAAGGGGCCGAGAGAGGTATCAGGCGCAAGACGGGGTTGGTGCAAAGAGGCGGCGCACCCTCGGGGTGGGGCAAAAAATTCTGGGAACCTTTTCTCTCCTCGGGAGTCAAAGGGGGCCGACGGGGGTCCTTCCCGTCACCAGATTCCCAGGAGGCACGAGACGTGATAGAAGTTCAAAACGTCACCAAGTACTACGGGAACTTCCGCGCCCTCGACAATATCTCCTTTTCGGTGGCGAAAGGAGAAGTGTTGGGGCTGCTGGGTCCCAATGGTGCCGGCAAGACCACGGCCATGCGCATTCTGACCTGTTTCTTGCCGGCCACCTCGGGCACCGCCACGGTGGCAGGCTATGACGTCTTCGAAGATTCCCTCGAAGTGCGCCGCCGCCTCGGCTACCTGCCCGAGACTCCACCTCTCTATCCTGAGATGACGGTGAAATCGTACCTCAGGTTCATCGCCGACATCCGGGAGGTGCCCGCCAAGCTGCAGCGCGAGCGCATCGACAAAGTGGTGGTGCGCACCGGTCTGGGCGACCACCTCGATCGGGTCATCGGCACCCTCTCGAAGGGGTTCCGCCAGCGGGTCGGGCTGGCCCAGGCCCTGCTGCACGATCCCGAGGTGCTGATTCTCGATGAGCCGACGGTCGGGCTCGACCCCAACCAGATCATCGAGATCCGCGGCCTGATCCAGGATCTCGCCGCCGACCATACCGTCATCCTGTCGACGCACATCCTGCCCGAGGTCAGCATGACCTGCAAGCGCGTCGTCATCATCAACGAAGGTCGCATCGTAGCGGTCGACACCGTCGAGAACCTCGAAGGGAAGAGCGGCCAGGCCTCCCGCTACAAGATCTGCCTGAAGCCGGTCGGCCTCGACTGGAAGAGCACGATCGAGAGCGTGCCGGGCGCCCGCGTCGAGCACGAACGGGTCGATGGCGAGCTGGTGCGCTTCGATCTGGCGTTGCCGCCGGAAGGCGGGTATGAAGCCGTCTTCAAGGCCGTCGTCGCCAAAGGGCATGTCTTCACCGAGATCACGCCGGCTCGGGCCTCCCTCGAGGAGGTCTTCCTGCGCCTGACCCGCACCGAGGAAGGCGCCGCCGGCGCCGAAAGGAAGGTGGCCGCATGAAGATCCTCGCCATTCTGCGCAAAGAACTGCAAACCTACTTCTACTCGCCCGCTGCCTACATCGTCTTCGCCTCGTTCCTGCTGGTGGTCGGGTACCTCTTCTGGGTGGTGCTCATCGCCAGCAAGGTCGCCAATCTCGAGCCCCTGCTCTACAACGCGGCCTTCATTCTGCTGCTGGCCTCGCCGGTGCTGACCATGCGCCTCATCAGCGAAGAGCGCCGCACCAATACCATCGAGCTGCTGCTGACCTCGCCGATCTCGCCGGTCGAGATCGTCATCGGGAAGTTCCTCGCCTGCTTCCTGCTCTACCTGATCCTGATCGTGCTGACCTTCCAGTATCCGGCCATCCTGCATACCTACGCCCAGAACCTCGACTGGGGGCCGATCATCAGCGGGTACATCGGGCTGATCCTGCTGGGCGCCGCCTACATCGCCTTCGGGCTGTTCGCCTCGTCGGTCACCGAGAACCAGGTCATCTCGGCCATGCTCACCTTCGGCGGGCTGCTGCTGTTCTGGATCGTCGGCTGGACCAAGAACGTGCTGGACAACGTCTACGGCGATGCCCTGTCGCGCCTGTCGCTGCTCGAGCGGTATTCCGAGTTCCTCAAGGGTATGGTCGACTCGGGGAATGTCGTCTTCTTCCTCATCTTCACGATCACCTGGTTGTTCGTCGCGACCAGGGTCCTGGAATCCGACCGTTGGAGATAAGCCATGACCACCACCACCCGCATCGATCGTTCTTCGGTTGCCCCGCTGTTCCTGTTGCTGGCGGGCCTGACCGCCCTCATCGGCTCGGCCCTCTGGTACTTGATGTTCCCCAGCAAGGTCACCATCGCCTGGTACATTCTGGGTGGGGGCGTGGTCCTCACCATCCTGGCCTTCATCCTGTCGCCGTCCCTGCTGCGTGACCTGCTGACCAGCCGCAAATCCTGGCTGTGGATCAACGACGCCCTGCTGATTCTCGGCATCATCGGCATCGGCGTGCTGCTGACCCATATCGCCCACCGGCGCAATTTCCGCTATGACTTCACCCGCGATCAGCTCTTCTCGATCTCGGACAAGACGATCAAGGTGCTGCGCGGGCTGAAGAACGATGTCATGATCACGGCCTTCTACCCGACCGGGGCCGTCGAGACCGGCATGATCAAAGATCTGCTCGATGAGTACAAGCGTCAGACCGATCGGCTCCAGTACAAGATCGTCGACCCGCGGCGCGACCCGGTCACCACCAAGGCGATGAACGTCACCCAGGTCGGGACCATCATCGTCCAGTGCGATACCAGCCGCAAAGACATCTTCGAGCACGAGATCTTCATCCGGCCCAACCCCTACTTCGGCAGGCAGGAAGCCCCCAAATTCCAGGGCGAGCAGGCGCTCACCTCGGCGATCGTCAATGTGACGAGCGGCGTGCGGCGGAAGATCCAGTTCGTGAAAGGGCATGGCGAGCCCGGACTGACCGTGTTCAACCAGCGCGGCCTGGCCGGCCTGCACCAGTACCTGATCAAGGAAAACTTCGATGCCGGCGAGGTGGCGCTGACCGATGGCATTTCGACCGACACCCAGATCGTGGCCGTGGTGGCCCCCGAACAGGCCTTCCATCCCAATGAAATCCAGGTGCTGCGCGATTTTGTCAACAACCGGAAGGGCCATCTGTTCGTCGCGCTCGATCAGCGCACCCGGTGTCCCGAACTCCTGAAATTCCTGTCGGAAACGTATGGCGTTTCGTTCAACGACGAACTGCTGATCAATCCGCAAGGGGCCATGCAGAGCCCGACCGCGATCGTGCCCGAATACCTGCACCATCGCATCGTTCAGGAACAGATGGAACGGAACTCAGGCGTGTTGATGGATGGGGCGCGCGGACTCAACGTCGAAACGAGGGACACCTGGACGAACACGCCGTTCCTGCGTTCGCCCGAGGTCGTCTTCGGGAAACGGAACCTGCTGGCCACCGGCGGACGGGTGAGCCTGGCGTTCGATCCCGAGAACGATGTGCGCGGGCCCTTCACCCTGGGTGTGGCGCTCGAAGGGAAGGGAGTGGCCAGCGGCACCCGCGCCGTCATGTTCGGCGATGCCGACTTCGCCAGCAACGTGCTGCTGCAGGTCCAGGGCAATGGCGACCTGCTGATGAACGCCTTCAACTGGCTGGCCGGCCAGGAGGAGATGATCTCGATCCGGCCCAAGAGCGTCGAGTTCAGTCCCGTCATCCTCGATCAGGATGCCGCCAACCGCATCCTGATCATCTGCGTCGTCGTGGCGCCGCTGCTGGTGCTGCTGATCGGCGGCGGAGTCTGGTGGTCGCGCCGGAGGGTCTAGCCATGAAGAAACGCGCTTTTCCCACGATCGTCGTTCTGGTGGTGTTCGTTCTGTTGTTCATCTATGCCAATAAATACGAATCCGATGAGATTCCCGAGCCCGGCAAGGACAAGCCGGTGCAACTGGCCAAAGTGACGGCCAGCGAGGTCGAAGCCCTCGTCTGGAAGACCGAAGGCCAGCCGGAGATCCGCGTCGCAGGCCGTCAGGCGGGCACCGAACGGAAGTTCTCCCTGACCGCTCCCCGGGCCCTGCCGGCTGATGACGATGAAATCAACGGCATCATCCGCTCCTTCAACGACCTGAAATCGGAGTACACCATCGCCGCCCAGGCCACCGACACCGCCATGTACGGCCTGGGACCCAAGTCGCCCACCCTCACCATCACGACCGCCTCGGGGTCGGCCACGTATCGCCTGGGCGACAACGCGCCGGTCGGCGGAGCGGTCTACTTCCAGAAAGAGGGCGACCCGGCCGTCTACTTCGTCCCGGCCTTCGTCACCTCGGCGTTCCGCAAGAACGTCGACGACCTGCGCACGAAGCGGGTCTTCCCCGAAGAGTTCGGCGATGTCGGCACCCTGACCGTCGAACTGAATGGCGAGAAGATCGCGCTGGTGCGCGGCAAGGGGCTCGAGTGGCAGATCACCGCCCCCCGCGCTCTGCCGGCCGATACCTATGAAGTGTCGGGGCTGATCACGGGGGTGCAGACCCTGAAGACCAATCGCTTCATCGAAGGCGAGCCGGCCGAGAAAGGCGATTTCGGGCTGGCGACAGGCACCTTCAAGGTGACGCTGGAAACCGCCTCGGGCCCCGTCGTCCTGCTGACCGGACGCACCGAGGGCAGCGAAACCTACGTCAAGCGGGGCGACTCGCCGGTCATCTATGCTGTTTCCGAGTCCAGTCTCGCGCTGCTGCGGAAAGACCTGAACAAGTTGCGCAGCAAGGAGCTGCCGCGTCTCGACGAGACCCGCCTGACCGAGGTGGTGCTGCACCAGGGCACCGGTACCTGGCGGCTGACGCCGGCTTCCGATACCTGGGAATGCGGGCCGGTCAAGGTCGAGACCTCGAAGGTGCGCGGGTTGGGCCTGGCCTACCTGAGCAACCACGTCAAGACCTTCCTGCCGGCCAGCGCGCGCGCGGATGAGGGCCTGAAGAACCTGGCCGAGTGCGCCTGGATGGAGCTGAAGACCCCCGATGCCACACGGAAGGTCTACTTCGGCAAGGGGAACGGTACCGAGATTTCGATCATGCTCGAGGGGGAGGACGAGGTCTACCAGATCCCGGTGCAGACCTACGATACTTTCAAGAGCCTGGTCGATCTGGTATCGGCCCCGCCGCCTCCGCCGCCGGCGCCCGTCGCCACCGCGACGCCCGCGACCGGTTCAGCGGCGGTATCGCCGGCTCCGGCCAGTCCGAGCGCGCCGGCAGCCCCGCCGGCTCCGGCCTCGCCGCCGAGCCCAGCGCCCGCGCCGGCGGGAACCGCCACCGGCACCACGCCTTGATCCTGACGGGATAGCATCGTCCCTCCACCACCCCCTGGTCGGCCTGTGCGCAGGCCCGGCCAGGGGGTGGATCCTTTGCAGAAGAGGCGCCAGCATTCGGTTCCTGTCCTTGGCGGGGAAGGCCGACCCCTGGGGTTCGCCGGCGATGGCGCCCAGGTCTTGACGCACTTATCGCACAAAGATATGTTATATATATAACATATCGGAGGTTGTCATGGGAAATACCATGCTCATTCGGCTCAACCCTGACATCAAAACCAAGCTATCCCGTCTGGCCAGGCTCGAGGGGAAGGCGGCAAGTCAAATCATTCGAGAGTTGATTGCCGCGTACATCAAAGAAAGAGACATTTCTTCCTACATCGATTCCCTCTGGACTCGCATAGGCGAGGAAATCTCAGCCTCTGGATACGGAGAAAAAGACATTGCGAAGGCTATTAAAGAAGTCCGTTCCAAAAAGAAATGATTGTTGTAATTGATACCAATGTCTTTGTCTCTTCGTTTTTCGGTGGAAATCCGAAAAAGGTAATTGATTTGTGGAAGACAGGTCAGGTAAAGCTGGCATTAACCAATGAGATACTTGAGGAATATATCAAGGTTCTTGAAAGGATGGGGTTGAAAGATCAAGAAACGAAACGTGAGCTATTAACCCTCTTCAGGGGCTCATATTCCATCGTTTTTTCCGCGAAGACCCAAAAAATCCGAATGGTGGAAGATCCCGACGATGACAAATTCCTCGAATGCGCCATAGCTCTGAACGCCGATTTCATTGTGTCAGGCGACCGCCATCTCCTGGAATTGGGCGATTACATGGGCATCAAGATTCTCAATCCCAGAGATTTTTTGCACGTCATCGAATCGAGGCGGGTCTAAGCTGATTCCCGTGGTGCCTTGTCTGGCCGTTGGCGGTCAAGCCCCTCCTGGTCTGGCCAAGGCCGGGGACATTCCCCCAATGGAAAAAACATGGCGGGGAGAAACAGGCTTTACGAGCCGATCTGGCGCGAATGGAAAACCTTCCGGCCAGAAAGATGGGCACCCTGGATTGAGCCTAATAGGAAGCATCTTCAGAGGCCCTCACGTTGGCCTCTGCAAGAAATCGTCACCGCCAGGATGGTTCGGACCAACTGCGGCCACCCCGCCGTTGGTCTCCTATGGAGGCAGGGTTCAAGGCTGGGCGGAGAGGATCTCGACGTTCTTGACCACGGGCAGGCCGTTGGAATCGGTTCCGACCACGCCGCGCAGGCGCAGGATCGTGCCTTTGGGATACAGCTTGGGCAGCCGTTCGAGGGTGATGGCGCCGGTGGGGTCGGCCAGCAGATACAGGCGATTCCCGCGCGGGCCATACCCCTTGGCCAGGACGCCGAGCAAGCCGACGGTGCGGCCTTGCATGCCCAGCGGGTCGAACAGGATCTGCGACACCGAGACCATCCGTTCGATGGTGGGGTGCATCGGGGTGACCTGGGAGACCTGCAGATAGGGCTGGCCGTTGGTCGCGAGCATGACCTGGCCGAGGACGGTCACCGGGCGGCCGAGGGCGGCGGGGTCCTCGGGACGCAAGTCCTCGGGATACTGGCCGGTACAATAGATGGAAGGACCGCCGGGGGCCTGGATGACCCAATCGGAGCGAGTGACGGGCGGGCTGCCGGGAGCGTTCCGCCATCCTTGGAAGGTGGCCTGGACGGACACCAGTTTACCGACGAAGGCGCTGGGGTTGGCCACGATGTCGGCCAGCGGGGTGAAGATGCCAGCGGTCGGGTTGGCGGACC
Organism: Candidatus Ozemibacter sibiricus; assembly: GCA_003327425.1. GTDB lineage: Bacteria > Muiribacteriota > Ozemobacteria > Ozemobacterales > Ozemobacteraceae > Ozemobacter > Ozemobacter sibiricus. The sequence goes on from QOQW01000022.1 coordinate 9,313, forward strand.
CCTCCGCCGGGACGATACACCACAGAGCCACCAGGACCGCCAGAGCCAGGACTCGAGGTTTCATGGTTCTTCCCTCCCAAGATGCGAATAGCGTTCGGAGATCTGGTGACAGAGATCGGCGAGTCGGTCGACCGCTTCGCGCCCTTTCTGTCGGATGCGATCGATCGAGGGGTCGACCCGAGTGAACAGCATGGCCTTGTGCTTCTCGACGAAGGCCAGCTCCTGCTCGAGTTCGGCGCGGCTGAGCACGGGGTTGGCCTGGCCGGCCTCGGTCAGATGCGGGGTTACGGCCAGGAACAGCATCAGATCATCGAGGTAGCCGATGTTGGGAATCTGGTCAGGGACGAGGTCATCCTCGTCGAGGAGATAGACGAAGGTGCCGGCCAGCAGTTCTCGATGGTCGGGGCGTTGGGCGGTGGCGGCGTAGGCGGTGAAGCGATCGATCAAGCGGCGCAGCGAGGCTTCGATCTGGCGTTGCAGTCGGCTTTTGTCAGGCATGGGGCTTCTCGGCGAAGGGCTCAGGGAGTCGGGGTCAGCTTGGCGAAATTCAGGCGCAGGTTGGTCAACTGGGCCTGCAGCTCCTGCTCGAGTTCGGGGTGGCCCCATTTTCCCTGCATGTGGCCGGCGATCAGGCTGACCAGGTCGATGAGGCGTCGCGCCTCGGCGGGATCGCGCTCGACGCGGCCAGTGGCCGGATTGCCGACCAGCCCCAGGGCGATCCAGGCCTTCTGGATCATCAAGCCCAGGAAGAAATTGGTGATCTCGAAGGAATTCAGCTCGAGGAGGGACAACGGTTGCTCATCATCGGGACCGAACGGCGCGTCGCGGTCGGCTCCCATGCCGGCCGCGCCCCCGGCCCGCGAATGGGGCGGCGGGCTGGACGGCGATGAGCCGGCGCGGGACTCGGCGGCCGGTGTCGACGGTGAACGTGGCTCGGTTGCTTCTGGGCGCTCGCCGTCGTCGTGGGTGGCCCGTTTATCGGAGATCTTGAACCCCTCGTTGGTTCCCATGCTGTCCCCTTTCCGGTGTGGTGGTGCCTACTCTATAGCACATCCCAGGCCGAGTGACAACGGGGACTCTCCCCTGAGCGAAACGGCGCCCAGTGGCTTTGCCTTTTGACATCGTGGTTGGTGGTTGCTAGAATGAGCCCCGTGCGCTGTGCGCCAGTCGTGCCGAATCGAGGTGTCCATGAGCGACCAGACTCCCCGTCCTCCCGGTTCCCCGTCCTTTCGCGCCCCTGTCTCCGGTCCGCCGTCGGCTCCCCGCCCCGCTTCGACCGGAGCGGCCACCCCCGCGTCCCCGTCGACCCCGCCGGTCGCGTCGGCCGCGCCGACCGCGCCAACGGCGGGTGAGGCGAAGCCACGGCCTGGTCCGACCAGCTCATTCCTGCATGAGATCGATGTCCTGGTGCGGGCCAAATACCCCATCCTCTACCTGGTGACACACGAAGAGGAGCGGGCCGAGAAGATCATCTGCGATGTCGCTCGACTCCAGAACAAGCGGTGCTACTCGTGGTCCTACACGCGCGGCCTGCTCGAAGCCGGCACCGACCTGCAGATGAAGAAGAAGATCGCGGAGGCGACCACCGATCCCTTCGAGGCGATGAACGCGGTCATCGACAACGTCGAGAATGCCATCTTCATCTTCAAGGATCTCCACCCGTTCCTGAAAGATCCGCGCATCGTCCGGCGGCTGCGCGAACTGGCCGCCTTCCTGCGCGATAGCCCCCGCACGTTGTTCCTGGTGTCGCCGAGCCTGGTGATTCCGTGCGAACTCGAAAAAGAGATCACCGTGATCGAATTCGGCTTCCCCACCGCCGACGAGATCAACCAGAAGATCGACGAGATGATCGAGCTGGTGCGGAACAACCCGCGGGTGAAGATCAACCTGCCCCAGCCCGATCGCGAGCGGCTGATCAAGGCCTGTTCCGGGCTGACCCTGCGCGAGATCGAGAATGTGCTGTCGAAGACGCTGATCTCGCAGCTCAAGCTCGATGGCGAGGATTTCCGCGCCATCCTGGAAGAGAAAGAGCAGATCATCCGCAAGAGCGGCATCCTCGAGTTCTACGCCGCCACCGAGGCGTTCAAGAATGTCGGCGGTCTCGAGAACCTCAAGGCCTGGCTCGAAAAACGTCGGCAGGCCTTCTCCGAGAAGGCCCGGGCCTTCGGCTGCACGCCGCCCAAGGGCATCATGCTGCTGGGGGTGCAGGGATGCGGCAAGAGTCTGGTGGCCAAGGCGGTCAGCAGCCTCTGGAACGTGCCGCTGCTGCGGCTCGATATGGGGCGCATCTTCTCGAGCCTGGTCGGATCGAGCGAAGAGAACGTGCGCCGGGCGATCCGCACGGCCGAATCGGTGGCGCCGGCCATCCTGTGGGTGGACGAAGTCGAGAAGGCGTTCGCCGGGGTGCAATCGTCGGGGGCGGCCGACAGCGGCGTCACCAGCCGCGTCTTCGGCACCTTCCTGACCTGGCTGCAGGAGAAGACGTCGCCGGTGTTCGTCATCGCCACCTCGAACAAGATCCGGGATCTGCCGCCCGAGCTGTTCCGCAAGGGACGATTCGACGACATCTTCTTCGTCGATCTGCCCTTGCCGGCCGAACGGAAGGCCATCTTCGCCATTCATCTGCAGAAGAAGGGGCGCGATCCGCAGACCTTCGATCTCGAGCGGCTGGCCAGCGCCAGCGAAGGCTATTCGGGGGCCGAGATCGAAGAGGCGATCGGGTCGGCCATCTACGAGGCGTTCGCCCTCGACCAGCCCCTGTCGACCGACCTGATCCTCAAAGCCCTGGGCGAGACCTACCCCTTGTCGAAGACGATGAAGGAAGAGATCGACGATCTGCGGCGGTGGGCTTCCGAGCGGGCCCGCCCGGCCTCGGCGCTGCCGATGGCCCAGGAACCCTTCAAGACCCACCGGGCTCTCGAAATCGGCTGAGCCCGGGCACCACACAACGGAGGAGCGAGATGTCGGCATTCGTCGTATTGGTCCCGGCGGTCATGGGCGGGCCCGCCTTCGCGGCGGCCGTAGCGGTCGCGGGAGCGGCCATGGGACTGAAACTGATCCAGGGGGCCTCGGCGGTCGAAGAGAGCTGGCAGCAGGAGGCCGAGGCGACCTCGGTCGAGGTCGATCTGCCGAAGAACTACGCGCTGGCCGAGACGGTCGATGAAGGCGAAAGCACGGTCCTCGAGGGGAACGGGTTCCGGGTCACCTTCGCCAAGACCGGACGCGGCGATGTGCAGATGCGGGTCGAGGGGCAGGGCAAGTCGGAGCGGGAACTCGAGAAGCTGGGGCGCGACCTGTTGAACCGGGTCGCCCAGCAGTACGCCTACCAGAAGTTGACCAAAGAACTCAAGAAACGCGGGTTCAACCTGGTCCAGGAGCAGGTGGAGGCCGACCAGACCATCCGCCTGACCGTGCGGCGCTGACGTTGCGCGGGAGGCGCCCGTGAGCCGCTTCCAGTGGCTGGAATTCGAGAACCCCACGCCCCCCGGGGGGGAAGGCGACATCCCCGGGCGGCCCCCGGGCGGGGAAGGGGACGACCCGACCGATCCGCAGTACATCTTGCGGCTGGCCGACGAGGCCTATCGCCAAATGGACTGGGAAAAGGCGCTGCGGTTGTATTCCCGCGCCCTGGGCCTCGACCACACGCTCGAAGCGGCCTGGGTGGGGCAGTTGCGCTGCCTGCTCGACCTGCAGGAGAATCCCGAGGCGTTGACCTGGGCCATCAAAGCCCACAAGACCTTCGGCAAGAGTCCCGATGTCCAGGCGGCGCGCGCTCTGGCGCTGGCGCGCAACGGCCAGCTGCAGGAGGCGCTGGCCTTCTCCGACGGCAGCATGAAGGTGGATCGCGTGGGGTGGTTCCCCTGGGTGGTGCGGGGCGAGATCCTAGCCCGTACCGGCGCCACCAGCGCCGATTTCTGCATGGGCAAGGCGCGCGAGATCGCGCCCAACGACTGGCTCGTCGCCCTCAAGGTGGCGCAGGGGTACAAATATGCTGGGTTGTACGAAAAAGCGGTACCTGTCTACAAGAAGGTGCTGGCCGCCCAGTCCGATCTGGCGGAAGCCTGGTACGAACTGGGGGAGTGTCACCTGGCGATGGGGCTGACCGGCGAGGCGGTCGAGGCCTTCGCTCGCGCCGTGAAACTGGTGCCTCAGCGCAAGAAGTATTCCGAAGCCTACGCTCGCTTGCTGGGCTCGGGTCCGATCGAACACCTCCTCGGATGGCTCCGGGGACTGTGGAAAGGAGTTACCGGCCGATGACCAAGAAGGAACAGATCTCGGTGACCATCAAGCCCGACGGACAGGTGGAAGTGCATCTCGAGGGCTTTGGCAGGAAATGCGACGAGTACGTCAAGATCCTCAAGGACATTCTGAATGCCCAGATCAAAGACCAGAAGTTCACCAGCGAGTACTACACCTCGACCGTCGAGACCGAAACCCATACCCGCCTCAAGGGTTGAAGCCCAGATCCTGATCGAGCCAGACGGCACGATCGTCGTCACCGATCTGTACGAAGAGCTGGCCGAGGTGCTCGACACGGTGCGAGCCGCCGTCGCCCCGGCCGGCCAGCTGGCGGTCGAGACCCCGAGCGATGGTCGGCGCCCGGCGATGATGGCGCACGCCGTTCCGGCCTTTCATCAACCGACCGGCCCGGGCGCCCCGGTCGTTGGCGAGATCGCCGCACGAGCGTCGAGGAAGGAGTAGGACCATGTTGGAAACCATGACCATGGATCGATTGCTGAGCATCTGCCTGGAGCGGCAAGCGTCCGATCTCCACCTGACGGTCGGCTTGCCGCCAGCCGCGCGCATCCATGGCGAGATCGTCACCCTGCCGTTCGACAATCTCGATGGCGAGACCTGCCAGCATCTGGTGTACTCCATCCTCAACGCAGATCAGATCGCCAAATTCGAGGAAGAGTGGGAACTCGATTTCTCGCTGTCGCGACCAGGTCTCGGTCGGTTCCGGGTGAACGTCTTCAAGGAGAAAGGCTTCGTCGAGGCATCGATCCGCATCGTCGCCCCTCAGATCAAAAGCCTGGCCGAACTGGGCCTGCCGGAGGCGGCGGTCGAGCTGTCGCGCCGGCCCAATGGGCTGGTGCTGGTGACGGGGCCGACCGGCGTCGGCAAGACCACCACCTTCAACTCGTTGATCGACCAGATCAACCGTGAGCGGCGCTGTCGGGTGCTGACCATCGAAGATCCGATCGAATACATCCATAAGCACAAGAAATCGATCATTCTGCAGCGCGAGGTGCACTGCGACACCCGTTCCTTCGCCACCGCCCTGCGGCATGTCCTGCGCCAGGATCCCGACATCATCGGCATCGGGGAGATGCGCGATCTCGAGACCATCTCGACCGCCATCACGGCGGCCGAAACCGGTCACCTCGTCATCGCCACGCTGCATACCAGCGATGCCCAGCAGACCATCGACCGCATCGTCGACGTCTTCCCGCCGCATCAGCAGGAGCAGATCCGCATCCAGCTGGCCAACTCGCTGCAGGGCATCATTTCCCAGCAGCTGCTGCCCACCGTCGAGAAGAACGGCCGGGTGCTGGCGTTCGAACTGCTGATCGCCACGCCGGCCATCCGGCGGTTGATCCGTGAGAACAAGATCACGCAGCTCGACACCTTCATCCAGACGGGCAGCGAGTTCGGCATGGTCTCGATGGACCGGTCGCTGAAGACCCTCTACCAGCAAGGCCGTATTTCCTACGATGTGGCCATGTCCAAGGTCAAGAATCCCCAGGCCTTCAAGGAATTGTGATGACCAGGACCTCCTTCCCCCTCCAGGATCAATTGCGCGGGTTCTCGCGGGCCCTCTTCTCGACATGGTTGTACCATCGCCGGTTCAACCTGCTGTTCGATGCCGGGGAAGGCATTTCGACCTCGCTCTTGAACCGGGTCTTCGGCATCCGCAAAGTCTTCCTGTCGCACGGACATGCCGACCACATCGCCGGCTTGATCAACCTGGTCAACATCCGGAACCTGGGGGCGGGCGATCAGACCACCGACCTGGAGATCTACTACCCGCAGGGCAACGCCCTGGTCGAGGTGGTGAAGAACTATCTGGCCCAGACCCAGAGCGAGCTGTCTTTCTCGCTCATCTGGCGACCCCTCGAGGCCGGGCAGATGGTGGCGCTGGACGATCGGCGCGGCAAGACCTTCCTGCGCACCTTCCGCACCCAGCATTCCCAGAAGCAGTTGAGCCTCGGCTTCAACATTCTGGAGGCGCGCTCCCGGCTGCGCCCCGAATTCGCCACGCTCAGCCAGGCCGAAATCAACCAGGCCATCTGGACCCACGGCAAAGAGCGGGTGGTCGAACCGTTCGAGCAGATCATCTTCACCTACGGGGGAGATTCCCGGCCGCTGCCCGTCGGGGCCATCACCGAGAGTCTGTTCCTCTGCCATGAATGCACCTACCTCAAGCGGGAAGACGACGAACGGAACTTCCACCAGCATTCCATCCTCGAGGAGGTGCTCGAGGTGGCTGCCGCCGCCAGGGTCAAGACCCTCTTGCTGTTCCACCTCTCCTTGCGGTATACGCAAGAGGAAGTCCGGTCGTTGGTGGGACAGGCCCTGCGTCGCCAGGGCTATCCCTTTCAGGTGGTCTTCCTGTTCGGTGACCGGTTCCATCCTCTGGCCGATCCCCGCGGTCGCCCGGAGACTGATGATGCGTCCGAGGGTTCGGCCTCGGAAGAAGATGATCGCCGCACCCCAGCGGGAGAGGAGAAACCCTGATGGCTCAGGCCGCCAAGATCCTGGTCGTCGATGATGAACCCAGCGTGCGCTGGGCGTTCGAGAAAACGCTGAAGAAGGCGGGGTATGAAGTGGCCCTGGCCGAGACCGGCACCAAGGGCCTGGCCCTGTTCGAATCCTTCCAGCCGGATCTGACCCTGCTCGACATCCGGATGCCCGAGATGGATGGCCTGCAGGTCCTTGAACGGGTGCGGGGGATGCGGTCCGACGCCCAGGTCATCGTCATGACGGCCTACAGCGACATGGATACCACGGTCGCCGCCATGAAGCTCGGGGCCTACGATTTCCTGACCAAGCCGTTCAACATCGACGAGTGCCTGCTACTGATCGCGCGGGGGCTGGCCGCCCGACGGGCCGCCGCCGACCTGCCGGCCCAGACGGCGGTATCGACCACCGGCGGTCTCAAGGGCAACAGCCCGCCCATGCAGGAGGTCTACAAGCTGATCGGTCGGGTCTCGGCCGAGGATGTCACCGTGCTGGTCACCGGCGAATCCGGCTCGGGCAAGGAGCTGGTGGCCCAGGCCATCCATTACAATTCCAATCGTTCCGCGAAACCCTTCTGGGCCATCAACTGCACGGCCATTACTGAGAGCCTGATGGAATCGGAGTTGTTCGGCTATGAAAAGGGGGCGTTCACTGGGGCGGTCGCGGCCAAGCCGGGGGTCTTCGAACTGGCGCAAGGCGGCACCCTGTTCCTGGATGAGATCGGCGACATGAGCCTGGAGATGCAGGCGCAACTGCTGCGGGTGCTCGAAGAGCGCCAGATCGTGCGGGTCGGCGGGAACAAACGGATCAAGGTCGATGTCCGCATCATCGCCGCCACCAACAAGGATCTGCGCAAAGCCATCCAGGAAGGCCGGGTCCGGGAAGATCTCTACCACCGCATCAAGGTCATCGAGATCCGCCTGCCGCCGTTGCGCCAACGCCGGGAGGACATCCCGCTGCTGGCCCGCTATTTCATCGGGCAATACGCCAACCAGAAGAAGACGGTGCCCAAGGTGCTGTCGGAAGAAGCGATGGCCTGCCTGGTGGCCTACAACTGGCCGGGCAACGTCCGCGAGCTGAAGAACGTCATCGATCAGGTCTGCACCTTGACGCGCGACCAGATCATTCTGGTGGATCACCTCCCCCCTGAAATCCGGCGGGGGGCTCCCGCCTCGACGGGGCTTCCCGCCCGCAGCCCGGAACCTGGCGGGGAACCGCTGGCCAGGCCGACCGGACTGGCGGCCGCGGGGAGCAGCCCGGACGTCCTGCCCAAACCGGGGCCGGCGACGGGAGCGGTCCTGCCGCCAGGGGGGCCGGCCGAGCTGCCGCCGGCGACCACGCCTGTGGTGATCGGGGCCGCCGAGACGGTCGCCCCGGCGGGCGGTCTGCCTGAAGATCTGGTGGGGGCCCTGGTGGCGCGCGAGATCAAGGCGGGACGAGCCGGGGAAGTCTACGAGCACCTGATGGATCAGGTGGAGAAGGAGCTGCTGCGCCAGGCGCTCGCCCTGTTCAAGGGCAATCAGGTCCAGACCGCCAACTTCCTGGGCATCACGCGGAACACGTTGCGGGCCAAGATCGAGAAATACGAACTCTGACCAACTCTGAGCAGGCGCGCCCGCGTGGGAGGGGATCTCCATCATCCCCGCGGGACGGCCCAGGCCAGCGATGACCGGCGTCGCCCGCCGCGTCACCCGCGTGCTGTGGCGGGCTCAAGCCCCTGCCGTGGGCTTCTCCTTGAGGAAGGCGAGGAAGTTCTCGAGAATGCCGCGTTTCATGAGGAATTCCCACAGGTCGTTCTCATTGGGCGTGATGCGGGTGATGCCCTGCCGGAAGGGGTCGAAGACGAAATAGGGGCCCAGGGAGATGCCTCGGGTGAGGTCGCGGCTGATGAGCATCGGAATGTTCATAGCCAGCTCGAAATTCTGCAGCAGCTTGGGGTCGATCGGGGCGGGGGTGGCTGGCATGAAATCGGCGACGCGCAGGGCGTTGGTGTCGGTGTGCTTGACGGCGAGGCGGTTGTCGGTCACGAAGGACAGGGCGCGCAGCAGGTCGGCCAGGTCTTTCATGGCCTGGTTGGCGAGGGGGCGCAGATCGGTCTGGGGGTCTTCGGTGACCGTCAGCGCCATTCTGCAACTGGGCGTAGCGCTCCAGCGTCTGGTCGTTGAAATCGTTCTGGAGGCGATCGGCCAGCACCACCGGGAACAGGTCGTCCTTGCCGGCGGGCGGGGGAAAGGCGGGGGCCACGGTGCGCAGGAAATTGACGGGGTTGGTTTTGGCCAGCCCGAACCGCAGCACCTTGAAGCAAGCTCGGTCGAGGAAGGGATTCCGGTTGGCCACCGCGAAATAGCTGAGAATGAAGGGGAAGACCAGCAGGTCGGTGATCCGGGCATTGACTTCGCGCAGGCGTTCGAGGATCTTGCTCGGGTCGTCGAGGGGAAAATCGACGAGGAGAGGTTCGGTGAGGAAGCGGGGATAGGTGGCGAGGAACTCCTGGAAGGGTCCAGGGGGGCGGGCGCCGGGACCGGCCGCCCCCGCTTTCGCCGGATTCTCGCTCTGGATGCGGGCTACCAGGCGAGCGGCTTCCGAGTTGCCTTTCTGGGCGAGCAGGATGACCGCCCGTTTGCACAGGGCCGCGGTATCGGCATCGGCATGGGCGAGGTGGCGGTCGAGGATGGGCAGCAGATCAGGCCCGAGGAAAGAGGGCAGGAGCGTGCCGGCGAGCCGGCTCATGGCCTGGTCGCCGCAGGAGAACATGAAGTCGAGCGCTTCCAGGAGGTTGGGGCGGCTGATGTTGCTGATCAACTGGTAGGCTCGCATCTTGAGCTGAGGCGACGGGTCGAGGAGCGTCTTCAGGACGAGCGGGTAGAGGCAACCGAAGATGATGCTGAGGATGCCTTCCAGGGCGTCCTGGCGGATCTCCTCCGCCGGGTGCTCGATCAGTCGCAGCAGGACCGGGATATTGCCGGGCGAGGGATTCCGTCGCAGGATCTTGGCCACCAGGGTCAGGACCTCGGGGGAGGTCTCCTGGCCGCAGACCTGGCAGACCAGCTCGGCCAACCTGGCCGACCGGTGTTCGACCAGGCCTCGCAACGCCAAGATGCGGCTTTCGGTGGTCGAATGCTGGAGCAGGGCCAGGAGCTTCTCGGTGGGGACCTGGCTGCAGGTCGCCTGGAAATCCTGGAGTTTGCGTCGGACCTTGAGGGCCAGCCCCTGCAGGTCGGGTTCGGTTTCCCAGCCCAGGTATTCCTCGATCAGCGGAAGGGCTTCGATGCGGGCTTCATTGAAGATGATGGCGAGGGCCCGTTTGCGGATGGCGTTGTTGGGTTGCTGCAACGCCTGCCGGAGTTTGTCGAGGGAAACCTTTTCGGCGTCAGCCATGGCGGCAAAAGTGTAGCGTAACCCGCGCGGTCTGTAAAGACCGGCCACCGCCCAGCGGGCTGAAAAGGAGTACCTCCGGCAAAGGCGAGAGCTGGAGCCGACGCATCCGGGGGCATACGCTGGCATACGCGGGCATACGCGGGGAACACGTGGATTGACGGCGAATTTGGGCGATAGGCTGGTTTGACCGGTCGCGGGGGGTGTGCTAAGATCCATCGTCCAGGATCCGTGCGCCATCCGCGGCAACGGACCCGATCATGCAGGAGAGAGCCATGCCGATCTACGAGTTTATCTGTGAAGACTGCCAGAAGACCTTCGAAGTTCTGTGTTCCCTGAAAACCGACCTGTCCACCATCGTCTGCGAGCATTGTTCCGGGCGAAAGGTGGCCAAGAAGGTCAGCCGATTTGCCACGGGAGGAGGTACCAAGAGCCTCGACCTGGGCGGTGGCGGCCATGACCATGGGGGCGGCAGCTCCTGCGGGTCCTGCTCCACCCACTCGTGCGGCACCTGCGGCCATTGAGGTCCATGCTCCCGGTCGACGGCCGGGTGAAATCCATTCCAGGAAAGGAATAAAGGAACCACGTCTATGTCAGCCATCAAGACCATCATCATGGGTGCGGCGGGTCGCGACTTCCACAATTTCAACATGGTCTATCGCGACAACCCCCAGTACGACGTGGTGGCGTTCACGGCCACCCAGATCCCCGACATCGAGGGCCGCTGCTATCCTGCCAGACTCGCCGGGAAGCAATACCCCAAAGGCATTCCCATCCATGCCGAAAGCGAATTGCTCGATCTGATCAAGAAATTCAAGGTGGACGAGGTCGTCTTCAGCTACAGCGATGTGCCGCATGAATATGTCATGCATCACGCCTCGCGGGTGCTGGCGGCCGGCGCCTCCTTCAAGATGCTGGGCTATCATCCCACCGCCATCAAGGCCAAGGTGCCCGTCGTTTCCGTGTGCGCCGTCCGCACCGGCTCCGGAAAATCCCAGACCACGCGGCGGGTGGTCCGGCTGCTCAAGGGCATGGGCCTGAAGGTGGTCTCCATCCGCCACCCGATGCCCTATGGCGATCTCGAGAAGCAGATCTGCCAGCGGTTCGCCGACTATGGCGATCTCGACAAGCACAACTGCACGATCGAGGAGCGCGAAGAGTACGAGCCGCACATCGACATGGGGGCGGTCATCTACGCCGGGGTCGACTACCAGGTGATCGTGGCCGAGGCCGAGAGGGAAGCCGATGTCATCGTCTGGGACGGCGGCAACAACGATCTGCCCTTCCTCCAGAGCGATCTGAAGATCGTCGTGGCCGATCCCCATCGCCCCAACCACGAGTGCACCTATCACCCGGGCGAGGCGAATGTCTATGCCGCCGACGTCATCGTCATCAATAAGATCGATTCCTGCTACCCCGATGATCTGCACACGGTCCGCGAGAACATCATGCGGATGAACCCGCACGCTCGCCTGGTCGAGGCGGCCAGCCCGATCTTCGTCGAGGGCGGGGACAAGATCCGGGGCAAGCGCGTCGTGGTGGTCGAAGACGGTCCCACCCTCACCCACGGGGAGATGACCTACGGCGCTGGGGTGGTGGCCGCGCAGCGCTACGGCGCCGCCGAAATCGTCGACCCCAAACCTTGCTTCGTCGGCACCATGGTCGAAACCCTTCAGAAATACCCCAACATCGGCGACATCATCCCCGCCATGGGCTATGGCAAGAAGCAGATGGCCGACCTCGAGAAGACCATCAATGCCGTCTCCTGCGATCTGGTGGTGTCGGCCACGCCGATCGACCTCACCAGGGTCATCAAGATCAAGAAGCCGCACCTGCGCGTGCGCTACGAGCTGCAGGAGATCGGGGAACCCGGTCTGGACAGCATTTTGAAGGAATTCGCCGACCAGCACTTCGCCCGACGGAAGAAATAAGGCTGGAATAGGCTGGTCGCGCTCGGCCGGAAGGGCGGTCTGGCCCTCGGGTCGGGCAGGCCGACCAATCTCTGCATCAATCGCACCGCCGGCGGGATCTCCCGCCGGCGGTGCCGCGCTCTTCAGGATGTACCGATCTGGCGAGCGAGGGCCAGCCGGGTTGCGGCAGACCAGAGACGAGGCCCTGGCTCGTCAGGGGAGGGTCAGGGCGGGCTGTCGGGGCCAGCGCCGACGAGCCGGGAAAACAGCTCGAGGTTGCGAGCCAGGGTGGGGCCCTCCAGGAGGTCGGCGAGGGCGGCTTCGAGGTGGCGGGCGGTCAGGCCGGGCAGGACGCCGTGGCGGATCAGCCAGGCCATGACGGCCACGTTCTGCTGGCGGGGGTCGGGCAGATCTTCGACGAACACCCGGTGCAGGCGGGCCCGGCGTTCCTGGGCGGCGGTGGCCAGGATCTCGGGGGTGACGCGCGGGGCCTGGCCCAGTCGGACCGGCAGGGGCTGCCATTCGGCATCGTAGTAGACCAGCTGCCCGCCCGGGCGCAGATGGGTCTGCAGGCCGCGCAGGGCTTCGTGGCGCTCGAGGGCGATGACGAGGTCGGCGCTGCCCTCGCGGACCAGCGGCGAGTGCGTATCGGGGCCGACCCGCAGGTGCGAGATGACCGTGCCGCCGCGCTGCGCCAGGCCATGGGTATCGACGCCGCGCACCTGGGTGCCGGCATGATCGAAGGCCCGCAGCAGCGCTTCGCTGAGTAGACCGATCCCCTGGCCGCCGACGCCGAGCATGTAGATGTCGAAGGTGGCGCTGGCCATGATTCAGGCTTCCCCTTTCTTGCCGGGCTGGATGGCCTGCCGCGGACAGACGGGGCGGCAGGACCCGTCGCCGATGCACAGGTCGGGATGGACCCGCACCTTGCCCTCAGGCGTGAACTGGTAGCTGGGACAGGCGAAGGAGGAGATGCAAACCTTGGTCTGGTCGCAGGCCTCGGTCAGGCGCACGGGCGGCAGGCGCGGCTTGCCCTGACGCGCCTGCTCGCGAGTGAATTTCAGCATGCAGGGATGCCGCGCGATGACCGTTTTGAAGCCCGGAGTGGCCAGAGCTTGTTTGACCAGGGCGGTGAGGCGATCCTGCTGGTAGGTGTCGGTTTCGAGGATGGTCTTGACCCCGAGCCCTTCCAGGACCCGCCGAATGGGAATGGCCTCGACCGCCTCGCGGAAATTGCGCCCGGTGCCGGGATGGTTCTGATGGCCGGTCATGGCGGTGGTGCCGTTCTCCATGACGATCAGCGTGAAATCGTGGTGGTTGAACAGCGCGTTGATGATGCCGGGCAGGCCGGCATGGAAGAAGGTCGAATCGCCGAGGAAGGCCACCACCGGACGCTGGCGGTTGAAGAGGGCGAGGCCGGCGGCGGTGCCGCAGGAATGGCCCATGCAGAGCAGGACCTGCCCGATCTCGTACGGGGGAAGGAACCCGAGGGTGTGGCACCCGATGTCGGCCACGGTGATGGTGCCGGGGGGAAGCGCGGCCCGGATGGCCTGGAAGGCGGAGCGGTGGCCGCAGCCCGGGCAGAGCTGGGCCGGGCGAGGCGGGGCGGTGACGGTGGGCGGGGGCGGCGGGGGCGGCAGCAGATCCGGCCAGGCCCGCGCCAGGACGCGCGCGACCTTGTCGGGCGTGTATTCTCCCATCCAGTCGTCGGGATCGAGTTTGCCCAGGATGCGCACCGGCAGGCGGTGGTCGAAGGCCAGGGCTTTGATCTGCCCTTCGAGGAAATCGTCGAGTTCTTCGAGGATCTTGACCTCGTCGTGGGTCTGGAGGAATTCCAGGACCTTCTGGCGAGGCAGCGGGTGGACCAGGCCCAGTTTCAGGATATCGGGCCATTCCCGGGCGGCAGGGAGCACATCGAGCAGCGAAAGGTAGGGCAGGCCGGCGGTGATGATGCCGCGGCGTCGATTGCCATGGTTGGACAATTTTGTACAAATATGCGGGTCGAGCCGGCCGGGGAGGCGGCCCAGACGCTCCAGCGCCTGGCGCTTCAGGGGGAAGACCAGGCTGGTGATGGGAATATAGGGCCCGTTCTGGGGGGAGAACCGGGGCGTGTCGTCTGGCGGTGCGGGCTCCCAGGGGGCGAACGTCACTTTCTCCTTGCCGTGACAGACGTGGGTGGTCAGGCGCACGATCACGGCGGTCCGTTCGGCCCGGGCCAGGGCGGCGGCCGCCTTGAACATGGTGTAGACCTCGGTCGGCGAGGCGGGCTCGAGCACGGGAAGGTAGGCCAGGCGGGCCAGATGACGGTTGTCCTGCTCGTTCTGCGAGGAGTTGGCCCCGGGATCATCGCCCAAAACGATGACCAGCCCGCCGGGCAGATTCATCAGGCCGAGCTGGACGAAGGTATCGGCCGCCACGTTGAGGCCGACGCTCTTGAAGAAGACGCAGGCGAGATGCCCGTTGAGGGCGGCGCCGAAGGCCACTTCGGTGGCCACCTTCTCATTGGTGGAGAACTCGAAATACAGCGGGCAGCGCTCGGCCGGCAAGGTTTGAATGGCGCTGGCGATCTCGGGGGTGGGCGACCCCGGATAGGAGGTGACCACCCGCACTCCCGATTCGATCATGGCCCGGACGATCGCGGTATTGCCCATCACGATCTCGCTGCCGCCGGCCGGGTTCAGCAGAACATCGGTCATCCGTTTCATGGCATGCTCCTGCCCGGGTCAGGCCGGGCGCCGATCAGCGGGAACAAGGGCTCAGCGCAAGGGTTTGCCACAGGTTCCGCAATAGTATTCGCGGGGATGGTTGCTCGCTCCGCAGCTGGGATAGGGAACCCCCCCGGCCGCCGGAGGAGCGGGTGGGGTGAGCGGGGGCAAGGGGGGGAGTTCGAAGGCCTCGGTGGGTTCGGGGGGAGCCGGTTGGCTCGTGGGCTCGGGATCGGTGAGGGAGGGGAGGGACGCGAGCGGGTTGTCTACCAGAGGGGGTGGGGGAGGGAGAGGAGCTTCGTCGGGGGGAAGGGGCGGCAGCCCCGCCTGATCGGGAAGGGGAGGGAGGTCTGATTCGGGAGCGGCTCCTCCGAGGGAGACGGGGGCTCTCCGGGCGGCGAGGCGGCTCCCATGGGAAGGGGCTTCGGACCGGCGGGTGAACAGATCGCTGCCGGGCCATTTCTCTTGACCTTTCTCGAGCAGGCGGTTGGCCTCCTCGGACCGATTGGCCTGCCGCAGGCATTGGATCAGGCCGTGGAGATATTCGGGGCGTTCGGGATCGAACTTGGTCGCTCGCTCGAAGACCCGTACATGGGCGGCCTGGAAATTCTGCCGTTTGAGGAACAGGTCGGCCAGGTAGAAGACGGTCTCCTGGTCGTCGGGGCTCAGGGCGATCTGCTTCTGGAGCACTTCCATCGCCAATTTGTGATCGGCCTGGATGGAGCGGAAATGGGTGGCCAGGAAGGCCAGCAGATCACGGCGGGATTCATCGAGTTTGAAGAGATTGTGGATCTTCTCGATGGCGTCGGGATTGGTCTCGCCCAACTGGAAGTAGGCTTCGCCGAGGATCCGGAGGGCCTGGGGATTGCGGGCATCTTTCTGGACGACCTCGTTGGCGCGCTGGGCGGCTTCCTGGAACCGGCCTTGCCGGAGGTAGGCTTCGGCGAGCGCGATCGTCAGCTGCTTGCGGTTTTCGAGGAACCCGGTATCGCTCAGCTTCTGTTCGAGGAGGGGAATGAGCTTCTCATACTGGCCCGAGGCCAGCGCCCGTTCGACGGCCGCCTCCGCATGCGCTTTGCGCAGCCGCTGGAACAGGTCGTAGCCCCACTTGCCGAGCTGGAGCGACAGGAAGAATCCGGCCAGGATCAGCCCCCATTTGTACTTGTCGAACCAGAGCTGCCAGATCATGCCGCTCAGTTCGGGGCGGAACGAGCGATCTCGTTCGTAGACCTTGTACAAGGGCTCCCGGGCCGCGGCGAAATCGCCCTGGTAGAAGGCCACCGCCCCGCGGTAGTAGGTGACGGCATCGGATTCCGGCTGGACCTCGGCCAGACGACGGGTCAGTTCCCCGGCTTCGTCGAATTTGCCCAGCTTGAGGCAGGTGTCGATCAAAAGCGGCAGCAGACGGGCCTGGGGATTCAGCGGATCGTCGGCGAGTTCCTTCAGGAGGGCGTAGGCCTGGTCATGCTGGTCTTGTTTCACCAGCTCGGCGGCTTGGTTGAACCGCTCGCCGAACCGTTCCATGCGGGCTTTCTGCTCGGCGGCGGCTTTTTCGGTGCGCTGGATGGCGGCCAGGATCTCGGGGTTGGCTTTGTCGAGGGCGAGGGCCTGCTGGTAGTTGATCAGGGCGGCATCGAAGGCCAGCTTTTTCTCGTTGTCGCGGGCGGCGTTCAGGAAGACGTCGAGGCGGGCCTTCTTGTCGGCCTGAGCCTGGCGCTTGGCCAGCTCTTCGGCTTTGCGACGCGCGGCGGCCCGCTCGCGTTTCTCGAGGAAATCGGTGATCGACGCGATCCGCTCCTGGACCTGGACATTGTTCGGATCGAAGGCCTGGGCCCGATTCAGGTGCTCGAGGGCGGCGTCGAAGTTGCCAGCCTTCTCGGCTTCATCGGCGGCCTGCGTGAAGTCGGCCAGGGTTGCTTCATGGCGAATCTTTTCCAGGAGATCATTGACCTCTTGGTTGGAGGAGTCAGCCCCCTGAGCCTTCAGTAGAGCGTCGAGCGCTGCCTTGTACTGCTTTTTCTCATACAGCGCCCGCCCCTCCTCGAGGTAGGAGTTGGCCACGTCTTTGGAATGGGCGGCCAGTTCCTGTTTGAGACGGAGCAGGGTGTCGTTGGGGTGCCGGATCATCCCGGCCAGGTTGAGAAATTCCCGGGCGCGGGCGTGGTCTTGTTGTTCCTTGTAGGCGTTGGCCACCATGACGAGCGCGGTCTGGAGGTTCTTGTCCTCGCCGACGTCGAGAGCCTCGCGATTGGCTTTCTTGAGCAGGGCGGCGCATTTGGTGATCTCGGACCATTTGCCTTCCTGCTGGTACAGCTCGAACAGGGACACCCAGTTATGGGAATTCTGGGGATAGGCATGGCAGGCTTTCCGGAGGAACTGCACGGTCTTGTCGCGATTGCCGGCGGTTTTCTGGTCTTTGGCCATCTGGATGTAGATGGACGCCACCGCCTTCTGGCAGTCGAGATCCTCGGGGTCGAGCTCCAGAGCGCGTTCCAAAGACCGGAGAGCGGCGTCGATCTGGTTGAGTTTGCGCAGACAGAGGCCGAGGTGGAAATGGGCTTCGGCACAGCTGGAGTCGAGCTGGATCGCTTTTTCGAACTGTTCCTTGGCCTTCTCGTACTGGAAAAGCCCGTAGTAGTCGCGGCCCCGTTTCACGAAATCCTGTTCAGGGCCGGCTCGGGCCACCCCGGCCAGGAGGGAGCCCCAGAACAGCAGGAGGAGCCAGACGACCGGGACCCGCGGCGCTCGGAGGGGCCGCCGACCGGGCCGCATGGCTGGATGGGGTGACATAGGCTAGTAGTAGCATGATTCCCTTCCCGAAATCAACCGTGCACCGGTGTCCCGCCGTTCCCGGACGGCCTGTACAAGGGTCCGATGGTCTGGTTGACTTCCATTTTCCCGGTCAAGTATAATGGCGCCTCATTCTGGTCACCTACCTTTGGGGGAGTCTCACTCGATGAAAAGCCAACACCGGTTCCAGCTTGTGATCGTGCTCCTGGTCTTTCTGCTATCCCTCTGGTTTGCCCTGCCCTCCACCCCTGTCTGGGAGAAGGTCTTCGGAGCGCTGACCATCGACGAACAGATGGCCGTGCCTCAAGCCTCCTTGCAATTCAAGGATGCCGAGGACGGCAAGTCCGGGTTGGTGGAATTCACCGTCAATCGCAACGCAGCCCTGTTCGTGAACAATCCCAAGCTGCGGCCGGAGGACGTCCTCGAAAGCGTGGCCGACACCTGCCGCCGCAAGTTCCTGGAACACGGCATCACCGCCATGGCGGTGAACCCTGATTACTCTCGGGGCGTGGCCAGTATTCGGGTGCCTGACAAGACCGGCCCCGCCCTCCAGGAAGCCTTCCATTCCCTCAACCTCTACGCGCGGCTGCCTCTCTGGCTCGGCCAGCTCTTCCCCACCTCGCGCATCACCCTTGGTCTCGACCTGAAGGGAGGCATCGATCTGGTCTACCAGGTCGACCTCAATTCCATCGAGAAGGATGACAACCCCGCCGATGCCTGCCAGCGGTCGGTGGAAATCATCCGCAACCGGGTCGACATGTTCGGGATCGCCGAACCCAACATCAAGGCCCAGGAAGGCAACCGGATCCGCATCCAGCTCCCCGGCGTGCGCGATCCCGAAAAGGTCAAGAACCTCATCCAGTCCACCGCCATGCTGAAGTTCCACCTGGTCATCGACCAGGCGCTTTCTGCTGCGCAGCTCGAGCCGGTCGACCAGGCCACCGAGCTGGTGCTCTTCGAACCCGGCAGCAAGCATCAGCAGGGCAAATGGTACAAGCTCAAGCGCACCCCGGAGGTGACCGGCCGTGATCTCAAATACGCCCGCGTCGCCTTCGACGAGATGGGGGCGCCCATCGTCCATCTCGAATTCAATCCCGAAGGGGCCGCCAAGTTCGCCCAGGTGACGGGCGCGCACGTCAACGAGCAACTGGCCATCGTGCTCGACAACACCGTCCACAGCGCGCCGGTCATTCAGAGCCGCATCACCGGAGGGACCGCCCAGATCACCGGTCGCTTCACGCTCGAAGAGGCCAATACCCTGGCCGTCGTCCTGCGCGCCGGCGCCCTGCCCGCCAGCTTAATCCTGCTGGAAAGCCGAGTGGTCGGTCCCACGCTCGGGGCTGAATCGATCAAGGCTGGGGTGCGGGCCGGCATCATCGGGGCCGGGCTGGTTCTGCTCTATATGGCAGTGTTCTACAAGCTCTGCGGCGTCCTGGCTGATCTGGCTGTCATCTTCAACACCCTGATCATCTTCGCCACGCTGATCTTCTTCCGCGGCACCCTGACCCTGCCGGGCATCGCCGGTCTGATCCTGTCGATCGGCATGGCCGTCGATGCCAACGTCATCATCTTCGAACGTATCCGCGAGGAGCAGCGGACCGGGAAAACGGTGCGGGCCTCCATCGATGCCGGATTCGATCGGGCCCTGGCCTGTATCATCGACTCCAACGTCACCACCCTGATCACCGTGGCCGTCCTCTACGTCTTCGGTTCGGGCCCCATCCGCGGGTTCGCCACCACGCTGGGCATCGGCCTGATCGCCAACATCTTCACGGCCATTTTCTGTGTGAAGCTCTGGCTCGAGATGATCTACGGTCGCAGCAAAGCCACCGTCATCAGCATCTGACCCCAGCACGACCACAGGAGAACAAACAATGAAATTCGATTTCATGGGTTACCGCCACACCTTCCTCATGGGGTCGGGTCTTTTGATCCTGCTCTCGCTCCTCCTCCTCCTCGGCAAGGGCCTCAACTACGGCATCGACTTCAAGGGCGGCAACATCATCCATCTGCGGTTCCTCGAAGTCATGGACGAAAACAAGATCCGACAGGTCTTCGCCCAGATCCCCAACCTGTATTTCAAGCCCGAACAGGTCGTCATTCAGGCGGTCGCCACCGGCGGCGGCAAGGAATTCATCCTGCAGTACCCCGCCCCCGCCGTGGATGAGAAAGAGACCTCCGAGCTCCACTCCACCATCATGCGGCAGCTCAAAGAAAAAGCGCCCTATGAAGATGAATCCCTGGCCATCTCCAACGTCGGCCCGACGCTGGGCGAGGAAATGAAATGGCAGGGCATCCGGGCCGCCTTCTTCTCGGTGGTCGGCATCCTGCTGTATCTGGCCTGGCGGTTCGAGTTCTACTCCGGCACCGGCGCCGTCCTCGCCCTGGTCCATGATTTGATCATCACCCTCGGATTCATTTCCCTGTTGAATGTGGAATTCGATGTTTCCGTCCTGGCCGCCGTCTTGACCATGCTCGGGTATTCGGTCAATGACACCATCGTCGTCTTCGACCGGATCCGGGAAAACCGCCGCCTCATGCGGGAACAGAGCTTCATTGCCCTCATCAATGAATCCATCAACTCCACCCTGGGCCGCACCATCAACACCTCGTTGACCACCCTGTTCACCCTGTTCGCCCTCCTGTTGGTCGGGGGCACCTCCATCAAGGGGTTCGCCACCACCCTGACGTTCGGGATCGCCATCGGGACCTATTCGTCCATTTTCGTGGCCAGCCCCATTCTCCTCTTCCTCACCGGCGAGCGCCTCGACCGGAAACGCCGCTGAGGCGGCCGGGCTTCGGCTGCCTTTCCGCCTCTGACCATCGCTCTGCTGGGGCCCCGCTGGGGCCCCAGACGTTTCTTCGGGAGGTCCGTCACATGAAAGCAGTCGTGCAACGCGTCGAATCGTGCGTCCTGTCGGTCGCCGGCCAGGAAGTGGCCCGGATCGGTACCGGCCTCGTCTGCTACCTCGGCGTGGGCCAGGGCGACACCGAGGAGGATCTCGACTGGATGGCCAAGAAGGTCGCCCGGCTGCGCATCTTCCCGGATGCCGACGATCGGATGAACCGGTCGGCCGCCGATGAGGGCTTCGCCATCCTGGTGGTTCCGCAATTCACCCTGTTCGGCGACATCCGGCATGGTTATCGCCCCAGCTTCTCCGGGGCCGAAGCCCCCGAGCGGGCGCGCGCCTGGTTCGAGACCTTCCTGGACCGATTGCGGGTCTATGGCATCGGCCAGGTGGCGGCGGGCGTGTTCGGGGCCGACATGACCATCGCGCAGGTCAATCGGGGCCCGGTGACCATCCTCCTGGATTCCCGCAGCTAGAACGGTCGAACCATGTGGCCACGGCCGGAACGATCAGGCCGTGGGGGATTCAGGTTCGGCGAACAGTTTCTTTTCGAGCTGCGCCAGGTAGACGACGCTGGGCTTCTGCTGGCCGGTGGCCGCCGAATCCGGGTGGTCGCGGCGGAATCGTTCCTGCAGCATCCGGAAGGTGTCACGGTCCAGGAGCAGTTTGTAGACCGGGCGGATGTGGTAGGTCTCGGCGAGATCCAGCAAGAGGCTGCGATCGAATTCTTCCAACCCTTTCTGGAGGCTGGCCATCTGGAAGAATTCCAGTTCCTTGGCGGGAAACCGCGGGCCGGGGCGGGACGGGCCTTTCGACCACAGCAGCCAGGCGAGGATCAGGAAGGTCGGAAGCAGCAGGCCGATCAGCACCTCGTTCTCGTAGGGGGAAGGGGCGAAATACTCGCGGATCGCGCGATAGAGCTGCTCGACCGCCTGCCGGTTGTCCATGTCAGATGACCTTGTAGCTGAACTCCGTCAGGAACTGGCGGATTTCCGGGGAGGGGTCGAGGCGGAGGCTGTTGAGCAAGGGTTTGAGCGCTTCGGGTTTGATCTTGGCCATGGCCTTCAAGGCGTTGAGGCGGACGAGGGCCTGGGGATCGCGCACGAAGGGGACGATCAGGGTCAGGTGGGCCTCCTGCTTGATTTCGCCCAGCACCCACAAGGCGCTGGCCTTCATCAGAGGATCAGGATGATTGAGCATCTTCTGCAGGACCGGCAGCACGTTGACCTTGCCGATCTGCCAGACGCCCAGCGCCGCGTTGGCACGGATCCGGTTGTTGGGGTCTTCCAGGAAGGGGAGGAGGATCTGGGTGGCGCGAGCGTCCCCGAACCCGGAGATGGCTTCGATGGTGTTGGCGCGTACGCGCTCGTCAGGGTCATTGAAGAATTCGATCAACTGCGTCATCAGGGTGCGGTCGCCGATGACGCCGAGGGTCTTGACCACGGCGGCGCGGACCTTGCGCGAGGGATCGCGCATGGCGGCGAGCAGGGCATCACGGCCCTTGCCGCCGACCTGCAGGTTTTCCATGATCATGGCCGCCCGCAGGCGGGAATCGGGATCGAGGGATTTCAGCTCGGCGATCAACTCGTCGATGAAGCTGGCATCCAGCTTCAGGATCGCCGAGGCCGCCAGTTTGCGGACCTCGGGCGGCAGCGTTTTGAAATTGGCGATGTAGCGCTGCTTGGTGATCTTGGCGATTTCTTTCAGGACGTACGTGCGAATCTCGTCGACCGGGCTGTTGACCAGACGGGTCAGCAGGGCGGTGAAGCGGTCGGGCGGCAGGGCTTCCCGCAGGCTGCGCACCGCCAGCAGGGCCACTTCGGGATCGGGATCGCCGGTGGCATCTTCGAGCAGACGGGCGATTTTCGGATGCCGGATCTTGAGGGCCGTCTGCAGCGCCTTCAACCGGACCGGCGGGGAGAGATCCTTCAGCGCTTTCTCCAGGACCCCTGGCAGCATGTCGCCCCCGATATCGAGCAGGATGTCGAGGAGGGCCATGCGGATGTCGGGGTCGGGGTCTTCCAGGAACTCGACGAGCCGGATGCCCTTCAAGCGTGCTTCCAGATTCCGTTTGAAGACCTCCCGATCGCCGGCCGGGATCGCCTGCAAGAGCTTGAACAGCAGGCGCAGGTAGTCGGGAGAGGGAGTTCGGCCGAGACCGCTGAGCAGCAGGGCGGCGACCGAGGGGTCCTGTTTGACGGCATCCTGGAGGAGGGCGAACTGGTCGTCGAACGGCCAGGTGCTGATGCCGGACATGGCCTCTCCGAACTGGTCGGTCAGCAAGCGGGTGAAGACCGGGCGGACCATGGAATGGTCGGCCTCGGCCATGGCGAAGAACAGGCGGATGAGTTCCAGGCTGCCATTTCGATAGGTGCCCTGGGCGATCAGGGTGACGATGCGTTGTCGCCAGTCCTCCAGGAGTTTGGTGAGGAGCGGTTTCTTGTCTTCGTTGGGATCGGCCAGGCGGCCGAGGGTGGAGCGGTGGATCGACAGCAGGGCGTCGAAGACGAGGGCGCGCACCCGCGCCACCGGGTCGTCGAGGAGGTCCAGGCAGGGGAGGAACAGGAAGGGATCGAGCTTGCGGGTCAGGCGGGCCAGGAACTGGATGCGCAGCTCGGGGCGCGACAGGCCCGCCGCCAGCCGGAACAGATCCTCCTTGTATTCCATGGTGCGCGAGAACAGCACTTCATCGATCAATTGGATCACCGCCTTGCCGGGATTGCCCTGCAGGAGTCGTTGGACGGGAGGGATCAGCTCATCGAGCGAGTATTCGAGCAGGGCTTCCCGGATGCGGGGCAGGAGCGAGGCGCCGGCGGTCTCGGCGAGTTCGAGGTAGAGCGGGATGAACTCGGGCCGGTGGAACTTCACCATGTTGTGGAAATGGAACTTGCGCACCTCGGGGTCGGGGATCGCGAAGTTCTCGACCATCCGCGCGAAGAGATCCATGTCTTCGAGGAGCGAGGAAATCTCGAAATAGAGCGGGGAGGTATGGTCGGCGGGAACGGCCCGGAGGAGGGCACCCAGCGCCTCGTCGCCATACAGACGGATGATGGCTTCCCGGACTTCCTTGCGGATGGTGAGGTCGGCGTCGGCCAGCAGCGGCACGATGGCATCGAGGCTGCTCTGCGAGGGCAGGCGGTTGAGGGCGCGCAGGGCGGCTAGGCGGATCTCGTTGTCCTCGTCCTGGAGGAGGTTCTTGAGCAGAGGGATGGCTTCTTCGAGACCGCGCTTGCCGACCAGGTCGAGGAGGGCGAACAGGGTTTCCCGCGGGGTGTCGCCCAGGGTCCGCAGGCGCGCCAGGATCTCGGCGTCGGCCTGGGGGTCGTCGAGATCGGCCAGCGTCGCGAAGGCCTGGCGCCGAGTCTCGGGGTCTGGGCTCTCCAGGTCGGACAGCAGCTCGGCGGGGGGACGGGCGGGGCGGAACGGCCAGATCATGAGGCGGCCTTCGGTTTGGGCGGGGCGGTCAGGATCTCGGAGACCGCTTTGCGTACGCCCTCGTCAGGATCGAAGCGCAGCGGGCGGATGTACGGCGCCACGACGACCGGTTCGGCGAGCTTCCCCATGGCTCGCACGACGTTGCGGCGGACATCGGGATCGGGATCGCGCAGGCAACCGACCAGCACGGGAAAGAATCTGGCATCGCGCAGTTCCCCGAGGGCGTAGGCCGCCGACGCGCGCATCCATTTGTCGGGATTGCGGAGCATGTCGATGACAGCGTCGTAGATCTGGTAGTAGCCCAGGCGCCACAGGGTCATGATGGTGTTGGCCCGCACCCGATTGTTCTTGTCATACAGGCAGGGCAGGATGGCCTCGGCCAGGGTGAGATCGCCCACGTTGGCCATGGCTTCGACCGCATTGGCGCGGACCCGGTCATCCTGGTCCTTGAGGAACTCGACCAGCATGTTGGCCACCGACGGCCCGCCGATCTTGCCCAGGCCCATGATGACGACGGCACGCACGTGGGGGTCGGGGTCCTGGATGGCGACGATCAGGTTGGTCTTCAATTCCGGCGGAATGTGGTCGCACAGGACTTCCAGGATGCGGGCGGACAGGACGCGGGTGCGCTGGTCGGGGGCGGACAGGTCGCGGGTGACATCCTCCAGGAAGGTCGGATCCATTTTGATGAGCGACGTGCCGATCGCGTATTTGGCCTCGGGGGTCAGCTTGTCGAACCCGGCGATGAACTTCCGGCGCGTCACGTAGGCGATGGCTTTGTGGGCCTCTTCCCGCAGCTTGGGATCCTTGCTGGTGAGAAGCTTGCTGAAGTTGCCCAGGAGCTTGGGGTGGTCGCGTTCCTTCAGCAGCTCGATCGCATGAAGGATGATCGACTGCTCGGTGTCTTTCAGGAACTCCATGAGGGCTTCAGTGCCTTCGGGGGTCTGGAAATGCTTCAGTTTGAGCAGGTTGAGGATGGCTTCGCGCACCGAATAGTCGGGATCGCGCATTTTGCTGACCAGGATCTGGAGCGCATTGGCCGAACCGCTCTCGCCCAGGATCTGCAAGATGCGGGTGCGGAGGGCGGGATCCTGGTGGTAGAGCACTTCCTCGACGAACCGCTTCAGGCGCGGATCCATCATCAGGTTGATGACCTCCGCCTGGATGGGGGCCGGCACCTTCATGAAGTGCTTGAGGAGAAGGGAATTGAGGGTGTCGATGATGTAGTTCTCGGTAGGGTTCGACAGCAGGAGCAGCGCGGTCCGGCCGGTGGCCAGCTCCTTGTAGCAGACGGCATCGATCAGCAGGGTTTTGCGCCAGGCGAGTTCCTGGCCCTTCAAGAAGCTGAGCAGGTAGTTCTCGTTGTATTTGTGGATCTTGGGCAGGTTGCGCAAAATGATGTCGGGTTGATGGCGGCCCAGGCGAAGGAGGCATTCCGACAGGATCTTGCTGGCCTGCATGTAGCGGTCGTTGAGGCACTCCTCCAGGGGTTTGGTGAAGAAATTGATGCGTTCGAGGGTCTTGGGCGAATTCCGGGTGGCTTCGTCCATCGCATCCAGTTCATCGGCGACGCGTTTGATGATGGCCTGGATGGTATTCTGGACCACCGGCGGGATCGACTTGAATTTGTCGAGCAGGTAGGGGAACAGGTAGGGGTAGGAGATCGGGTCGGAGAGCTGTTCGATCAGCTTGAGGACCGTCAGGCGGAACCCCTCGCTCTTTCGCCCGAGGTCCTGGAAGATCTGCTTGAAGAAGGCTTCCCCGTGATACTGGCAGCACTTGAAGACCTGGTACCACATCAAGGGGTCGATGTTGGGCAGATTCTTCATGCACAGGTCGAGGAAGGCCGGATCCTTGATCTTTTCGATGTGCTTCCCGAACTCGACCTGGATGATCCGCTTTTCTTCCTTCTTGCTCTCGACCACTTCCTCTTTGAGGATATCCATGAAGATGGGGTAGGTGGCCGGGTTCTGCAGCAGCACGATCTCTTCGAGGTAGAGGATCTTCTCCTTGGTCGTGTACTCGCTCCATTTCTTGAGCAGCCGGTCGAGAATGCCGGAATGGACGATGGCGTGCTGCAGGGTATTGCGAATGGAGGTGTCCGAGGTGGAGCAGAGGACTTCGGTGACCGGGCGCAGTCGCTCTTCGTTGAGGCTCTGCAGGATCTCCTTGAAGGTTTCGCGCAGCACCGAGTCGGGGTAGGACAGCAGTTTCAGGATGCTGCGCAGATCTTCGTTGGAGAGCGCATCGTGGCGGGCCGCGAAAATCTCGAGGATCTTCAGCCGGGTCTCCAGGGTGTTCTGGCCCAGGTTCCCGGCCTCGTCGAAATGGCGGCACAGGAACTCCACCAGATCGTGGTTGAGATTGGCGATGAACTCCTCTTTCGCCCCCGCCGCGACCTTCTTGTCGGGAGAGATCAGGCGGGCGAACGCTTCATCGGGATCGGTGATCTTGCGTGTGAACCAACCCATGGTATGCTGCCGGCTATCCTCAAACGATTATCGGCTGGAATGGTCCCTTCTTTGACCGGGAGATGAATGCAAAGACGCGAGCGCCCCCCTTCGCCAAAGGCATCAGGGATTATACCGAAATCTTCTCTGGTTAGGAATCATTCGATGACGCCATCCTTAAGAAACATCAACCATCCCTCTCCAGGTTCGATCCCAATCCAGCCAGGATGGCGGTCAAGGTTGCGGGCGGAAGACAAGCTGCCAGGCTGGCGTCCCTTTCTTCGCCCATTGTCGGTAGCCTCGCATGGCCTGGACCAGGATGTTCATCCGTGTCACATCCTGCCGAAGCACGGCTTTCCCGAAAAAAGCGGCGAACTGGAGACACCCTAGGAGCCAGAACCATCCCTTCCATTTTCGATGCAGCATCAACCGGCTCAAAACCAAGTGGAAATCGGCTCGCTGTTTGCCTGGATGCCTAACGCCCCGGTTGCTTTCAGTACTGCTTCCTTCTTTGTGGAAGACCACGCTCTCAGGCACCCAGGCCAGACGGTAGCCTTGCTGACGGCCTCGTAAAGCCCAGTCAAGCTCTTCGAAATACAGGAAATGGTCGGCGTCCATCAGCCCCACCTTGTCGAGAAACGCGCGAGAGACCAGCATGGAAGCCCCGATGACGTAGTCCATTCGGGACTCGACGTCCGACAGGGGAGGGAAAGGCGAAGAAGCTGAGGAATGGTACCCGAGGGGAGTGACCAGACCTCGGACGGCATCGTAGGTGGCACCCCCGAAGGCCTGAATCTGGTCGGGGTGATCGAAGCATCGCAAGGTGGAGCCGACCATGCCGATTCTGGGATCCCTTTCCGCTCGTTCCCTCAGGAGGCGCAAGGCCTCGGGTCGAACGATTGTGTCATTGTTGAGAATCCAGACGAAGCGCACTGCGTGGTTGGCCAGGAGATATTGCAGTGCCGTGTTGTTGCCGGCCGCGAAGCCATGGTTATGTTCATTGCGGATCAAGATGAGACGGCCGCCACCAGGCCGAGGCAAGGGGGGGACCGTCGGTTCCTGCGGCTTGACCACGTGGTAGGGAATCGGTTTCTCAAGAGGGGGTGTCACCAATCTGGCCAGTTCGGGGTGAGCGGGGGGGGCGATCCGGATATCTCCTCGAGCCCAGGCTTGCAGTCGCTCGAACGATTCATCCTGCGATCCATTGTCGCATACGACCACCCCATAGTCGGGTTCATCGCTGCGCAGCAGACTTTCCAGGCATAGAGCTGTATCGAACCATCGTTGCCAGTTGATTACCACCACCCAGGTCTTCATTGAGCCACCTTCTCCTGACGGAGACCCTCAGTAGCTTGTTCTAACGGGAGATTGCTGGGTCACAGGCGGGGCCCTGAGGCCTGCTGCGAGAAGTCGTTGTGGCGGCCGCCGGGGGATGGTCGGATGGCAAAGATGCATTTCGATGCTGTTTCCTGGCGAAAAAGAGCATGGCTTCCCCCGTGTCGGTCCATGTCGCTATCGCGTTGAGCGCCCTGCGAATGATCTGGAGGGGCTGATAGCCTACGACCGGGAAACTATCCTGCGCCTCCCAATGCTGAACCTTGAATCCAGTCATGTGGAGCAGCCGGGTCAACGAACCTCGCGAGAAGAACCAGATGTGCTCTCCGGGCTGCCAGGAGGCCCACCTCGACCCCTTCAAAAGGGCCATGAGGCTGGCCACGTTCGGTACCCCGATGACCAGAAGTCCGTCATCCGACAAGAGACGATGGGCCTCCCGCAAGGCTGCCCTCGGGTCGGGAAGGTGCTCGAGGGTGTGATTGAGCACGATCACTTCGAAGGAGGCGGGAGGAAACTTCGCTTCTTCAATAGTACCAGTGCGGACATCGAGGCCGAACCGCTCTCGGGCGAAAGCTGAAGCCCACGGTGAAATCTCCACGCCGGCCGTTTGAAACCCCCGTTGACGCGCAACAACAAGCAGGCTTCCGATCCCCGTTCCGATATCCAAGAGCCGGCCAGAAGGCTGAAAGGACGCGATCTTGTCTAGCAATCGACCGAACGTGGGCTCGAACTGGTTCGGTTCTACGGGGTAGTGGTGCCGTTCTTGGAAATACCGGTCGTCGTAAGGTATGGTCGGCTGTTCGAAGAAATTCCGAGCATAGACCAACGAACAAGTAGGACATCGAACAAATTGGAACCCCTCGATGTTCTGATAGGGAGCCCCCGGAGAAGTTCCACAGATGAAGCAGGCGGTGATGGGCAGCCCAGGACGTGGCGAGGGAAGACCCGGCGGCGAAGACCCCGGCACCCGGGAGCGTTGATAAGCATAGGGATCTTCTGCACGGTCCCTTCCGGAACGGCAGAGTTCCCAGAGTTTGATGCGGACGATCAGCCGGTACAAAGCCATCAGAAGGCACAGGATGAGCCCGGTCTGTCCGTCGGCATATCCTCGGCCGCGGACGAAGCGGGCGAAAAATTCTCGGGCCGGGGCGAGGAATAGGTGTTCCAATTTGAACCGGTGACCCTGCCGGAAGAGGTGTTCTGCCTCCAGGGTCGTGTACTGGTTCATCTTGCTCAGGAAATGACTTGCATCGCGATAACAGAAATGCTGGATGCTCAGTTCTGCCCGGCTGTCCAGGCGTAATCGCCGAGCGGCTGGATCTGGGCTCATGTAGGCGTGGATGGTGCCGGAGAAAGCCATCCTACCCTTTTTGAAAAAGCGTGGCATGGGGGTCGGCCCCCACCCCGAGTGGCGGATCCATGTCCCGAGCAGATAGTGGCAGAAGCTGATCTCGACAATATCGGTCTGATCTGCGGTGGCGATGGCGCGGAGCGTGGAGCCCAAAGCCGGCGGGATGACCTCGTCGGCATCGATGATGAGCACCCAGTCGCCCGTTGTTTGTTCAACGGCGAACTTCTTGGCGATATCGAAGGCCTGGACCATGGGATGGGAATAGACTCGTGGGGTGAATTGTCGAGCAATCTCTTTCGTCCGATCGTGGCTGGCCATGTCGACGACCACGATCTCATCGACCCATCCCAGAGAATTCAGGCAATGGGGGAGGGCTTGTTCCTCATTCCTGGCGATGATGGCGGCAGAAATCTTCACCTTGGTTGTCCTTCCGTTTTCCGTCTGGGATTGTCGGCAAGTTCCGGGTGTTCTGGGCGACAGATCATCTCGATCAACCCCCCGCGAAGGGTGGTCCATCGCTGGTGACGATCCAGGCGGAGCTTGAACTCGACCAACCGAGAAGTCCGCAAAAGGAAACGGAAGAGACGACCGGGCCACCCCGGAGGGCCGAGGGTGGCGATGACATTGTTGGCATAGTCCTCCACTGGCTCCCAGGTTCGCCTTTTGAGGATCCGGAAGTCTGAGTTCTCCAAAAATCGAGCCAAGGAACGAGGCGTGAAATGGAGGAGATGGTCAGGCATCGCCAACCAGTACCATTCGCTTCCGGTATGCTCGGCCATGGCGCTTTCAAGATTGGGAGCCTGGACAACCAAAAGGCCTTGCGGGCTCAGGATCCGATGGACTTCGCGCAGGAAGGCAAACCCGTCTGGAACATGTTCGAGAACGTCGAAGAGAGTGATGACCTCGAAACAATGCTGGGGAAAATGGATCTCTTCGAGCGGTTGGTCGTAAATTTCGAGCTGGAAGGTGCGGCGCCCGTACTCGGCACAAGCCTGATTGATTTCCACGCCTGTTACCGAAAACCCTTCCTGGCGGGCGACCTCCAGGAACTTGCCGATATTGCACCCGATGTCCAATAGTCTTCCTTTGCCACCCAATGCCTTGATCCGATGCAACACACGACGATACCGAGCCTCGAACATGGCGGCTCGTTCCTGGTAGGTGGCAATGCGATTGGCGAGAGGGTAATTCTCGGCATTGATGGTCGCCCGCTCTTCGGCAGTAGGCTGAGGACAGGTGAAACCGATGCCGCAGGTGGTACAGAATCGCACGGCAAACCGCCCCTGTTTGACCAGTGTCTGTGATGCCGGCTCTTGGCACAACAGGCACTTCATCGGCGGCTCCATCGTCGCAAGCGGGCCATGAGGCGTCGGATCAAGCTGCGGTACCCGACGATCTCTCGCACCTTCGCCTGGAGTTGTTCGGGGGTGAATTGTTCATAATAGACTTTATAAGGTTCCTCGGTCAGCCAGAAATCGTCATCGATGAGGTTCTTGGCGCGGCATTCTCGAAATAATTTGGTGCCAGGGAGGATCCATAGCCCTCCAACGCATCCGACCTCATCAGGTTGATAGGTTCGCAAGAACCTTAACGTCTGATTCAAGGTCTCTTCGGTTTCCCCTACATTCCCTATGATGAGAAGGGCTGAGACCGGCAGGCCGACCTCCCGACACCAACGGATGGCCTTCCCCGCCTGGGCGACCTGGTTGTCTTTCCCCATCAAACGAAGCAGCCGAGGGGAGGCCGTTTCGATGCCAAAGGCGATCTTGTAACATCCTGCCTGTTTGAGGAGGCGAAGCATCTCGAGATCGACACAATCGGTGCGGGTCGTGACATGGAAGGCGATATGCAGGCGTCGTCGGAGAATTTCTTCGCAGAGGCCCATGGTCGCCTCGCGATCGACGGTCATGGCATCGTCAGCGAAGCAGAAATGGCGGATCCCGCGTGTCCGGGAAAGGAACTCCAGTTCATCTACCATATTCCGGGGAGAGCGGTGCCTCCAGCGCCTCCAGATCCACCAGGTGGAGCAAAAATCGCAACGCCCGATGCAGCCACGGGAAAAAATGACAGATACTCTCGGCTCATGAACCAGATCGATGCCGCGGAACTTTCCATCCCCCCTCCCCGGATATTTCCGGAGATCGAGGAGATCCCAGGCGGGGAAGGGTAAACCATCGAGATCTTCGATCAATGGGCGAGGCGAGGTCTGAGTGGGGATCCCATCTTGGTTGCGATATGCCAGGCCAAGAATGGTGGACGGGGCCTTGCCTTGCGCGATTTCCAGGAACGTCTGCTCGCCTTCTCCAATGACGATCAGGTCGATTTCAGGGAAATGCTGGAGCATTTGTTTCCACATGATGGTCGGATGGGCCCCGCCGAGGACCACCTGGCAACCGGGAACCAGCGACTTGGCATGACGGGCGATATCGATGGCCTTCCAGCGTCCGGGGGTCAGACAGGTGATTCCGACCAGGTCCGGTTGCCAGGATCGCAAGGCCGAAATAACCGCATCGCGTCCTTCCTGGCATCCATCGACGAGCCGGACGGAAAACCCATGAGCGAGGAGGGTCCCTGCCAGGTACAATAAGCCCAAAGGGGGGTTGGTGAAACCGTCCTGGGCGGTGTCGTAGGGATTGATCAGAAGGATTTTTTGCATAAGGGACGATCGCTCCGCACCCACATTCTTCGCACATTTTCCCAGAATTCCCGGATGAGGGTCGGTTGGAACAGGTAGATCAACCCATAAACCACGGCCAAGCCAACCCCAAACAGGGGAAACACCGAGAATCCTCGTACGCCCATCCCCCGAGAGGTGGCCCAAGTCAAGGCTCCCCCACATGCCGTGGCGAGAAGAACCATACCGACGTTAGCCAGGATTCGGGGGCGGATGTCCTCCTTGGCCAAGGCTCTCTTATACACGAAATAGAAAATGGCGGCAATGATCGGTTGATTCATGGCGAGGCCCACGAATCCGTAACGGAGGATGAAGGGGACTCCTAGTCCCCATTCCAGCACAAGCAGAAGCCCTGTCATGGATAGAATGAGCCGCGAGTGCCCCAGGGCGAGAATTCCGCTGTACATGGGAAGAAAGATGCCTACGGCCAGCGGAGAAGTACAATAAAAATAGAAGGCCGGCAGTCCCGCCATCCATGTTTCTCCGAAGAGATACGCCGTCGCGGGTTCCGCCAATGCCATCCCCATGCCAGTAAGCGGCACCATCAAGAACGTCAGCATTCGGATCGAATCCTCGATGGCTCGGGTCAACAAAGGCCGTTCGCTTTGAATGCGGGAAAGCGCGGGGAAAGCGATTCGACCATAGCTTTCGCTGAGCAGCAAAGGAGTGAACGCATAGGTGCGAGCCCAGGTCAGATACCCCACCGCTTCGGTGCCGATGTACGCTCCCACGAACAGAGGCGCAACGGCATCCTTCAAGAATCCGACGGCGAAGTTCAGTTGATAGGGGAGGCCGAAGGACACCAACGGTCGGACGAACGACGGGCGGAACATCCATTCCGGCCTCCAGGAACTGAGGAAGTAGGCCAGGGTGGCTCCGCAGAACCCTCGGCCGATAGCAGCCAGAATAAAGCTCCATTCTTCCCAGTGGTAGATGGCAAGGGTGATGGCAATGACGTGGAAGACGGCCGTTTCGAGCACTTCGATCAAGGCGATCCGCTGGAAATCAAGAGCTCGCTCCATCAAAATGACGGGAATGCTTTTGCTGGACAGAAACAGGAGGCTGAGTCCAAGGCCCCGCACGAGCCAGGGCGCATGGGGCGGCAGGGTGGGATAGAGGCGGTGGACAAACGGGGCGACCAGCCACAATCCCGCCACAGTGAGGGAGACCAGGATGATCTGGGTCCAGAAGGCCGTCGACAGCTCTTCGCGTTGCAGTTCTCCCTTTTTTTGGATCAGAGCCGGACCGAAGCCGACATCCCCGAAGGAAGAAAAGCACTGGACGATGAAGGCGACGATCCCATAGATACCGAACTTGGAAGGCAAGAGGAGGCGAGCCAGAATGATGTTGCCAAGCAAGGTCCCGCCCTTCACCAGGAACTGGCGTTGCAAGAGAGAACCGAGGCCGATGAGCACTTTCGATTTCAGGACCGGAACAGGTTCTGGCTCTGGCAACTCGGGGGCTTGAGGAATGGCTTCAGGCATACGGTGGCCCTCTCTGGACCGGGTCAGCCAGTGATGGCTCGGTGATAGGACGGGCCGCTGGTGGCCGGGAAAGGGCGCCTCAACAAGAAGAGATGGTAATCTCCGGATAGAGGGTGTGACGGAGGGCGCTTGGAAGGAGAAACAGCACGCCATTGGAGACAGGGAACCCGGTGCGGCAGTGGGCGCAGGAAAACCCCCCGGGCTTACGCAGAAGACTTTGATCTTGCCCGTGCAGCCGGCAATCGGGACAGGCGAGCGCCTGCTCGAGATCAATGGAGCTTATGGGTTCCTGGCAACCGGCTTTGGTGCAGACACCCGCTATGCCTCCGCCGAAAAAATATACGAGAAAATACAGGAAAGGATTGCGTCTCCCATCCAGAGGAGAACGAAGTTTCAATCCACGCAGCTCGACTTGCCGCCGGGAGAAGCGGGAAAGAGCGTTCCGCCATTCCCTGAGCGGGATGTCATGGTTCTCGATGATGCCGAATTGTCGCTCGTTACAGGGTTGAATCGAAAAGAACCCGTCCAAGACTCTGCGCAACCAGCTTCTATTCCGAGAAGAGGCGGAGTAGAGGGCGGGGCCGCGAAAGACGCGAAAACGAAAAACCTTTCGATACGGTTCTTCTTCGAAAAAGA
Source organism: Candidatus Ozemibacter sibiricus (assembly GCA_003327425.1). Lineage (GTDB taxonomy): Bacteria > Muiribacteriota > Ozemobacteria > Ozemobacterales > Ozemobacteraceae > Ozemobacter > Ozemobacter sibiricus. The sequence continues at coordinate 43,048 of QOQW01000022.1, forward strand.
ACGTTCCGCCCGGGGTGAGGACTCTTTCGATTTCCTGAATTACCGAAGAAAGAGCGGGAAAATGATGCAGGGTTTCGTAGCAGAAGACGAAAGGAATGGACCCACTGCGAAATGGGAGAGTATTGACATCGCAACAGATGCGCCAAGGGAGATCCGATTTGTGAAACACCCGAGCGAAATGGGAACAGCTTGCTAGCATGTCATACGAAATATCAGCCGCGAAGCCCTGAAGACCAAGGTCGTTTCGCATGACCAACGACCTCTGTCCGCGCTCTGCCCCGATTTCGAGAAAAGGGGCCAGGCGGAGGCCGCTGTGGGAGAGCTGTTGCATGTCAGAAAGGGTTTTGGCCATGCGTTCCCGCAGAAGTTGATGCAGAGCGGCTTCATCGAATTCGTGCTCGAGGTTGCCCTGATTGGTCAGTTGCTGAGCGATCAAGCGCTTTCGGAAGAGGATTTCCCCTCGTTTGTTGTCGAGTGTCTGGCTGATCACCTGTTTCTCCGGCATTGACTTCTCCTGGTTGAATAAACAATGCAATCTACCAGAAAGGCCGCCTTGCGGCAAATCTGTCGAAATTTTGTCGGCATCGTGGTATCCTTTCGCCATCCATCCTACCGTCTGCCTCAGGATGTCGGACCAGGCGGAAGGGGATTGGCCGGGGGCCCATCTTGACTTGCCGCCTCAACCGCAGGGGCACAATTCCGCAGGGTGGTCGGTTGGTTCTGGTGCCGGGCGCTCGCTTCCTGTAAACTTTGGCCACCGCCCCCTCACAACGAAAAGGTTGACCGCTACGCATGACATCTCCGAATGCTTTGGTTGTCGTTCCCGTTGTGCCCTATCCTGATCAAAGTGGCCAGACGGCCAGGGCTCGGAATATCATGGCCGCCTTGCAGCAGGTGGGATTCCGGGTCGATGTCCTCATTCTGGACGAACAGCCTCCCGCGCCTGAGGCGGTGGCTGCCATGGCCGATCAAGGCATTCGGCTGTTCTGGTGGCGGTTGCCTCGGTGGGGGAAGCCCCTGGCGAGCTTCTATTCCCCCGTCCCTGAGTTCTTTCGATCGTTCTTCTTTCACGGACTCGATCGCGAGTTGGCGGCATGTGGACCCTTCCAGCTGGTATGGTGCGATGGTTTGGCGGTCGCCTCAGCGATTCCTTTTTTGCCCGGAAAGTTCAGATGCATCGTCGATTTCCGTGACGCCCTCTCCCGCTTCCATGACCAATGGGCGCGAAAATCCCCCTTTCTCGCAGAAAGAATGGCGCACCGCTTGATGACTCGAATCAGGCGGGCCGGGGAACGGAGAGGACTGAAGACCTTCCCCGACGGAGTCATCATCTCTGCGGTCGATCGGGACTGGCTCGCTTGTATCGACTCCCGGGCCAATCGGTTGAACGTCGTTCCGCTGGCTTTTCCGATCCCCTCCCAACCACCAGGACCACCGAAAGGTCTATGTTCCGAGTGGTTGTTCCTTGGCGATCTGCGATATGCCCCGAATCTTGAGTCGGTCAGATTTCTCGGAGGGCTGATGAGGCGCATCGCATCCCTCGAGCCGACCTGGCGGCTGACTGTGGTAGGAGCCAAGCCTGAGGGGATTCTTCTGCCCACGGGACCGAACATCGTCTATGTCGGCCTCGTAGACCGCATTGAACCATACTTCCAAGCGGCTCACGCCATGCTCTGCCCCGTCTTTTCGGGGACGGGCATCAAAACCAAGGTTTTGACCGCCATGGCGTTTCGGCGGCCGGTCATTGCTACGGCTGTGGCCCTCGAATGCATCCCGGCCATCGATGGGGTGCACGTCCTGCAGGCCGAAACCGAGGATGATTTCCTGGCTGCCATGCAGCGTCTCGTAGGGGACCAAACCCTGCAAGCGAGTCTGGCCATTCGTGCCTTTGAGCTGGTGCGCGACCATTTCAGCATTCAGGCAATCAGTCGAAACATCGCTTCCCTTGTGGTCCAACGATGAGGGACGCGGCTTCCTTCGGAAATGCCGACTTGGGGGGCTGGCGCGTTCAGGGGTGCCGTCGCTCTTGTGATCCATTTCGGAGTCGAGGGGCATTGGTGGTCGCCGTACCAGCCCGGCGAGGAGGACCAGCGCGGGCAGGTTTGATCCTATGAACGGGCGGTCCGGGCCAGGGTCGCGAGCCACAGCCCGGCCTCGGCCAGCGCCAGCAGGGGAAGCGCGACCAGGAACTGGGAGACCACGTCGGGTGGAGACAGGACGCCGCCCACCACGAACGCGCCCACGACCAGATGCCGCCGATGCGCGCGCAGCCGCTCGGCGGGAAAGAGCCCCGTGGTATCGAGGAACAAGATCAGCAGCGGCAGCTCGAACAGCATGCCCATGACCAGCAGGAACATCAGTTCGAACTCGACGAAGGCCGCATACGACAGCGTCAGGGCCAGGAACTCGCCGCTCTGCAGAAGGATCCGCAGCGCCACTGGCAGGACCAGGTGGTAGCAGAAGAGCACTCCGACCAGGAAGAACCCCATGGCCGGGAGCAGGACCACCTTGGTCCAGAAACGCTCCTGGGGGAGCAGGCCGGGGGCGACGAACCGCCAGATCTGCCAGACGATGACGGGAGAGCAGGCCGCCAGGCCAGCCACGCCAGCCAGTTTGATGGTGGTCAGGAACGCCTCGGTCACGGTCAGGGCGGCGAGGCGGGCCTCGGGCATGGCGGTCTGCAAAGGCGCCAGCGCCCAGCGGATCAACCGCTCCGATTGCCACCAGGCGATGAGAAAGGCGGCCAAGAATGTGCTCAGGCAGATCAGCAGCCGGGTTCGGAGTTCGGCCAGATGCTCGGTCAGAGAGCCCGAACTGGCCTCATCCGCCTCTGGGGCAGGCGGGCGGTTGGCGGTCGGCGAGGTGGCCGCCGCACTGTCGGAAAGCCTGCCGGGAGCGTCGGGACCGGCTGGGGCGGGGGAGGGCAGGGGAGTGGTCATGGGGGCAGACCAAAGTTTACATTCTCAAAATCCTCTGGTAATATACACCCACCAAATCCGCGAAATCAGGGAGAAATGCCGTGTGGTTCATTAAGAAAGTGTTCTGGCTCTTCACGCTGCCGTTCATTTCCCTCATGGGGGTCCTGCTGTTCGCGTTTCCCGAGGAAATGAAGGAATTCAAAAAGGACCTCGTGGACATGGTCGAGAATTCCTGGCTGCGCTGGCTGGGCTTTTGCGCATTCGTCTTCGCGATGGTCCATCTGGTGAAATTCTTCGACGGCCACCACACCCTGGTTCGCTGGTCGGATCCCAACTGCGGGGAGAACTGACGCTCAGTCGAACCCGGCCACCCGCACCCGGTACGATTTCACGCCGGGCGGCGGATTCCGGAAAGGGATCTCGAACAAGGAACTCTCGTTGGGGAACAGGCCCCGGTCTTTCAAGGGAAGGACCCCGGTCTCCCGGCGGAGTTCCTGTTTGTTTTCGTCGAGCAACACGCCCTGCACCAGGATGTTCTGGCGGAGCCCTCCCGACACATTGCGGATCTCCCCCACCAGATAGAGGGTCCCGAATTCTTCATAGGATTCGACCCGTTCGATGGAAAACAGGGGCTGCAGGTCGCGCTCGATGACCGGGTTGCGCTTCTCGTCACGGGCGCGCTCGATGTAGGCCAGCTCCGTGGCATAATCGTAGAGGTTCCAGGCCTCGAGGTTCATCGGTTCGAGGCGCAGGGCGGTACGCAGCGCTTCGCGGGCCTCGGCCAGGCGGCCGCTGCCGATCAACGATTGGGCTTGATTGAGGAAGGTGCGGGCGTCGGGGCTCGCCAGCCCGGTCCCGGTGGCCGCGCCGGCCCCACCTTCGTCAGGCGTGCGGGCGAGCGGGGGCGGTCGCAGCAGGGAGCCCGGCGAGGGGGGCGTGGGCCCGGCGGCCGCCCGCCCGCCCGGACGGGGGAGTCCCTGGCCGATGACCTGCGCCGTGATGGTCCCGGTCAGCAGCCCCAGGAAGAGGATGACGCGCCAATGACTCATACGCCTCCCCCATCGGCAGAATTCGCCTTCTCTTGAAGAGGATCAGTCGGTTGGGGGAGGGCGAGCCGTAGCGGCCCCTCAGAGCAATCGAGGTGGGAAGGCTCTCAGGATCAGGGTGAAGAACCGCTCGAACCCCTGTAGGAGCAGGGCCCGTCGCAGCATGTGATAGGCGGCCAGGCCGGCTTCGTTCTCCTTCTCTCGCAACATGCCCAGAAGCGTGGCGTCACTGACGGTCATGGTGGTCACGCGAGGATGGAGGTGGGGCGGAAAAATGGCATGAATGCCCAGTTCGAGCTGAGGATCGAGCGGGGATTCATCAGACATGACCAGGAACAGGTCGAGGGCGAGCGGTTCGATGCCCTCGTCGGTCGCCGGGGCGGGCGGCTCGCCCGCGGCGGTGGCCGTGGCCGCGGCCGAGGCAAGTTCCGCATGCTCGTTGACTGTGAGGGCCTGACCGGCCCCCTGGAAGGCTTCGAAATTCAGCAGCAGAGCGGCGTGGAGGCGTTCGCCCAGCCGAGCTTCGATCAGGGTGCGCAGCTTGGCCGTGAGCGGGGCCAGAGGAGAGGCCGAGGTCAGGAACCGGTGGGTGGTCTGCGAGGCCCCCAGCGCCAGGAGGTTGGCGGTCATCGGGTTGGCTGGATTGAGCGCGCAGAGCTTGGCCTTGCCCTGGGGGACGATCTGCACGCAGCCCAGCTCTCCCATCTCGTGGATGCGGTTGTACGCGGTGCCATACGGGATGCCCAACCGCTTGGAGATCTGATGGATCGACAGGACGCCTCCCGGCGTGTCGAGGAAAACTTCCGCGAGACGGATGGTCAGTTGCATAGGGGAGGGTATTATACCAGACCTGATCGTGATGCAACCACGCCTTGGCCGAATTTTTCCCGGCGAGGCTGCTTGACCCGGGAAACCCGCTTCCGTGGCGAGATGGCGGGGTTGGCATGAAACCTGCATAAAACCATTGACACCTTCGATGTTGCGTGTTATAATCCAAAACCATTTTCACGCTTGGGTAGGAAGGTAGACCACGAACGCAGGTGTGGAGCCCCGCAGGCATTGACTAGCCGACCCGACATCGCACCGAACCCCATCCGGGGAAAGGGGGAGGTCTGTCCTCTTTCTGCGGTGGCTTGCTGCTTTCCAGGAACCCTCCCACCCGCATTCCCCCGCGGCACCACTTCTGGATGACCCTCGTCGCTCTGGCGAGGAGCCATCGGCTATTCGATCGTTAAGGAGCAAGGCAGAACATGGCGACCACGCAACAGCCCCAACCCGAACGGGTCCTGATGGCGGACAAGCGAGTTTTTCGCGACATCCCCAACCTCATCGACATTCAGCTGAAGTCCTTCGAATGGTTCTTGCAGCCGTCGAAGAGCGCTTCCGAGCGGAAGCGGCAGGGCCTGCAGGAGGTCTTCCTCGAGATCTTCCCGATCCAGGACTACGTGGGCAACCTCTGTCTGGAATACATCGATTATTCGCTCGGTCTGCCCATGTGCAAGAACTGCCCTCAGATCAAGCTCAACAAGAAATGTCTGTTCGACGATTGCAGCTTCCCCGAGAAAGACTGCGAGATCGCCTTCATCGGCGAGACGCCCTTCCGGGTCAAGTTCACGCCTGACCAGTGCCGCAAGCGCGATTTCACCTATTCCATCCCCCTCAACATCAAGGTGCAGCTGATCATGCAGCAGACCGGCGAGGTTAAGGAGCAGGAGATCTTCCTGGTCAACCTGCCCTGCATGACCGAGCGCGGCACGTTCATCATCAACGGCGCCGAGCGGGTCGTGGTCAGCCAGTTGCATCGCTCCCCGGGCGTCTACTTCAGCTTCAACCGCGCCAAGAAACTGCATTCCGCCAAGATCGTCCCCTACCGCGGCGCCTGGATGGAATTCGAGCTCGACCTGATGAAGGACGCCATCTTCGTCCGTCTCGACCGCAAGCGCAAGATCCCCATCACCACCTTCCTGCGCGCCCTGGGCTATGCCACCGACGAAGAGATCGTCGACCTGTTCGACAAGAACGAGACGATCATCAGCTCGCTCAAATACGACAAGCAGTCGGTCCACGCCAGCGACAGCCCCGAGAAGATCTCCAAGATGGTCACCGAGTCGCTCAAGGTCATCTTCTCCAAGCTGCGCCAGGGCGACCTCTTCGTCGAAGAGAACGCCCGCACTCTGCTCCGGGGGCTGTTCTTCGATCCCAAGAAATACGACCTCGGCGATGTCGGACGCTACAAAATGGACAAGAAGCTCCGGCTGGCCGATCGGCTCTCCGATCAGATCCTGTTCAAAGATCTGGTCGACCCGGCGACCAAGGAAGTCCTGGCCAAGATGGGCGACAAGGTCTCCAAGCGCGTTGCCTCCCGCGCCGAAGCCCTCATGCTGCCGGCCTACATCAAGCTCGGCGAAGAGAAGACCGGCTACCGCATCATGTACAACCCGCCCTGCGCCTATGTTCCTCTCAAGGCCGCCGAGAAGGGGCTCGTCACCCTGGCCGGGCGCCTCGCCTACAAGACCGTGGTCAATGAGAAAACCGGCGAGATCGTGGTCGAGCGCGGCTGCGAAATCACCGAGGACGCCTGCAAGCAGCTCGCCGAAATGGGCCACACCACCGTCGAGGTCATCAAGGATCGCATCCTGTGCTTCGAGGACATCATCGGCGTGGTCCGCTATCTGATCGATCTGTCCAACGGCATCGGGCGCCAGGATGACATCGACCACCTCTCCAACCGGCGCATCCGGCGCTGCGGAGAACTGCTGCAGAACCAGTTCCGCATCTCCCTCTCCCGCATGGAGCGGGTCATCAAAGAACGCATGACCATCCACGACCTCGACAGCTACACGCCCCAGCTGCTCATCAACACGCGGCCGGTGTCGGCGGTCGTCGATGAATTCTTCGGCAGTTCGCAGCTCTCCCAGTTCATGGATCAGACCAACCCCCTCGCCGAGCTGACCCACAAGCGCCGCCTCTCGGCCCTCGGCCCGGGCGGTCTGAAACGCGAGCGGGCCGGTTACGAGGTCCGCGACGTCCATCCCACCCACGACGGTCGCATCTGCCCCATCGAGACGCCGGAAGGCCCCAACGCCGGTCTGATCGCCAGCCTGGCGGTCTATGCCAAGGTCGATGAGTTCGGCTTCATCACCACCCCGCTCTGTCGGGTCGAGGAGGAGACCGGCAAGGTCAACTTCAAGGAACTCGAGTACAAAGATGCCTACGAAGAAGACCGGTTCAAGGTCGCCCAGCCCGACATCCACCTGAAGGAAGACGGTACCATCACGCAGGAGATCGTCCCGGTCAAGTACTTCCGGGAAGACTACGAATTCGAATACGTCGACAAGAGCGAGGTCGAATACGTCAAGTTCTCGCCCCTGCAGATGGTCAGCGTGGCGTCCGCCCTCATCCCCTTCCTCGAACATGACGATGCCAACCGCGCCCTGATGGGTACCAACATGCAGCGGCAGGCCGTGCCGCTCATCATGACCGAGCCCGCCATCGTCGGCACCGGTCTCGAACCGCGCGCCGCCCACGATTCCGGGGCCATGCTGCTCTGCCGCAGCGCCGGCACGGTCGATTACGTCGATGCCAACATCATCCGGATCAAGCGCGCCAGCCGCCGCAAGGACGACGAGAAGATCCCGCTCACCGAGCAGGCCTTCCGCAAGAATCAGGGCCGCAAGATCATGGACACCGTCATCGATCCGCTCACCGGCGAGATCATCATCGAGGCCGGCCAGCCGCTCGACATCACCTACCTGCACCGCCTCGCCTCCCTCTGCCAGGAGGTCCGTCTGCAGCAGGAATCGGTGGATACCTACACGCTGCAGAAATTCATGCGGTCGAACCAGGGCACCTGCATCAACCAGAAGCCCATCGTCAAGAAAGGCGACAAGGTCCGCCCGGGCAGCGTCCTCGCCGACGGACCGGCCACCTCGCAGGGCGAGCTGGCCCTCGGTCGCAACATCCTGGTCGCCTTCATGCCCTGGGAAGGCTACAACTTCGAAGATGCCATCATCCTCTCCGAGCGCATGGTGAAAGATGACATCTTCACCTCGATCCACATCGAAGAGTACGAGATCGACGCGCGCGACACCAAGCTCGGCCCCGAAGAGATCACGCGCGATATCCCCAACGTCGGCGAGGATGCCCTCAAGAACCTCAATGACGACGGCATCATCCGCATCGGCGCCGAGGTCGAGGCCGGCGACATCCTGGTCGGCAAGGTCACCCCCAAGGGCGAGACCGAACTGACCGCCGAAGACAAGCTGCTGCGGGCCATCTTCGGCGAGAAGGCCCGCGAGGTGCGCAACACCTCGCTCACCGTCCCCCACGGCGAGAAGGGCAAGGTCGTCGATGTCATGGTCTTCTCCCGCGACAACGGCGATGAGCTCCAGTACGGCGTCAACAAGCTGGTGCGCGTCTTCGTCGCTCAGAAGCGCAAGATCACGGTCGGCGACAAGATGGCCGGCCGTCATGGCAACAAGGGCGTCATCTCCAAGATCGTCCCCGTCGAAGACATGCCCTACCTGGCCGATGGCCGCCCCATCGACATCATCCTCAATCCGCTGGGCGTCCCCTCGCGCATGAACGTCGGGCAGGTCCTCGAAACCCACCTGGGCTGGGCCGGCGAGGTGCTGAACAAGCGGTACTCGACCTCGATCTTCAACAACGGTCGCGACATCCCCAACGAGAAGTTCGTCACCGAGCAGTTGAAGGCCGCCTACGAGAAAGATCCCATGAAGCTGGTCGATGCCGAGGGGAAGGCCTGGCTCTACGATGGCCGCACCGGCGATCGTTTCCACAAGAAAATCATGGTCGGCGTCATCTATATGCTGAAGCTGGCCCACCTGGTCGACGACAAGATGCACGCCCGCTCGACCGGCCCCTACAGCCTCGTCACCCAGCAGCCGCTCGGCGGCAAGGCCCAGTTCGGCGGCCAGCGCTTCGGAGAGATGGAAGTGTGGGCCCTCGAAGCCTATGGCGCGGCCCACGTCCTGCAGGAGCTGCTGACCGTGAAGTCCGATGATGTCGAAGGCCGCGTCCAGGTCTACGAGACGATCATCAAGGGCAAGAACATCATGAAGCCCGGCATTCCCGAGTCCTTCAAGGTGGTCATCTCCGAACTGCAGAGCCTCGGCCTGCAGGTCGACCTGAAGAAGGATTCCCGCGAGGTCGCCTTGCTCGATGGCACCGAGCGGCTGCTGGCCCCTGTCGAGACCGAAACCGACAACGACACCGACGACTGGGATGAAGACAGCGGCGCCGACGAGGCCGAGGACGACGACGACCTGGGCGACGGCGGCGATGATGATGATGACGACGACGAGGGCGGCGACGAGGAGGACGGCGAGTAAGCCGTCGGCGACGCGAAGCTAGCAAGGAGAACCGATCAATGTTGGACATGGACAAATTCGATGCCATTCAGATCAGTATCGCTTCCCCGGAGAAGATCCGCTCCTGGTCCTATGGTGAGGTGAAGAAGCCCGAGACCATCAACTACCGCACCCACAAGCCGGAGCGCGACGGCCTCTTCTGCGAGCGCATCTTCGGGCCCCAGAAAGATTGGGAATGCTTCTGCGGCAAGTACAAGAGCATCCGGTACCGGGGCATCATCTGCGAACGCTGCAACGTCGAGATCACCAAAGCGTCGGTGCGCCGCGAGCGGATGGGCCACATCCAGCTGGTGACGCCCGTCGTCCATATCTGGTATTCCAAAGGCAGCCCCAACTACATCGCTCTGCTCCTCGACATTTCCGCCCGCGATCTCGAAAAGGTCCTGTACTTCCAGAGCTACATCGTCATCGACCCGGGCAATCTGCCCCTGTCGAAGAAGCAGTTGCTGCCCGAGGAAGGCACGGGCGGCGAAATGGGCTATCGCGAACTGCGCGAGAAGTACGGCGACATGTTCGTCGCCAAGATGGGCGCCGAGGCCATCAAGGACCTGCTGGCCGAGATCGACCTCAAGAAGCTCGAAGCCGAGCTGGCCGCCCAGCTGCGCACGGCGACCGGCACCCGCCGCGCCCACCTGCTCAAGCGGATGGAGCTGGTCAAATGGTTCGTCTCCTCGATCAGCCGTCCCGAATGGATGGTCCTCGACGTCATCCCGGTCATCCCGCCTGACCTGCGCCCCATGGTGCAGCTTGATGGCGGCCGGTTCGCCACCAGCGATCTCAACGATCTCTACCGCCGGGTCATCAACCGCAACAATCGGCTGAAGCGGCTGATCAAGCTGCAGGCCCCCGATATCATCATCAAGAACGAGAAACGCATGCTGCAGGAGGCGGTCAACGCTCTCATCGACAACGGCCGCCGCGGCAAGCTGGTCACCGGCCCCAACAACCGGCCCCTCAAATCGCTCACCGACATGCTCAAGGGCAAGCAGGGCCGCTTCCGGCAGAACCTCCTGGGCAAGCGCGTCGATTACTCCGGCCGCTCGGTCATCGTCGTCGGCCCCACCCTGAAGCTGCATCAGGCCGGTCTGCCCAAGAAGATGGCCCTCGAGCTGTTCAAGCCGTTCGTCATGCACCGCCTGGTCGCGAAGGGCATCGCGCACAACATCAAGAGCGCCAAGAAGATGATCGAGCGCGAGAAATTCGAAGTCTGGGACGTGCTGGAAGAAGTCATTCGCCACCACCCCATCCTGCTGAACCGCGCTCCCACCCTGCACCGGCTGGGCATCCAGGCCTTCGAGCCGATCCTGATCGAAGGGAAGGCCATCCAGATCCACCCGCTGGTCTGTACCGCCTACAACGCCGACTTCGACGGCGACCAGATGGCGGTCCATGTCCCCCTGCTGCTCGACGCCCAGGTCGAAGCCCGCATGCTGATGCTGTCGAGCAACAACATCCTCAAGCCGGCCGATGGCCGTCCGATCTGTCACCCCACCCAAGACATGACGATCGGCCTGTTCTATTTGACCATCGAGAAACAGGAAGGGGAGGACTACCCTGTCCTCGACCTCAAACTGGACAAGGGCGCCACCTGGGAGAAACTCCTCCTCGATCCTGGCCGTCCCTTCGATTTCAAGCTGGCCGATGAAGTCACCGATCCGCAGGGGCACGTCGTCCTCGATCGGGGCGTCGTCTTCGATTCTCCCGAAGTGGTCGACAAACTGAAGAAGGCCAAGGTCACCGAGATCGCCGTCTACAAGCCGCCGGTCTTCATGAACGTCGCCGAGGCGGTCAATGCCGCCAACACCGGCCAGTTCCACCTCCAGTTCCCCATCTACATCCACCGCTCCGCCTTCCCCGCCGCCAAGGTGGCCAGCGTCCTGCCGCCCGAAGATCCCACCAACCGCCGGACCCAGTACCTGCGCACCACCATCGGCCGCCTCATCTTCAATGATGCCCTTCCCCCCGAATTCCCCTACCAGAACCTCCAGGTCCGCAAAGAGACGGTTTCGTCGCTGATCAAGAAGCTCTTCACCCAATATCCTCTCGACGTGGTGGGCGTGACCCTCGACAAGACCAAGGAACTCGGGTTCCGCTATGCGACCTTGTCCGGGTTGACCATCTCCATGGTCGACATGGTCGATCCGCCCAAGAAGAAAGAGATCCTCGAACGGGCCGACAAGAACGCCCTCAAGGTCAAGGAACGCTGGGAACGCGGCGAGATCAACCGCGAGGAACGCAAGCAGGCCGAGATCAACATCTGGACCAAGGCCACCGAAGACGTCTCCGACGACCTCCTGGAGGTCTTCGAATCGGATGCCCGCAAGGGCGAATTCAATCCCGTCTACATGATGGCCTTCTCGGGAGCCCGCGGCAACATGCAGCAGATCCGCCAGTTGGCGGCCATGCGCGGTCTGATGTCCAACCCGAAGGGCGACATTCTGTCCTTCCCGATCAAGTCGAATTTCCGCGAAGGGCTGAACCAGGCCGAGTACTTCATCTCGACCTACGGCGCCCGCAAGGGTCTGGTCGACACCGCCCTCCGCACCGCCGACTCCGGGTATCTGACCCGCCGTCTGGTCGATGTCGCCCAGGATGTGGTCATCACCGTCGCTGACTGCAAGACCGTCCACGGCATCGACATCTATCCCATCCGCCAGAGCCGCACCTCCAACAACATCCTGGTCGATGACATCGTGGTGCCGCTGCGGTACCGGCTGGCCGGCCGCGTCCTGGCCAAGGATGTCGTCCACCCCCTGACCGGCGAAAACGTTTCGATCTCGGTCGACGGGCAGACCATCAAACTGGTGGCTGGCCTCTACTGCACCGACGAGATCGCCGCCGAAGTCGAGAACATCGCCGAGATCATGGTGCCGGCCGATCAGTTGAAACCCGGCATGATCATCGGCGAGCAACTGATCGATCCCAAGACCAACCGGGTCATCCTGCGGCCTGACCGGGCTCTCAACGAGCACGTCATCGATCGCATCCTGGAAGCCCAGATTCCCGAGATCAAGGTCCGCATGGTCATCACCATTCGCAGTCCGCTCACCTGCCGGGCCAAGAGCGGCATCTGCCGCGCCTGCTATGGCGCCGACCTGTCGACCGGCTTCCCGGTCGATATCGGCGAAGCGGTCGGCATCATCGCGGCGCAGTCGATCGGCGAACCCGGAACGCAGCTGACCATGCGCACCTTCCACCTGGGCGGCGTCGCCCTGGCCCAGCGCTCCTTCGTCAAGGCCCGCACGGCCGGCGTCGTCCGCTTCGACAACCTGCGCCTGGCCAAGATCCACGACCGCACCAAGTTCGAGATCGGCTCCGGCACCGAGACCTTCGACAAGAGCGAATTCGGGGCCAACCTCCGCGAGGTCGTCGTCGGCGGCCATGTCGTCATCGAAGGCAAGGGCGGCCGCAAGGATCGGGTCCACATCCCGGTCGGGGCCGACATGAAAGTCAAGGATGGTGAGAAAGTGTCGCCGGGCAAGCCGTTGGCCGAATACAACCCCAACTACGTGGTGTCTGGCTACACGGGCGAAGTCATCTTCGATCGCATCGAACAGAAGGATGGCATGGTGGTGTCGGAAGTCGGCATCATCCAGATCGCCACCCAGGAATTCGATCAGGTCAAGAAAGAATTCATCATCGAAGAGTACAAGATTCCGCAAGGCGCCACCTTGAAAGTCGAAGACGGCGATATCATCCACGCCGGCAACGTGCTGGCCGAGATCTCGGCCGAGCAGCACGCCGCCATCGCCCGCATCGACGGCATCGCCAAATTCGAGAACATCCGGGTCAAGAACCGGCAGGTCATCAGCGACAACGGCATGATCTTCCTCTTCCCCGCCGATGTCGATCCCGTCAAGGACCGCAAGGAATACCCCCTGCCGCGCGGGGTCAAGGAAGCCCGTGATCTGACGGTCAAGACCGGAGGCATGATCCTCAACGTCAAGAACGGCGATCCGGTCAACCCCGGGGAGCGCCTGCTCTCGGTCGTCTCCGAGATGGATGGCGTCCTCACCATCTCTGGCAACGGAACCGTCCTGACCGTCTCCCGCGACCTCGTCGAAGAGTTCGAATTCAAGGGGGAACTCGAGGCCCGCATCGACCAGAAGAACAAGGAACTGTCCCTGATCGCCCCGATGGCCGGAGTCGTCCGCACCATCAGCGAGAAGAGCGCGGCCAACAAGACCCTCGATCGCAAGCGGGTCATCATCAAGAACGAGATCGAGTATCCCGTGCCGCGCGGCGTCATCCTGCGGCCCAAGGAGAACTGCAAGGTGCCCAACGGCCAGGAAGTGGCCGAAGGCGGCGATCTGACCACCAAGCTGGTCGTCCAGGCCGAGGTCGATGGCGTGGTCGAGATCGTGCATGCCAAGTCCGAGCGCCGGGTCCACCTCATCTCCGAAGACATCTCCCACCTCAAAGGGGCCACCCTGGCGCGCGCCCTCATCAATAAAGACACCGAAGAAGAGCTCGCCAAGCCGGGCATCAAGATCGACGACGACCTGCTCGCGATCATCGACGAGCATCGGGCCGAGATCCGCGAGGTCTACGTGGTGGCGGGCGACACCGAAGCCGTCAACATCCGGAGCGCCGAAGGCCACGTCCATCAATACCCCGTGCCGCCGGGCGGCCAGATCGTCGTCGAGGATGGCCAGCTGGTAAAGGCCGGCGACAAGCTGATCACCGACATCGATCCGATCAAGAGCGAGATCGCCGGCAAGGTCAACTACATCTACGGCTACAACAAGGTGATCTGCGAAGAGATCATCGAGAAGATCCTTGTCTACTCGGGGGTCGAGTTCAGCTACCCCGCCAGCCTCAACCTCAAATTCGCCAAGACCGTGGTCAAGGGCGGCGAGCTGACCGCCGCGCCCATTCCCTTCGAAGAGATCGAGCAGCTCGATCCCGAGGAGCCCAATGGCGGTTCCGGCATCCGCTTGCGGCAGCGGGTCATGCGCGAGAAGAAGTACAAGATCACCCGGGAGATGGCGTCGGCCCTGTCCGTGCTCGTCAAAGACGGGCAGACCATCAAAGAAGGCCAGGTGCTGGCCGCCATGACCGCCACCAACCGCGGCGTCGTCCTGCTCGAACGGCAGGTGTCCAAGGAAGGCAAGGCCAAGAGCACCATCAATCGCATCATCATCCAGCCGGGCGAAGCCTACCAGATTCTCGATGGCGCCGAGCTGCGCATCGAGGACGGGCAGGAGGTCAAGAAAGGCGAGATCCTGGCCAAGTGGGGCCTGGTCGGTCGGAAGACCACCGACATCATCCAGGGTCTGCCGCGCGTGGCCGAGCTGTTCGAAGTGCGGCGCCCGAAGAAAGAGGCGGTCATCTCCGAAGAATCCGGCATGGTCAAGATCACCGGCACCTCGATCTCGGTGATCGACGTCAACACCAACGTCGAGAAGCCGATCCGCATCCAGTACGCCGCCCCGGGGCTGGTCGTCCACGATGGCGAGTTCATCGAAGCCGGCGATCCCATCACCGATGGCAAGGTCTTCCCCAAGAAGCTGGTCAAGGTCGTCGGTCTGCCCAATGCCCGACGCTACCTGATCGACGAGATCCAGCGGGTCTACCGCGACCAGGGCGTCAGCATCAACGACAAACACCTGGAGATCATCGTCCGGCAGATGCTGCGCAAGGTCACCATCACCGACCCGGGCGATTCCGAGTTCCTGCCGAATGAGACGGTCCATGTCAAGTACTTCGAAGACAAGGTCCACCGCCTCCTGGCCATGAAGAAACGGCCGCCCACCGGCACCCCCATGATCCAGGGTATCACCAAGGCTTCGCTGACCACCGACAGCTTCATCTCGGCGGCCTCCTTCCAGGAGACCACGCGGGTCCTGACCAAGGCGGCCATCAAGTCGAAGATCGACTACCTGCGCGGCCTCAAGGAGAATCTGATCATCGGCAAGCTGATTCCGGCCGGCACCGGGTTGTCCGTCAAGCGCAAGGTCGTCTTCAAGAACCTGCCCGCCGAGGTCGAGAAGCCCGAAGCTGTCAACGAAGAGCTGTTCATGAGCGACACCGACGACGCCGAACTCAACAAGCTCGAAGACAGCCTCTTCCTCAAGGGCGGGGAAGAACCCGAAGAAGGTCGCTGATCCCTCTGCCCGGGGCGGGTTCGCGCCGCTCCGGCTTTCGTTGTCGCCAAGGGCCCGGGAGCCATCCCGGGCCCTCATGCCACCTGGCGGATCGGCCCGCGCGAGGTGGCTCGCGCGCGGGCAGGCGAGGGCCCCGGGGCGGACGCGAGGTGGGGGCCCAGGATCAGGACCGGCCGCGTGGCGGGCGATGGCCCTCTTCCTGACCGATTCTGCCCCGGCCACGGCGCCGTGTACCCCCGCGCCGACCCGCTTCCTGAGCGGGAACAAGGCGGGGGGCGACGGGCCGTCCCGACGGGTCGCCAGAATTTTCCTGCGATGGGCCGTTGACAGAGGTCGTCACGTGTGCTACCATCAACTCTTACCTCCCCTGCTCGGGGGTACTCGTTTTTCGTCGACGAGTCGGAAACTACGGAAGGAAGGTGTTACCAGTGCCGACCATCAATCAACTCATCAGGAAGGCGAGGGAAGCGGTCCGCTACAAGTCCAGCTCTCCCGCCTTGACGGAATGCCCGCAGCGCCGGGGAGTGTGCACCGTCGTCAAGACCACGACGCCGAAGAAGCCGAACTCGGCCTTGCGGAAGATCGCCCGCGTCCGGCTGACCAACAAGATCGAGGTCACCGCCTACATCCCGGGCATCGGGCACAACCTGCAGGAACACTCGGTCGTCCTCATCCGCGGCGGCCGCGTGAAGGATCTGCCGGGCGTGCGCTACCACATCATCCGCGGGGCTCTTGATTGCGCCGGCGTCGCCAACCGCAAGCAGGGCCGCTCCAAGTACGGCGCCAAGCGGCCCAAGAAAGCGTAAGGAGGGTTCCAGTCCATGCCTCGCCGTGGTCATGTCACCAAGCGGGAGATCACCCCCGATTCCGTCTACAACTCCAAGCTCGTCACCCGGTTCATCAACAACCTGATGAGCCGCGGCAAGCGCAGCATCGCGACCAACATCTTCTATGATGCGCTCGAGAAGCTGTCCAAGGCCAACGGCAACGAGAATCCGCTCGAGCTGTTCAAGAAGTCGATCGATGCCGCCAAGCCCATCGTCGAAGTCCGCAGCAAGCGCATCGGCGGCGCCAACTACCAGGTGCCCGTCGAGGTCAAGCCTGACCGCGCCATCGCCCTCGCCTTCCGCTGGATCCTCAACTTCTCGCGGCAACGGAAGGAGAAATCGATGGCCGATCGGTTGGCCGCCGAGTTCGGCGATATCCTGAAGAACACCGGCGCCACCATGAAGAAGCGCGACGAAGTGCACCGCATGGCCGAAGCCAACAAGGCCTTTGCGCACTATCGCGTCTGAGGTCGCCGCCGGAACCAGAGCCAGCCACGCACGAGGCCACGCCATGAACGCCCGCGACGCCATGAAGAAGATCCGCAACATCGGCATCATCGCCCACATCGATGCCGGCAAGACCACGACCACCGAGCGGATCCTCTTCTACACCGGTCGCAACTACAAGATGGGCGAGGTCCATGAAGGTACCGCCACCATGGACTGGATGATCCAGGAGCAGGAGCGGGGCATCACCATCACCAGCGCCGCCACCAAGTGCCACTGGCTCGATTGCGACATCAACATCATAGACACGCCCGGGCACGTGGACTTCACCGCCGAAGTCGAGCGGTCCCTGCGCGTGCTCGACGGGGCGGTCGTGGTGTTCTGCGGGGTGGCCGGCGTGCAGCCCCAGTCCGAGACCGTCTGGCGGCAGGCCGACAAGTACGGCGTTCCTCGGCTGGCCTTCATCAACAAGATGGATCGGGTGGGCGCCTGCTTCAAGCGGTCCGTCCAGCAGATCAAGGAACGCCTGCGGGCGCGGCCCGTGCCGGTCAACATCCCGATCGGGGCCGAAGACCGCTTCCGCGGCCACATCGACCTCGTGGAAATGCAGGCCTGTCTGTGGCCGGCCGATGGCGACGATGATCTGGGCGCCACCTTCGAGCGCGGTCCCATCCCGGCCGAGCTGCAGGCCGAAGCCCAGGAGGCCCGCGATTTCCTGCTCGAGACCCTGTCGGCCTACAACGACGAAATCCTCGAGAAATACCTCGAGGACCAGCCGATCGAGGCGGCGGTCATTCGGCAGACCCTGCGCGACGCCACCATCAAAGGCAAGATCGTGCCGGTGCTGGCCGGGGCGGCGTTCAAGAACAAGGGCGTGCAAGCCCTGCTCGATGCGATCGCCTGGTACCTGCCCAGTCCGCTCGATGTGCCGCCCGTGCAGGGGCACCACCCCAAGACCCAGGCCTTGATCGAACGGACGCCCGATCCGCAGGGCCCCTTCACCGCGCTCGTCTTCAAGATCGCCACCGATCCCCACGTCGGCAAGCTGGTCTACATCCGGGTCTATTCGGGCACCATGAAGACGGGAGGCCAGATCTTCAATGTCGGTCGCGGCAGCAAGGAACGGCTGGGCCGCCTGTTGCAGATGCATGCCAATCAGCGGCAGGAGATCGACAAGATCCAGGCCGGCGACATCGTCGCCGTGGTCGGCTTGAAGAAGGTCGCCACCGGCGACACCCTCACCGACGAAGACCACCCCATTCTTCTCGAA
The DNA here is from genome assembly GCA_003327425.1 of Candidatus Ozemibacter sibiricus. Taxonomy (GTDB): domain Bacteria; phylum Muiribacteriota; class Ozemobacteria; order Ozemobacterales; family Ozemobacteraceae; genus Ozemobacter; species Ozemobacter sibiricus. Next base: position 61,053 of record QOQW01000022.1, read on the forward strand.
GCCATCCGGTTCCCTGACACCGTCATTTCTGTGGCCATCGAGGCTGCCAACCAGGCCGAGCTGGCCAAGCTCTCCCAGGTATTGAACGCCCTCATGGAGGAAGATCCGACCTTCCGGGCGACCATCGATGAAGAGACCGGCCAGACCATCATCTCCGGCATGGGCGAACTCCACCTCGAGGTCATCGTCGATCGGATCACCCGCGACTTCGGTGTGAAGGCCACCGTCGGTCGGCCCCAGGTCGCCTACAAAGAAGGGATCCGCGCCGCGGCCCGCGGCGAAGCCCGGCATGTCAAGCAGACCGGCGGTCATGGCCAGTATGGCCACGTCATCGTCCAGGTCGAGCCGCTGCCGCGGGGCAAGGGGTTCGAATTCGTCGATGCCACCAAGGGCAACGACATTCCCCGGCCGTTCATCAAGGCGATCGAGCAGGGCGCGCGCGATGCGCTCAACGACGGCGTGCTGGCCGGCTACCCGGTGGTCGATGTCAAGGTCACCCTGCTCGGCGGGTCCTCCCATGAGGTCGACAGTTCCGACCTCGCCTTCCGCATCGCCGCCTTCGAGGCGGTCAAAGATGCTCTTCTCAAAGCGTCTCCCGTGCTGCTCGAGCCCTATATGAAGGTCGAGATCGAGACCCCCGAGCAGTACATGGGCGACATCATCGGCAACATGCAGGCCCGGCGGGGCAAGGTGGTGCAGGTCGAGATGCGCAACGACATCCGCATCATCGACTGCCAGGCCCCCCTGTCCGACATGTTCGGCTACTCCACCCAGTTGCGCTCTCTCTCGCAGGGCCGTGCCTGCTTCACCATGGAGGTCCTGCATTACGACGAAGTGCCCGACAGCGTCTCGGAAAAGATCCTGGGCGGGTTCGGGTTCCGGAAGCCCACGCCACAGGCGGCCGCCGGCTGAGGCGGGCGCGGGCGGGGTCCATCCACGCGGCAAAACATCCCAAGGAGGATTTCGAATACATGGCCAAGCAAAAGATGCGGTTGTCTCTGAAGGCCTTCGACCACCGGCTGCTCGACCAGTCCGTGGCCCGGATCTGCGACACGGTCAAGCGGACCGGCACCCGGATTTCCGGGCCGATCCCCATGCCCACGGAGATCCGCAAGTACACGGTGCTGCGGTCGCCCTTCGTCAACAAGGACTCCCGCGAGCAGTTCGAAATGCGCATCCACAAGCGGAACATCGATCTGTACAGCCCTTCCTCCCAGACTGTCGACTCCCTGATGAACATGGACCTGCCCTCGGGCGTGAACATCGAGATCAAGATGCTGTGAGCGAGGGATAACGAAGGAGGAAACGTATGGGCGTGAATGCAATCCTGGGAACCAAGATCGGCATGACCCAGATCTTCACCGACACCGGCGATGTGATTCCGGTCACGGTGATCAGCTGCGGTCCCTGCACCGTCATCCGCAAGAGCGAGAAGGCCGTCCAGGTCGGGTATCGGGAGATCCCCAAGGACGCGGTGGCCCGACGCCTGAACAAGCCCCTGCGCATGATGTTCGAGAAGGCCGGGGTCAAACCCTTCCGGTTCGTGCGGAATCTGCCGGCCAGCGAAACCGACAGCATCGCCCCCAACACCGAGATCACCGTCTCGATGTTCAAGCCCGGCGAAGTCGTCCACGTCACCGGCACCACCAAAGGCAAGGGCTTTTCCGGCGCTATGGAGCGCCACCACTTCAACGGCGCCCAGCAGACCCACGGGCAGTCGGACCGCACCCGCGCCACCGGCTCCACCGGGTCGGGCCAGAACGCCAGCCGCACCTGGAAGGGCAAGCGGCTCCCTGGCCACCTCGGCGATGTGCGCCGCACCATCAAGAACCTGAAGGTCGTCCGGGTCGATGAGCAGAAGAATCTGCTGCTGGTCAAGGGGGCCATCCCCGGTGCCAGCAACGGGCTGGTCATCGTCCGCCGGGCCCAGTAACGGAGGGAGCCATGGAAGCCAAGAAATTCCAGATGAACGGCCAGGAAGCCGGTTCCATCACCCTGAAAGACGAGGTGTTCGCGGTCCGGTCCCATCCCCAGACCATCACCGATGTGGTCAAGGCCCAGCTCAACAACGAGCGGCAAGGCACCGTGAATACCAAGACCCGCGGCGAAGTGCGCGGCGGCGGTCGCAAGCCCTGGCGCCAGAAGGGCACCGGGCGGGCCCGGCAGGGTTCGATCGTGTCGCCGCTGTGGCCCGGGGGTGGCTGCACCTTCGGTCCGCGGCCCCGCACCTATGACCACCGCCCGCCGCGGCGCATGGTCGATGTCGCCCTGCGCGGCGTGCTGTCCGAGCTGGCCGCCAACCAGCGCGTGCGGGTGATCGAGAACCTGACCTTCGATTCGGGCAAGACGGCCGATGTGGTCAAGTTCCTCGCCGAGCACAAGCTCGACAAAGCGCTGCTGGTGATGCCGGAAGTCACGGCCAAGAGCCGGCTGGCCACCCGCAACCTGAAGTGCGTGAAGGTGGTCACCCCGCACCAGGTCAATGTGGTCGACCTGCTGAAATACGGACACCTGGCGATCAGCGACAAGGCCGTCCGAACCCTGGAGGAGGTGTTGGTCAAATGAGCCATCCGCAGGACATCATTCTGCAGCCCATCGTCTCTGAGAAGAGCTATGGCCGCATGAGCGAGAAGATCTACCAGTTCAAGGTCGCCAAGTCGGCCAACAAGCACCAGATCAAAGAAGCGGTCGAGGCGTTGTTCAAGGTCCGCGTCACGGCAGTCCGGACCCTCAACGTGCGGCCCAAGGCCAAGCGGCGGGGCGTCTTCAAAGGGTTCACCCCCGCCTGGAAGAAAGCCGTGGTCTGCCTGCACAAGGATGACTCGATCGCCTTCTTCGAGGGAATCGCGTAAGGCGCGGGAAGGAACACAGCATGAGCATCAAGAAATACAATCCTACCACCCCCTCCCGGCGGTTCATGGAAGGGAGCACCTTCGAGGAGATCACCAAGCGCAAGCCGGAAAAATCCCTCATCGAGATCCTCCATCGCTCGGCCGGACGCAACCATCACGGACACGTCACCCAGCGCCATCGCGGCGGCGGGTCCAAGCGGTTCTACCGCCTGATCGACTTCAAGCGCAACAAGGACGGGATCCCGGGCAAGGTCACGGCGATCGAATACGATCCCAACCGCACCGCCCGCATCGCCCTCGTCACCTACAAAGATGGCGAGAAGCGCTACATCATCGCCCCCGAAGGGCTGAAAGTGGGCGATCCCATCGAGAACGGCAGCCATGCCGAGATCATCACCGGCGCCTGTCTGCCCCTCAATGACATCCCGCTGGGCTCGACCATCCACCACATCGAGATGAAGCCGGGCAAGGGCGCCCAGATCGCGCGCGCCGCCGGCGCCGCCGCCCAGCTGGCCGGCAAGGAGGGCGAGTTCGCCCAGATCATCCTGCCCTCGGGCGAGATGCGCAAGATCCCGTTGACCTGCCGGGCCGTGATCGGGCAGGTCGGCAATCTCGATCACATGAACATCTCGATCGGCAAGGCCGGCCGCTCTCGCTGGATGGGCATCCGCCCCTACGTCCGCGGCGCGGTCATGAACCCCTGCGATCACCCGCATGGCGGTGGCGAGGGCAAGAACAGCCGCGGTCGGGTGCCGGTCTCGCTGTGGGGCCAGCCCTGCAAGGGCCTGAAGACCCGCAAGCGGAAGAATCCCTCCAACAAGTACATCATCAGCCGCCGGAAGAAATAAGGGAGTCGGACAATGAGCAAGAAGCCACCTTTCGTCGAAGAGCGCCTCATGAAGCGCATCGAGGCCATGAACCGGGCCGGCGAGAAGCGCCAGATCAAGACCTGGTCCCGCGCCTCCACGATCTACCCGGCGATGGTCGGACACACCATCGCGGTCCACAACGGCCGCAAGCATGTTCCGGTCTTCATCACCGAGAACATGGTCGGTCACAAGCTCGGGGAATTCGCCCCGACCCGGACCTTCAAGGCCCACGCCGCCAGCGAGAAGGCGGCGGCCGCCAAGTAGGAGGAACCCCATGTTGCGTCTGGTAGGTGTGACCATTCCTGACGATGTTGATCTGTTCAACGGGCTGCGCATGATCAAGGGGCTCGATACCAAGCACAACCGCACCAAGATCGAGCACATCCTCACCAAGGCCCGGCTCTACACCCGGCAGGTCGAGAAAGACGGCCGCGTGGTCAAGGTCTACCCGAAAGTCGGACAGCTCTCCTGGAAGGAGAAGCGCCGGTTGATCGACCTGGTCGACATTCCCCGCGCCAGCATCTCCAATGTCCGGATGAGCCCCCGCAAGCTGCGCCTGGTGGCCGACGAGATCCGCGGCAAAACCGCCGACGAAGCCCTGGCCATCCTGTCCTACATGCCCAAGGCCGGCGCCCCGGTCCTGCTCAAGCTCCTCAAGTCGGCGCTGGCCAACGCCAGCAACAACCATGACCTGAAAGCCGACGACCTGATCGTCGCCAAAGTCCTCATCGACGGCGGACCGACCATGCGACGGTATATGGCGCGGGCGCGCGGGCGGGCCTGCCGGATCCGGAAGCGGACCTCGCATGCCCTGATCGTCCTGCGCGAGAAGTTCGTCATGCCCAAGGCCAAGAAGACCGCCGGGACCGACCAGGCCCAGACCGCCCGCTCCGGCGCAGCCGCGGCCGGCTCGACCGCCCCCGCCCCCAAGGCGGAATCAGCCTCGACCCCCCAAGGAGGAAAGTGAACATGGGACAGAAAGTCAATCCGATCGGCCTCCGGCTCGGCATCACCCGCACCTGGGACTCCCGGTGGTTCGCCAAGCGGGCCGATTACGCCAATTTCCTGCACGAGGATGTCAAGATCCGCGAGTTCATCGACAAGAAGCAGTTCCCGCGCGAAGGGATCGGCCGCATCGAGATCGAGCGGAAGTCCAACACCAAGGTGCGGATCACCATCCACACCGCCAAGCCCGGGGTCATCATCGGCCGCGGCGGCGAGCGGGTCGAGCAGCTGAAGAAAGCCCTCGAGAAATTGACCGGCAAATCGGTCTACCTGGCCATCCAGGAAATCAAGCATCCCGACGCTGAGGCCAAAATCATCGCCGAGAACATCGCGATGCAGCTCGAGAAGCGCATCTCCCACCGCCGGGCCATGAAGCAGACGATCGGGCGCGCGCTGCGCGCCGGCGCCCAGGGCGTCAAGGTCACCTGCTCCGGCCGCCTGGGCGGGGCCGAGATCAGCCGCCTCGAATGGCAGCGGGAGGGGCGGGTGCCCCTGCACACCCTGCGCGCCGACATCGATTTCGCCAAGGAGACCGCCATCACCACCTTCGGGTGCGTCGGCGTCAAGGTCTGGGTCTTCAAGGGCGAGAAGCTCGGCAAACCCGGCGCTCCCGAGACCGCTCCGGCTCGGGAAACCACCTACTGAACAGGAGGGACTGAGCCATGTTGATGCCGGCCCGAACCAAATTCCGCAAGCAGCAGCGCGGTCGGATGCGCGGCCAGAGCAAAGGGGCCACCTATCTGGCCTTCGGCACCTATGGTCTGCAGGCCATGGAGTGCTGCTGGATGACCAGCGCCCAGATCGAAGCTGCCCGCAAGGTCATCACCCGCACCGTCAAGCGCGCGGGCAAGATGTGGATCCGCGTCTTCCCCGACAAACCCGTCTCCAAGAAACCGCTCGAGACCCGCATGGGCAAGGGGAAGGGCGCCCCCGAGTTCTGGGTGGCCGTGGTCAAGCCCGGTCGCATCCTGTTCGAACTGGAAGGGGTTCCCGAGAACGTCGCCATCGAGTCGCTCAGCCAGGCCGGCCGGAAGCTCCCCATCCGGACCCAGGTCGTGAACGCGAAGGCGTGATACAGGACGTACCGACATGAAGAACCAAGAAGAACTGAATGCATTGACCGTTCCCGAACTGCAGGACAAGCTGCGGCACTACAAGGAAGAGCTGTTCCAGCTCCGCTTCCAGGCGGCCACCGGCCAGCTGTCCAACCCCTCGCGCATCGAGATCGTGCGCCGGAACATCGCCCGGGTCAACACCCGGCTGTCCCAGCTCCAGAAGGAGAGCCTGCGCGCCCGCCTGAAAGAAGAGCTCGAAAGCCTGTACAAAGAGAAGAAAATCAGCGATCCGCGGCAGATCCCGCTGCGCGAGAAGATCGCCATGCTGCGGACCAAGCTGAGCCAGAAGGCCAGCAAGGTCCGGCAGGAGATCCGCACCGAGGTCGACAAGAAGGCGACCGAACTGGTGAAGGCCCTGCGCACCCGGATCACCGAAAAGATCAAGACCGTCAAAGGGCGGGAAGAGTCCCAGCTCCGTGCCGCCTCTCTCCGGTTGCGGGATCCCAAGTTCACGGCCCGCAAGAAGTTCCTTGACAAACTGAACTCCATGGGGTTTAATGAAGCTTCTCAGTTCGTGTCTCTCAAGGAAACCAAGCGAGCCAAGCTCGGCGAACTGGAGCAGATCCGCGCCATGCAGCGGGAACTGATCTCCGGTCGGCTGCCGTTCTGATTTTAGGAGGAGTCCATGGAACAGAAATCCCATCGCCGCACCCGGGTCGGGCGGGTGATCGCCGACAACACGCCCAAGACCGTCAAGGTCCAGATCGAAGGCATCGTCCAGCACCCGCAGTACAAGAAGTACATCAAGCGGCACACCCGGTTCCTGGTGCACGATCCGGAAGAACAGTGCCGGCTCGGCGACCTGGTTCGAATCGAAGAGTGCCGCCCGTACAGCAAGCTGAAGAAGTGGATCGTCCGCGAGATCATCCAGAGAGCGGACGCCAAGACCAAGGAGAACCTCCAGGAGGCCACGCATGATTCGGCAGGAATCAACCCTTAAAGTCGCGGACAACACCGGCGCCAAGAAGCTGCTCTGCATCCGGGTCAAAGGTGGCTCCAACCGCACCTTCGGCACGCTGGGCGACATCATCGTCGCCTCGGTGAAGGATGCCCTCCCCGACGGCACCGTGAAGAAGAAGGAAGTGGTCCGGGCGGTCATCGTCCGCACCAAGAAAGAGTTCCGGCGCCCCGATGGCAGCTTCATCAAGTTCGATGACAACGCCGCCGTCATCATCGGGCCCGACAACAACCCCAAGGGAACGCGCATTTTCGGGCCGGTCGCCCGCGAGCTGCGCGAGGCCGCGTTCATGAAGATCGTGTCGCTGGCCCCCGAGGTCATCTGACGGAGGGAATGGACCCATGTTGAAGACCGTGAAAGCCCGGCGCAGCGTCGCCAAGCCCCATGTGAAGAAAGACGACACCGTCATCATCCTGTCCGGGGAAGACGCCGGCAAGAAGGGGCGGGTGCTCGAAGTCCGGCCCGAGAAGGGGCAGGTGTTCGTCGAGGGCGTCAACTATGTGAAGCGCCACCAGCGGCCGACCAAGAAGATCGGCAAGGGCGGCATCATCCAGAAGGAAGGCGCCATCTTCCTGAGCCGGGTCGGCCTGCTGTGCGGGGCCTGCAACAAAGTGACCCGCGCCAAGATCGTCGACCAGCAGGGCGAACTCGCCCGGGTCTGCAAACTGTGCAACGAGCCTCTCGGCCGTAAGTGACCGACGGGCAGAACCCTGAACGACGCATCGCATCAAGGAGAAATTCGGCATGGCAAAGACGCAAAAAGGGACCCCCGAATCCGGGAAAGCCCCTGAGGCGGCCAAGGCCCCCGAGGCGGCGAAGGCCCCCAAGGCGGCTCGACCGGTGGGTCCGAAGTCTATCCCAAGGCTGAAGCAGAAGTACCTGTCCGAGGTCCTGCCCAAGCTGCTCGCGACCTACAAGAATCCGATGGCCGTTCCCAAGGTGGCCAAGGTCGTTCTCAACATGGGCGTGGGGGCTGCCACCCAGAACAGCAAACTGCTGGACGCCGCCGTGGGAGAACTGACCCAGATCGCCGGCCAGAAGCCGGTCATCACCCGGGCCCGCAAATCGATCTCGAACTTCAAGCTGCGCGCCGGAGTCCCCATCGGGACCTCCGTCACCTTGCGGGGCGATCGGGCCTACTACTTCCTGGACAAGCTGTTCAACATCGTCGTGCCGCGCATCCGCGACTTCCGCGGGCTGTCGCCCAAGGCGTTCGATGGGCGTGGCAACTACAGCCTGGGCCTCCAGGAACAGCTGGTCTTCCCCGAGATCAAATACGATCAGGTCGAGAAGGTCCAGGGGATGAACATCACCATCGTCACCACCGCCAAAACCGACGGCGAAGCCAGAGAGCTTCTGACTCTGCTGGGCATGCCGTTCCGCCGGACCCAGAAGACCCAGTAAGGAGTTCACCATGGCCAAGAAGGCATTGATCGAGAAGTGGCAGCGCAAGCCCAAATTCTCCACCCGCGCCTACAACCGCTGTCGGATCTGCGGCCGTCCCCGCGGCTACATGCGGGATTTCCAGATGTGCCGCATCTGCTTCCGGGACCTGGCCTCCCGCGGCCAGATCCCCGGGGTGACCAAGTCCAGCTGGTAGGAGAACGACCATGAGCATGACTGATCCCATCGGCGATATGCTGACCCGCATCCGCAACGCCAACAACATCAAGCACGAAAGCGTGGAGATGCCCTCCTCCAAGATGAAGATCGAGATCGCCAAGATCCTCAAGAAGGAAGGCTACATCCGCGATTTCCGCTACTACAAATTCCAGAACAAGTTCAACCTCAAGATCTTCCTGAAATACGGAGAGCGCCAGGCGCGGCATATTCTGGGCATCCGCCGCATTTCCAAGCCCGGCTGCCGCATCTACTCTTCCCGGGAAAATCTGCAGAAGGTTCTGGGTGGACTGGGGATCGCCATCCTGTCCACCTCCAAGGGCATCATGACCGACAAAGAGGCTCGCAAGGCCGGCGTCGGGGGTGAAGTCCTCGCGCACGTCTGGTAAGGGAGGCCTGCCATGTCGCGAATCGGCAAGAAACCCATCACCATCCCCACCGGGGTCGAGGTGACCATCACCGGTCACTCGGTGGCCATCAAGGGCCCCAAGGGCACCTTGCGCCGTGAATTTCCGGCCGAAGTGAAGATCGCCAAAGAGAAAGACCACTTGGTCTGCTCGATCCCCCCGGAGAGCGATAAAGCGGTGCGCGCCAAGTTCGGCCTGGTCCGCAGCCTGCTCAACAACATGGTCATCGGCGTGACCAAAGGGTTCACCCGTGAACTCGAGGTGGTCGGGCTGGGCTACAAGGTCAAGGCCGAAGGCCCCAAGGTCACCTTCAACATCGGGTATTCGCACCCGGTGGTGTTCGAACCGCCCAAGGAAGTCAGCCTGAAGGTCGAGCCCGGGGCCAAGCAACCCGGCGGTCTGGATGTCGCGGCCCGCGTCATCGTGACCGGCATCGACAAGCAGATGGTCGGACAGGTCGCGGCCGATATCCGGGCCATCAAGCCTCCCTGCCACTACAAAGGCACGGGCATCCGCTATGCGGGTGAACAGGTCCGGATCAAGGAGGGCAAGAAGCTGGCGGCGTAACGGCCCCGCTTCGATGACGGAGAACGGAAATGAACAAGGCCAACAAGAAGAAGGAAATGCGTGTCAAGCGACACCAGCGGGCGCGCTTCTACCTCAACGGCACGAGCGAACGTCCCCGGCTGGCGGTCTTTCGCAGCCTGAACCATATCTACGCCCAGATCATCGACGACGACAAAGGCATCACCCTGGTGTCGGCCAGCTCTGTCGAGAAAGCTGCCCGTGAGAAGAATGTCAAGGGCGGCAACAAAGAAGGAGCTCGCCTGATCGGCACGATGATCGCCGAACGCGCCAAAGAGAAGGGCATCACCAAAGTGGTGTTCGACAAAGGCGGGTTCAAGTACCACGGCCGGGTGAAGGAACTGGCGGACGGGGCCAGAGCCGGCGGCCTGCAATTCTAAAGGAGCTGACCATGGCAACCGACAATACCACCTCCACCACTTCCACTACTCCCGCCCCGGGCCCCGAACCCCGCGAGGCCCGCGACCAGCAGGGCGCTCGCCGCGACGGCGCCAGCCGCGGCGGCCGGCGCGAGGGGCGCGGCCGCTTCGGCCAGGAGCCGGTCGAGAACGAGTTCGTCGAGAAGATCATCGCGGTCAACCGCGTCAGCAAGACCGTCAAGGGGGGCCGCCATTTCGGGTTCTCCGTGCTGGTCTGCGTCGGCGATCAGAAGGGCCGGGTCGGCATCGCGCTGGGCAAGGCCAAGGCCGTGCCCGATGCGGTTCGGAAAGGCCTCGAGAAGGCCAAGAAGAACCTGATCACCGTGCCGCTGAACAAGGGCACCATTCCCCACCCCTTCATCGGGAAGTTCGGCGCCAGCTCGGTCCTGCTCAAACCGGCCGCCCCCGGCACCGGGGTCATCGCCGGCGGGGCCGTGCGGGCCATCTTCGAAGCCCTCGGCGTGAAAGATCTGTTGTCCAAGCGCATCGGGTCGAACAATCCGGTCAACGTGGCCAAGGCGACCTTCGATGCCCTCAAGCGCCTGCGCGGCGTCAACGACGTGGCCAAGATGCGGGGCCTGACCCCCGCCCAGGTCATCTTCGGCTAGGAGCTGTCCCATGACCGAGAAGAACGTCACCGTCAAGCTCATCAAGAGTCGCATCGGCGCCACCGAGCGCCAGAAGCAGACCATTCTCGCCCTGGGTCTGCGCCGCCTGCACCAGGAGGTCACCCTGCCCGCCAATCCGGCCGTGCTCGGGATGATCAAGAAGGTGGAACGCTGGCTGGAAGTCAAGTAAGGAGACCACCGACATGTTGACGCTGGGAAATCTGAAGAAGGCCCTCGGTTCCACCCACCGCAAAAAGCGGATCGGGCGAGGGAAAGGGTCCGGTCACGGCAATCAGTCCACCCGCGGTGGCAAGGGCCAGACCGCGCGGTCTGGCAAGCCGCATCCCTACGCCGGGTTCGAAGGCGGCCAGATGCGTCTGGTCCGCACCCTGCCCAAGCGCGGCTTCATCAGCCCGCACCGGGTGACCTACTCCCTGGTGAATCTGGGCGACCTCGACAAGAAGTTCGAGGCCAACACCGTCGTCACCACCGAACTCCTGTGCGAGAAAGGCCTGGTGAAGAATCTCAAGCACCCCGTGAAGATCCTCGCGCGCGGGGACATCTCCAAGGCCCTGACCGTCCATGCTCATCGGTTCTCTGAATCCGCCAAGGCGAAGATCGAGAAAGCCGGTGGCAAGGCGGAGGTGATCTAAGTGTTCCAGAGTCTCGCCAACTCGATGAAGATTCCGGAACTCCGGAATCGGATCCTCTTCACCCTCGGCATGATCGTCGTCTTCCGCATCGGGACGCACATCCCGACCCCGGGCGTCGATGCGGCCATGTTGACGCAGAACCTGCCCAGCTCCGAGCTGTTCAGCTTCCTGAACATGTTCTCGGGCGGGGCCCTGCGCCGGTTCTCGGTGTTCGCCCTCGGGATCGCGCCGTACATCAACGCTTCGATCATCATGCAGCTGCTGGTGTACGTCATTCCCTACCTCGAACATCTGGCCAAAGAAGAAGGGGAAGAGGGGCGCAAGCGCATCAGCCAGTACACCCGCTACGGCACGGTCTTGATCGGCGCCCTGCAGGCGTTCGGCATCAGCTTCATGCTCGAACGCTACCAGGTCGTCCCGCATCCGGGCTGGCCGTTCAAGATCATGGCCGTGATCACGCTGACCGCGGGCACCGCCTTCATCATGTGGCTCGGCGAGCAGATGACCACCCATGGCATCGGCAACGGCATCTCGATCCTGATCACGGCCGGCATTCTGGCCTCCCTGCCGGAGGCGATCGCCCACCAGTTGGCTCTGTTCACGGGCAGTGCCGAAGATGTGGTGAAGACCATCCTGCTGCTGATCGTGGTGGTGGTGGTGATCATGGCCATCGTCACGGTCCAGGATGGCGTGCGCAAGATCCCGGTCCAGTATGCCAAACGGGTGGTCGGGCGTCGGGTCTATGGCGGGCAGAACACCTTCATCCCGTTGCGGGTGAATCAGGCCGGCGTCATCCCGGTCATCTTCGCCAGTTCGATCCTGCTCTTCCCGTCGATGATCGCCAACTGGATCCAGAGCCTCGAATCGATGCAGGATTGGATCAAGAATCCGATCGTCTTCTGGGTGTTGAACATCTTCCACTACAACTCCTACACCTATCTGTTCCTCTATGCCGTGCTGATCATCTTCTTCACCTACTTCTACACGGCCATCACCTTCAACATCCAGGAGCTGTCCGACAACATGAAGAAGTACGGCGGGTTCATCCCGGGCATTCGCGCCGGGCGGCCCACCGTCGACTACCTCGAACGGACCCTGTCCCGCATTACGCTGGCGGGCGGCATCTTCCTCGCCGTGGTGGCGGTCATCCCCAACCTGCTGATCAACCTGATGAACGTGCAGTTCTACTTCGGTGGCACCGCGCTGTTGATCGTGGTCGGCGTGGCCATGGACACCATGCGGCAGCTCGAGTCCCACCTGGTGACCCGGCACTACGAAGGGTTCATGAAGAAGAAAGGGCTGCGGTGAGATGGCGCCGAAACCCGTTCTCAACCTGATCCTCATGGGGCCTCCCGGGGCCGGGAAGGGCACCCAGGCCAAGATGCTGGTCGAGAAATACGGCATTCCGCAGATCTCGACGGGCGATCTGCTGCGGGCGGCCATCGCTTCCGGCTCCGAGCTGGGCAGCAAGGTCCAGTCCTATGTGACCTCCGGCGGCCTGGTGCCCGATGCGCTGGTGCTCGATGTGCTGCTGCAGCGGTTGAGCGAGAAGGATTGTCAGAACGGGTTCATCCTGGACGGCTTTCCGCGCACGGTCGGGCAGGCGGAAGCGCTGGGCCAAGCCCTGGAAGCCAGGAAGATGCGGATGTCGGCGGCCATCGCCATCGTGGTGGCCGATGCCGAGCTGCTGGAGCGGTTGACCGGACGGCGCATCTGCCAGAGCTGTGCCAGCAGCTTCCACATCAAATTCTCGCCACCGCGCCAGGAAGGCATCTGCGACCGCTGCGGCGGAGCCCTGCTGCAGCGCAAGGACGACACGGCCGAGGTGATTTCGCATCGGCTCGAGGTCTACCATGCACAGACCAAGCCCCTGATCGCCTACTACCAGGAACGCAAGATCATGCATCTGGTCGACGGCATCGGACAGATCGACGTGATTTTCGGCAAGATCTGTGCTATAATCGAAAGTCTACGCGGCCTTGATTCCGCTCAAATCACGCGCTGAAATCGAGGTCATGGAAGCGAATGGGAGCCTGTTGGCGACCATTCTCGAAGGGGTCAAGCAGCTGGCCAAACCCGGTGTTTCGACCCTGGAACTGGACAGGTTCGCGGAAGACGGCATCCGTCGCGCCGGGGCGGTTCCCGCCTTCAAAGGATATCGCGGCTACAAGGCGACCCTGTGTACCAGCCTCAACCACGAGGTGGTCCACGGGATCCCCTCGAAGAAGCGAATCCTGGCGGAAGGGGACATCCTCAGCGTCGATATCGGTCTGATGAAGGATGGGCTGTTCGCCGACATGGCGGTGACCATCCCGATCGGCACGGTGTCCGAAGAGGTGCTACGGTTCCTCCGGGTTTCCGAAGAAAGCCTGGAGGCGGCGATCCGGAAAGCCTGGCCCGGCAATCGCCTGGGAGACATCTCCCATGCGGTGCAGAGCCATGTGGAACGGCACGGGTACTCGGTGGTCCGCGACTACGTCGGGCACGGGCTGGGCTACGCCCTGCATGAAGAGCCGGTGGTTCCCAACTTCGGCAAACCAGGGACGGGGCCCCGCCTGGAGCCGGGCATGGTCCTCGCGATCGAGCCCATGGTCAACATGGGCGGGTACGAGGTCCAGACCCTGAGCGACGGTTGGACGGTCGTAACGGTGGACGGAAGTCTTTCCGCCCATTTCGAGCATTCGGTCGCGGTGACCGAATCCGGACCCCGGGTGTTGACCCAGCATCCGGGCAAGGGCAAAAAAGGGGACGTATCGACAGCATGACCAAGGGTGACACGATCCAAATCGGGGGCAAGGTTCTCGAACCGCTGCCCAATGCGATGTTCAAAGTCGAGCTGGAAAACGGCCATGTAGTGCTGGCCCACATCTCGGGCAAGATGCGGATGCACTACATCCGGATCCTGCCGGGCGACAAGGTCACGGTCGAGCTGACTCCCTACGATCTGAGCCGGGGACGGATCGTCTACCGGTACAAATAGTTTGAATCCACGTGCGTGTTGGAGGCACCCATGAGAGTTCGGGCATCGGTCAAGAAGATCTGTGAAAAATGCAAAGTCATCAAGCGGCGCGGGGTCATCCGCGTCATTTGCGAAAACCCGCGGCACAAGCAGCGCCAGGGTTAACGGCACAGCAGGAGGAACAGGACAATGGCGCGTATCGCAGGCGTTGACCTTCCGCGGGACAAGCGCATCGAAGCAGCGCTTCCCTACATCTACGGGATCGGCTGGAGCCGGGCCCGGGAGATCCTGATCAAAACCCGGATCAACCCCGACACCCGGGTCAAGGATCTCACCGAAGACCAGATCAGCCAGATCAAGCAGACCATCGACCGCGAGTACCGGGTCGAGGGCGATCTGCGGCGCGAAGTGGCCATGAACATCAAGCGGCTCATGGATATCGGCTGCTATCGCGGTCTGCGGCACCGCAAGGGCCTGCCCGTGCGCGGCCAGCGGACCCACACCAACGCCCGCACCCGCAAGGGGCCCCGCCGGGCGATCATGAAGAACAAGTAAAATCCCGTCCCATCAGGGCGTGCATGTAGAAGGAGCGGTAGAAGAACCATGGCAAAAACCGGACCCAAACCCAAGGCGCGCGCCAAGAAGCGCGAGAAGAAGATCGTCCCGAAGGGACAGGCGCATATCCAGGCCACCTTCAACAACGTCAAGATCACCATCACCGACCCGCAGGGCAATGTGCTGTGCTGGTCGAGTTCCGGCGCCAACAATTTCCGGGGCTCGCGCAAATCGACCCCCTACGCGGCCCAGGTGGCGGCGGAAGCCACCGGCAAGAAAGCATTGGAATTCGGGATGCGGGAAGTCGACGTGTTCGTGTCCGGCCCGGGCATGAGCCGCGAAAGCGCCATCCGATCCTTGCAGACGGTCGGGTTGAACGTCCTCTCGATCAAGGATGTGTCGGGAATCCCGCACAATGGCTGCCGCCCTCCCAAGCGGCGCCGCGTCTAAGGAGTGATCCATGGCCAGATACAATGATGCCAGTTGCCGGTTGTGCCGGCGCGAAGGCGATGCTCTCTTCCTGAAGGGCACCCGCTGCTATTCCGACAAGTGCGCGTTCAAGCGCCGGGCCCAGATCCCCGGCCAGCACGGCAAAGACCGCATGATGCGCAAGCAGACCGGGTACGAGGTCCAGCTGCGGGCCAAGCAGAAGGTCCGCCGCATCTACGGCATTCTCGAACGGCAGTTCGAGAACTACTACAACACCGCGTCGGCGATGCCCGGCAACACCGGGACCAACCTGCTGCACCTGCTGGAATCGCGCCTCGACAACGTGGTCTACCGCATGGGGTTCGGCCTGTCCCGCAGCCAGGCTCGCATGTGGGTCACCCAGGGGCACTTCGCGGTCAACGGGCAGAAGGTCGATATTCCCAGCTACCGCGTCCAGCCCGGCGACACCATCGAAGTTCGCGAGAACAGCAAGCTGCGCAAGCAGCTCAAGGAATTGATGGAGAAGACCAGCGGCCGGGAGCAGCACACCTGGCTCGAAGTCGATCGCGATGCCATGAAGGGCAAGTTCCTCGCCCTGCCCGATCGTTCCCTGCTCGATCAGAAGATCCAGGAATCGCTCATCGTCGAGTACTACTCGCGGTAACGGAGGCGAGCTGAAGTGATCGAAATCAACCGACCCAAGATCAAGTTCCAGCAGGGCGACAGCCCCAATCACGGCATCCTGACCCTGGAGCCGCTCGAAAAGGGCTACGGGCAGACCCTGGGCAATTCGTTCCGCCGGGTGCTGCTCTCGTCGCTGCCCGGCTCCTCTGTGTCCGCCGTCCAGATCGATGGGGTGCTGCACGAGTTCTGCAGCATTCCCGGCGTGGTGGAGGACGTCACCGAGATCATCCTCAACCTCAAGAAGCTCGTGGTCAACCTGCACCAGGATGAGCCGCTGACCGTCCGCCTCGAGGCCAAGGGCCCCTGCCAGGTGACGGCCAAGAACATCGCCTCCCATCCCAACCTGGTCATCAACGATCCCGATGCCCACATCGCCCACATCACCGGCGACATCACCCTGGGCATGGACATCACCTTCACCCGCGGACGCGGCTACAAGCTGGCCGAACAGCACAAAGCACCGCAGCAGAACATCGGCCTGATTCTGGTCGATTCGCAGTATTCGCCGGTGACCAAGGTCATGTTCAATGTCGAAGATGCCCGCGTCGGCCAGGACATCAACTACGACAAACTGACCCTCCAGGTCTGGACCAACGGCAGCATGAAGCCCATCGAGGCGATCGAGCTGGCCGGCAAGTTCCTGAAAGCCCACATCGATCTCTTCCTGCATCTCGAAGATGAAGAGGAAGGGGAAGGCGAAGCGGACGAAGAAGAAGAAGTGCGCGCCGCCCCCAAGGAAGACCTGGTGATGGTCGCCAGCCAGAAAAAAGAAACCCAGCAGAAAGGCTACCAGGACATCCTCATCAAGGATCTCGAGTTCTCCGTCCGCTCGCGGAACTGCCTGAAGAAGGCCGGCATCCACACCATGGGCGAACTGATGAACAAGAAAGCCTCCGAACTGCTGGAGATCAAGAACTTCGGCAAGAAGTCGTTGAAGGAGGTCCGCGAGAAGCTGGCCCAATTCAATCTGACCCTGCCGGGTGACGAGAACGGCGGAGGAACCGACGAATGAGACACAAGAAAATCGGACGCAAATTCGGCCGGGAGTCCCACCAGAGGAGCGCGCTGCTGCGCTCGCTGTGCTCTTCCCTGGTCAAGTATGAACGCATCCAGACCACCCTCGCCAAAGCCAAGGACCTGCGGCGGATGATCGAGAAGGCCGTGACCATGGCCAAGCAGGAAGGCGCGTTGAAGAAGCCCGAACTGTACGGGTTCTTCCACTCCTCCGAAGACAAAGAGATCGTGGGCCGCGATGCGATCAAACGCTACCTCTCCAATCTGCCCAAGACGGTCCGCGAGAAGGCCGAGAAATACATCGAGAACCCCACCCAGAACCCCAAGCCCGACTTCATCGTCGAGCTGCTCACCAGCGATGGCGAACGCGCCAAGGGGCCGAAGATCCTGCGGGTGGAAGGCATCATGACCAAGCTGGTCAAGCGGATCGCCCCGCGCTTCAAGGAGCAGGGCGGCGGCTACACCCGCATCTTCAAGCTGGGCAAACGGCGGGGCGATGCCGCCGAGATGGCCTTGATCGAATTCCTGCCGGCCGGGCAGGTCAGCGAGCAGCCCCGCCAGATCGGCTGGAAGCCCTGCCGCACCGCCTGATCCGGAGGACGTTCCCCGTTCCTTGACACGGCTGACGTTCGACCGGGTCGGCTACCGTCACACGCCCACCACCTCCCCGATCCTCGGGGAGGTTTCTTTTTCCCTCGCGCGCGGCGAGCTGGTCGGGTTGTTCGGGCGCAACGGGGCGGGCAAGTCGACCCTGACCCGGCTGGCTGCCGGTCTGCTGCTGCCGACCTCGGGGCGGGTCGAGGTGGCCGGGCTCTGCACCTCGACGCGTGATCCCGAGATTCAGCGGCGGGTGGGTATTCTCTTCCAGGAGGCCGATCGACAGATCGTCGGGGTCACGGTGGAAGAGGATCTGGCCTTCGGCCCCGAGAACCTGGGCATGGAACCAGCACTGATGCGGGCCCGGGTTCGGGCCACCGCCGAGCGGCTGGGGCTGGGGGCCTGGCTGCGCCGGCCGGTCGCCGAGCTGTCGGGGGGAATGCGGCAGAAACTGGCTCTGGGCGGGGTGCTGGTCATGGATCCCGATTTCCTGCTGCTCGACGAGCCGACTTCCCAGCTCGATCCCTGGGCGCGGCGCGAGTTCTGGGACCTCCTGCTGGAGGTGCGCCGGGAACGCGGGCTGGGTATTCTCGTCGTCTCTCCCCGGCCGGCCGAGACCGATCGGCTGGAGCGGGCGTTGGTGCTGGATGGCGGGCGACTGGCGTTCGACGGGCCGCTCGCCGATCTGTGGGCCTTGCCCGAGCCGGAAGTTACGGCCTGGGGGGTGCGCGTGCCGGAGGGCATCCGGTGTCAACGACTGGGCTTCGTCTCGGGCCAGGCCTGGGGCTTGTCGCCAAGCGGCAACCCGCAGGACCGGCCGCCTGGGCAGGAGGGGCCGGACCAAGCCGGGGGCGGTCGGGAGGCCACGCCATGAACCTCCATCTGGACGGCCTGACCGTCGGCCGCGACGGGGTGGCCGTCGTCGGGCCGCTGACGGGGTGGTGGCCCGGGCCGGGCTTGCATCTGATCATCGGGCCCACGGGGAGCGGGAAGACCACCTTGCTGATGACCCTGGCCGGCTTTTTGCCGCCCATCGCGGGCCGGGTGCGGGTCTCGGAAGGTCGCTCCACGACGATGGCGGCGGGAGAGGAAGGCCGGCCATCCCTGGCCGACCAGCAGGAATGGCACGGCGAAGGGCGCACCTGCCTGGCCTTCCAGAACCCCGAACAGCTGTTCTTCCTGCCCACGGTCGGCGACGAGGTCGTCTATGCCTTGCGGGCCCGCGGCTGGGCCGCGGCGTCGGCCGAGAGCGAAGGCCGGGCCTGGCTCGAGCGGTGGGGGGTGCGTCCAGACCTCTTCTGGGAGCGGAACCCCCTGACCCTCTCGGGCGGGGAGAAACGGCGGGTCGCTCTGGCCGCCTGCACGGTCTTCCGCCCGCCGCTCATCCTGCTCGACGAGCCCCTGGCCGGTCTCGACGGCGACGGGCAGGATCACCTGCTGCACGTGCTGGGCGGGCTCGCCGCCGAACATCTGGTGGTGGTCGTCACCCACGACGTGGAGCCGTTCCTGCCGCTGGCTCGAGGGCTGGTGTTGCTGCCGCGGCCAGCCTTCGCCCGAGGGAAGGAAGTGGTGGCGGGGGAAGGGGGCGGGGCCGCGGCCGCGAGGGACAGCAGCATGGCCGGCTGCGGAGCGGCCGGACCAGGAACCGACAAGCCGTCGACAGGCTTGGCGGCAACGCCGGAGGCGGGGCCGCCTGCCCCTCGCTGGTTCGGCCATGGCCGGGAGTTCCTGGCGGCGGCGCTGGCCGATCCATCGGTGTTTCCGCTGCCGGAGTGGTATCGGGGCGCCGTCGCGGCGCTGCCGTCGACGGTTCCGCTGCCCTGGCCGACCGCGGCGGACGTACGGGCCGCGCTCGCCGGCGGGGCGATCTCGGCCACCGCCACGGCGGGGAAGGAGGGCCCATGCGCAGTCTGACCTATCGGCCCGCCGACACCTTTCTCTATCGGCTCCATCCAGTCACCAAAGGGGTGGGCACCTTCCTCTGGATCCTCTGGTTTTCGTTGCACCCATGGGGCCTGCCGGCCTCGCTGGCGGGGCTGTTGGGCCTGCTGCTGGTGGCCCGGCTGGGCGGGGTGCCCGTGCTCGAGATCCTGCGGGAATTGCGAGGGTTGATCCTGCTCCTGATCGTGGTGGCGCTGATCAATCTGGGCGGGGAAGGCCCGGCCGTGGGCTGGCGCGCCGGCGATGCGGTGGTGCGGGTGTGCGGCATCTTCCTGTGGTCGGCGGTGCTGGTCACCATCAGCTCGCCGGCCGAACTCACCCACTTCTGGGAACTGGCATTCCGCCCGCTCGGGTTGTTCGGGGTCGCGGCCCACGAACTGGCTCTGGTCATGGTCATTGGCTTGCGCTTCCTGCCGGTCGTCCTGGAGGAGATGGAGCGCATCCGGATGGCTCAGGCGGCCCGCGGGGCCGGCCTGCCGGCCGGGGCCGGTCTGGTGGCGCGGGTGCATCATCTGCTGCCGCTGTTGATTCCCACCCTGGTGCTGTCCATCCATCGGGCCAGCGACCTGGCGCTGGCCATGGAAGCCCGGGGCTACCGCCTGTCCGGGCAGCGGTCCCGCTACCACGAGTTCCGGCCGCAGGCGGGCGACCTGGCGGCAGCCTTCCTGCTGCTGGCCCTCATCATCGGCACCCTGTGGGGACGATGGCCGGCGGCGAGCCTGGGGCGAGGGCTGTGAGACCTCTGGCCCCATGGCCAACGGCCCACGGGCCGGGCGCTGGGCGCGGGAGAGCCAGGAGGCCGGAGGGAAATGCCTGGCGTACCCGTGATCTGGCGCCTTCTTCGGACCGATGCGGGGAGATTCCGGCCCGAAAGGGGGCCGACTTTTCCAAGGTCGCGACCTGTGGTAGGGTGGGCCAGCCAACGTCACGAGACGGGAGGGATCCATGGATCAGCTGCGACCCCTGCATCGTTCGGAGGCGTGTTCCCTGTATGAAATCGTCGGGGGACCGGAAGATGCAGCCCGCCGGTATCTGGTGTCGACCCCCGAGACACGGAGCATCTGCAACGATCCCACGGTCGTCGGTCTCGCCTACACCAATGCCCTTCGCCAGGCCTGCCGCAAGGCTCTCGAGCGGCTGCGGGAACACCAGCCCTGGCCGTTGCGCGAAGCCCGCACCACCGTCCTGCATATCTTGCGCGGCGGGCTCAATTTCGGGTTGCGCGACGCCTTGCATGAGGCCTACGGCTGGAACCGCCACGGCTCGGCCTTCATCAGCGCGCAGCGGGCGCGCCGCAGCAGCAACCTCGAAGACTGGCACATCACCGAAGGCTCCTATCAGAAGGTCTATCTCGCTCCGGAGGCCGACATCGTCTTCGGTGACGTGGTGGCCACCGGTACCAGCCTGGAGTATGCCCTGCAGCAGTTGTTGATCCTGGCGAAAAAAGCCGGCGCGTCGATCCGGTCGGTGCTCTTCTTCTCGATTGGCGGGATTCGCTCCGAAGAGATCCTGAACAAGATCCAGATCGCCTGCCGCCAGCGGTTTCCGGGGTTCGTGGGGGCGGCCACCGTCTATTTCGAAGGGCGATTCGGCATCGCCTTTCCCGACACCGACCTCCGCATCAAGATCTCCGGCACCGACCTGCTGCGGAAGAACGGCTTGTACACCCCCGAATTCATCGAATCGCAGTATGACGATCCCGCCTATCCCATCGAGCGGTGCGCCATCTACGATGCGGGCTCGCGGGCCTTCTGGCTGCCTGAATTCGTCGAAGACGTCTGGGACTATTGGCTGCAGACCTCCTGGCTGGCCAAAGAAGGAGTGACCTACGCCGATCTGCTGAAGGAGCGAGCGCCCGACCTCGATCCGGCCCGCTTCGAGGCGCCTGACCTGCTCGACCTCTGCGAGCGGCAGATTGCCGCCTGCGAACGGCTCCTGGAGGGAATGGATCTGCCCAAGCCGGCTTTCAAGAAGGAATGACCACCCGTTGGGCACCAACGCCCGTCGGTCGGAAAGCCGAGCCGGCCCCCCCTAACCCTGGTGCCCATCGCTGAGGGAGAGGTCTGGGCCTGGCGCCTTTCGGTTGAAACCAGAGCCATCCTGAAAGATAATGGAGGTATGACGGAACCAACCACAGCAGCCGGGAGGCATTCCCCGACCATCAGTGGGCGACCGTCACCCGATTGCCTTCCCAGGCGGCGGCCTTGGTGGCTGCTCATGCTGCTGCCCGGTCTGTGGGGAATGGTGGGATGCGGCTTCGATCCGACCTTCCACCGCCCCAATGTGATTGCTGCCGCCCCCGATGGATCCTTCCTGGTGCTCAACGACTCCCAGGCGAAGCGGTTGCTCGTCCTTGATCGCAACTTCCGTCTCATCCGCGAGATCACCCATCCCAACTTGTACAACGCCTGGGGCGTCGGGGTCACCGACCGCGAGATCATCGTGCTCAACAACCGCTCGACCGGCGTCGGGCAGAACCGCGCCGAACGGGAGGCGTTCACGGTCTACGAAGTGCTCTATTTCGACCATCAGGGCAATCTCCGGCGCGCCCGTTCCTGGGAAGGGGCCAGGAGTCCCTTGAAAGCGGCGGGCGGGTTCCATCGGGACGTCGATGGCTCGCTGGTGATCGCCGATTATCGGCAGAATTGCCTGGTCCGGGTCGATCCGCATGGGGAATTTGCCGGGACCATCGCTACCTACGGCACCGAACCGGGATACCTGTGGTATCCCAATGATGTGTGCGGCACGCTCGATGGCGGCCTGCTGGTCGCCGACCAGTACAATAGCCGTCTGCAGTTGTTCGACGGCGATGGCACCTTTCGCCAGGTGGTCAGCGCGCGGGGCGACGACCCGGGGTTCATGAATTTTCCGCAGTATGTCACCCGCGATCGCGATGGCAACGTCTACGTCACCGAACTTGGAACCATGCGGGTCTCGATGTTCGACCACACGTTCTCGTTCGTGCGCACGATGAGTCCGCCGCGCCGCGACGAGGCCGAGCTGTTCCAGTTGTTCGGTCTTTGCGTGTTGGAAGACCCGCGCCGCGTGGTGGTGGTCGATTCCCTCAACAACCGTTTGTATGTCTTCGACGGGCAAGGCGCCTTCCTCGAGACCGTCGACCGGGTACGGTGAGTCTGGCGATGCTGCGTTCCCTCCGATGGCGGCTCTTCCTGTGGTTCGGGGCGCTGGTGGTGCTCGGGGTGGTGGCCATCAGTTTCGGCACCTACCGCTATGCCTCCGAACGATTCGAACGACAGCTGGGCAACCAATTGAAAGCGGTCGCCTACAGCGTGGCGGCGCTTCTCGATCCGGAGGGGCTGGCCGCGGCATCCTCCCATTGGGATCCGGTTCTGGTCGAGACCCGGCGCCGGCTGCAGATCTTCTCTGAGCATTTCGACCTGTCCTGGATCGGCCTCTACCGCTTCAACGGCCGCTTCCTCATCCATCTGGCCGACGGCGGCGACAGTGGGGACGGGTTCTGCTATGGCTACCCCATCCTGGATGTCCCGGCCGAAGTACCGACCGCCTGGAACAATGGGGAATCCATCTTCGTGCCTCGCTATCAAGATGCCTTCGGCACCTGGATCTCGGTCTTCCACCCGATCAAGAATGCCTCGGGCACGGTCGTGGCCGTGCTCGATGTCAGCCGCAATGCCGACGAAGTGACAGATCTCCAACAAGGGATCGTGGCCCAGACGGTCAGAATGACGGCGCTCATCGCCTTGCTGACCTTGGTGACCTGCTTCCTGGTGGCGCGGTTCACGACCCGGCAGCTCGAACTGGTCAGCCAGACCGTGCGGGAGATCAAAGCGGGGAACCTGCACTTGCGGCTGCCGCCCTTGTCGGGCAGTCTCGAACTCGAGACGTTCGTCGAGTCGTTCAACGGCATGCTCGGGTCGCTCGAACGGAGCCAGGCCGATCTGCAACGGCGTGTCAGCGAGTTGAAAGCGCTCAACGAGATTTCGACCAAGATCAATTACGCTTCGAGCACGATGGAGATTCTGCGGGTGATCCTCGAGAAATCGGTGGTGGGCCTGCAGGCGACTCAGGGCAGCATCATGCTGCTCGACGAGGAAAAGCAGGCGCTGGTCGTGCAGGTCGTCTGGCCCGAGGATGCGGATGAACAGCGCCGGGCCAGCCGTGAACTCCGTCCTGGGGAAGGGCTCGCCGGCCGGGCCTTCCTCGATCGTCAGCCGCTGGTGTTCAATCGTGGCTCTGAGGGATGCCTCAAGCCGTATGAACAAACGCTTCCCGCCAGCACTCAGAACATCCTCTGCGTTCCGTTGGTGAGCGACCAGCGGGCGATCGGGGTCGTCAGCATCATCAACCGGACCAGCGGACCATTCGGCGAGGATGATATGGCGCTGGCCAGCACCATGGCCGCTCAGGTGGCGCTGGCGCTCGAAAAGGCCCGCTTGTACGAACTGGCGATCACTGATGGTCTCACCAAGCTGTATGTCCATCGGTATTTCCAGCTCAGTCTCGACAACGAATTGCGACGGTGCCGACGGTACAGCAGCGAGTTCGTGCTGATCCTGTTCGACATCGATCATTTCAAGAAATTCAACGATACCTACGGGCATCAGACGGGCGACCTCGTGCTGGCTCACACGGCTCGCATCTTGAAAGGGGCCTTACGTTCGGTCGACCTCGCCGCCCGCTACGGCGGCGAGGAATTCGCCGTGATCCTGCCGGAGAGCAATGTGACCTCGGGGCTGGCGGTGGCCGAGCGGATCCGCAAGGCGGTCGAAGCCTACGATTTCCCCGGCCAGAACCAATCGTTGAAAGTGACCATCAGCCTGGGGATTGCCGGCTATCCCACGCATGCCGAAGAGAAAATTGACCTCATCCGGAAAGCCGATGTCGCCCTCTACCAATCCAAGAAACGCGGGCGGAACACGGCGACCATCTTCGACCCCGCCTTCGGAACCACTCCCCCCGCCAAGACCTGACTATCAACCAACACGGTGTGGTGTGCGGCCGCCCGCGGTGCGGGCCAACCGCAGCCAAGGAGCAGAGGCACCGGCTCCGGGAGGGGGATGGCAGGGCCTTCAGGCGTGGGGCCTGGGCGACGTGGTGGGGGACCCCTGGCGGGCTGGGGCCCACCCCAGATCGATCAGGAGCGCGGTCTCGAGGGCCAGCGGCCTGAAGCAGGTGGACGGGCGCTCAGTCGGCGACCGCTTCGCGCTTCTGGCGTCCGGTCATGGTCTCGATGGTCAGGACGATGCAGCTGCAGGCGGCCGCCGCTTTTTCCGTGACCGGGTCGGTGGTGGGATCGAGGCCGAGCTTGCGGTAGAAGTAGTCCTTGAAGCGGCGCAGCCAGTCGAGCCGTTCGCCCGCCTCTTCGATGATGCGGGCGGTGCCATGGCACATCACCGATTCGAAGCGGTAGGTGCAACCGCCTTCGGCCTGGTGCGGCCTGGTGCGATCGATGTGGCGCGACACCACGAAACAGGCGCGGGGATTGCGCCGGATCAGATCGAGTTTGCGTCCGGTCATGGCGCCGTGGATGACGATGGTTTCGTCGAGAAAGGCATAGGAAACGGGGACCACATAGGGGCGGTCGCCGTCGACCAGGCCGAGGTAGCCGGTGTCCTCCTCGCGCAGGATCTTCGCCATGGCCTCCGCCGATAGATTGGGCGCGTATTTCAGACTCATACAGCCTCCTGGTTCTCGGCGATAGTGTAGCATGGGTGGGCCCCTTGACGCCGCGCCAGCGGTCAGGGAAAATGGGCGTGTTCGAAGTCATGCCAGGAGAGGATGCCATGTTCCGTCTGACCGCCGCTGTGTTGCTGGGAATGGCCGTCGCTGCGTGGGCGGCCCCCGCCGGGGCTTCCCCGGCCAGGGTTTTCAACATCGCCCATCGGGGGGCGCGCAGTCTCGCCCCCGAGAACACCCTGCCCGCCTTCCGCATCGCCATCGCCCGCTGCGGGGCCGATATGATCGAACTCGACGTCCACCTCAGCAAAGATGGGGTGCCGGTGGTCATCCATGACGACACCCTGGAACGGACCACCGACGTCGCGCGCGTCTTTCCCCAGCGCGCCCCCTGGCGGGTGGCCGATTTCACCGCCGCGGAGCTGATGCGGCTCGATGCCGGCAGTTGGTTCGTCGAGCAAGACCCCTTCGGCCAGATCAGAGCCGGCCAGGTGTCGGCCGACGATCTGGCGCTGTTCTGCAGCGGACGCGTCCGCCTTCCCACCTTGAAAACGGCCCTGGCACTGATCAAGGAACTCGGATGCCGGGTCAACATCGAGCTGAAGAATTTCCCGGCCTACTATCCCGGCCTGGCCGAGAAGGTCGTCGCCGAAGTCCGGCAGTCGGGCATCGCCGATCGGGTGCTGTTCAGCTCGTTCGACCATGAGATCCTGGCCGAGCTGCGCCGGCTGGCCCCCGAAATCCCGCGGGCGGCCCTCGTCGAGGATCCCGTCTTTCCGCTCAAGGAATACCTGGTCGATCTGCTGGGCGTCGTGGCCTACAACCCGTCTCGCGATGTGCTGGGGTGCGATTCGATCGCCTGGCACCGCGAAGGCCGCCTGCGCGAAGACGTGGTGCGACGGGCCCGCGAGGCCGGCCTCGAGGTGTTCGTCTGGACGGTGAATGACCCCGACCAGCTTGCCGCGCTGGTCAAGGTAGGCGTTTCCGGCATCTTCACCGATTTCCCCCAGCGCCTGCGGGATCTGTTGCATTCCCCTGGCGCGGGTCGGTAAGGCGCGCCGGCGCGGAACCGGCGTCGGGCAGGGGCTGCCCGGTTTCGATGGCCCGGTTGGCCGGAGGCTCCTCCACGCCTTCGGTCAGCAGGCGGGCCTGCACCTCCTCCTCGGTGATGAAGCGCTCGGTCCCGCGCAGGATGTTCAATTCCTTGATGCCCTCCCGGCCCAGGGGGTCTTCATGCATGGTCAGCATGGCATCCCGGATCTGGCGCCGCACCGGCTCGGGCAGATCCCTGGAGACGACCAGCGGGTCCGTGGGGATCGGCCCGACCGCGGCCAGGAAGGTCAGATGGGGGATCTTGTCCAGGTAGCGGGGATTGACGTTGACCGCGAAGACGGCCGCCGCATCGTAGAGCCCGTTGAGGACCCCGTCGATGCTGGCGTCGTGGCTGTGGGTGAAGACGATCTTGCCGAAGAAGGTCAGGGGATCGATCCCTCGCTCTTTGAACATCAGGTTGGGAAAATAGAAGCCTGATCCGGAATACCGGTCCACGAAAGCGAAGGTCTTGCCGTTCAGATCCTCGATGGCCTTGATGGGACCGTCTTTGCGGGCGATGATCCGGCCGAAGTAGCTGGCCCGGCCGCGCTGCACAGGGCGGACCAGGACCTCCCAGGGACGGTTCCCGCGCAGGAGCTGGAAGGACGCGTGGGAGAACCAGGCGAGGTGGACGATCTTCAATTCCAGCATGCGGGCCAGATCTTCGTAATCGGCGGCGACGTTGAGGCGGAACGGCCGATTGAGCTTGGCCGCCAGATAATTCAAGATGGGGTTCATCTCATTGCGCAGATCGTCAGGGGAAAGGTACGGAATGACCCCCAATACGATGGGAGGGCGCTGCTCGACGATGAGGGTCATGCGGAGGGTGTCGAGAGGATCCTGGGAAAGCAGGACGAGGCCCGTGAGCAGCAAGGCTCCGAGCAGGAACAGGATGAACCATTTCATGATGTGGCCTCCACCTGGATGATCTGCTGCAGCAACGAACGCCACCCGCCCGCTTCCGCCGAGGTGTCGAGGACGGCCAGACCTCGTTTTTCGGCCTCCTGGCGGAGGGCACCCGGGGTGAGGAGCAGGGACGGGTCGAGGAGCGGCGTCAGCCAGCTCGAGACCGCGGGGCCCAGATGGGTTTCCAGCAATTCCCGAGCGACCGAGCGGGTGAAGGGATCGCCGGCGGTGAGTTGGTCGATGGCGCGCAGGAGCGGGGCCGGGTCGGGGGCGCAGAGGGCGACACAGCGGGCTACGGTTTCGACCCGTCGGAGCCAGAACCGGCGCAGGCGGGCGAGGAGGTCGGGCGCGGGCGGGATGGGCAGGAGGTCGGCGGCCGCCTCGAGGGCGAGTCCTTCCTGCCAGATCCTGGGCAGGATCGACGGAAGGGCGTCCTCCGGCGGAAGAACCAGGCCCGGTTCGTCGGCCGAGGGCGGGCGAGCTGCCCCGGCCAACGCCGGCAGCGCTTCCGACCAGCGGGGCAAAGCGGTCGGCCAGGTCTGAGCCAGGCGCTCCCAGGCCGGGGCGAGGCGGACGGTGGTGGGAGCATCGTCGGCCGGAACGAGCAGGCATTGATCGAGCAGGGAGATGGTCTCCGCCTCGCCTTCCTGCAACAACCGGGTCAGGATTTCGCGTGCTTCCGGGGCCTCCAGGCGGAGGATCCGGGCGAGCAGGTCGAGGACCAGCTCGCCCCGCAAGGTTTTCAAGGTGTGGGCGAGCCGCTGACGTTCCGGGCCGGAAAACCCCTGCAACAATGCCGCGATCCGCTCGATGCCCTGGCGCGAGGCCTCGCGGAAGAGTTGCTGGGCGATGGCGGCTACGCCAGGGGAGGGGTGACGGCAGCGGCTCTCGAGAATGGCCAGGGCACGCGACGTGCGCAGGCGGGCGAGCGCTTTGAGAGCGTTGCGGACGACGGTTTCATCGGGATCCAGGCTCAGGGCTTCCAACGAGGCGATGAACAAAGGGTTGGCCAGCTCGCCCATGGCGGCGGCGGCGGTCGCCCGGCAGAGGGGGCTCGGATCGCGCGCCATCCGGGCCAGGGTGCCCAGGGCGAGTTCGAGACGGTCAGGGCGGCGGGTCAGCCGCAGCAGGCTGATGGCGGCACTGCCCCGGATGCGATGATGGTCATGGGTCAGGAACAGTTCGACCATGTCTTCGACGGCCTCGCCGGATCCGACCCGGCCGATGGCCTCGAGCAGGTCGGCGGTCAGCCGCGGATCTTCGTTGCCGGCGAGCAGGATCTCCAGGTTGCAGAGGGCGGCAGGCCCCAGCACCTCGAGCATCGTGCGCGCCAGGGCGCCCAGACAGGCCGGATCCTTCTCGGTGGTGAGCTTGGGGAGCAGCAGGTTTTTGACGTCCTCGGGGGGGAGGATGGCCACCTCGGCCACTGTTCCGCGCCGGATGGCAGGATCGGGATGCTCCAGCAGATCGCGCAACCGGCTGACCCGCTCCCGGGGGGCCAGGAACCGGATGGCTTCGAGCCAATCGGGCTCTTCGTCCAGCAGGGCCTGGTCGGCGATGGTCTTGCGCAAGGTGTGGGCATAGGCCGCATCGAGACGGGAATGCACCCAGACCATCGCTCCATAGACCACGGCGGCGGCCAGGAACAGGCCTTCGGGCGAGACGGTTCCTCGCACCAGCAGGAGGAGCCCGCCGACCAGCAGGCTGGACAGGGAACAGACGATGCCGATATCTCGCCGGTAGAGGCTGCGTTCGCCCTGCCGGACGGCACTCAGCAGGATCGAGGTGGCCGGCACCGTGAAATTCTTGCTGTTGACCAGAACGAAGAACTGGATGGTGGTCACCAGCAGGAAGCCGCTGCCCAGGGCCGCTTTGCTGCACAACAGCACCAGCAGGGCGGGAAGCAGCATCAGCACACGACCGATCGGGAAGTGGGCGAAGATGCGATGCATCACCACGGTCTGCAGGCCGATCACGGTGATATCGGTGGAGGCGCCGAACACGCCCATGAAGACGGCCAGCTCCTGGGCGTTGGCGAAGTGCCGATTGACCGCGTCGGCGAACAGGAAGTCGATCAGGTATTTGTTGAACAGGATGAGGAATGACGAGCTGATCAAGAGCCGCGCCAGAGGCTGGTGCCAGGAGGGCAGGACGCCGCGAGCGGGCGAAACGTTGCCGCTTCCTTCGGCGGGCTGCGCCGTCGCCGGGGCGGCGGGCGACGGCGCGAGGGGCGCCCCGGGTTCCCGACCGGCGGCCGAAGCAGGCCGGCGGGTGGCGGCTTCGAACGGTTGGAGCGCGCCCAGCAGCAGATGCTGCACGATGAGCAGCAGGGCGGTGAACCACAGCAGCCCCCGGATGCCGACCAGGTCGAGGACGAACTTCATCAAGATGCCGCTCAGGATGTACCCGATGCTGCCGGCGGCGTAGATGACCGGCATCGCCTGTTTGGCTTCCTGCAGCGGCAGGTACTGGTTGGCCATGTGGGAGAACGACTGGTTGGTGAACAGATCGATCAGAACGGCGATCACCAGGCACACCAGCAGCAGATGGGGGGAGGCGCCTTCCACCAACAACGCCCCGCCCAGCATGGCGAAGGCCAGCGTGGGCCAGGACAGCATGGTCAGCAGGCCATGGCCCTCCCGATCGGCGATGAACCGGCCGGTGCCGAACTGGAGGGCGACGAACGCCAGGTTGACCAGGACGTAGACCCAGGGCAGTCCCCCCGCTCCCGCGTTCTTGAGATAGACGGTGAGCAGCGACAGATAGAGCAGGTTGTTGCTCGCTTTCTGCGCCAGGAACTGGGCCGCGAGCAGCCGAACCGGACTTCCCTGGGACGGGGTCACTTCTTTTCCCACTCCCGCGTCCAGATCTCGTCCATCAGGCGGTTCTTCTCGAGAGTGGCGACCATGTCGTTGAAGGCGGCGCAGGCCTGGGCCAGTTCATCCTCGCCTTCGATCCGGACCCGATGGTTCATCACGCCGTCGGAGACCAGCCGAATGCCCTCCAGCAGGCGGTTGACCTGCTCGGCCAGGGTGCGCGACAGGGCGTAGCCGAACCCGACGGCCAGCACCACCGCGATGCTCAAGACCAGCATCAGATCGAAGAGGATCCGGTGCAGGAAGCCCAGAACTTCACGCCGTGGGCGGGCGGCGATCAGGTAGCTGTTGAGCACCGGCACGCGCGTGACGATGCCCAGATAGGGTTGACCGTTCATGGGGAATTCGACGGCCCGGGTCGGTTCGGTGCGCAGGCGCTCGAAATCGAGGGCGACTCCGGTCAGGCCTTCCGGCAATCCCTCGCCGCGGGCGGCGATCAGGCCGCCGCTTTGATCGACCAGCAGCAGAATGTCGCCACCCACCAACGGATACTCCCGGATCAGCTCCATCATCTCCGGTCCCTCCAGATTGATGGCGCAGCTGATGACGCCGACCACCTTGGTCTGATCGACGAAATGAGGGATGGGGACCATCATCAGCATCGTCTTTTGTTGGGACGCCGAGACGATGTGCCCCGTGAAGGCCGACGTCCCGGTGCGCACCACCTGCTGGAAGGCCTGCCGCGTCGATTCCATGTTTTCGCTTTTGGTGCGCAGAACATTGCGGCCCAGGTATTTCGCATCGAGACCGCGGTACCGATTGCGCAGGGCCAGGGACGTGACATTGCCCTCGGCATCATAGATGAACCCGCTGTAGAAGATGGGGTTGATGTCGAGGAACTCGTATATGGCCTCCCGCTGCCGATCGGTGGTGCTGGGGGTGCCCGGCGGGGCATGGCGATCGACGGGCTGGATGTCGGGATTGAGGGCCAGGGCTCGCACCTGCCGTTCGTAGCTTCGCAGCAGCGAGTCGATGCCGTTCTGGATGGCCCCGGTCAGGGCGATCTGGCTGTGCATGGCCTGTTGCACCAGGTCGCGCCGGAATTTGACCCCGATGGTGAGCCCCAGGATCAAGATGGGCAGGAACGCGGAAAAGACCGCCACGGCGATGATGCGATGGCCGATCCGTTGATACCAGGGGAGCGAGGGAGTTTTGGTAGGAGTCTGTGTCATGTGCTGCCTCCAGACCACACCACGATAGCACGGAACAGGTTTCCATGGTATGCTACCACCCCGGGGTCTGAATACCATTCCGTTTCAGATGTCGCGTCTCCACATGGATTCTGCCACCGAGGCGTGGTCCTGGCCCCCCTTTGTGAGACCATTGCCATTCGTGTCGCCGATGCAACAGGAGTCTCTGCTGTGAATCTGACCAGGAAGCTCTCTGAAGTTCCCCGCGAAGAGCGGGATACCTTCCTCAAGTGGAAGTACCGGGAGTTGCAATTGGTCAAGCAGGTCGACCGACTCACCGACCGCTACCTGACCATGGGACGACTGATCCGAGCCTGCCTCGAGGTCATCCATCGCTTCTTCGGGTGCGAGATCGCCGGATTTCAGATCCTGGGCGGCGGTCGGCGCAAAGATGGAGGGTTCTTCTTCTCCAAGCGCCGCCCTGGCAACGAAGAAGAGCTGCGCACCGCCACGCGCGAGATCCTCAATGGGTATCTGAGCGAACCGTTCGCCGATCTCCTGGTCAACGAACCGGTGAGTTCCCTGCAGGCCAAGGGGCTCCGCAATTATCTCGTCTACCCGATGGCGATCAAATCCCAGCTGGAGGGCGCGTTCTTCCTCGCCAATCGCGATTGGCCCTTCGATGAGAACGACCTCCATTTCATCGCCGTGATCAGCAGTCAGCTCGACAACGGCGTGGTCCATGCCCGGGTCCTCGAGGAGCAGAGGAAGGCCAACGCCGCTCTCCAACAGCGCGCTCGCGAGCTGGAGGCCCTCTACGAAATGAGCCTCAGCCTCAGTTTCGGCTACGATTTCGAGACGCTCGCCCAGAAGGTTCTGCAGAGCGCGATGACCCTCGTCTCGGTCGATCGCATCTCGATCATGGTCTACGACCAGAAAAGCGACGAACTCCGCACCATGTTCGTCCTGGGCGAAAAACAGAAGATCAGGCTGGTCAAACTCGGCATGGGCAAGGGTATCGCCGGTCTGGCCCTGCTCAGTCGCAAGCCGATCGTCGCCCCCCTGGGCGCCGAGGACGAGCGCTTCGTTCCCTTCGAATTCCCCAGCTTCAAGCCACGGAAGATCTTCTCGCTGATCTCCATCCCTTTGCTGGCCGGGGAAAAGCCCCTCGGGGTGATGAACTTCTCCATCCTCACCCGCAAGAAGGTCTTCAGCGGCAAAGACCTTGAAACCCTCAGCGTGGCCGCCCACCTCATCTCCCTCGCCCTGCAACGGCAGCAGTTCTATCAGCTATCGATCAAGGATGAACTGACCGACCTCTTCACCTTCCGGTATTTCAAGGAACGCCTGGCCGAAGAAGCGAACCGTGCCCGGCGGTACAAGATGTCCTTCTCGCTGCTCATCCTCGATCTCGATCGCTTCAAATCGATCAACGACACCTACGGGCATCCCTTCGGCAACGTCGTGCTGCAGGCGGTGGCCGGGGTGCTGCACCACACCATCCGCAACGGCGTGGACATGGCGGCCCGCTTCGGCGGCGAAGAGATGGCCCTGATCCTGCCCCATACCGGTGAACAGGGGGCCTTCATCCTGGCCGAACGGATCCGGACCAAGGTCGAGGCCTTGGTGCTCGAGCATGAGGGGAAGCCGGTCAAGGTGACGGTCAGCGGCGGCCTCGCCACCTTCCCCACCCACGGGGAGACGGCCGAAGAGCTGCTGGAGGCGGCCGATGCCGCCCTCTATCGCTCCAAGGAAGAAGGCCGCAATCGCATGACCGTCGCCGAGATGCGCATCAAATAATGAGGCCGCGACCTCACCCGGCGGGCCCGGCGGGGCGGGCCAGCGAGGCGGCGACCTGCCGATAGGCCTCGCGGAACGGCACTCCCTGCCGGACCAGCTCGCAGGCCCGGTGGGTGGCATACAGCTCATCGGTCATCGCGGCCCGGCACCGGGCCTCGTCGATGATCAGGCCGTCCACCACGGCGGTCATCACCGCCAGCGTGTCGCGGGTCAAGCGCAGGGCCTCGAGCAGCGGCTGTTTCGTCCATTGCAGGTCGCGATGGTAGCCGCTGATCTGGTTGCCCACGATGCCTTGAATGCGTTGCTGGCACCCCGTGACCACATGCAAGGCGGCCCGCGCCAGCTCGAGCACGTCGGGGTTCTGCTTCTGCGGCATCAGCGAGCTGCCGGTGCAGAACCGGTCGGGCAGCCGGAACCACCCGAACTCCGGCAGGGAAAACCAGATGGCATCGGTGGCCAGCCGGTTGATGTCGAGCATCACCTGCGTCAGCCATTGGACGATGGCCAGCTCGTATTTGCCGCGGGTCAGCTGCGCATGGATCGGGTTCTCCTGCACGCCGCCGAACCCCATCTCGGCGGCGGTGAAGGCCCGATCGAAGGGCAGCGGCACCCCATAGCCCGCCCCGGTGCCGAGGGGGGAACGGTCGAGCAGCCGCTCGAGGCCGGCCAGCAGTTCGAGATCATCGGCCAGAGCGTCGCGCCAGGCCTGGGCCCACAGGCCGACCGATGACGGCATCGCCTTGCGCGTGTGGGTGAAGCCGGGCAGCGGTACCGCCCCTGCCCGGCGGTCGAGTCCGGCCAGCGCCTCGCGCAGACCGTCGACGGCGGTGCGCAGGCCGGCCAGCCGGTCCCGCTGCAGCAGGCGCAAGGCGGTCAGCACCTGGTCGTTGCGGGACCGCCCGGCGTGGATCTTCTTCCCCGCTTCGCCCACCACCCGGGTCAAGCGGTCTTCGATGTAGGTATGACCATCTTCCAGGTCGGGCGGGATGACGATCCGTCCCGCCTCGGCGTCGGCGGCGATGGCGGCCAGCTCCTGCTCGAGGGCGGCCAGCTCATCGTCGGTCAACAGACCGATGCGATGCAGGCCCCGGGCGTGCGCCCGGGACCCCGCGCAGTCATAGGGCAGCAGCTCGAGATCGAGCTGCGGATCATCGCCGACGGTGAACCGCTCGATGGCGGCGTCGAGCTGGCCGCCTTTGTCCCAGAGCTTCATCGGCCGGTGCGGCGCAGAATGCCGCGGCGCCAGTCGAACGGGCGCTCCTGCTTGAGCACGAGGTGGTGGGCCTTCAGCCGCTGGGCATGGATGTTGATGAAGCCGCGCGAGTCGGTCTGATCGAATCCGCCTTCGACCTCCATGCTCGATAGATCCTGGTTGTAGAGCGAGGTCGGCGATTTGCGCGCCACCACCATCGCGTTGCCTTTGTACAAGCTCAGGGTGACCGCGCCGTCGATGGCTTCCTGGCTCTTGGCGAAGGCCGCCAGCAGGAAATCCATCTCGGGGGAGAACCAGAACCCGTTGTAGATCACTTCCGCGAACTTCGGCGCCAGGGTATCGCGCAGCCGCATGACCTCTTTGTCCATGGCGATGGCCTCGAGGTCGCGGTGGGCCGCCCACAGGATGGTGGCGCCCGGCGTCTCGTAGATGCCGCGCGATTTGATGCCGACGAACCGATTCTCGACCATGTCCACGCGGCCGATCCCGTTCTCGCTGCCCAGTTTGTTGAGATATTCGAACAGGTGCAGCGGGTCGCGTTCCTCGTGCCCGTCTTCGAGGTTGCGCACCCGCACTGGCAGGCCGTCCCGGAACTCGATCTCGATGCGGGTCTCCCGATCGGGGGCGGCGCGCGGCGAGACGGTCAAGGAATAGACCTCTTCCGGGGCGATATAGGCCGGATCTTCGAGAATGCCGGCCTCATGGCTGATGTGCATGAGGTTCTCATCCTCGCTGTAGGGCTTGCTGCGCTGCGCCTTGACCGGGATGCCATGCTTCTCGGCATAGGCGATCATGTCGGAGCGGCCCTTGAAGGTGGCCAGGAACTCGGGATCCTTCCAGGGGGCGATGACCTTGATCGCAGGGTCGAGCGCGTAGTAGGTCAGCTCGAACCGCACTTGATCGTTGCCCTTGCCGGTCGCGCCATGGGCGACGTAGCGGGCCCCTTCCTCGGCGGCGACCTCCATCTGGGCGCGGGCGAGGAGCGGCCGGGCCAGGGCCGTCCCCAGCAGGTAGCGGCTTTCGTAGATCGCGTTCCCCCAGAGGGCCGGGAAGATGAAATCGGTGACGAATTCGCGGCGCAGGTCGCGCACGTGCACCTTGCTGGCCCCCGTCGCCAGCGCCTTTTCCTTGACCGCCGCGAAGTCGTCGCGTTGTCCCACGTTGCCGACGAAGCAGATGACCTCGAACCCCTTCTCCGCCAGCCATTTCAGGATGACCGAGGTGTCCAGGCCGCCACTGTAGGCCAGCACCAGTTTCTGTTGGTCGCCCATACGTCCTCCCGTGCCGGGGGGTCGAGCCCCATGTCCGGCGTGGCGACATTATTGGGGCGACCGCTGAATTTGTCAACCCGGAACCTGGTCAGGAATGGTGGGCCAGGGTTTCCGCGGTGAGCAGGCCCTGCTCGAGCGATTCGAGCTCGCCCCGGATGCGGACGATGCCGCGCGACAGCTGGCTCGAGGAGGCCTTCATGGTGGTGATGTCGGCGAATTTGAGGGCGTTGACCGTCTCATAGGCGCCTTTGACCAGTTCGAGGATCTGGGCGCGCTGCACCTGGATCCGTTTGGCGCAGGTGGCCAGGCGGTCCATCTCTTCCAGGCGCTTGCGCTTGAGGGCGATCATGTCGGCCAGCTGGGCCTTGACCACCGGATCATGGGTGGCGGCGGCCTCGCGTTCGGCCGCTTCGATCTCGGCCTCGAGCCCGCGCCGATCGGTTTCCTCCAGCACGCGCCCCAGATGGGCGCCTCGCAGCAGCAGGCGGGCGAAATCGCTTTGCAGGGCGCTCATCTGCTTGACCGAGTCTTTGAGGGCCTCGTCCAGGGCGGGATCGGCGCCGTCGAGGCAACGGACCACCCGGGCGATGTGGTGCTCGAGGGCGGCATACTCCTGCAGGTCGCTGTCGAGCAGGTGCTCCCCGCCGGTGCGGGCCCGGGCGGCGGCCAGCAGGCGGTTCAGCAGGCGCCGTCGCCCGAACAGACCGCCCATGAACTCCAGCGAGGCCCAATCTGGCCAGCGAGGCCGGGGGAACCCGGCCAGACCGTGCAGCATGCCGCCGGTGGCGATCAGGGTGGCCCCGGTTTCCAGCGACAAGCCCGTGCGCAGGATGATGAACGGGCAGTAGTAGAGGGCCAGCAGGCCGAAGAAATAGCTGGCGTCGCGCTGGTAGATCGACAAGCCGATCCCGGTCAGGAACACCAGGGTGGTCAGGGTGAAGATCACCTGCATCTGCGCTTCATCCTTCATCCCTTGGTGGACGGTCAGCACCAGATAGAGGTTCACCACGAAGATCCCGAAGGTCAGCATGGTGCGTTCGATGGTGGTCATGGTTTTTTTCCCTCCTGCCCGGGGCGGGGGGGGGGCCCACCCCGGTCACCCGGATCCCGTCAGTCTTCCTGGTTGTTGGCGGCCGCGGCTGCGAACAGCCAGCGGAACGGGGCGGTGAAGAACACCCAGGAGAACCACAGGCCGATCAGCACCAGCGGAATGTTGATGGCCAGCTCGATCAGGGGAACGCAGGCATTCCACAGCCGGGTCTCCCAGGGCGTCGAATCGACCACGGTCACGCTGGGCGGAGCGCCGGCCGAGGTCGGGGTGGAGGGCGGGTCTTCCACGGTTCCGTGCAGAGCGCAGCAGATCATCCCGTCGCCGGCCAGATCGCCGACCGAATAGTAGACGCACCCGGTTTCGGGTCGGGAAATCTCGCACTTCAGATATTGCATATCTTTCAGGGCAGTCACGTGGCGTTCATCGATCGCCTGGAGCATGACCGAGTGGTCCATGTTGTACATCTCGACGGCGCCCTGGATCACTCGCATGTTGGCGTAGCATGCCTTCTCCCGGGACTGTTCGCGGGCTTTGCGGAAATTGGGGATCACCAGCGGGGCCACGGGCAGGAAGCTGTAGGCCCCCCACAGGCTGACCTTCTTGGCCTCGGTGGTGCGGGTCACCGTCACATTGGTCGGGGCGGGACCGGACGGCATCACCACGTTGGTCGATGGGGGCCTGGGGGCATGCATGGCCGTCACCGGGGCCGGCCGCCCCGGCAGCGGCTGCCCGCGAGGGTGCCGATAGGGATCGAGGGAAGCATTGACCGGCGGGGCGACCTGCTGGGGGTTGACGGCGACGAACGAAGTATAGGGAGTGGCGAACTGGTAGGCCTTGCTCAACCTGATCACTTCGGCCTTCTTGGCGAAATCGACCCCATAGGCCTTGATCTCGCCGATCAGGGCGTCGGCTTTCATCTTGGCCCAGGTGCGGGCGACGATCCGGTTCTCGGCGCTGTTGGTCGCGAACGTGGTCTCGATCGGATACTCCTGCGGGGTGCCGTTCAACATGCCGCGCAGGGTCACGGTCGTCTTCATGCCTTTCTTATACCGGCCGGTGACCATGACCTGGCTGCCCTTGTACACATTGGGCAACCGGGGCGGGTAGAGTTCGCTGACTTCGAGACCGCCGAAATCGAGGGAGAGGTCGACGAGCAAGGGCTTGCTGATCGTCTCGTAGAAGGTGGTCAACTTGGCCTCCAGATGTTCTCCCTCATTGACGTAGACCGTTTCACCGCTGTTCTCGAGAGCGAGCTGGTCCAGCAGGCGGCGGTTGAGGTTCTCACCGACCCCGAACACGAAGGTGCGGATCTTCTGCGTGTTCCCTTCTCGCATATTTTTGGCGATCAGTGCAGGATCTGTGATCCCGGCCGTGGGCTCGCCGTCGGTCAGGAAGATGATGGCTTTGGTCGACTGTCCTCCCAAGAACATATGCCGGGCCACCGCCAGGGCGTCGTTGATGTTGGTTCCACCCCCAGCGCTCAGGCGAGCGATGAACTCCTTGGCGGCCTGCCGATTGGCCCGGGAAGCTGGCTGCAGACTGGATTGCCAAGGGGTCACGCCATCGCTGAAGGCGATGACCCCGAAGCGGTCGTCCGAATTGAGCTGATCGACGAAGAAATTGAACGCCTGCTTGGTCTGTTCGATCTTGTACCCGCTCATGCTGCCCGACACGTCCATCACGAAAACGATGTCACGGGCCACGATGTCTTTGGCGTCGACGACCTCCTGCGGGGCGACCATCAGCATGAAATACCCCTGGTCGGCGGGGTCGGGCTGAGTCGACAGGCAGTTGAACCCGATACGCTGGGCCTTCACTTCATAATTGAGCTGGAAGTCGGTATCGGGGAGCCACGTGGCCCGCTCGAAGGTGATCCGCCAATGGTGGTCATCGACCTTGCTGGCGGTGATCGGGTGGGTGGGCGATTCGACCTTGACGATCTCCTTCTGGTCTTTCAGGTCGATGGTGATGGCCACCACATCCATGGTTTTGGCCTGAATGGCCTTGACATTGAACGGGAGGGAATACTGGATCTTCCCCATATGATAGGGCAGGATCTCAGTGTAGGTCAGATCGATCTTGCTGCGTGATTGCCCTGGAATCGCGCCGACCTTGGTCTCGAAGGTATTGGGGTCGGTCGGCTGGGCGATGGCGGGTTGCACCCCCATCGCCTGGGCGTTCTGATAGATGTTCTCGGCCTCGGATTTCTCTTCGATGGCTCCCGCTCGGCGGACACCATCGCTGCCGGTCAGGCCGAACTCTTGCACCGAGGCCTTTTCCCCGAGCGGGAAACGGTAGGTCCCTTCCTCGGGACTGACATTGGGGTTGTGGAAGGTCTGTTCGATGGTGGTAACGGCCAACTGATTGTTGATCGTCACCTGGATGCGCTGCTCGACCAGGGGCAATGGGCCGCGCTGGGTGACCAGCGAATAGGCGTTCGCTGGCAGAGCGGCTGCCGCGCACAGACACACCACCAGCACCAGGCGATTCAAAGCAGTCATCGGTCTCCCTCCCTCTAGATTTTCAGGAGGAGGGGCCCAGGGGCGATGTCCGACCGGCAGAACGATAGGACCGCATGAAAAGCATCATAAGTTCAATCGAGATCGAATGATCGGGCCGGTGGTGTGATCGCCTCGCTTCTGCTCCTCCTCCGGATGTCTCGATCAACTGCAACGCTCGTGCCAGGCAGGAAAATCAGCATCGGCACAGGATTTCCTGGCGTGGAGGGCGAAGCCGGCCTCGCCCTGCCGCACCCCTGCGTCAAATCCGACGCACCCGTCGAACTTCCTCTGCAAGGCTGATCAATGCGGGGTTTGCTCGGGTTTCCTCTCGCCCGCGGAGGGGATGGGGGAGGCACTTCGCACTGGCTGCGTCACTTCTGACGCTTGTCCTCCCGTTCCTGGTGTTTCTCAGCTGGTAAGCCGGATGGTCAGGGTTGGCCGCCCTCTGGTACCATGCGTGCTGAGAAGGAGCTTCGCCTGCGAACGACCGATCGATTCATACCTTGTCTTCTCGTCGCGGGGGACATCCCTGACTGGCGAACGACCGGTTGTCGGAGCGAGGGGCCTTGAGTATAATCTTCTCGCCCGGCGATTTCTTCCGGAATGGCGAGACCGGGACAACCCACGTGCAAAGGAATGACGACCATGGCTGATGTCAATGCCCTCCTGAAGGAAATCAAAAGCTACAAAAGCAAGATGTACGGCACCGACTTCCTCCTGACCTGGGAGAAGTCCCTCGACGAGATCAAGCTGATCCTGGCCATTGCCGATCTCCTCAAACTCATGCGGGAGAACAACATCTCGGCCCGCTGCTTCGATTCCGGAATCGCCGTCTCTCTCTTCCGTGACAACTCCACCCGCACCCGCTTCTCCTTCGCCTCGGCGTGCAACCTGCTCGGTCTGGCGGTTCAAGACCTCGATGAAGGCAAATCCCAGATCGCCCACGGGGAAACCGTGCGCGAAACCGCCAATATGATTTCCTTCCTGTCAGAGGTCATCGGCATTCGCGACGATATGTACCTGGGGGCGGGCAACGCCTACATGCGGGAAGTCGGCGAGGCGCTCGATGATGGCGTCAAGCAGGGCGTCCTGCCGCAGCGCCCGGTGGTGGTCAATCTGCAATGCGATGTCGACCACCCGACTCAATCGATGGCCGACCTCGGCTGGCTCAAGGAATACTTCGGCGGCCTCGACAAGCTGCAGGGCAAGCGCATCGCCATGACCTGGGCCTACTCGCCCAGCTACGGCAAGCCCCTCTCGGTCCCCCAGGGCATCATCGGCCTGATGACTCGCTTCGGCATGGATGTCGTGCTGGCTCATCCTGAGGGGTACAACCTGATTCCCGATGTGGTGAAGGTCGCGCAGAAGAATGCCAAGGCCAGCGGTGGCCGATTCACCGTGGTCAACAGCATGGAAGAAGCCTTCAAGGACGCCGATATCGTCTACCCGAAGAGCTGGGCCCCCTATGCGGTCATGGGCAAGCGCACCGAGCTGCTGCGCAAGAAGGATCATGACGGCCTGAAGGCCCTCGAGAAAGAATGCCTGGCCAACAACGCCAAATTCAAGAATTGGGAATGCACCGAGAAGATGATGAAGCTAACGAAGAAAGGCAAAGCCCTCTACATGCATTGCCTGCCCGCCGATATCACCGACGTCAGCTGCCAGGCCGGCGAGGTCGCCGCCAGCGTCTTCGACCGCTACCGCATTGCCACCTACAAGGAAGCCGGCTACAAGCCCTACATGATCGCCGCCATGATCCTGACCAGCCGCTTCAACGATGTCCATGGCTTGTTGGCGAAACTCATCAAGCAGGGGAAAGAGCGCATCGCCTGATCGTTGTTCGAGGCGCATCGGCACGTCGCGAGGGCTGTCTGTAGCGGGCAGCCCTCTTTGCTTGCGGCAACGGCGAGGTCGGGGGCCGAGGTCCCCTGGGCCCTCGCCATGCGCGGCCAAGGGCCATCCTGGGGCCGTCGCTTTCGGCGGCGACCCTTGGTCCTTGGACGAAGGCTCCCCTGGCGGTTCTCGGCCCCCGCCGGAAGGGGCCGTGGGGTGACCGCCGTTTCTCGGATCGGTCAGGGCGTTGAGCTAGGGGCGGCGCGGCCCCGAGGGGCGAGGCGGCGGGGCATTCAGGAAGAGAAGGTCGTTCCGGACCAGATCGCCGCCGGTCTTGATGCCTTTGCTGTGCAAAAGGTCGAGCATGCGTCGCAGAATGCCCTTGACCGCCTGGGTGTCGGCGAGGGCTCGATGCGCTTCCTGCAGGTCGAGGCCGAACGAGCGGGCCACCATCGCCAGTTTGTTGGCGGGAAGGTTCAGATACCGCCTGGCCAGACGCAGGGTGCAGAGACTGTGCATGCGCAGAGGTTTCCCCAGGTATTCACGGCTGGCCAGGTCGAGGAACCCCCAATCGAATGGCACATTGTGGGAAACGAAGATGCTCCCTTCCAGGATCGACACGATGATGGGCATCACTTCCCGCAGGGTCGGCTTGCCTCGCACCATCTCGTCGGTGATCCCCGTCAGTTTGACCACCTCTGGCGGAATCGGCTGTTGCGGGTCGATCAGGGTGTCGAAGATCTCCTCTGGTCCTGGGCCGGCCGTGACCATGGCGACCTCGGTGATGGCCGAGGTCGAGGGCTCGATCCCGGTGGTTTCGAGGTCGAGGACGACGAAAGGCAGCTCATGCAAGGGGGTGTTGGTCCAGGGGAAGTCGGGTGGTATCATCGCTCGTGTTCCAGGTGCGGGTTGACGGGAGGGGCCCCGTTGCTGCAAGATGCTACCGTGATTCCACCGGTGGGTCAACGGCGAGGCAGCAGTCGTTGGCGACTTCGCCCCCTGGTTGCTGGTGATGACTTCGCCCGGGGGTCGGTGTCTTTGGCCTGAGCGGACCGCGTCAGGGCAAAGACCACAGGCCACGATCTCCTCCGGCTCCGGGCAGTGACAGGTGGCGCGGGGGCCGTTCGGCCTGAACGATCTGACCGGGTCGGGTCTTTCTGGTGAACCAACGGTCCGGTCCAGGTTCGTGGACCATCTCGTGGACGGGAGGATGACATGAAGATTCGAAAATTGCGCGGGGTCATCGATCGCATGGTTTCTGGCGTGGCGGCCATCGTTCCTGATGACCGCACCCCCGAGGTCTACGTCGCGGCCAGCGACATCCCTGGCGCCCGGGAGGGGCTTGCCGTCGATCTGGTCATCGTCCCGCAAGACGATCCCAACGCGGTCTGTCCGGTGGTCGGTCGCAAACCGCCGCGCCCGCCTCGCCCTCAGAAGATCAAATCCTTTACCAGCCTGGTGCGGCAGATGATCAAGACCCGTGATCGGCTGAAAGCCACCCTCGCCGAACTTGAACAGCAGCCTGGCCAAGATGGCCAAGAGCTGCAGGAAAAGATCGATTTCCTGGAAAAAGGGATCGATTTATTTTCGCGTTGACGGCCTTTGATCAAGGCCCTTGGGGAAGGAGCGAAACTCAAGGATCCCAAAGAAGGCAAGCTGGATCCAATGCTCCTTGGTGGGACTGCGCGTTGCTTGGCTTCTCGCGAGGAACCTACCTTCTCCGTTACCTTCTCCGTCGAGGATACAATGGGTAGATCGCCCGGGGAGTGAACAACACGAGATCGGTCAGTCGGAATTGCCGGCGGGCAGATTTGCGCGACCGGTGGATGAGGCGGGTGATCCGCTCGTGATCGTAGTGCTGCAGGTTCTTGGAAATGGTGATGTGGGGCACGAAATTAGGGCCATCCGCGTGCGGGAATGCTTCGAGGCGGTCGCCAAAACGTCGCCGGATGGTTTCATGCATTTCGATCAGGCGCTCGCT
Source organism: Candidatus Ozemibacter sibiricus (assembly GCA_003327425.1). Lineage (GTDB taxonomy): Bacteria > Muiribacteriota > Ozemobacteria > Ozemobacterales > Ozemobacteraceae > Ozemobacter > Ozemobacter sibiricus. Next base: position 103,635 of record QOQW01000022.1, read on the forward strand.
CGACAGCACCTTCAAGAAAACGACCGCTTCTTTCCTGGCTTCATCGGTGACGAAGATGTCGATGCCGCGCACACAGATGCGCAGGGGAATGAACGGGCGACAGACCCTGGCCAGTTCCGGCAGCATGGTCATGACATCTGATTCCATGAAGCCTGGCGACTCGTAGCCCAGGTATTTGACCGTCAGGTGAGCGGTCTCATGCGGATCGAACTCCCGGCAGAACCCGGCCAACCGCCGGTGGTAGACCGCCAGCAGACGCAGGGCTTCCTCGGGCAGGCGGAAGGCCAGCGTGAAGGGCAGGCGGTTTTTCGGCGGCGAGGAATCAGGCATGACCGACAGCCGAGCGCGACCTTCGGCTAAGAAGCCCCTGGCGAGCAGACCTGTGGGCCCGACCAACGGGCCGTCCAGGCTGGTATGGTCGCGCCGAACCATCGTTTCATTGCATGTTTCTGCTCACAAAGCGATGACCTTTGCCGCAAGATCGGTCTTTCAGCATCTCTTCCCAGCCAGAGGTATCTTAAGGCCCTTTGGAGCTCTGGCTTGGTCGAGGTGGAGGGCGGCTGTCGAAAGCCGTAGGCAGGGGAGGCCGATGATGTGGGGTGTGTCTCCTGGACAACGATGCCCATGACTACTTTCCCTGGCGTCGGTTCAACGGTAGGCTGCGCCACGGATCGTTCGCGGCCAACCATTTTTCGAGGCCACGCCATCACCGCCGGGCTTGCCACTTCCGCATGATCTCATACGCGGCTGCCAAGCTGCCACCACACGGCTTCAACCATGCAGGGGGGGCGGTCGCTTGGATAGAGAGCCAGAACGTGTCGGTGCCGCCTTTCCCGGTGTGCTGAGGGGTGTGGCCGATGACATACTGGCACAGAACTGCCTTTGAGATGACCCAACAATGCGCGTCGAATGGCGAGATGCCAAGACAAACGGCGAAGTCGTAATCTTGGTCGCGGAGCTGCTGGAACTTGTAGATGCCACTCTCCCAGAGCGTAGAAAACTTAATCTCTACGCGTTTCCCAGCTATGATACGATCTGCCTCCGAGTTCGAGCTGCGCGTGACATCGAGCCCCTTGGCCGCGCACCACCCAGCCACCAACTGTTCGCCGATCTTGCCGACCTGACGAGACGGTCGTGTCCGAATCCAGGCGAATGGGCTTCCGGCCCAGGGGTCGTCCGACCCCTCGCGTACGTAGTCACTCTTGAGCGTGCCCGCTATCGTCGCAAGGATCCGGACCTCAGGATCATGGATCTGGTTTTGCACTCGATTACTCCCTCTAGGTGGCTGGCGTAGAAAAGAGGCTGCGTTGCTTTTCGACTCTTTGGTGCGGTACCGGGTCAAATCCGACCCACTCGATGCCTTCGACGCCATCGAATCGTCGGGCCATGACGGCGAGGGCTTCAGGGTTATTGTCGACCAGGATGAACCGGCGACCGAGTTCGAGCGCTGCGACACCCGTCGTTCCACTTCCGGCAAAGAAGTCCAGGACCAGGGCCCTCGAATGGGTTGAGGCTTGAATCATTCGGCGCAGGATGCCGAGCGGCTTCTGCGTCGGATATCCCGTTTTTTCGGAGCCGTTGGTGGGAACGATGGTGTGCCACCACGTATCAGTCGGTAACTTTCCACGCGCGGCTTTCTCTGGACCAACGAGCCCTGGTGCCATATATGGGATACGCTCGATCTCGTCGACGTTGAACACGTAGTGGGCGGGGTCCTTGGCGTAGAGCAGAATGTTGTCGTGCTTTGGTGGCCACCTGTTTTTCGGGCGGCCGCCGTAATCATACGCCCAGATGATCTCGTTCAGGAAGGATGCGCGTCCGAAGATGCTGTCAAGGAGGACCTTGCAATAATGGACCTCGCGGTAGTCCACATGAAAGTAAAAGGACCCATGCGGAGCGAGGACGCGGTGAGCCTCGATCAAACGCGGTTCGAGAAAGGCCAGATAATCGTCGAAGGAATCAATGAAGCGCTTCGTCCCCACGACGATGCTTTCGTAGCGGTGGCCCTGAAATCCAACACGGTCGCCATCAGCGGATCGCACCGTCTTCAACTGGGTACGTTGTTGAACCTTCCCCGTGTTGAATGGGGGATCGATATAGATCAGGTCCACCGACGCCGACGGAAGCGCTCGAAGCACCTCTAGGTTGTCTGACAGGTAGATCCTGCCCGTCACTTCGCTTTTCAAGAGAGTGTTGGTCATAGTCCTCGTAGGATACTAACCCAAGCTATCGAGGACTTTGGTCTGGGCGTTGAAGTCCTGGATGAGCTGGTCCCAATAGTTGATCAGCTCGTTCGAGAAGGCTTCCTCCCAAAAGGCCGGATCCCAGAGTTCGTTGATCTCTTCGACCGTTTTGCCCTGCTGCTCGACCCAGGTGTAGTACTTGAAATGATGGAGGCGCTTGCGGTCGTGGTAGGTCAGTTCCATCATGTTCTGGGTGCCCTCGCCCAGCAGGTAGCGCTCCCAATCGATCCTGGCCTGGGTTTTCGAATAGGGGCCCAGCTGCTGCCGAAGTTCGGGAAGCCGCGAGTGGTACATGTCGGCGCCATCGGTGAAGGGCATGAACAGGCAGTCGTTCTCGTCGAGTTCGAAGAACTTGGCCGTCTTGATGGCGGTCAGCAGGTTGCTGATCGAACTGATGCCCAGCAGCGGCAACTGCTCGACCAGTTCCCCCGGCAGGCCCGCTTCGCGCAGGGTGGCGTGGCCATCGGGTTCGTTGAACAGGCGGAAGATCCGCATGCAGTTCTCGTCGTCGATGGCGACCACCGCATCGGTGTTGCGAACGTTATGGATCCAGGGGACATGCTTGTCGCCGATCCCTTCGATGCGGTGTCCGCCGAACCCGCAATTGAGCAGGGTGGGGCACTGCAGCGCCTCGGACGCCACGATGCGAGCGTGCGGCGCGATCGTCTTGACGTAGTCGCCGGCCGCGATGGTGCCGGCCGAACCCGTCGAGCTGATCCAGCCGCTCAACCGACTGTGCGGGCCTTTCACGGCCTTGAAGGCCTCTTCGACGGCGCTGCCGGTTACGTGGTAGTGCCACATGGCATTGCCGAACTCGGCGAACTGGTTGAAGATCACGATCTTGTTGCCGCGCTCTTTGATGAGTTCCCAGCACTTGTCGTAGATCTCCTTGACGTTCGACTCGCAGCCCGGGGTCGCGAAGATCTCGCTGGTGCCGATCTGCTTCAGCCACTCGAATCGTTCCTTGCTCATGTCCTCCGGCAGGATCGCGATGGCAGGGGTGTCGAGCAGGGCGCAGTCATAGGCGCCGCCTCGGCAGTAATTACCGGTGCTCGGCCAGACGGCCTTCTGCGTCGTCGGGTCGAATTCGCCGCTGACCAGCCGCGGCACCAGACACCCGAACGCGGCGCCGACCTTGTGGGCCCCGGTCGGAAAGTATTTGCCGATCAAGCCGAAGAGGCGGGCCTTGACCCCGGTGAGTGGCGAGGGAATCTCGAGCACGTTGACCGGCCCGAACAAACCGCTCTTGATGTCGTTGTGCCAGGTGATGCGGAACAGGTTGAGCGGGTTGACATCCCACAGCCCGAGAGGTTGCAGCTTCTTCTTGACCTTGTCAGGGATCAAGGCGGGATTCTTCATCTGCGCGAAGGTCGGAATGATGATGCCCTTCTCGCGGCAGCGCTTGACCGTCTTTTTCAGGACGTCCTGGTTGAATTTGAGCGCGAAGCGCTTGGCGTATTTGCTCGGCACGTCGAGGTTCCTGCCTTTCGTCATCACGGGAAGATGTGGGTGCCGGCCTGGCCACGTACCGCCCGGGCCAGGTTCTCGGGGTTGGTGATGATCGCGTGCTTGCCCCCCTCTTTCAAGAAGTTGATGATGGCCTTGCATTTGGGCAGCATTGAGCCCGGCTTGAAATGCCCTTCCTGGACATACTTGGCGAGTTCGCTGGCGGTGCACTTCTCGATCGGCTTCTGATCAGGCTTGCCGAAATTGAGGTAGGCCTTCTCGACCGCCGTGGAAATGACGAAGACATCGGCTTTCAACCGGCTCGCCAGCAGCGCCGAGGCGTAGTCCTTGTCGATGACCGCCGCCACGCCCTTCAGGTTGCCCTGCTCGTCGCGGATGACGGGGATGCCGCCGCCGCCGACCGCGACCACGATGAACCCTTTCTCGGCCAGAGCTTTGATCGCCGACTCTTCGATGATCTCGACGGGCAGCGGGGAAGCCACCACCCGGCGCCAGCCACGACCGGCGTCTTCCATCACGTCCCAGCCGTCTTTTTCTTTTCGCTCCATGGCTTCGGCCTGGGTGTAGAACTTGCCGATCGGCTTGCTGGGCTTGAGGAACGAAGGATCGTCCTTATCAACCAGCACCTGGGTGACCACCGTCACGACTTCCTTCTGGATGCCCCGCTTGCGGAGTTCGTTGCCCAGCGCCATCTGGAAGTTGTAGCCGATGGCGCCCTGGGTGTCGGCCACGCACGAATCGAGCGGCACCGGATGGATGGCATGGCGGGCGATCTCGCTGCGCAGCAGGATGAACCCGACCTGGGGGCCGTTGCCATGCGTGATGATGACGTTGTAGCCCTCTTCGATCATGTCGGCGATATGGACCATCGTGTGGCAGGCCGCCTGATACTGATCGGGGACCGTTTGGCGTTTCTCGTCCTGGATGAGGGAGTTCCCGCCGACGGCGACGACGGCGAGTTTGGCGTTCTTCTGGGTGGTGGCCATGGGGGTTGTCACTGCTCCTTTTCCTTGTTTGTCCAAGTTGAAATGGGATGATTCACTTCTTCAGGGCGAGGGGGACCAGGGCGTAGAAGGCGGTGGCCTCGACCACCTCTGCGAGCGGAACCTGGTCGTTGACGGTATGGGCATAGATCTCGTTGCCGGGCCCGAACCCGATCGACGGGATGTTCGCTTTGCCCATCCAGTAAGTGCCGTTCGTCGAGAATACCCACTTGTCGACGGTCGGTTCCTTGCCGCCGAAAGCGGCTTTATACGCGGCGATGCCGGCTTGTACCAGGGGATGGTTCGGATCCAGGGCCCAGGGCGGATAGTACTTCGAAACGGGGAATTTGAACCCGGTGTAGCTGGGCGTGTCGTAGAACAGCTCTTCGACCTTGCCGTGCTTCATGCTGGGCAGCGAATTCAACTCGGCGATCGCCGCGCCTTCGCTCTCGCCGAAGGTCAGCCGTCGGTCGAGGTAGATGGTGCATTCGTCCGGCACGGCGTTCAGACTGGGGGTCTTGCACTCGATCTTGCTGACCACGATCGACCCCTTCCCCAGGAAGGGGTCGTTCTTGAACATGTGGCTCATTTCGCTGATCTCTTTGACGATCGGCATCATCTTGTAGATCGCGTTGTCGCCGCGCTCCGGAGCCGAGGCATGGCAGGTTCGCCCCTTGGTGGTGACCTTGAGTTCGACCCGGCCGCGATGACCTCGATAGATCCGCATGCAGGTGGGTTCGCCGATGATCACGAAATCGGGCTTGATCTTCTCGGTCTCGACCAGCGAGTGCGGGGCGATCCCGTCGCACTCCTCTTCCATGTTTCCGAAGTAGTAGCAGGTGAATCCGTCGAGCAGCTTCAGATCTTTGAGGATCTTCAGCGCGTAGACCATCCCCGGGGTCGATCCCTTCTCGTCGCAGGCTCCCAGACCGTATTTGATGCCGTTTTCGGTCTTGCCCTTGAAGGGGTCCCATTGCCATTGGGTGCGGTCTCCGATGGCCACGGTGTCGATGTGGCTGTCGAACAAAACCTTGATGGGGCCGTTGCCGATGCGGCCGACCGAGTTGCCCATCTTGTCGGTGAAGACCTCATCGAATCCCAGGTCCTTCATTTCCTGATTGATGCGCTTGACCACATCCCCGATCTGGGAATCGTAGCTGGGAATGGCGATGATGTCGTCGAGGAACTTGATGATGGCTTTCTCGTGCCGTTTGATCTCGCTCCGAATCTTCGTGATGATGTCCTGATTCATGCCTTCGCTTCTTTCATTCCTTTCGTTGCCGGGTGTCGGTGGTGGCTCAGAATCTGTCCCAGAGGGCTTTGGCCAGTTCGCGGCCCTTGGCGCAGATCTCCTCTTCCTCGTGCTCGCCGAGGAAGGTGTACTTCCCTTCTTCATAGACCGGCTTGCCGCAGCAGATGGTGGTGTCGACGGTGGCGTTCGACAGCCCGAACAGCACGTGACCGAGCGTGTTGCTGGCGGTCAGCGGGGTGGGGGGGTAGTAGTTCCAGACCACGAGGTCGGCGCCGGCCCCTTCTTCAAGGACGCCCAGAGGCTGCTTGAACAGCATCGAACCCAGGGCGGGGTTGTTCTGGAAAAAGATCTTGGAAATCTCGTGGTAGATCTTCCGGGGGTCTCTAGCCTGGTGTTTGTGCAAAAGGTTGGCCACCGTCAGATCGGCCAGCGGCGAGGCCGAGAACCCGTCGGTGCCCAGGGCCACCGGCACCTTCTCTTTCACCATCAGCTCGATGTTGGCGCAGCCCACCGCATTGCCCATGTTGGATCGCGGGTTGTGGACCACGTTGGTGCGGGTCAACGCCAGCGTCTGGATGTCGAGCGGGTCGACATGGACGCAATGCGCGAAAATGCTATCCGGCCCGGTCAACTGGAACCGATGCAACCGATCGACCACCGACCGGAAACCGCGGCGACGGGCATCCTCGAGGTCGGCCTTGTCTTCGGCTACATGGATGTGGACGCCCGTCTTCAGGCCCTTGGCCAGCTCGGCCGCCCGCGCCAGGGTGGAATCCTCCAGGGTGAAGCTGGCGTGCAGGCCCAGCATGGCCGTGATGGTGGGATCGGCTTCCAGCTTCAGTCCGCGCAGGAAATTGGCGTTCTCCTCGAAGCCGGCGTCCCGGCGGGAGGCACCGTCGCGGTCCGAGACCTCATAGCACAGGCAGCCGCGGATGCCGACCTTGTGGAACACCTTGCGCAGCTCCTCGAGCGAGCCGCCCAGGGCGTGCGGGCTGGCGTGGTGGTCGACGATCGTCGTCACCCCGTTGCGCACGGCATCCAGCAGCGGAATCACCGCGGTGATGTAGAGGTCTTCCGTCTTCAAGCTGCGGTCGAGCCGCCACCAGAGCCGCTCCAGGATCTGGACGAAATTCTCGGGGGCCTCGTCCTTGAGAGTGATGCCGCGGGCGAACGTCGAGTAGAGGTGCATGTGGGCGTTGATCAGCCCGGGGGTGACCACTTTGCCCTGCACGCTGCGCACCTTGGCCTTGGGGAAGCGCTTGCGGATCTCTTCCGTCGTTCCCACGCCATGGATCTTCTTTTCGTCGAAAGCGATGGCGCCATCCTCGATCACCTTGTGCTCATGGCCGAAGGTCAGCACGGTGGCATGTCCGATGATTTTCATCCCTGTCTCCCTGGTAAGAGTCTGTTCTGGTGAGGCTCTTGCTCTCGAGCCTGCCCCATTGGGTTGGCGAAATCTACCATACCGAGAAGGGGGAAGGCAACGAATTCTTCCCCCATGATTGGTCGGGGGGCGGTCTCGAAGCTCCCTGCGCTCGGCGGAGGCCTGGAATCTGCGGGGGATCAGCCGTTTGCCGAGTTCATGCGCCGCAATACAGTTCCCGGCTGCGCTCGTTCTGGCGTCGGATCAGCTCGGCCAGTTGATCGTCGCTGAAGCGGGTGAACTTCCCGCGATGGATCAACAGCTCGCCGTGGACGATCGATAGATCCACCCGGTCGACCCCGCAGAAGACGATCGCGGCCAGCGGATCGGTCGAACTGCCGGCCTGGCGCAGGCTGTCGAGCCGGATGCCGATCAGATCGGCTTCGTAGTCGGGCAGCAGCTTGCCGATGTCGTCGCGGCCCAGCACCTCCGCCCCGCCGACGGTCGCCAGCTGCAGGGCTTCCAGGGCGGTCAGGCATTTCGCCCCTTTCGCCACGCGCTGCAACAGCAGGCATTGTCGGGCTTCCAGCAGCATGTTCGAACTATCGTTGCTGGCCGACCCGTCGACCCCCAATCCGATCGGCACGCCCGCCGCCTTCATTTCGACGATGGGAGCGATGCCTGAGCCCAATCGCATGTTGCTGGTCGGGCAGTGGGCGACTCCTCCCCTGGCTTGCCCCATGCGGGCGACCTCTTCTTTCGAGAAATGGATGGAATGGGCGAAGAATGAATTGTGGTCCATCCAGCCGAGCTGCTCCATCATCTCGAAGGGGCGGCAGCCGTAAACTTTCTTGCAGTATTCTTCTTCGTCCTTGGTTTCCGCCAGATGGGTGTGACATTTCAAGCCGTGCAGGTTGGCCCATTTCTTGGCTTCGACCATCAGCTCTTTGGTGACCGAGAAGGGGGAGCAAGGCGCGACCACGATCCGGATCATGCCGCCCCGTTCAGGCTGGTGCACGGCCTTCACCAGGTTGGCGGTCTCGGCCATGATCTCTTCCTCGGTCTGGACCACCGAATCGGGCGGCAGGCCGCCGTCCTTTTTCGACCGCGACATGCTGCCCCGGCACAGGTGGAAGCGCAGGCCGGTCTCGCGGGCGGCATCCACCTGCCGGTAGAACAGGTGGTTCTGCCCGGCCGGCACCAGATACGAATGGTCGAGGGCGGTCGTACACCCGCTCTGCAACAACTCGAGGGCCGCGATGGTGGTGGAGAGATGGAAATCTTCCGCCGTGAGCTTGGCCCACAAGGGATACAGATTGATCAGCCATTCGAACAGCTCGGCGTTCTGCACGTTGGGAAAGTTCCGAGTCAGGGTCTGGTAGAAGTGGTGGTGCGTGTTAACCAAACCGGGCATTACCAGCAGATCTTCGGCGTTGATGGTGCGGGCGCCGACGGCTCGCGGGGCTAGCGTCTGGGCATCTCCCACGGCGACGATCCGCGAGCCATCGATGAGCAGCGAGGCATTTTCCATGAGCGGCTGGTCGCCGCCCGGCCACAGATAGCGGGCATTCTTCACGAAAAGATGCATGGGTCCTCCAGCGTGGTTGGTCGGATGCCACCGATTATACCATCGAATTGACCCGCTCTGGGTCCTGTGATAGACTTCGCCACAACCTGTGCGCACAAGGAGTGGCGGAACCCATGTTGACGTTCGTTTCCAAAGATCGATGGATCTGGTGCCTGGTCATGATGACGATGCTCGCGCTGCCGCTGTCGGTCGGCGCCGCCCAGAAGGAGAGCCCCTCCAGCATGGTGTCCATCGGTGGGGAAGGCACCGAAATCGAGTCCGAGGTCAAATTGCAGATCGGCGACCCCGCGCCGGACTTCACCCTTCCCAACCTCGCCACCGATAAGATGGAGAGCCTGAAAGACTATCTGGGCAAGCCTGTCATCGTCTTCTTCATCCAGAGCGCCTGCTACTCCTGTCTGCAAGAGGCCAAGGCCCTCAAGACGCTCAAAGAGGAAAACCCCGGTCTCGAAGTCATCGCCATCGGCGTCGACCTGCTGGGCAAACCCATGCTCGTTTCCTGGGCGGCGCACAACAACATCAATTATCCGGTGCTCCTCGATCCGATCTTTTCGGTCCCAGAGAAGTATGGGTTCTACTATACGCCGGCTTCGGTGATCATCGATCAGCAGGGCAAGATCGCCCTCATTCATTCTGGGTTCCGCCCCCAGGATATCCATCTGTTCGAGGCCAAGGTGAAGGAACTGCTGGGGAAGAAATAGCCAGCCGGTGGGGGCTTCTTCTCCGCCACAACGACCGGGCGCTGCCCCTCCTGGCATCCCTGAAGACCTCTGGGCGCAGCTCCTCGGCGAAGAGGATCGCAAGGTCTTGTACTTGCAGGGAATGGTCGATACCGCCGTCCTCAAGATCATGAATGTCCGGCTGACCCGGCAACAGGCCCTCGATCTCGTCCTGCGCGTCCGCCAGCTCGCTTGCGACCTCTTTCCCGATGCCGCCTCCACGTTCGATCTCATCTACATGAGCCGCTTCCGTCGCGTCATCGACGAATATGCGGCGCCTGATCCCGAATGACCGGTTCCATCCTCTCCCCCGAGCAATGCGACATTCTGCTCGCCACCTGGGAGAAGATCGCCTCTGAAACCGAGGTCGCCCGCATCATCGAGATCGTCAGCCACACGGCGCGCGATCTCACCCGGGCCGAACGCACGGTGCTGGCCTTGATCGAGGGGAACAAACTGGCGTTCGTGGGCGGAAGCGGCATGGAGACCGCTCGGACGGCCATGGTCCGCATCGATCTGGGCACCGGCATTCCGGGCAAGGTGGCGCAGGACGGCCTTGCCCGCAGCATCCGAGACGGGAAGTACTGCAGTCCGGTGTCGGCGGCCAACCCCTTCGGGCGGCCTGAATTGCCCATGAAATCGATGGTCTGCGTTGCCATGCGCTTCCAGGGCCAGCCGATCGGGGTCATCCAGGTCATCAACAAGGCGGGCGGCGGCAACTTCACGCCCGCCGACGAATATGCCCTGCAATTGCTGGCCAATCAGGGGGCTGCCGCCATCGAACGGCTGCGGCTGCACGAGAACGCCGTCAAAGAGAGCCAGCGCATCCACGGCATCTTCGAAGCCCTGACCGATGGCATCATGGTCGTCGATCCCCAGGGCAACCCTCTGCTCTACAACAAGGCCGTCGAGGAGATGTTCTTTCCAGGCGGCAAGCAGAATTACGCTTTGACCACCTACCTCTCCTCGGTCATCCAGGGGGAATCCCCCGTGGGGTCTTCCGAAGTGGTGCTCTTCAAGCCCCACAATCTCATTCTGTCCAATCGGTACGTCATCCTGAAAGATCGCCACGGCCAGCCGTCGGAGGTGGTCATCTCCATTCGCAACACCTCTGATCAGCGGGCTCTCGATCGACGGTTCTCCCAGTTCTATGCCATCATGCTGCACAAGTCGGATGCCATTGTCGCGCGGGCGGTCCGGGCGCGCGACCCTCGTCAGCGTCGCCGCCTCCTGCAGCGCCAGAAGGCCATTCTGCGGAATCTGCTCTTCCTGACCGAATTGAGGAGCGGTCCGTTGCGCATCGAAAAAGAGAACTGCGATCTGCTCAGTCTTTATGACATCGTGCGGCGGAAACTGGCCCGCCGCCTGGCTCGCCGGCGGGTGCGGCTGGTCGACGCGCCGTTGGTCGCCCACGGACCCCAGGCGGGGCGCTTCGATCGACGGCGGATGATGCAGGTGTTCTACCTGCTGATCACGCGGGGTTGGTCGGTCCTGAAAGAGGGCGGAGAGATCTGGCTCGACCTGGATTCTTCCGATGGGCGAGCCCGTTTCGAGATCGGTTTCGCCGGGGCCGGGGTAGGGGAAGTCATCTGCCCCGAGGCCCTCGATTGGAACCGACAGGTCGATCTGATCATCGCTGGCGAGAAGGCTTCCCTCGATCTCGACCTGTCATTCATCGGGCATATCGTGGCCGCCCACAAGGGCAGCCTGGCCATCGAGGTCGACCGTCCCGACCGGGCCCGGGTGGCCCTCGCCCTCCCCCTGGAACTCTGACCATGGCCAACGTCACCTTCTGCAATGCCACCCGGCGATATACGTTCGATCATGTCATGACGGTGCCTTCGCATGTCCGCGAGATCGGCAGGGTGCGAGATTTCCTGGCTGATCAGCTGGAGAAGCAGGGCTATTCGGCCAAGACCCGGATGAACATCTGCCTGTGCCTCGAAGAAGCGCTGACCAACGCCATCGAGCATGGCAGCTTGCGCGGTCAGCCGGCCGTCGAGGTCGGCCTGACCATCAACAACAAAGTCTGCATTGTGCAGGTGGTCGATTTCGGCGGCTACACCTTCAATCCCGAGTATTTCGAGAAGCTGGCCGAGGTCAAAACCTGGGGGCATGGCGGTAGAGGCATCTTCCTCATCAAGAATCTTATGGATGAGGTCTACTATTTCTTCCACCCCAATGAACGAACCGCCATCGTCATGATCAAGAACAAAGGGTGAGGAGCCACCGCCGAACCGCCAGTTGATGCAGCTTTTGGCCGGCGTGGGCGACATCATGACAATGACCGCCATCCCCAAAATAGCACTTCTAATTATAACAAGTTCTACTTTTGGGTGTTGACTCGACGCCTCGAGCATGGTAAACTCAACCTTACCCTCTGCGGAGGGTACGGCGAAAGCCGGTGCTGATTGACAAGGGAATCGAGGGAGCCAAGAAAGCGTTCAGGTAGGGGGCTCTGCGAAGAGCCTTTGAGTTGAAATGATGAGTTGATCAGACTCGTCTCTGTGAACGAATGAGGCTCGGCCGGCGG
>QOQW01000023.1 GCA_003327425.1 Candidatus Ozemibacter sibiricus
ACCGATCTCGAAACGCCTGAACAAGGTTGGAAAAAGCTAGAGGGGAGTTATCGTTCTTCATGCCTCCATGAAAACACCTATCTCGCCTAGGTACAAGCCCCCCCCTTACAATTTTTTTGGCCCCCCCCAAAAAATAGGAAAACAAAGTTCCCCCAAAACAGGGGAAAATGGCTACCAAACTGGGTTCGCGATATTCACCGATAATTGCTGCCCAAGAATTCCCGAGAGGCATTGCCTTCGCCTGGGCAGGCCCAGCGATGGAAGGAGGCGCTCCTAGGAGATTGCAGGGAGAGGGAGATCCTGTTACAATCGCCGATGACCTGGACCCCAGGCGAACCGTTCGCTGCCGGCGGTCGATATCGCGGCGTGGCGTGTCCGGGGCAGCACAGATCACGAGCAGGAGGCATCTTTGTGTCGCTGGCCGAGAAATTGAGAGAATTCGAAGTGCTTTCCGGTTTTTCCATGGACGACCTGGAACAACTGGCTTCCCTGATGGAAGAGGTCGCCTACGAAGACGGTCAGACGATCATCGACGAACAATCGCAATCGACCGCCCTGTTTTTCATCTTGAGCGGTCGGGTCAAGATCCACAAGATGCTGGCCGGCCAGTTGAAGATCCTCACCCTGCTCGACAAATACGACCTGTTCGGCGAAGTGGCGTTCGTCGACAACATGGTGCGCTCGGCCAGCGCCACCACCGTCGGCCCGGTCAAGATCGCCAAGTTCACCAGCGAGCATTTCACCATCATCAAGAAACAGAACCCCACGCTCGCCGTCGAATTCCTGATCAGATTGACACGCGAATTGAGCCGGAAATTCCGGGCCGTCAACGAAGGGCTCGATATCAAATCCTCCGAGCACACCATCAACGAGTTGATCCTGTCGGGGCAGCAGGTGCGCGTCTCGACCACCAACGATGTCGACTACCTCTGCACCATCAAATACGCCGACAAGACCCAGAATTTCCCGCTGATGAAAATCGAGGTCAAAGGGAAGATCATTCTGATCCCCTTCCATCAGATCAAATCCATCCACCTTGCCGATCGGTACGGCCATTACTGAACAGGATCCCGCCACATCATCGACGCGCTGGCGAGCCAGGCTTCCGGTTCCGTTCTTCAGCCCTTGCCGGGGTCGTGTGGTGCCGACGAGCTTGGTTGTTCGGGAGCGATCAAGCGGCAGGGGTGGCGTGTCGAAAGGCCCCGCACCCCACCTCGGCCCTGATCGCCACGCCAGGCGGCAGATTCTGCTGGCCACCATCCTCTCCTGGTGCCTGGTGGCCACCATCGTTGGTTGCCCGGCGCGGGCCCAATCTCGCGAGGCCTTGCCGGTAGAAACGGCCGTCGCCTCGACCGCGACCATCAATCCCCTCCTGCGTCTGAGCGGCACGCTCGAACCGGTCTGGCAGGCCGCCCTGGCCGGCACGCAGGGGGGGCGGCTGCGCGAGGTGCATGGCGAACCGGGCGATCGGCTGGCGTCGGGGGCCCTGGCCTGGGCCCTCGACGAGGAAGAAACCCGATTGGCCCTGGCCACCGCGGAAGCGGCCGCCAGGGTGGCCGAGGCGGCCCTGCAGGAAGTCCGGGCTGGGGTGCGACGCGAGGAAATCGAGCGGCTGGCCGCGCTGCACGGCGAGGCCGAATCCTACCTCGCGCAGATCCGGGCCGAAAAGAGTCGCCTGAGCCGCCTGTTCGAGCAGGATCTGGTCTCCGCCGCCAAGTGGGACGAGATCACCTACCGCGAGAAGATGGCCGAACGCCAGGTGGCGGCGGCGGCCGCGGCCTGGCAGGCCGCCCGCGCCGGCCCCACCCCCGAGCGCCTGGCCGTCGTCCAGGCCCAGCTCGACCAGGCCAGGGCCCAGGTCGCCCAGGCCCGCCGGCGCCTGGAAGAAAGCCGCGTGCATGTTCCTCGCGAGGCTCGGGTCACCGCCCGGCTTCGCCACCCCGGCGAGACCGTAGCTCCGGGAGAACCGGTGCTCCGTCTGGTCGCGCTCGATCCCATCAAGGTCCGGTTCCATGTCGGCGAATCGCAGGTCGAGCAACTACGGGTGCCCGGGCCCGTCCAGGTGCAGATTCCAGCGGGAGCGCCCCCCGTGCCCGGCACCTTGACCGCCATCATTCCCCTGTGCGATCCCACCACCCGGCGGGTGCCCTGCGAAGCCTTGCTGGCCAATCCCGACGGCCGCTTCCTGCCCGGCCAGTCGGCCGAGGTGGCCCTCGCCCTGCCCGCCCTCACCGGGCTTCTGCTGCCCCGCTCGGCCCTGGTGGAACGCGATGGCCGCACGCAGGTCTTCGTGGTCGAGGCGGGCCGGGCCCGGGCCTGCCCGGTGCGAGTGCTGACCCACCTCGACGGCGCCAGCCTGGTCGAAGGGCTGGCCGATGGCGCGGTCGTCGTCACCCGCGGCGCCTTCGGCCTGCAGGACGGGGCCGCCATCCAGGTCGCGCCCGCCCCGCCTGCTCCCGCCGCGCGATGAGACCGCCTCGCCCGACCACGCCGCTCGTCGGGTTCAGCCCTTCCCCGGCGGTCGCGGCGCCATCGCCATGAACCTGCCCCGCGCCTCGATCCGTCATCCCGTGACGGTGGTCATGGTCGTGCTGCTGGCCGTCACCTTCGGGGTGCTGGCACTGCTCGAACTGCCCACCGACATGTTCCCCGAGATCACCTACCCGGTGATCTCGGTGGTGACGCGCTACCCGGGCGCCGCCCCCGAGGAAGTCGAATCGATGGTCACCGAACCCCTCGAAGAGGCGCTGTCGACCGTGCATGGCGTGTCGAACGTCACCTCGGTCTCGCAGCATGCGCTGTCGATGGTCAACCTCGAGTTCGACTGGGGCTCGGATCTCGACGCCGCCGCCTATGACGTGCGCGACGCCATCCAGTATGCGCGGCGGTTCCTGCCCGACGACATCAGCCAACCCGCCGTGGTCAAGATCGATCTGTCGAAGATGCCCATCTATGTGGGCACCTTGCGCGGCCGGCGCCGCCTGACCGCCTTGCGGCGGCTCGCCGAGAAGGTGCTGAAGCCGCGGCTGGCGCGCATCGACGGGGTGGCCGCGCTCGGCATCATCAGCGAGGAGGAAGAGGAGATCCTGATCGAAGCCCGGTTCAAGGCCCTCGAAACGCTGGGTCTGGGCATGAACCGTCTGCTCGCGTTGCTGACGACGATCAACCGCAACATCCCCGGCGGCGACTTCGAGTTCGGCGGCCGATCGATCGCCGTGCGCACGATGGGCGAGCACGCGACGGTCGAAGAGATGGCCGATCTGCCGTTGTTCGCGCCGGTCGACGGCCCCGTCGTCACGCTGGGCCAGGTGGCCGGGGTCCGGCGGGGCATCAAGCGGCAGAACGTGAGCATCCAGCGCAACGGCGAGTCCTGCCTGGCCGTGCAGATCATGAAGCAGTCAGGGAAGAATTCGGTCAAGATCCTCCGCGAGGTCAATGCCGAGATCGAGAAGATCAAGCGGGAACTGCCCGCCGACGTCCAGCTCGAAATCGTCTTCGATCAATCCGAGTTCATCAATCAAGCGGTCTCCTCGGTGACCGCCAACCTGGTGCTGGGCGGCCTGCTGGCGCTGGCCGTGCTGACCCTCTTTTTGGGGCGGTTCTCGTTGCTGATCATCATCGGGCTGGCCATCCCGCTGGCGGTCGTGGTCAGCTTCATTCCCCTGTTCATGCTGAAATACACCTTGAACATGATGTCGCTGGGCGGCCTGGCCCTCGGAGTCGGGATGCTGGTCGACAATGCCATCGTGGTGCTCGAGAACATCGACCGCCACCTGGCGATGGGCAAGACACCCGCGGTCGCCGCCGAAGCCGGCACGCGCGAGGTGGCCGGCGCCATCACCGGCTCGACCCTGACCACCATCATCATCTTCACGCCCTTCCTGCTCTCGCAGGGCATGGCCTCCCGCCTGTTCACGCAGCTCGGCCTGACCGTCAGCGTCTCGCTGCTGGCCTCGCTGGTGCTGTCGCTGACCCTGGTGCCGATGATGGCCGCCCATCTGATCACGCCAGGGCCCGGCGCCGCGGTCGCCCCGCCCCGGGGCCTCTACCGCCGCCTCATCGAGGGCGCTCTGGCCCGGCCGCGCCTCGTGCTGGCCGGCTTCGCCCTCGTCTTCGTCATGGTGATGGCCGGCCTGGGGCCCCGTCTGGGGGTCGAATACATCCCCATCGCCGACGACGGCATGATCGGCAGCCCGTTCAAACTGCCGATCGGCATGTCGCTCGAGGCTTCTCGCCAGGCCCTGGCGCCCCTCATGCACAAGCTGGCCAGCGACAGCCGGGTCTTCTCGGTCTTCTGCCGCATCGGCCTGCCGGAAGGCGCCGAAGAAGCCGGCGTGATCATCGGGCTGGCCGACTCCAACGAGGGCGAGTTCTTCATCCGCATGGTGCCCAAGCATCGACGATCGATCACGACCCGCCAGTTCCTGGAGGAAGTGCGCCAGGAGGTGGCGCGCATTCCCGGCCTCGAAATGAATCTGCGCCAGTCGTTCGAGCAGTTGTTCAGCACGAACCAGAAGGCCATCGTCATCCATGTGCTGGGCAACCACCTGCCCACCTTGAAAGACGTGATGGCCGAGATCAAGCGCCGACTCGCCGCCATTCCCGGCGTGCGCGACCTCGATACCGACCTGCAGGGCGGCAAGCCCGAGTTCCGCGTGCGGGTGCGGCGCGACCTGGCCATGCAGGCCGGCCTGTCGGTCGCCCAGATCGGCGAGGCGGTGCGGACCGCCCTGCAAGGCCGCAAGATCGGCATCTTCCGCAGCGAAGGCGACGAGATCTACATCCGGCTGATCGGCCCGCCCGACCTGCCGGCCGCGCCCGAAGCCCTGCTCGACCTGCCCCTGGAAGTACCGGCCGACCGAGAAGGCAACGCGGCCGACGCCGCGACCGGCCCGGCCGGGAGCCGGAGCGCGTTCGGCGCCGGCAGCAGTCTCGGCCGCGCCCCGCGCGTGGTGACGCTGCGGCAGGTGGCCACGCTCGAGACCGGCGATGGCGAAGAGAAGATCCGCCACCGGCGTCAGCTGCGCCAGGGCAGTGTCGCCGCCAACTATGCCGGACGCCCGTTGGGGGCGGTGATGGCCGACATCAAGGCGGCGCTGGCCGACCTGCCCCTGCCCGAGGGCTACCACCTCGAACACAGCGGCGTCTACGAAGATCTGATCGCGGTCATGCGACAACTGCTGTGGGTGTTCGCCATCGGCCTCCTGCTGGTCTACATGGTGCTGGCTTCCCAGTTCGAGTCGTTCCTCGACCCCTTCTGCCTGCTGTTCACCGTCCCGCTGGCGGCCATCGGCATGGTTCTGGCCTTGTGGGTGACCGGAGAAACCCTCAACATCAGCTCGGCGGTGGGCCTCTTGATCCTGATGGGCGTCGTCGTCAACAACGCCATCGTGCTGATCAGCTTCGTGCAGCAGCGCCAGCAGGAAGGCCAGCCCCTGCGCGAGGCGCTGCTCGAAGCCGCCACCGCTCGCCTGCGGCCGATCCTGATGACCTCATTGACCACCGTCCTTGGATTGGTGCCGCTGGCGCTCGGCCTGGGCGAAGGCACCGAGATCCAGCAGCCGATGGCCATCGCCATCATCGGCGGCCTGTCGTTCGCCACCCTCTTGACCCTGGTCGTGATCCCCTGTATGTATCTCATCTTCCACGAGCAGAAGCCCGCCCCGATCGGGTGACCGCTGCCGGCACGCGGGCCCTGCTCTGGTCTGATCGCCAACGTCCCGCCCCTGGAGGTAGCCATGGCCAAAGTCGCCCAGCTGGAATTCAAATCCGTCGAGGCCAAGACCGTATCGGTGGCCGGCGACTTCAACGACTGGGCCGGCTCGGCCAAGGGGAAGTTCGACCCCTCGACCTGCCGCATGACCCTCAAAGATGTCGGGCATTGGGTCTTCCCCCTGACCGGGGTGAGCCCGGGCCGGCACGAGTTCAAATTCGTCATCGACGGCCAATGGGAGCCCGGCCCCAATCGGTGCTTCCATCTCGATGAGAAGGGACGGCTCACCGACCCCACCGGCGGCATCGTCATCGCGACGCTGGAAGACCAGCGCACCATCCGCATCCAGTTCAGTGCGCTGGCCACGCTGCCCCGTTTCCTCGACAAAGAGGCGTTCCGCGTGCTGCCCCAGGGCACGATCCTGAGCATGACCCGCCGCGAGGGCCTGCGCGGCAACGGCGAGGTCATCGATCTGCACTGCCGCGATCTCGATCCGACCACCCCGCTGCAGGTCGAAGTGAAAGGGCTGGGCGACAAGCCCGTGGTGCGCCCCATCCACCCCGATGGCCTGTTCCAGAAGGCGTTCCGCTCGACCAAACCGCTGGGCCCGCGAGTGGAGGGTTCGCCGCCCGTGACCGTCTTCCGGGTGTTCGCCCCGCGGGCGCGCCGGGTGGTGCTGCACCGTTTCGCCGATCCCACCATGGAGCGGTCGTTGGGCACCCATCCCGGCGTCCGCGACGACGACGGCGTCTGGGAGATGCGCGTGCCCGGCACCCACTGGAACACCTACTATGGCTTCACGGTCGAGGGCCCGACGGGCGAAGGGGAAGGCTTCAAACCCGACCGGATCTGGCCCGACCCCTGGGGATACGCCTCGGTCTTCCATACCGGCCCCTCGATCCTGATCGACCGCGAGGCGCTGGGACACGGCTTCCAGGGCTGGACCGACCACGATTTCCGCCCGCCGCGCAAGTGCGATCTCGTCATCTACGAGGCCTCGGTGCGCGATCTGACGTCCCATCCCAGTTCGAAGGTGGTCAAGGAGCGGCGCGGCAAATACCTCGGCCTGGCCTCGACCCTCGGCACCGGCACCGGCCTCGATCATCTGAAAGCCCTCGGCGTCAACGCCATCGAGTTCCTGCCCATCTTCGAATTCGACGATCAGCCGCCCGGCACCTACCATTGGGGCTATATGCCATCGCTGTTCTTCTGCCCCGAAGCCTCCTATGCCATGCACACGCTCGGCGGGCAGATCAACGAGTGCAAGGCGATGATCGACGCCTGCCACCGGGCCGGGCTGGCGGTGCTGCTCGACGTGGTCTACAACCATACCGGCAGCCCCGATGTGCTGATGGGCTTCGACAAGAAGTACTTCTACCGCCACGCCGGCGATTTCACCTTGTACAACTACAGCGGTTGCGGCAACGACTTCAAGACCGAGAATCCGATGGCGCGACGTCTGATTCTCGACAGCCTGGAATACTGGGTGCGGGAATTCCATGTCGACGGCTTTCGCTTCGATCTGGCCGAATTGATCGACCTCGACACGCTGCAGGCGATCGAGGAGAGACTGCGCCGGATCAAGCCCGACATCATCCTGATCGCCGAGCCCTGGAGCTTCCGGGGGTCGCTGAAGGGGCGGCTGAAAGGCACGCCGTGGGCGAGCTGGAACGACGATTTCCGCAACCGGGTCAAGGAGGTGGCGCTGGGCAAGGCCGACGGAGCCAGCCTGCTGCCGCTGCTGCGCGGCTCGCTCGAACTGTGGACCGACCACCCGCTCGAGTCGGTCAACTACGTGGAATCGCACGACGACTACACCTTGACCGACTACCTGTCGCGCCGGGCCGACCATGATGGCTCGAAGCATTCCGAGACCGACGTCAGGCGGAACCTGTTCTGCGCGGCCGCGGTGCTGCTGGCGGCGGGCATTCCGATGCTGGCCCAGGGGCAGGAGATGCTGCGCAGCAAGCGGGGCAACCACAACAGCTACAACGCCGGCGACGAGGTCAATACGGTCGATTACGGCCTGCGCGAGAAAAACGCGGCGGTCTTCGCCTGCTATCGCGATCTGATCGCCTTCCGGCAATCGGAAGCCGGTCGGATCATCCGCGAAGCCGACCCGGCCACCTGCCGGGCGGCCGAGCGGCTGACCGGCTCGAAGCCGGGCGCCGCCGGCCTGTTCTGGAAGCCGCCGGCGGTCGACCCGCTGGCGCCGCCGGGGCCGAGCCCGTTGCTGGTGCTGTTCAACGGGGAATCCCACGCCCACGCCACGTTCAAGGTCGCCCTGCCGCCCGGGCTCTGGATGCGGGTCATCGGCAACCACCGCCTCTATCGCCCGACCGATTTCACCCGCCGGGAAATGCTGATCACCCCGTCGGATGAAGAGCCGGCCACCTTCGATCTGCCGCCCCTCGGGTTCGAGGTCTGGATGCCCAAGCAGCGGGTGCCGTCCGGCGGATGAACGCCGACCACCCGCGGCCCGACGCCTCGGCCATGGCCGTGGCCGGTTGGCTGGTCCGGGGCACCGCCTTCCTCGGGTCGTTCCTGCTGTTCGTCGTCCAGCCGCTGGCCGGCAAGGAACTGCTACCGCGGGCCGGGGGCAGCTTCATGGTCTGGGCGGTGGCCCTCGCCTTCTTCCAGGTCGCGCTGCTCGGCGCCTACCTGCTGGTGCACCTGGCCTTCGGCCGAGCGGTGACCGGCGGGCGGGTGGCGGCCTTCCTGGCCTGGGCGATGGCCGCTCGCACCGCCTGGATGCCGGCCGACCAGCTGACCGCGCCAGAGACCTCGTTCACCCTCTGGGAATGGCGGGCGCTGACCGGCCTGGTCGGCCTGCCCTTCCTGGCTCTCGGCACCGGGCAGCTCGCCTTGCAACGCTGGTGGCAGGCCGCCGGCGGGGCCGACCCCGCCTTCATCTTCGCCGCCTCGAATGCGGGGTCGCTGGCCGGGCTGCTGGCCTTCCCGCTGGTGATCGAGCCGCGGTGGACCGCCCCGACGATCTGGGCCGGCTGGCACCTCGGCACCCTGGCCTGGGCCCTGGCCATGGGGGCCTGCGCGCTGCTGCTCCGGCGCGGGAGGCCGGGCGGGGTCACTCCCGACCCCGCCCACGGCGGCGTGACGGGAACCGCAGGCGGCCAAGCCTTTCCCGATCAGATCGCCACCGCGCCGGCGGCGCCACCGCCCCGTCCGAGCGAGATCCTCAGCCCCTCTGGCGAAAACCCTGACGCCGAAACCCCAGAACGGCCCTCCGACCTTCCTCCCGGCTTCGCCGAGCTGGCCGGCTTGATCAGCCGCGCGGACAGCCCGGCGCCCGACCCCTTCGATCGCCAGGACCAGCCCCCCGCCTGGACATTCTTCGACCAGGCGCTGCCGGCCCTGGCCGGTTCAGCCCTGCTGGCGGCCACCACCAACCTCCTGACCATGGATGTGGCGGCCTTCCCTCTGCTCTGGGCGGTTCCCCTGGCGCTCTATCTCCTCACCTGGATCCAGGCCTTCGCCGCCCGCCCGCCCGACCTGACCGGCTGGGAAGACCGCTTCCCCGATCTGCTGACCGCCGGCTTCTCGCTGTATCTGATCACTCAGCTCGGCTTCACCCTGGAGGCCACCGTCAAAGGCGCCGGCTTCCTGGTCATCTTGTACTTCATGGCGCTGATCTGCCACACGGTGGCCCGCCATCGGCAGCCCGCCGAGCCGGCCGGCTTGACCCGCTTCTATCTGGCTCTGGCGGCCGGCGGCGCCCTGGGCAGCCTGTTCGTCGGCCTGGGGGCCCCCCTCGTGTTTTCGGGGTTGGGGGAATACCCCTTCGCCTTGTTCCTCGGCGCCTGGGCCGTCTGGCGAACGCCCCCGCCGGCGGGGACGGCGCCCCTCGCCGGGAGCAAGCTCGGCGCGCGGCTACCCTGGCCCGATCTGACGCTCGATCCGTTCCTGCCCATCCGGATCGGCGGCCTGCTGCTGATCGTGGGCATCCTGCCCGCCGCCTTCAATCGCGGCATGCCCGAGACCGGCCCCTTCCTGGTGACGGCGGCGGTCGGGGCCATGGTCTACCTCGGCCATGCCCTGCGCGATGCCGCCCGGCGCGGCCAGCACCGTGCCTTCGTCGTGCTGGCCGCCGCCCTCTGCCTGGTCGGCCTCGATGCCTGGGGCACCAGCGGGACCCTGCGCGAAGCCATACGCAATTTCTATGGATTGTACAAGGTTTACGACAGCGGCGACACCCGGTTCCTGCAGATGGGGTCGACGCTGCACGGGCACGAATCGCTGACCCCGGCCGAGCGCGGGAAACCCCTCTACTACTATCATCCGGCCACCCCGATCGGGGCGTTCCTGAGCCGGCGCCCCTCCACCTGGGAACGCCTGGGCGTGGTCGGCCTGGGCGCCGGCGTTCTCGCCGCCTTCGGCGAACCTGGCCAGACCATCGCCTTCTTCGAGCTCGATCCCGACGGCCTGGGGCTGGCCCGCCGCTGGTTCAGCTACCTCGAGCGCAGCCCGGCCTCGGTGACGGTCGCCATCGGCGATGGCCGGCTGGCCCTGCGCGCCGCGGCGACCAGCTCGTTCGATCTGCTCATCCTCGACGCCTTCAGCAGCGATGCCATTCCGGTCCACCTGCTGACCCTCGAAGCCATCGCCGACTACCGCCGCGTGCTGCGCGACGACGGCGTGCTGCTGTTCCACGTCTCGAACCGCCACTTCGACCTGCGCCGCCTGCTGGTGGGAGCGGCCTGGCGGCTGGGTCTCGAGGTTCGGCTGGCCGAGAATCCCGACCCGGAAGACCCGCTGGTCTACCCCACCCGCTGGGTGGCGATGGGCTCCCCGGCGGGGTTGGCCCGACATTTCGCCGGCCTGCCCGACTGGACTCCCCCCGCCAGCGGCACGGTTCCCCTCGAACCCTGGACCGATCAGCATTCCAGCCTGTGGTCCATCCTCGGCTCGCTGCAGGAGTTCCGCCTCCCCGACCGACGGGGGCCCCACGCCCCCTGAGCCTCGCGCGACGATGGCCCTCACGGTCGGCCATCGACGGACCGCTTACCGCTCGGGCAGCGGCACCGCCCGGAAGACCTCTTCGATGGTGGTGATGCCCTGCCGGACTTTGTCGAGGGCATCATCGTACATGTGGGCCGACAGCAGCAGCTCAAGCTCGCGCTCCGAAGGAATGCCATGGCTGCGGGTGAACAACCGCCGCAGCGCGTCATGGAAATCGAGCAGTTCGAACACCCCGGTCTGCCCATAGAAGCCGGTGCCGCGACAATGGGCACAGCCGGCCCCCCGCACATGGACAAGATCGGTGGGCAGGCGGGGCAGGGCGCTGAGCAGGGCGGGGTCGGGGGTATAGGTTTCCCGACACTCGGGGCAGATACGGCGTACCAGACGTTGGGCCAGCACCCCGATCAGCGTGATCGCCAGCAGATTGGCATCGATGCCCAGCGTGCTGATGCGGTTCAGAGCCGACACGGCATCCCGGGTATGGAGGGTCGACAGCACGAGATGACCGATCTGGGCGGCGCGCAAGGCGACGGCGGCCGTCTCTTCGTCGCGGATCTCGCCGATCAGGATGACATCGGGGTTCTGGCGCAGGAAGGCCCGCACGTATTTGGCGAAGGACATGCGGGCGTCGATCTGCTTCTGGTTGACCTTGGGAATTTCGAGTTCAATGGGATCTTCCACCGTCAGGATCTTCAGACGCCGACTGGCGATGCTGCGCAGAACGGCATACAAGGTGGTGGTCTTCCCGCTGGCGGTCGGCCCGGTCACCAGGAAGAGGCCGCCCGGGGTGTGCATCAGAGCCTGGAAGCGGGCGAGCAGGTCGGGAGCCATGCCCAGCTCGGTCAGGCCCAGCATCAGTCGGCCTCCGGAGATGAAGCGGAACACGACATCTTCGCCGTACGGGCCGGGGATGATCGAGACGCGCAGGCTCACTTTCTGTCGAGAACCATCAGCAGCGGTGTAAAGGACGTGGAAGTGCCCATCCTGGGACTGGAAGCGTTCGACGATGTTCAGATCGGCCAGGACCTTGACGTGCGACACCACCAGGCTGACGTTGGCCGGGGTGATAGGAGTATTGATCTGGTACAATACGCCGTCGATGCGAAAGCGCACATCGACGTCGTTGGCATAGGTTTCGATATGGACATCGGTGGCGCGCAGGCGCATCGCCGTCGACAGCATGTCGACGACCATCTTGGCGGGCGATTGGCCCCGTTCGAAAGTGATCCGGCGGTCGGCCGAAAGATCGATCTTCCGGGTCAACTGGTCGGCCGTGGCCGTCGGCTGGCCTTCCCACTGGCCTTCCCCGCTGAACCCGAAGCCGAGGGCGAGGTCGATCTCGTAATCGGTGAGTTGCACCGGCCGCACCGGACGTTGCAACCGGCCTTCGACCAGGCCGACCAGCGCAGCGTTGCCGGGATCGAGCATGCCCACCGGAAGGCTGGCCTGCGGGTCATCTTTCGGCAGACGCCCCAGCACCACGACGTCATGCTGGCGGCAGAATTCCTCGTCCAGCAGCCGGATGGCGGCCGGATCGAGATCGAACTGCGACAGCTCGGTGAAATCCTTCATGCGTGCCAGGGGCTCAGGCCCCGCTAAAGGTACGGCAACCCCGCCGGGAAATCAACCCGGCTGATCGACCGTGACGAGCGGCCTCTTCGCGCGAGCGAGGCAGGCGGCCCCCAGCGGATCGTCGTGGTTGTCAGAGCGCGACGGGTGGGCTACCATGGGACGCTATCACCACCAGGTCGATTCGGGATGGAAGGAGGAAGCCGTCCATGGGTGTTCCGATCCGCGTGATCTATCAGGGCGACCTGCACTGCGAGGCCGTCCATGGCCCGTCAGGCAGCGTTCTTCACACCGATGCCCCCCTCGACAACGGAGGCCGCGGCGAACGATTCTCGCCCACCGATCTGGTGGCGACCGCCCTGGGCTCATGCGTGCTGACCATTCTGGGGTTGCTGGCGCGCCAGCACGGATGGCCCCTGGAAGGCACCCGCATCGACCTGGTCAAGGAGATGGTCACCGATCCCGTGCGCCGGATCGGTCGGGTAACCGCCGATGTGCATTTCCCCGCCGGCCTGAGGTTCAGCGCCAAGGACCGCTTGATCATCCGGCGGGCGGCCGAGACCTGCCCGGTCAAGCACAGCCTGCATCCTGACGTCACCGTCGACCTCCGTTTCCACTTTCCCGATTCTTCCGAACCAGAAAGGAACGACCGATGAGCGACCTGCAGACCAGAATTCTCGACCTTGTGAAGAAGCACCGCCTCGCCGCCCTGGCCACCATCACCGAAGACGGCAAACCCTGGGCCCGCTACGTGGCCATCAACGTCGCCCCTGACCTGACGATCCGCACCGCCACGTTCCGGAACTCCCGCAAGGTGGCGCAGGTGAAGAACAACCCCGAAGTCCACCTGACCTGCGGCTACGATGGCAACGCCACGACTTCCTACGTGCAGATCCAAGGGCGGGCCGAGGTGACCGACGACCAGCGCGAACGCCACGGCCTGTGGAACGACCATTTCAAGGCCTACTTCCAAGGCCCGGACGACCCCAATTACGTGGTGATGGTCATCCGCCCCTACCGGATCGAGCTGATGACCGACGCCTCGCACCAACCCCAGTTCTGGACCAGATGACCCCCGCCGCCCGTCGCGGCTCGAGGGGCCGCGACTGGCCGAAGGGACGACAGGCGACTGGCTCGCGACCTGGCGGTCGGCGTCCCTATCGGTCAGCGTCCTGGTGGCAGGCGTCGAATTCGGGACAGCGCCCTTCCGAGGTTTCGCATTCCAGCACGCCCTCGGATTTCCCCTTGCAGACCTTCTTCATCCCGGTCTGGCGGCGGGACTTGCGATTCAACTCGACCTTCTCCTGCCGCAGTTGGACGACTTCCTCATCGGTCAACCTATTCCTGGAAGGTAGCATCATGGTGGTTCTCCTGTGGTGATCACAGCCGCGACCGGCCGTGGCGAGGGCAGGATACTCACCGGCGCGCATTTTGGCAAGAGGCATCCGCTTCCCCCCGCCATTCGGCTTCCTGATTCTGTCGAGTGTGGAAAGAATCCTGGCCGCCGGGTTGACACCAGTCCGGGCCGATGCTACCGTAAGGGCTATATCGCTCGGAAGTTCATGCAGGAACAGGAATGAGGAAGGCCCGGTCTGGCCCGCAGGGGCCCTCCGCGCGCGCGCTCCCCCCACAGTCGACCACCCGCCGGCGGACATCGTCGTCGTTGCTTTTCTGAGAACGGCCGCCCGCCGCGCAGGTTTGCAGATCCCACCTGAAGAGGAAAAGTCATGGAACCCATCACCCTCACGCTCAAAGACGGTCAGAAAATCAAGATCGAGCCGGGCAAGACCCTGCTCGACGTCATCAAATCAGGCGCCGTCCAGCCCCCCGATCCGAATATCCCCTTCCTATGCGCCCGCGTCGATAATGACGTGCGCAGCCTCGACTTCGCCCCCCGCATGGATTGCACGGTCGAATTCCTCACCTTCCAAAGCCCCGAAGGCCGTGAATGCTACCGCCGTTCCTGCACCTTCGTGCTCGCCCGGGCCGTGCTCGAACTCTACCGCAACGCCCGCCTGGCCATCGATCACTCGATCGGCGACGGGTTCTACTACGACCTCTATACCGACGTCCCTGTGTCCGAAACGATTCTGGGCTACATCACCGAGAAGATGCGCCAGATCATCGCCAAGGACGAACCCTTCGAAAAGCGGGTGCTGACCAGGGCCGAGGCGGTGGCGCTGTTCAAGAAGGAGGGCTATCCCGAGAAGGCCCGCCTGCTGCAGAACCTCAACACCGACCAGGTCGGAGTGGTCAACTCCTGGAAATACTACGATGTCGATCTGGGGCCCATGGTGCCCTCGACCGGCTACCTGAAAGTGTTCGAGCTGAAGCAGTACGCCTCGGGGTTCGTCCTGCTGTTCCCGAAACAGAGCGATCCCACGGTCGTGTCCGAGATCCGCAACCAGCCGAAGATCTTCTCGGTCTACCGGGAAAGCAAGGCCTGGGGGAAGATCCTCGAGGTGAACAACGTCGGCCGCCTCAACCAGATCATCCAGAACGGCGACATCAGCGATTTCATCAAGACCGCCGAAGCGTTCCACGAGAAGAAGATCGCCGCCATCGCCGACGAAATCACCCACCGCAAGGACTGCCGCATCGTGCTGATCGCCGGGCCGTCGAGTTCGGGCAAGACCACGTTCAGCAAGCGCCTGTGCATCCAGTTGCGGGTCAACGGCCGGCGGCCCGTGGCCCTCTCGCTCGACAACTATTTCCTCAACCGCGAGCAGACCCCACGTGACGAAGAAGGGCATTACGACTTCGAAGACATCCATGCCCTCGACCTGAAACTGTTCAATCAGCACCTGTCCGAACTGCTCGTCGGGAAAGAGGTCGACATTCCGCGCTTCGATTTCGCCACGGGGTCTCGCCGCAAGGAAACCGACCGCTTGCGCATCAACGAAGACCAGATCATCATCATCGAGGGCATCCATGGCTTGAACGACGAGCTGACCGCCTCGGTGCCGGCGTCGGCCAAATTCAAGATCTACATCTCGGCCCTCACCCAACTGGTCATCGACGATTACAACCGCATTCCGACCACCGATACCCGCTTGATCCGCCGCACCGTGCGCGACAAGAAGTTCCGCAGCTACTCGGCCCAGGAGACGATCGACCGCTGGCCCTCGGTCCGACGCGGCGAGGAACGCAACATCTTCCCGTTCCAGGAGTGCGCCGACGCCGTCTTCAACTCGGCCGTGCCGTACGAATGGGCCGTGCTGAAGACGTTCGTCGAGCCGCTGCTGCTCGACATCCAGCCCGACAAGCGCGCCTACAGCGAGGCGCGGCGCCTGCTCCGCCTGCTCAGCCTGTTCAAGCCCCTCGATCCGCGCGAGGTGCCGCCGACCTCCATCCTGCGCGAATTCATCGGCGGCAGCTCGTTCCACTACTGATCGTCCGCGCTGATCGCGGCGATTCGCCCAGGAGCCTGCCATGCCTGACCGCTCCTCGCCACGGATGACCTTCTTCCAGCCGGGTGCCTCGCCGGACGGGCCACGGCAGGCCTGTCCCTTCTGCGGCTGCGACCAGCCAGCCAGTCCGCGCTATCCGGCGTACGCGTGCGCCACCTGCTGCGAGAAAGCCACCGATGCGCAGGGACGGCGGCTCGAGTTCTTCAACGAGTCGGTGTTCGGCGGGCTGGCGGCCCGCTATCGCGACACGGGCGAACCGTACCAGGGCGGCGGACAGTGCTTCATCGACGGCATCGAATGTCAAGCCGTCGAAGGCCGTTTCGGGGGCATCGTCATCCAACCGCGTGTCAGAGCGGGTTGACGGCAGCCGGCGGCCGCCGCCGGCTGGCCGGCGGGCGCGCGCCCTGCGCGAACGGCTCGAGGCGTTGTTGCGCCAGCATCCGCCCGTCGAGCGGGTGGCAAGCGATCCGGTCGCCTTTCCGCGCGCCGCCCTGGCGGCCGGCGCCCCTCGCCCGGCCGTCGAGGCGGTGGCGCTGCTGAGCGCCATGCTGGCCTACGGGGCGGTGCCGCTGTTCATGCGGGTGATTCGCGGCCTCCTCGACGAAGCGGCCGCCGCCGCACCCAGGGAGGCGGCCGGGACGGCCTTCCTGCGTGCGATCAGCCAGCCGGGCGGGCCGCGCTTTTCCCTGGGCTATCGCTTGAGCACCGCCGCCGAGATCTCGCGCTTCGCCGGCGCCATCGGCACGGTCATTTCACGCCATGGCGGGTTGTGGGAAGCGTTCGCCCCCGGCTGGCGCCGGGCAGGCACCGTGCGGGCCGGGCTGATCACGCTGCACGAGGCCCTCTGGCAGGCGCTCGGTACCCGGCCGGCCGCGGCGCCCGGCGGCCTGCGCCACCTGCTGCCCGACCCCGCCGGCGGCGGCTGTTGCAAGCGCTGGCTGATGTTCCTGCGCTGGATGGTGCGCCCCGACGACGGCGTTGATCTCGGCCTGTGGCCCGAGGTGCCGCCGGCGGCGCTGCTGATCCCCCTCGATCGGCACCTCAGCCGCCTGGCCCGCGCCCTCGACCTCACGCGCCGCGCCACCGACGACTGGAAAACGGCCGAAGAGGTCACCGCCGCCCTGCGACAGCTCGATCCGCTCGACCCGGTGCGCTATGATTTCGCCCTCTGCCACCTCGCCATCGCCGGCGACTGCACCCACGGCCGCCATCCCGAGCGCTGCGCGCCCTGCCCCTTGGCCGACGTCTGCCAGCCCGCTCCCCCCCGGACCAGGCAGGGCAAACCATGACCAAGACGCCCGAACAGCAGGGCGTCGTTTCGCCTCCCCTCAGTCGGCAGGGTGCTGTTCGCCCGCCTGCGATGGCCAGAACAGCCGGCTTGCCGGGTGATGACGCCAGGGCTTGCCCTTGTCAGGACACGCCGGCTCCCCCTCTCGTTGATGGGAAATGAGGGGATAAAGCCCCCCGACCACGCGGAGGGTGACCGTCGCGCCGCGCCGACGTCCCCCGCCGCGGGCATTCTGCGGCCGAGCGGAGAGACGATTCCCTGGTTTGCCAGAAGCGAAGCCATGGAGTATAAAGATTGGCATGAAGATCCTCCTCATCGACCCGCCGTTCAAGAGTTTCGCGGGGTTTTTCAGCTTCTATTTCCCGCTCGGACTGGGCTACCTGGCCGGCAGTTGCCGGAAAGCCGGCTTCGAGGCCAGGATCCTCGACATGGATGTCGCCGAGGGCAAGACCGGCGACCTCAATTTCACCAACGAATACCTGCGATTCAAGTCGTACGTCGAGGCGCTGAACAACCCGCGCCACCCCACCTGGGAAACGCTGCGCACCCTGGTGCTCGATCAAAAGCCTGATGTCATCGGCATCACGGCGATGACCACCAAGTTCGGCTCGGTCATCCAGACGGCCCGGTTCTGCAAGCAGGTGCTGCCCCACGTGCCGATCGTGGTCGGCGGCGCCCATGCCTCGACCATGCCCGACCTCACCCTCGAAGTGCCCGAGATCGACTACGTCGTACGCGGCGAGGCCGACGAGACCCTGCCGCGCCTGCTCGAGGCCCTGCGCGACCGCCGCAGCGTCGAAGACATCAAAGGAGTCAGTTGGCGCCGGGACGGCCGGGTCGTCCACAACCCCGAAGCCCCATTCGTGCAGGATCTCGACACCATTCCCTTCCCCGATCGCTCGGCGCTCCTCCATCCCCAGGCCTATTCCTCCGAAGACATGGGCGTCATGCTGACCTCGCGCGGGTGCCCCTTCGGCTGCAGTTACTGCTTCCACATGTGGAACCGCCGGGTGCGCTTCCGCTCCATCCCCAACATCATCGCCGAGATCCGCGAGGTGCGCCGCCAGTTCGGCACGGCGCAATTCTCGCTGAAAGACGACTCGTTCACCGTCAGCAAATCGCACGTGCTGGCCTTCTGCGACGCGCTGCAGCGCGAACCGTACCGCATCGGCTGGAGCTGTACCACCCGCGTCGACATCCTCGACGAAGAGCTGCTCGTCGCCATGAAGAAGGCAGGCTGCAACTCGATCGCGCTCGGCATCGAAACCGGTTCTGAACGCATTCTGAAAGAGACCGACAAGGGCATCACCTTCGACCAGGTACGGCGCGCCGCCCGCCTGTTGAACAAGCATCGCATGTTCTGGAGCGGCTATTTCATGATCGGCCTGCCGACCGAGACCGAAGAAGACATCGAACAGACGCTGGCCTTCCTGAAGCGGGTCAATCCGTACTATGCCGGCATCGGCGTCTACAACCCCTTCCCGCGCACCAAACTGTTCGACCAGGCCGTTGAATTGGGGCTGCTCGACCCCCACCCCCCGCTCGAGCATTTCTTGCAGACCCACCCCAAAGATCTGTTCTTCAAAGATCCGCGACGCCGGGTCCTGGCCATTCCTCATGAACGTTTCGAAGAGATCCGGGCCCGGGCGGTGCAGACCTTCCATGCCCATAACACCCGCCTCTTCAACCTGCTGCGCCGCGGCCTGGCCCGCCACCGCACCTACCTGCACGATCCCTCCCTGCTCTGGCGGGACCTCGAGAAAGGCCTGGAATTTTTGGGCTTGCGCGGCGGGCGCGACGCCCGACCAGCCGACGACGGTCACGCCTGACCGACGCGGCCCCCCGTCCGAACCGACATGCGCGAACCTGGCCGACTCGAAGATCTCTGGCTCACCGCCCGTGGCATCTGGCATCACTATGCCTTCCTGCGCCATTCGCAATGGTGGTCGACCGATCGGCTGCGCGCCTACCAGGCCGAGCTGGTGGGCCAGTTGCTGATCCGCGCCTATGAACGCACCGACTACTATCGCGAGGCGTTCTGGAAAGCCGATTTCGACCCCTATAAAGATTTCCGCAGCCTGGAAGACCTGTCGCGGGTGCCCCTGCTCGACAAAGAGACGGCCCGCCGGGCTCCCGCCCGCCTCGCCGATCCAAACGCCGTTGACCAGGCCCTCGAACTGCGCACCAGCGGCACCACCGGGCAGGTGTTTCGCGAGTACGTGTCGAAAGAGCACTGGGTGGTCGAACAAGGCGTCGTCTGGCGCCACTGGAGCTGGACCGGCTACCGCTTCCGCGATCCGGTGGCCACCGTGCGGTCCTACGTGCCGAAAGAGGGCGAACCTCTATGGAAGCTCGACCGCGTGCGCAACTTCATGTTCTTCTCGGCCTACCACCTGAACCCCGAAGGAGCGGAGGCCTACCTGCGCCAGATGCAGCAGTTCAAGCCGGTCATCTTGCGAGGCTATCCCGCTTCGCTCTATGTGCTGGCCCGCATGGCCGAGCGGCTGCAGCTCGAAACGCCCCCGCTCAAGGCCATCCTGACCGGCTCGGAGATGCTGCTGCCGGAATACCGCGAGGTCATCGAGCGAGTGTTCCGCGCCCGCGTCTTCGACTGGTACGGCCAGGCCGAATGCACCTGCACTCTCAACGAGTGCGAGGCGCATGAGGGCATGCACATCAACATGGAATACGGGGTCTGCGAGCTGCTCCCCGACCCGCGCCTGCCGCCCAACGAGCGACGGATCGTCGCCACCTGCCTGCACAACCGGGCCATGCCCCTGATCCGCTACGATACCGGCGACATCGCCATTCTGGCCGAACGAACCACGTGCTCGTGCGGGCGGGGCCTGCCGCTGGTGAAAGGCATTCGCGGCCGGTCCGACGATTTCCTCTATGCCCCCGACGGCCGTATCATTCCCAGCGTCAACCTCTACACCGTCATGTACAAGATCGACGAGATCATCGCCTTCCAGCTCATCCAGGACCGCCTCGACCATCTCGAAGTGCGCCTCGAGGCCAAGCACTTCCCCGCCGCGGTCGAAGAGCGTTTGCGCGCCGACCTGCGCGAGCGCTTCGGGGGCGGCGTGACGATCGACCTTCGCGTCAACGAACCGTTCATCCAAACCGCCGACGGGAAGAAACGCCCCGTCATCTCCCAGGTCAAACTCGCATGGTGAACCATCGTTCTGCCGCCACCGAGCCGACCGACCCGGCCTCTCCGAGCGGCTCGTCGCCAAGCCTGCCGGGCGATCAATATTCCTGGCGGGCCGAGCTGCATCTGCATACGACCGCCTCGCTCGACGGGTTCTCCACCCTCGACGACGTGCTGGCGGAATGTCGCCGCAAACAGATCGGCCTGGTGGCGATCACCGATCACGACGCCATGGGCCTCTCATCGGAAGCCGCGGCCCGCTTCGCCGCAGCCGGCATCGCGGCCGTGCCAGGCTGCGAGATGACCACCGACCGGGGCGCCCATCTGCTCGGCCTGTTCGTCGACCGGCCCCTGACCGGCGCTTCCGCCAAGGCCATCGCCGACCATGTGCAATGCCAAGGCGGGCTGCTGGGCATTCCCCATCCCTTCAAACCAGAAACGGGTCTGCTGGCGGTCTCGTCGCTCGACGAACCTGACACGGCCGAGGTGGTCGGGCGGGCCGATTTCATCGAGCGCCTCAACGGCGACTGGTTCGATCCCGCCTTCGATGCCGCCATCGAGCAGATCGCCAGCCGATTCGCGCTGCCTCTAGTGGCCGGTTCTGACGCCCACAAGCCCTGGGAGATCGGCCGGTTGATCACCGCCCTGCCCCCCCTGTCAGCGCCCCCCACCGCCGCCAGCCTCCGGGCCACCTTGCGCCAGACCGCCCCCGCCTTGCTACGCCTGGAGGGATTTGTGCAACGGCCGCCCCAGGCCCGTTCCCGCCTGCGCCGCCTGTTCTCCCGCCTGCGGTGGTGGCCGGCGTATCGAGCCTTCATCAAGGCCGTCCCCTACGCCGTGAAACGGGCCATCCGTCTCCACCTCTACCGACGCCGCTACCGGGCCTGGCAGGCCGACCCCGGCCCCGCCACCTACCGCCCTGCCCTCGAGAGAACTGCCGCATGAGTCTGAAGCCGGTCCCCCACATCGAAGCGCTCGAGGAATACGCCGTCACCAGCCAGGACGTCTGGCGCATCGAAGATCCGCACCACGCCAGCCGGGTACTCAAACTCGACTGGAACGAATCCCCCGCCGTGCTCGACATCGTTCGGCAGCGGCTCGCCGAGTTCCTGGCCCACCCGGGCAGCATCAACTGGTATCCCGATGTGGCGGCCCTCGAACTGTCGAAGGCGATCGCCGATCACCTCGGACTCTCCCACCTGCAAGTGCTCCCCTTCGGAGGCTCCGATGTGGCGCTCGAGACCGTGGCCCGCACCTACCTGGGGCCCGGCGATCCAGTGGTCCTCGTCCATCCGGGCTACGACAATTTCCGTCTCTACGCTGAAGCGTGCGGGGCCCGCATCCATCGGGTCGTGCCCGGGCCCGACCCGCTCGCCTTCTCGATGAGCGCCTTCATCGACGCCATCCGTGCCCTCGGGCCGGCCAGATTGATCTACCTGATCCAGCCCAACAACCCCGTCGGGTATCTGGCCAGTCGAGCCGAATTGATCGCTCTGCTGCAGGCCTTCCCCGAGACGGCGATCATCGTCGACGAAGCCTACATCGAATTCGCCGAGGGGGAACCCACCGCCGCGCCTCTCATCACCCAGTTCGACCATCTGTTCGTCGCCCGCTCATTCTCGAAAGCC
Organism: Candidatus Ozemibacter sibiricus; assembly: GCA_003327425.1. GTDB lineage: Bacteria > Muiribacteriota > Ozemobacteria > Ozemobacterales > Ozemobacteraceae > Ozemobacter > Ozemobacter sibiricus. The sequence goes on from QOQW01000023.1 coordinate 21,737, forward strand.
TTCGGCCTGGCCGGCCTGCGCCTCGGCTACGTGGTATCGCACCATCGCAATCTGGCCCACCTGCGCAAACTGCGCAACGGCAAGAATCTGACGATGTTCGCCCAGATCGCCGGCACCACCCTGCTGCAGAACATCGACCTGGTCCGACAGCACGTCGCGCGAGTCAAAGCGGGGCGACGGTGGTTCACCGACGCCTATCGGGCGCGAGGCGGCACCATCCTCGACAGCCAGGGCAACTTCGCGCTGGTGCGCGTCGCCGACCCGCAGGAGGTCATCTTCCGCTTGAAGATGGAAGGCATCTATGTGCGCGACCGCAGTTCGATGCGCGGTCTCGAAGGCATGCTCCGCCTGACCTTCGGCCCGCCCGAGATCATGGCCCGCGTGCTGGCCGCCTTCGAGGCGATGCCGGACGGCCTCTGGCAGACCGCTCGTTGACCGCTTGTCGCTGGTCGGCAGCGGGTGTATCATGGGCCCAACTTCGACGCCGGGAGGCATTCCATGTTCGAACGCACCGATTTCTTCAAGAATCTCGATGGCTTCCCCTTCCCCGAGCTGTTCGACAAGTCCCTCAAAGGGTTCGATGACCTCACCTTCATCTGGGACGTCATCAAACGGATCCAGGCGGGATTCATCGCCCAGCGCGTCAAACCGCAGATTCTCGGCGTGGTCGAGGAGGGAGCCATCCTGAAGGGCGAAGACATCTTCATCGGCCGCAACAGCCGGGTGCAGGCCGGCGCCATGATCATCGGACCGACCATTCTCGGCGCCAACGTCGAAGTCCGCCACGGAGCCTACATCCGTGGCCATGTCATCGCCGGCGACGGCGCCGTCATCGGACATGCCAGCGAGGTCATCCGGTCGGTCCTGCTCCCCGGGGCCAAAGCGCCGCATTTCAACTATGTCGGCGACTCGATCCTCGGCGCCCGCGTCAACCTCGGGGCAGGCACCAAACTCTCGAATCTGAAGAACGACGGCAGCGAGGTCAAGGTGCATGCCGCCGGGACCAGCTACAAGACGGGGCTGAAGAAATTCGGCGCCATCCTGGGCGATGGCTGCATGCTCGGCTGCAACACCGTGACCAACCCGGGCACCTTGATGGGCCCCAACTGCCGGGTCTACCCCAACGCCACCGTCACCGGCTACTACGTGGCCAGCACCATCGTCAAACTGGTCCAGGAGCTGAAAACCGCCCGAGTGGAGTGAACTGGCCCCGGACGCTCCCCCGACTGCCTGACCAACCGGCCCTGAGGGTCGTGAGCTCGCCAGAGTTTCGTCCCCACCCCAGCCTGGGGGGCTTTTCGTTCAGTATTCGATGCCGGGGCGGGCGGTGACGCCGCGATCGAAGTAGTGCCGCACTTTGGTGACCCGCGAGACGAGGTCGAATCCCGCCACCCACGCTTCGTCACGACAACGCCCGGTACAGACGATCTCGACATGGCTGGAGGCCTTGGCCAGCACGGCCTCGACCTCTCTCCATTCAAGCAGGCCCCCCGACGCACACGTCAGGATCTCATCAAGCACGAGCAGATCGAACGAACCGCTGGTCAGCAGGTTCTCAGCCTGCCTGAGCCCGGCCTGCGCTTCGCGCCGATCATCCTCGGTAACGCCGAAGCGGAACCCGCCGCCCGCGGTCATCCGTTCGCACCCGAAGATGTAGAAAGGCACGCCCAGCTTCTCCAGGATGACCGTTTCGTGGTGCCGATAGGTCTGACAACCCTTGTCGAAATAGACCGCGGCCCCACGCAGGCCTGCCCCCGCCGCCCGGATCAGCAACCCCAACGCAGCGGTGGATTTCCCCTTGCCGTCACCGATGTAGGCATGTCGCATGCGTCACTCTTCCTCCGTGGCACCTCTGGGGTTCGGCCGGTTCGCCTCAGCCCATCGGCAGATCATGGTCAAAAGTCGAGATTGAAGGCATCCCCGAGCGGATCGCCCGAACCGCTGGCCACCGGGGAATCAGGGGGAATCACGGGCGTGCTGCCGGAACCGCTGCCGGATCCGCCGGCTGGCGATTGGCCAGAGCTTGATGTCGCCGCGGTTCCTGAGGGGGCAGCAGAAGCGCCGGACGAGGCAGACGACCCTGAGGGGGTGGACGGGGTGCTTCCCGTCTTCACCAACGAGCTCTGCCCCGGAATGGTCTTGCGCGGCGGCGGGCCCAGCGGACCCTTCAGGGGCGGCAACACTTTCGGACGTTGCGGCAGCGGTTGGGCGATCTTGTCGATGCTGGTCACCGCCGCCTTGGGCGATTCCATGACCACGATGTATTCGACCGGCTTGGGCCGCAGATCGAAGCCATGGGTGGGCAGCGGCGGCTCGGTATTGGGCGCCTGCCAGGGTTGGGCCGGGGTCAGGGGAAGATCGCGAGGGCGGGTCATGTCCCAGATGGTGAAGAGCGGCACGCGCGTCGGCTCGCCGCGCCGTGGATCGCCCACCCGCATGACATCGACATCGCCCTTGGGAATGGCCGGCAGCAGGGCGACCACCCAGGGATTGCGCCAATAGCCTCCGGTCTTGCGCCGATCGAGATCGAGGAGCACGGTGTAGCGCAGATCGTTGCGGAAGAAGCCGACGACCCGCATCGGCTGGTAGTCGAACAAGGTCGGCCCCGGGCAGGCCACGAAGATCATGGTTTTGTCGAAGTCGACATGCGGCAGGTGATCTTCGAAGGGAATGCGGGCGAAGAACTTGACCAGCGTATCGAGATCACGGATCAGAAAAAAGGGGCGTTCTTCCCAGGGTCGGCCTTTGGTCCCGCTCCATTGATGGAAGACGGGCAATCGGCTCTCGCGAGGAGCCATGGGAGGTTGCCCAGCGGGAGCGACCGGCCGCAGCCCGACCGCGGCGGGCGCAGCTGGAGCGGCTGGAGCGGCCTGAGAGGAAGGGGTGGGCGCCGCGGCAGGAGCGAAGGAAGCTGGTCGGGATGGTACGGAGGCGGGGGCAGAAGCGGCTGTGGCCGCCCCGGAAGCCGGGGGGGGGGCCGCCCAGGCGGGAACGCCGCCCCACCGCCAGCTCATGCCTCCGAGGCCAGCCACCGCCCCGACCATCGCCCGGGGCCCGGGCGCGCCGCCCATGGCGCCCCCCCCAATGCCGGCTGGCCCTTGATCGCGAGCGCTGGGCAGCCCGAAGGCCAGAACGCAGATCAGGGCGACCACCCAGCCGAACCGGCGCCCCCCGCTTCGGAGCAGTGTATCTCCGCCTGTGCAATCTGGGTCAAGGCCAGGCCTGACTGGCGTCGGCGGCGCCCCAGGGCGACGAACCACCACCGCAAGCGGCCCCGGGCCGCCCCTGGTCGAACTCGTCATGTCCATGCTCCATTCCGCAGGCGAGCGTTCTTGCCGCCAAGCTCGCCCGTTCACCGGGCGCCTTTGGTGACCACCAGCCCTTCGGGACCTGGTTGCAGGCCCAGGCCGTTGAAGATGGCGATATGGGCGATGATCTCGTGCCAGGGGCGATCCTTGAAGGAGCAGTAGAGAGGCATCCGGCTCGGCTTGTCCCAGCGGATGGGCACCCGCACGCGCCAGGCGATGAACTCGAGCACCGACGCCAGGTCGCGACCGTCGCTGATGATGGTGCCTTTGTCGGCCAGCGAGGGGAACCACCTGGTCAAATTCCGACTATTGAAGCGGCGCACCTGCTCGTTGAACCAGTTCCAGCCCAGGCCGTCGACGTGCACGGGGGAGGCGTAGATGATGCCCTCCCGGCCGTGGGCCCGATGGTGCGGCGCAACGGTCTGTTCGAGCATCGAGATCATGTCGCGATGATGCCGTCGCGGCGAGACTTCGGCCCGGGTCTCGGAATGGCAGATGTAGTCCTTGCGGTAGGCGAGGGCGATCATCCGGATCGCCTTCCACAGCGGCATCGGCGCGCACCAGATGACATGGGTGCGATCTTTCTCGGGCAGGTCGAAGGTCTTGGGCGACAGCGCGTGGTAGACCCGGGCGCGCGGTCGGTAGAGCACCACGCTGTCGTGCCGCACCGCCACCACCCGCAGATCGCGGCCGATCATGTAGCCGGGCGACACCAGGAACTCACGCCCGCCCCAACGCAGCCAGGCCGCCCCATCCTCGCCCAGGCTGACCAGGCCGAACACCTCGATTTCGTCGGGGTTGGCCACCGCCAGCGCCCAGGCGATGGGCGCTCGGGCCGACAGCAGGAGCGTTCCGCACAGCACCACGAGCAGCAGGAAAGATCGGTTCCGCATGGGCCATTCCTTTCGATCGTGAGTTGCCCGGGAACGGGGGCCGGGGAGACCGAGCCATCGCCTCGCCGGTTGCCCTTTCCCGAGCGGTAGTTTACCATGGTTGCGTTGCCAATCCCACCCCTGAACCGGGAGGACTTCATGTTTCCTTCGTTTCGTCGCGACCTCTCCGTCGTCCACGCGCCTGTCGTTGCCTGGTGTTCCGCTGTGGCCGTCCTGGCCGGGCTGGTCATCCTCTTGTCCAGCCCTGTCTGGGCCCAGCTGGAAGTGCCGGTGGTCTACACCTTCACGCCCGCCAGTCGCCCCATCGAAGGGGTTTTGACCGGTGGCACCCTCTGCGACGCCGAGGGCCTGAACGTGAAGGATTCCACCGCCACCTTCAGCCGGGTGGTCAACTACGAAAAAATCGATCGCGTGGAAGAGATGAACCCGATCGGCGGCAGCAAGCTGCTGATGAAAATCGTGCTCAAGGACGGCCATCGCTTCCAGGCCTACGCCGACATCCACGAGACCGACCCCATCCTCATCCTGCGCGACGAGCTGCCCGAGGGCGCCACCGGCACCCCCAAGCTGCGCACCTTCACCAAAGCCAATTTCAAAGGCCTCCACCTGCTCGAATTCGAAGCCGAACCGGCCGGCGAGGTCACCGATGAAGAAGTGCTCAAACAGGTGAACGAACTGGCCGAGGCCATCAAACAAGATGACCTCGACCGCGCCATCGACCTCCACAACAAGATCGGCGACTACCTCGAAGCCTGGCAGGACGAAGCCATCAAAGACGACGGCAAGTAAGCGAGCCCCCGCCGGCCCACCATCGCCGGCCAGGGTGGCGCGACCGCCCCGGCCCCAGCGAGGGCCGATCGATCGTCTCGCTCTGAACCCAGGGTCGCGCTGCCCCGAGCCCACCGCAAGACAGCGTCCCGCCTCAGTACGCCACCGAACGAAAAAGCCCGGGAACATCGCTTCCCGGGCCTGCTGACCAACCGCCTGCGAGCGGGTATCAGTAGTAGTCGAAGTTCTGCTCCTTGCTGACCCAGCGCCGCACCACGAAGAGATTGGCCGGCTCGGCGGCGGGGTCGAGCTCGACGTAATTGCGCTCCCCTTTCCAGAGATAGGTCTTATCAGTGATCAGGTCATGCACCTGATAGGTGTCGTCGGGGCCGAAGCCGTACTGGGCGATCGGCACATAGACCCAGGAATGGTGCTTCTGGAAGGGATCGAGATTGACCGCCACCAGCACGTGATCATCGCCCAGCGACTTGCCGTAGAACAGAATGTGCTGATTGTCGCAGCGATAGAAGCGCAGGTTCTCGTATTCCTGCAGGGCGGGATGGGCGCGGCGCGCCCGATTCAACTTCGTGATCAGGTCTTTGATGTTGCCGGGGGCATTCCAGTCGCGCACCCGGATCTCGTATTTGTCGGAATTCAAATATTCTTCTTTGCCCGGGACGGGCTCGCCTTCGCACAGCTCGAATCCCTGGAAGATGCCGTAGACCGGTGACAGCGTGGCCGCCAGCACCGCCCGGATCTTGTAGGCGGGTCGCCCGCCCCGCTGCAGGAAGGTGGGGAAGATATCGGGGGTGTTGGTGAACAGGTTGGCCCGCATGTAGTTGCAGACGGGCGGCGTGGTCAGCTCGGTGAAGTAGTCGATGATCTCCTGCTTGAAGTTGCGCCAGGTGAAATAGGAGTATGACTGGGTGAATCCGAGCTTGGCCAGCGCCTTCATCACCCGCGGTCGTGTGAACGCCTCGGACAGGAAGATGACGTCGGGGTAGACCGCCTGCACTTCGGCGATGAGCCATTCCCAGAAACCGAACGGCTTGGTGTGGGGGTTGTCGACGCGGAAGATGCGCACCCCCTTCTCGGCCCAGAACAGCAGGATCCGGCGCATCTCCATCCACATGCCTTCCCGGTCAGGGGTATCGAAGTTGAGGGGGTAGATGTCTTCATACTTCTTGGGCGGATTCTCGGCGTACTTGATGGTGCCATCGGGGCGATGGCTGAACCACTCAGGATGCTCCTTCAAGTAGGGGTGGTCGGGTGAACAGTTGATGGCGAAATCGAGGGCGATCTCGAGCCCCGCCTCTTGGCATTTCTTGACGAGCCGTGCGAAATCCTTCATGGTGCCGAGGGAGGGCTCGATGGCATCGTGGCCGCCGAACGAGTTGCCGATCGAATAGGGACAGCCTGGATCGTTCTTGCCCGCTACCAGCGAGTTGTTGGGCCCTTTGCGCTTGGTGAACCCGATCGGATGAATGGGCGGGAAGTAGAGCACGTCGAAGCCCATGGCTTCGATCTCGGGCAGCCGCTCTTCGACATCGCGGAAGGTGCCGCTCCTGCCTTTCTCGCGACCGCAGGAGCGCGGGAAGCATTCGTACCAGGCGGCGAAACGAGCCGCCACCCGATCGACCCGCACCCGGTAGACCGGCGATTGGACGCGGGTCGCCGCGTCGGGGTGGTCGGAGAGCGTTTTGACGAGATCGGGGGCGAGCAGGATCTGGGCGCGAGCCCGCGGATCCTGGTAGGACTCGGCCATCTTCAATTGGTCTTTGACGAACGCCTGCGGCTTCTTGGGCAGCCATTCGAGCGCCCGACGCGCCAGCGCCATGCCCTCGAGCACATCGCTGGCCACATCGACGTGGGCCTCGACCTTCTTGCGGGTATCGGCGGCCCAGGACCCGTAATGGTCGCAGAACGCCTCGATGGCGAATTCCATGAAGCCAAGCTCACCAACCGTGAACTCGCCCTGCCACTCGTCGAGGCCGGGATTGGTACAGCGCATGGGCGTCCGTTCCCAGGTCTTCTTGCCCTGCGGCCGCGACAGCAGCCAGGCCACGAGCTTGTCGTGCCCGTCGCGGAAGATGGCGGCCGTGACCTCGACCCGATCGCCCACCTCTCGTTTGATGGGGTAGCGACCGCCATCGACGGTCGGCTGGACATCTTCGATGAGAATGCGTTTGGAATCAGGGATCGGCATGGATGTTCCTCTCCTTGGTTGGTTCCTGCGATGTGGTGCCTCGATCGAGGACGGATTCACCGCGTCCCCGCCTCTTTCGCCGCCAGGATTTCCTGATAGTAGGCCAGGGTCTGCTGGGCGATGCTCGCCCAGCTGAAGTGGGCTTCGACCCGCTGCCGGCCCTTCCGGCCCATGGCCAGCCGGCGCGCGGGATCTCGGATGAGCGAGTTGATGGCCGCGGCGAGGTCGGCAGCATAGCGAGCGGGATCGAGCGCCTCGAAGGGGCTGGCCTTCATCTGTTCGAGCTTGACCAGCAGCCCGGTCTCGTCATGCACCACCACTTCGGGAATGCCGCCCACGGCACTGGCCACCACCGGCACCTCGCAGGCCATGGCTTCGAGGTTGATGATGCCGAACGGCTCGTAGATCGACGGACAGCAGAAGACGCCGGCATGCGAATAGAGCTGGATGAGGGTCGGCCGATCGACCATCTCGCGGATCCAGATGACGTTGCCGCGCTGCGCCGAGACCCGCTCGACGCCTTCCTGCATCTCCTTGGCGATCTCGGGGGTGTCGGGCGCCCCCGCGCACAGCACGACCGGCACGGTCGGGTCGATCTGCGGGATGGCGTTGACCAGGTGGATGATGCCCTTCTGGCGCGTGATGCGGCCGACGAATAGGACGTACGGCTGCGCGCCGAGGCCGAACCGCTCGAGCAGGCCGCGCTCCGGGGTTTTCCGGAAGGTGGCGATATCGATGCCGTTATGGATGATCCGGATCTTGTCGGGCGACACCTTGAAGTGGTTCAGAATGTCGGCCTTGGTCTCGCGACTGACCGCGATCAAGCCGTCGGCCATCTCGATGGCGGTGCGCTCGACCCAGCAGGAGAAATCGTAGCCCCCCCCCAGTTGCTCGCGCTTCCAGGGGCGAAGCGGCTCGAGGGAGTGGGTGGTGAGCACCAGCGGAATGCTGTAGTTGAGCTTGGCCCAGATACCCGCCATGTGCGTGTACCAGGTATGACAGTGCACGAGCTGCGCGTCGACGCCCATGCCGACGAAGCCGAGGTCGCGATCGAGGGTCGTCCAGACCGAGCGCAGCTCCTTAGGGGAGTGGGCGTAGGCATCGCGTGGCTGGAAACCTTTGACGCGAAGGCGTCCTTCCTGCGAGTCCTGGTCGCCATAGCACCGGACTTCGACATCGACCAGTCGCGCCATCTCGCGCGACAGGAACTCGATGTGGACGCCCGCCCCACCGTAGACCAGCGGCGGGTACTCGTTGGTGAAATAGAGCACCTTCATGCCTTTCCTCCTGCGCTTCTGCGATTTCGCATCGTTCGTTTCGTTCTCTGACGTGTGCCGCTGCCGCCCGCCAGAGGTCAAGGTCCCGGCCGTTCAGGCGTGATCGACGAACCCTTCTTCCCCGGCCGCGATCATCTGAACCGGTCGCCAGCCGGCCGCCGAGGGTGTGCACACCAGCGCCCCGGCATTCTTGAGGGGGAAGGGCAGCCCCTGGTGCGGCTCGAGATCGAGCCAGCCACGCAGCAAGGCTTCGAGCACCCCCGAATGCGTGACGATGACCCCCAGCGGGGACCCGGCCGCGGCCTCGGCCTGCGCTACGTCCTCGACCCCGGCCGCCGCCCGGTCGAACAGATCGCGCAGGGTCTCCTCGCCGCCGGGCGGCACCCAGTCCCACTGGCGGAGCCGTTCGAGCGCCCCGGGGTAGCGCTCCCGAATCTCGCTCCTGGTCAACCCCTCGAGGTCGCCCAGCCCGCGGGCCCGGAAGGCCGGGTGGTCGATGATCGGCCCGGGCAGGCTCAGCAGCCGCGCGGTTTCGGCGGCCCGTTTGACGGGGCTGGTATAGACCAGCCGGGGGGCGAGGCCCGCCACCCGCAACTGCTCGCCCAGCGCCGCCGCCTCGGCCCGCCCACGGTCGGTCAGGTCGATGTCGCGGGCCCCCTGCATCCGCTCTTCTCGATTGAAGACGGTTTCTCCGTGCCGGATCAGACAGATGATCATGGTCGCTGCGGGATCATTATTCCACATTCCACCTCTCGGAAACAACCTTGTCAGAAATCTCTCAGCTCCAGCGTTCCTGCCATCGCCATCCAGACATGGGTCAGGCCCCGCCATCATCTGGGCACATCGCGGCGGGAAGCCCTTCCCCGCCTCACCGACCGTGACCAGGCCATTCAACACCACGCCAGGGCATGTGATAGAATGAAGGGGGACTGACCAAGACCAAGGCCCGCATGACATCCGCTGCCCACCGGCCATCCGATCACCGTCGCCTGCCCACGCTCCTGCCAGGGCAGACCGGGCGGGCGCGGCTTCTTCTCTGGTGGCTCCTCGCCTGCCTCGTCCTGATCTGGCCCGGCCAGGCCGAGGCCAACAAGGGCCGCGGCAAGCCCCCCTACGCCCAGGACCGCCGCCTTGATCTTTCAACGACCAGACCCACCACGCCCGCTCCCCCGGCCCCCCCCTCGTCAAGCTCGCCCTCCGGTCAGCCGGCTGGCTCGCCGCCCGCGCCCGCCCCACCAGCGCCGCTGCCGCCGCTGGCCATCCGCGAGGCTCGTCTCGCGTTGCTCATCGGCAACGGGGCCTACCCGACCGCTCCGCTGGCCAACCCCCTCAACGACGTGCGAGCCCTGGCCGCCACGCTCCGCTCCCTCGGGTTCGAGGTCATGGCCTACGAGAATCTGACCAAGCGGGGCATGCGCGAAGCCCTCGCCGCCTTTGAAGATCGACTTCCCGGCAAAGACGTCGCCCTCGTCTACTATTCCGGGCACGGCATGCAGATCAAGGGCGAGAACTACCTCGTCCCGATCGATGCCGACATCTCGCGCGAATCCCAGGCCGAGTTCGACTGCCTGAACGCCAACATGATCCTGACCGCCCTCGAATCCGGCAAGGTGCCGGTCAACATCGTGATCCTCGATGCCTGCCGGAACAACCCGTTCGCGCGCCGCACCCGCTCGACGGCCCAGGGTCTGGCCCGCATGGATGCCGGCACCCAGATGCTGATCGCCTTTTCGACCTCGCCCAACGATGTCGCGCAAGACGGCGACCCCGGCGGCAACTCGCCGTATCTGGCCGCCCTGCTGACCCACATCCGCACCCCGGGGTTGAGCGCGGAAAACATGTTCAAACGGGTCGGCTACGAAGTCTCGCAACGCACCAACGGCCAGCAACGCCCCTGGATCAACTCCTGCCTCTACAACGAGTTCGCCTTCGTGCCCGCTCCTCCCGGCAGCGTCGCTTCCGGCGCACCCTTCCCGATCCTGAACCTGCCCTTCGGTCAATCTCGGCCTGGCGACGCGAATTTCTGGGAATTCAGCAACCAGACCTGGGTCCTGCTCGGGGTGATCGCCCTTCTCTCGCTCATGCTCTTCCGCAGCCGCATGGGGCAGATCGCCCCCCCGGCGCCGGTAGCGCGGCTCACCCGCACGGCCATGATGCGCGCCGTCTCTCCCGAAGCCCTCAAAAAGCCGAAAAAATCACGCAAGGGCCCGCGCCGTTCCGCCGAACCCGCAGCTTCCCCCACCAGCGCCCCAGGGGCCCCCCAGCCGCCTGGGCCGACTGTTGCCAGCGGTTCGCCGTCGGCGACAGCTCCGACATCGGCCGCCTCCCCGGCGCCACCGACCGCCGGCCAGCCCTCGCCAGGCCCCTCCTTCGACCCGAATGCGACGATCGTCCTGACGATTCCTCCCCACCTGGTGCGTTCCTCGGATGGAACACCGCCAGGCGCCGCGGGGGCGCCCCCGCTCCAATCGCCACCGGTGCCCCCCGCTGGCTTTCCCCCGCCGCCGCCCCCTCCCCCACCCCCACCGCCTTCGGCCTCCGGCCAGGTTGTGGCCTTCCCGCCAGCGACTGGCCCTGACCAATGGTCAGAGACCGACGACGAAGAAGAACCAGACTTGGAGGGCGCCGAAGCCCAACCGAGCGCGGTCGCCCCGGCGCCAGCACCCTTCCGTCGCTGGCGTTTCGCGCTCGTGGACGGCGCCGTCGCCCTGGGCCTGGCCCCGTTCTTCGGCGCTCGTTTCCATCAGGTCTACATGATGTTCTTCCGCACCACTCGCGCCTTCGACCGCGAGTTTTCCGAAGCCCTGCTGAGCGGGCTGATCGGCTTCCTGTTCATCTACTTCTGGTGGTTGGAGGGCTCTTCGCACGAGTACGAACGCCGCAACGGCTGGCGACTGGCCTTCTACCTGTTCCTGGTGGCCAGCCACCTGTCCAGTCGAGGGTTCGATACCGATTGGCTGGCCGGGCCCAGCCAACAACTGCTCGTGGCCACGCTCGTCTTCAAGTTCTGGACCTACGTCGGGGCCCTGGTTCGAGGATTGCCTCGCCAGAAGGCCCTGTCCCTCCATTCCCTCGTGCGATGCGCGCTGTTCACGCCCCTGATCACGGTGGGCATCGTCTACGGCGCCCTTCCCGAAAGCAATGTCAGAATGTTTTCCCAGCATCCGGAAGTCTTGCTGACCGGGGTGTATCTGGCCTTGCTGATCATCTACAAAACCATCAAAGTCTTGTACTACAACTTTACCGCCCCCACCCCGCCCGAAAGCCTGGCCAGCCGTGCCATCGACCTGTTCTTGATGGTCATCTTCACGCCCCTGGTCACCGCTGCCATCCTCAATCTTCTGGAGCAGGCCGGTCTGCCCCGCTCAACCTTCGAAATCGCGGCGTGCGTGGCCATTCCTGCGGTCTACGCGATCGGCCTGTTCGGCCTGGCGTTCCTCAATCTTCTGGCGTCTGGATTTTCGGCGACGCCGGCCTCAGCCGCAACCCCGCCCCACCACCCCCGCTAGCGCTACCGGCCCCTTCGCGGCTTCCTTGGCCCAGAGGCCGCTCCGACTATGATGGCTACAAACCCCTCAGCACGTCGGGCATGAGAGGCAGGGCCCCCGCCAGGGCCGCGTCGATCGTGGCCAGCAGGCGGTCGCGATCGCGCGGCAGCGCCCCTTCCAGCGGTAACCACGAAGACGCATGGTTGGCGGTGAAGACCGTCCGCTCGAGCGCCAGCGCTGCGACCAGATCGCGCAGCTCGACCAACATGCCGGCCGGCCCCGGCAACCGGAACCGCCCGGCCCGGGCGTCTTCGGCCAGCGGCGTGCCGGGCACCAGCATCAAGGTCAGCACGCTCAGCAGGCGGGGCTGCATGGCATTGAGGGCGGCCGCGGTGGCCCAGGCATGTTCGCGCGAGTCGTCGACCCCGCCCAAGCCCAGCAGCACCATCACCGAGACGCGCAACCCCGCCGCCTGGGCACGACGCACCGCTTCGACCATCGCCGCCGCGGTGCAGTATTTCCCGCACTGGCGCAAGATCTCTTCCGAACCGCTTTCGAGACCGAGGTAGAGGGTATTGAGGCCGGCCTCCTTGAGGGCCCGCAGCTCAGCCTCCGATTTGGCCAACAGGCCGGCCGCGCCCGCATAGGCCGAGAACCGGCGCGCCGTCGGCAGGACTTCGCGGGTCAGGGCGATGGCTTCGAGCAACCGAGCCGTCGGCAGCACCAGGCTGTCCCCATCGGCGAAAAAGACCCGCCGACCATCGCCAGGGCCGACGCGCGCCACGGCCGCCGCGTGCTCCCGGAACTCAGCCGGCCCCCGCACACGGAAGGCCACCCCTTGATAGGCCCCGCAAAAAGTACAAGAGGCATACGGACACCCGACGGTGAGCTGCAGGATGGCGCTGCCGGCCTCGGCCGGCGGCCGGATCGGCTCACCCTCGTACAGCCGGCCCCAGGACATGATCTCCCCTCCTCGCCATCTACCATCTCCGGCCACCTTCTCCATCGGCTGGGGGAAACATACCATCCCAGGCACCGGCATTCAATGTCCTACAAACTCGATGGTCGAAAAAGCGAAGACCCCCGCCATCGCGGGAGTCAGCGCCAAGGCTCTGAGGCGAAAGGGGGCCTTGCCCCGCCCTTAATTGGCAGAGCCCACGTTTTCGGGGCCGATCGGCCTCATTTTGTTGGCGGTGATGGAGGCATTTCCATAGCGAATGGTGATGCCGCACAAGGCGGGATACAGGCAGCCGACTTTTTCGAGCTCTTGATGCACACAGGCGAATTCGAACGCTTGCACGGTCTTCCAGAACCGATTGCCCAGTGGATCGTCGAGAATGGGAGATGGCTTGAGCTCCCGAACCAGGGCTTTAATGAATTTGACCTGGGCGTGAATGAATGTGAGATTCTTCGCCACGATTGCCTGGGAGACATTTGGCTTTTTCACCCACGTTTTGTCAGGTTGTTCTGCCATGAATTCCTGGAGATATCTTTTCATCAATTCCAGTTGCTGGAACAGTCTTTCCCACACGTATTCGTGAGCAGGAGCTTCTAAATTTGGTCGCTCCAACAAGTAAAGCTGGTCCAGCATGGTGGTTGCCATCAAATAAGTGCTTACCGCCGCCGAGGGGAGATACTTTTGGCGAGGATTGATGTTTTTCTGATCATTCGCCAGCAACTTTCGATAGGCTTTGATGATTTTCTGGGCCAGGACTTTTCCTTCAGCCGACCAAGGTCCCTGGCTCAGATCAACGATGATCGCCGTAAGCGGACCATCGAAATTCACCGGCTCGGAATGGATGTTTTCCACAAGCTTATAATAGTACCTGTATACAGCATTGGCCACTTTAACATCATTCGCGTTGATTCGATCGAGATATGCCTTCTTCACAAGGTAATCATAGGAATTCCCAGTCCCCATGGACGGCACAGCACTGGCTTCCTGCGCCATCGCAAGGACGGGGAAGGCCCAACAAAGCACTCCGATCATCCAGATCAAAAGCAGGCTTTGGCACCCTGTTCTTTGCCACAGAAACCAACCCTGGCGTGTAGTAAGACCCTCCGAAGAGCTCCTTAATACCCGATGACAAACGTCCATTTTCATGATGACTCTCCTGGTGCGTAAGTGTTTGGTTTCGGAAAGCTTGTTGCAACAAACGACCTTTTTCTTCAGCCCTTTGTGACACATCCCCCCAAAAATCCCCCCTGGCCCAGGGGAGAAGGCGTTTTTGTCGGCCAAAGGCATGGTCCCAGCTTTACATCGCAGAAAAGGGCACAACGGACCCTTCAGACCATGGCCGAACCAGAACCAGCGCTCATCAATCGCCAGACAGCCAGCCCCGGCCGATTACAGCTTCGACCTCGGCCGCGCGCCCCCCTTCCGCTTGATGCACCGCCCAGAATCGGATCTGGGCCTGTCCGGCCGCGCCGACCTCGGGGTGAGAGCGGGCCAGTTGCTCCACGCGCCGCACCACTTCGGGCAAGGCGACGGCGCCCTCGGTCTCGAGGCGGGCGACTTCCTCGGACATATCAAGCCAGGCATGGTAATGGGCCAGCCAGTCATCCCATTGCGACATCCGGGCGAATTCGAGGGTCTGGTAGGATGGCGAGCAGAATGCCGACCGGCTCGGGAAATAGATGGCCAGACCCTGACTATGCCGCAGATGGCCGCCCGTATGGTTCGCGCAAAGACGCGCCCGATCGAGGGCAATCCGTAGTTTTTCGAGAGCGGTGCGGATCGTCTCGTCGGTCAATCGACTTCCCAGCAAATCACCGAAATGGCCCAGATCGATGTGATCGCGGGCGGTGAACCGTTGCACCTCTTGCAGAACGCTCTTCACCACTGGCCCCGCGGCCGGGGTTGTCAGCAAGGCCTTGGCCAGGCCATTGACCGCGTCGAAAACGGCCGGCAGGTCGCGGCATCGCCAGGCCGACAGCGCCACCGGCTGCGGTTCTTTCTGCCGGTAGGATTCGAGATAAGTGTCGACCCAATGGCGGGCCAATTTCTCGGCATCGGCCCCGACCGGCAACCCACCCAGGAATCGGTCATAGGGAAACCCCGCCCGCGGCACCACTTCTTCCGACCCGATCAGCACGTCGCACCAGCGATGCACCGCCCAGGCCACCTCGACCATCTGCATCAAGCAGGCATCGAACGCCACCACATCCAAGCGACGACCATGCCGGCGGGCGCCTTCCCGCAGGGCCAGACCAAGCTGGTCGGCGGTGATGAACGACCCGCTCGTATCATCGCTCGCGATCCCGCGCGTCGCCGCCCCCTCGGGGTGCTTCCAGCCCATGCCGTGGTTCCAGATGATGAGGGCGATATGAGAGGCCGGCGCCAGCGCCAGGCCACGGTCCAGGAAGCGGGCCAGGGTCTGCCAGTCGCCCATGTCGGGCTCGGGGCCTTCTTCGTGGAGCCGACGAACGCCCTTCGAG
The DNA here is from genome assembly GCA_003327425.1 of Candidatus Ozemibacter sibiricus. GTDB lineage: Bacteria > Muiribacteriota > Ozemobacteria > Ozemobacterales > Ozemobacteraceae > Ozemobacter > Ozemobacter sibiricus. Next base: position 37,115 of record QOQW01000023.1, read on the forward strand.
CATTCCCAGAGCTGGCTTCCTGAGGTGTTGGCCCGGTCGACCAGGATCAGCAATCGAACATGGGCCGGAACGCCATCCTCCATCTCCTGCAGATCGGCCTCGACAACGTCGTCAAGGTCATTGTCGCCGTCGAGGTAGACCAGGATGGTCCACTCAGGAATGGCAGCCGCGGGTTGGCCAGTCGCCATGGCCCGACTGCGACGAGGCCCGCCGGCCGCCCAGGCGGGGGCCAGGGCGGTGCTGAGGAGCAGCACCACCACGAGGCCCAGCCCGAGGAAAGAGCGCCATCCAGGCCCCTGCCGCGAGGGGGGGAAGTGGCCAGCAGGGGTCTGGACCGCGACTGACATGGCGTCCATCCTTGTGGCGGTCGTCAATTGGAATCCTGGTGGAGGCGATCGAAGTTGGCGCGCAAGGCCGCGACCGCGGCAGCCTCTTGAGGAGTGATGAACGTGCGCTCGATACCGCGCCGGACATTGGTCCCGCAGTGGATCTGGCCGCTGTTTTGGTGAAAAGTCCGGTTATAGATGAAATGAACCTTGTTGCCCTGCGCCCGGAACCTGGCTTCGACCGCACGCTTGAAGGGCGGAAAGCAAGGTTCGGGGACGATCAGGTGATCGCGAAGCACCAGATGATTGGCAACCCCAGGCAGATTGGCCACGCACTGCACGACCGCATCCCCATTGTTGCTGTTGTGAAAGAGGGTGGGCCAGCTCACGACCGGAATTTCCAGATACGGTTGGTTCGTGATGGCGCGAATTCGCTTGATCAAATAGGCCACGTTGCGATCGATGATCTCCGTGATCTTGCGATTGACCCGAATGTTCTGGGCCTGGGAGGTGTTGGTCCACTGGGCCGGATTGCGGAGAGCCGCCCGCAAACGCATGAAATAGGCGCGATCAGAGCTGCCAAAATGGGCGAAATCTTCGTCGGTCGCCGATTCCAACAGATCGAGCGCATAACTCGGATCGGCTTTGACGATGGCGTAGCCGCAGGGAGAACGCCGACTGGGGATGAAGGAGAGATATTCATCCACATGACCCACGCGAAGCCACGAGGTCTCCAGTTTCACCGCCCGCCCACTGTAGCCGTGACGCAGCAAAAAGGACTCGCACGCACTGGTCATGGTATCGCCATAGTAGAGAATATTTTCAGGGGTGACTTCGATATTCCCGCCGTAATCCCCATCGCTGAAAGCCGTGCTGGGATTGATGAGATAGTCCTGCTGCCAGATGTTGGCCAGATGCGGCATCACCTTGGCCAGACCGCGACCGCGACGGGAATCGAAAATGCCTTCTCGCCAGGTGCCGTCGCGCTCGATGGCGCAGAACTCGCCCATGTCCTGCATCCAGAAATCACTGATCAACAGGGTGGTATCGAACTCGCAATATTGTTTGATCCGCTCAACCGGATTCGGCAGCTTCGCCACCATATCCGCCGAGCTGACGAAGATATAGAGCTTGAAGGCATCGGAACCCACCAGGCCATCCTGCTCATGGATCTCGGCCACGGTATCGATCAAGTTGGCCACGATACTCAAGGTATCGGGAGTCAGCACCACCAGCACCTTCTTCGGCAGATGGCCATTGTGGCACAACCTGATGGTCTGCGCCCAGGCCTGGAACGCACCGAGAAAAACCAGGACGCCCGTCAAAACCAGGTACCGCCAATCAAGGGAATGGGGCAAACGTCGCATGTTCCTTATCTCCTTATGATGAGTTATTGTCTCAACGACCGCATCGCCCCCCAAAATGTGACAGCCTCCATCGAGCCTCGCCACCATCCGAAGACAGTGGACCAGAACAGGCGAAATAACGAGAACCGGGACACGAGAGAGCGTGTCCCGGCGGGAGGGCGAGGGGAAGAGCTGGTTTCTAGCGGCTGGCGGCGGCTTTCAGTTCGAGATAGCGCTTCTTGGCGGCCTGATACTCGTTGAAGGCCTTCATGACCTCATCATACGGCGCCTGCTGCTCGACGGCGTATTCGTACACCTGCTTCTTGTAGAGGTAGACTTCGTAGGCGGCCTGCAGCTCCTGGGCGGTGGGTCTGTGGCTGGTGCTCGTCGTCGTGGTGGTCGTGGTGGTCGAGCCATAGGTGGCATTCGCCCCGCTGCTGGCGCCGGCAGAGGCCCCCGACCCCGCCGTGGCGACCGCCACCGCCTCGCGCCCGGAGACTTTCTTGATTTCTTCCTGGACTTTCTTGATGCGATCGTTGGTCGGAGGGTGGGTCGAGAAATACTTGGTGAACTTGCTGAGCTTGGTGTCTCTGTTGATGCGGTCGAAGAACCGGATCATGGCATTGGGGTTGTACCCCGCCTTGTAGGCGTACCGCACCGCCATGCGGTCGGCTTCGAATTCGTCATCGCGCGAGAACTTCTGATTGACGAAGAAGGCCGCGATGGCCGCGGCGGTCTGATATTTCCTGGTTTCGTCCTTGAGCCCCATGAGGGCGATGAGGGCCGTCATCAAACCGGCTTTTTCGGCCTGCCGGATGGTGTGCTTCTTGTTGACATGGCCCAGCTCGTGGGCGATGACGCAGGCCAGCTCATCATCGGAGCTGACCGCGTTGAGCAAGCCCTGGGTCACGTAGATGTACCCGCCGGGGGCCGCAAAGGCGTTGATCTCGTCGCTTTTCAGAATGGCGAAGGTGTAATCGATGTCTTTGCGTTCGCACTGCGGGACCAGACGGCGGGCGATGCGCCCGACCCGCTCGAGTTCGGCTCTGTTGTTGCTGAACCCCGGCTTGGCCCGGAAGGCGTCATGGACGTTCTTCCCCATGGATTTTTCCATGCTGGTTTCGAGGCCACCGAACAGGGAATCGACATGGGGCGTCTGGACCGTCGTGGTCGGCACATAGTCTTGCTTGACCCCGGTGCCGAAGGCCGCGTCGAGCGAGGCGTTCACTCGATCGAGGACGGCGTTGGCCTCGTCGAGCCAGTCGGAGAAGCTCTTGGCCGACGCCGGCGTCAGCGACAGACAGAGGCTGCCCAGCACCAGAAGAAGAACCAGACAACGCCGCGTGAACCTCATATCACCCGCTCCTTCGAAACAACGATCGCTATTGAGATAAGCTTACTGACAGGAAAGAGAAGCGTCAACCCCGGCTCCAGATCAGCGAAAGGTCGCCCTCGACGTTCGCCCGCCAGGGACAGATCGCAGGTTGGTCAATCTCTCGCCTCAGGCGGTCGGGGCGCGAAGACGCCGGGCGACAGTCACCATCCGGCGCAGGCGCGCCGGATCGAGGGGGTTCTCCCACCGACCGTCCTGTTTGATCCAGGAGCCGACGATCCAGGCGTCGGCCGCCATGAAGAGATGAGCGTTGTCAGGGGTGAGGCCGGAGCCGATGGCGACCGGCAGGGAACAAGCCTGCTTGACCTCGTGCAGCTGCGCGGCATCGGCGGCCACGCCGGTCCGGCTGCCGGTCAGGATGAGGGCATCCGCCCCGAAGAAGTCGGCGCCATGCGCCCAGTCGTCGATGGTCAGATCGGCGGTCACGCTGTGCGCCGAATGCTTCTTCTGGATGTCGGCCCAGATCTTGATATGATCGGCGCCCAGGCGGCGCCGCTCCCGGAGCAGGTCGCCGGCGCATGCTTCGATCCAGCCTTCGTCGGCAGTATGGGCGAAGACGAACCCCTCGGCCCGGATGAATGACAAGCCCGCGGCGAGCGCCACGGCCAGGGCCTCCCGGTTGGCCCCCGCCAGGATCTGGATGCCCACGGGGACCAGGGGCCCCAGGGCCTGCCGCACACCCACGGCGACGGCGGTCATGCCCGCGGTGATCTCAGGACCGACCGGCCCTTTCAAGTAGGGGCGGTCGTGCATGTTCTCGAGGATGACCCCGTCGAACCCGGCCTTGATCAGCATCTCGGCTTCGCCGACGGCGATGCCGACGATGTCGGGCAGCGGCAGACGGGCGAAGGGGGTGCCCGGCAGGGCCTGGACATGCACCATGCCCAGCAGCAAAGGCCGCTCAGGCGGGGCGGCGAAGCCCAGGGGCGGCCGCTCGACCGCCGCCGATGGGCGGCGCGCTGACGATGAAGCATGCCGATCGACGGCCGCCGAGCGACCACCTCTGGTCGTGGGGACAGGCGTCATGGTCGTTCCCTCAACACTTTGATGGGTTCTCCGCGTAGGTGGATGAACCGATAGTAGAACGAGAACAGGTCGTTCAGACGTGACCGCCAGGTCGCCCGCACTGCCGTCTCGGGATAATCGACGATCGAGCGCGTCAGGGTGGCTTCGACGATGGTGCGCTGCCACAGCCAGGCCAGTTGATCGGTGAGCGCCATCAACTGGCGCCCGATCTTCCGGTCGGCGGCCGAGAAACGCCCGTTGGCGATCTGCCGACCGACGTCGTGGATCTGCCCGAGCGAAACCCAGACCCGGGTCGAGCGCTTCTGCATCTCTTCGTAGCAGCGGTCGATGCCATGCCGCATCTCCTGTTGCTCGCCATCGCGGATGCAGGTGCGGTCGAGGCGCTCTTCCTGGCGTCGGAATCGGACCAGTTCGCGGGTCAGGTCATCGAATTCTTTGAAGAGCTGATCGTCTTTCAAGGCCCAGATCGCCCGATGGAACACGCCGAACCAGTAGGGGTCGAGGTTTTTCGCCAGCGTTTTCGACGGCAGAAAGGCCCCTGCGGCCCCCTCGCCGATCAGCAGGAGCATGGCGAGCAGAAGGCAGGGCATCGCCCCCTGGCACCGAACCCGGATCATGGTCATGGACGTCCTCCGGTCGGTCGTCAGCGGGGGCGGCCACCACGCCACGCCCAGGCTCGGCCCGTCGGCATGGTCAATCCCAGCGGTCGAGCAGCTCGCTCAGGCCGCCCTTGATTTTGATCTTGGCGCGTTCCCACCAACTGCTGGGGGGCTCGTACAAAGTGCTGACCTGGAAGTCGCGCTCGAACAGGTCGGCCCGCACCTTCCGCACGAAATCGGGGTCTTTCGAAAGGATGTTCGCCTCGTAGTTGTGGCGCAAGGCCATGGTGTCCATGTTGCAGCTGCCGATCGACGCGAAGGTATCGTCGGCGATCAGACCCTTGGCATGCAGCTTCCCGAGACCTCTTTCCCCTTGGTACAAATAGATCTTGACGCCGGCTTTCTGCATTTTCTCGAAGTGGAAGCGGGTGTTGGCATCGTTGAGGGGGTTTTCGGCCTTGCCGGGGTGGACGAGGCGCACGTCGACCCCTCGCCGGGCCGCGGCGCACAGGCGGTCGACCATATCGTTGTTGGTGATGTACGGATTGATCACATAGAGGTATTTCTTCGCCTGGTCGATGGCCTGGAGGTAGGTGTCATGGACATCATGGACCCCACGGGGGATGTTGTAGGCCAGGCGCGCATTGGTTCGCCCCTTGTTCTGCGGGGGCGGGAAGAACTTCGCCCGCAGGGTGGCCTCGTCGACGGCATCGAGTTTGCCCCCATTGTAGAGGAAGCTGAGCAGCAGGCCGCTCTGCATCTGGTGCACGACCGACCCCTGGCACTTGACCATCATGTCATGCTTGGTTTCGCGCGACGGCTGCTGCAGCGTGTAGCCGCCGACATAGCCCACCTGACCGTCGATGACAAAGGTCTTGCGATGGTCGAAGTGGAAGAAATCGATTTTCTGGCCCAGAGAGGTGCCCCGACTGACGCGATCGTAGAACACGACCTTGACGCCATGATCTTTGTAGAACTGGAAGAGTTTCTCCTCCTCGGTGGTCGAAACGAGATTCTTGAGTCCCATCATGCGAGCGCCCGATCGGTCAGCGACCAGAATGACCTCGACCCCCTCTTTGGCTTTGGCTGCCAGCAGGCGGGCGAACTCCCAGCCGGTCTTGTCGCCTTCCATGCCGAACATTTGAATGGTGATGCTCTTCTTGGCCGCCTTGATATCGCGGGTCAAGGATTGCCAGAACGTCTCCCCCGTCTGAAGCTCGAGGGAATTGTCATTGGTCTCGGCGAAGGAGAGATCGAGGTCACGTTCGGTGACTTTCGCCCCCGAACGGACTTTCTGCAGCACCCGCTCGACGGCTTGCGCGGTCGTCACTCTGGGTGTCGCAGGGGCGGCCACCCGCACCGCCGGCAGAACCCGATTGCCGGAACCGGCGGGCGACGACGAGGCAGCGGTGGGGGCGACAGCCGAAGCGTTGCCCTTGATCTGCTCGAAGAGGCGCTTGGCCTCGAGGTAGCGATCGCGCCTGGCCGCGACGTCGCGAGGATCTCTCGCCTGATCGAGCACCGCGGCCTGATAGGCGTCGAGGGCTTCCTGCATCTGGCGGTAGGCGGTCGGCAGATCGGGGTCGGCCGCGACCACCGGCGCAGCCAGCCCGCTCAGAAACAGACCCCCAAAAGCGATCACCGTGAAGGTAGCGGAAGTGATGAAGCGTGGCATAGGCAGCTCTCCCCCCCCAGACGATACCATTCAATTGTACGAACCCCCTTCCCAACCGTCAACCGCCCGCTCAGGGTCACCCGGAGAACACCCAGACCGGTTGACCAGGCCTGGCCGTGCTGGTCCCGCCAGGGGCCCCCGGCCCCTGGCCCCGGATGGCGGCCTCGAAGGCCGCACGTGCGGCAGGCGAATCGACCGCTTCCCCGATGGCTCGGGGGTGAAATGCCTGGCTGGCCAGGGATCAATCACTGGCCTGGCTGTTTTCCCCTCCTCTCGGGACCTGAAGGCCCGATGCCGAAAAAATGAAACTATTCATCTTCAAATGCCTCGGATTTTTTGTCTCAAACGGTCTTGACAAGCTGATTCGCCTGCGCTACCATGGCACTGACTGACTAGTCAGTCTGAACGCCATGACAGGTCATCGATCCAACCAGGGTTCCGACAAGAGCCACCGCCTGCGGGAGGTGGCGCTCGAACTGTTCGCCCGACAAGGGTTCGAGGCGACCACCATCGACGATCTGGTGGTCGCGGCCGACTGCGGCAAGGGCACCTTCTATCGGTATTTCCCCAACAAAGAAGCCTTGCTCGACCAGCTCCTCGAGGATCATTTCGCCCGCCTGGGCGACGCCATCGAACAAGCGGTGACCGCCAATCGCCCCCTGCCCGACAAGCTGCTGGCGGCGAGTCGGGCCTACGTGGCAGTGGCGCGCCACGACCGGCACCTGCTCCGCATCCTCGAAGAGGTCAAGGTCAGGATGTGTCATGACCTGGAGCAGAAGCTCTTCCGAGCGCTGACGCCCCAGTATGTCCTGCTCTGTTCCGCCATCGAGGCCGAGATCGCGGCCGGGCGATTCCGACCCCTCGCGCCGTCCTTGTTCCTGCTCGCCCTGCTCGGAGCGCTGCACATGCTGCTGTTCCGCGAGATCCGGCTGGGGCGCAAAGCCACAGACTCCGACCTCAAGCAGGTCTTGTCCATCATGTTGCAGGGAGCGATGACCACCCCATGACCAACCACCCGCGTGTTCGATGGCCCCGCGCCCTTCTGCCGGTCCGGCGCCCCCTCCTTCTGACGCTGATCGCCTTGTGGGGGCTGGTCGGCGAGGCCGCCCTCGCCATGAATCTGGCCGGGCTCGCCGAGCTGGCCCGCCAGCGCACGCTCTCGCTGAAGATGGCCCGGCTCGACCTGGAAGAGAGCTGGATCGACCAACGGATCGCCGACAACACCTTCATTCCCAACGCCGAACTCGAATACCGACAAGGCCAACGCTGGCTCCTGGACCAGGACCAGAAACGCCTCTCGGGCTCCTTCCAGGGCACGTCGCTGTTCAGCCTCCGACTCAGCCAGGAGTTCCGGGCCCTGGGCAAATACAACGAGTGGCAGCGCGATGTCTCCCGACTGAAGACCCAGGTGCGGGAGCTGCTGCTCGAACGGGCCGAACTCGACGTCATGCGACGGCTGGTGCGTCTGTTCTTCCAATTGGTCAAGCACGAGGAGCTGGCCCGCATCCATCGCTTCAACCTGGGCTTGATCGCCCAGCTCCTCGACATCGGCCGGCTCAACCAGCAGGTGGGCCTGGCCCTGCAGAAGGACGTGCTGCGCATCGAGGTGCAGCAGGCCAACACCCAGGCTGCCCTGGTCCGGGCCGAGCATGATTTCGCCAACACCCGCTTCGACCTGGCCAACCTGCTGAACCTGCGCGATACCGCCTCCCCCGCGATCGAGCTGCCGCCCTCGCTGAAATATCCCCTGGCGCAGATCGACGCGACCGCGACCCGCGCCTTGCTGATGGAGCGGGACCTCGATCTGGGGCTGGCTCGCCTCGACCGCGCCATCGTCGCCAAGACCCTGACCGCGGGCCGGTCGGCCAAGAAACCGGCGCTCAACCTGACCGGCACCTACAACTACGCCCCGCGCAATGGTCCCTTCGCCTACACCCGCGATTTCACCGTCGGGTTCAGCCTGGTCGGCACCCTGTACGATGGCGGCGACAAGATGAACGAGGTGCGGCGCTATGAGAAACTGCTGGCGAAGGCCGACCTGGCCCTGCAAGACCTGGAAGCCAGCAAGCTGCTGACCCTGGAAAAGGCCTTCTCCGACTACGACGAGGCGCGGCAGCGCATCGCCTTCGCCGAAAAGGCCCTCGACCAGAGTCGCGAGAACATGCGAGTGGTCGGCATCCGGTTCAAAGCCGGCGATGCGCCGATCACCGACCTGGTCGACGCCCAGATCACCTTTTCGGGCGCGGCCGAAACCGCGGTGAATGCCTATTATGACGAACGGGTGCGGCTGGCCGAGATCCTGCTGCTGACCAGGCAATTCGACCGCGTCCTGCAGCTCGACCGCGGCGCGGCCCGCGCCATCGAACAGGCCATCGACCTGACCGGCGAGGAAGCCGGCATCTCGCCGGACATGCCAGCCATGAACGGCTCTGCACCAGAAGCTTACCGGGGCGTCGCCGCGGAGCCGTCCTCCGAGCCCGCGCCCCTGGCACCACCGAACGGGCCGCGCCCCGCTTCATCGCCCGGGGCCAGGGCCGAGGGCGAACCGCCCTCAGATCGGCCTTCCCCGGCGTCGGCGACCACCACCTCCGCAGCGCTCCCTTCCGCTCCCACCGGCGCCGCGGCCGACCCGGCGCGGCCCGCCGCGACCATCGCCCCAGCCCTTCCTCCCCCCGGCGCCGCCGACCGACCGACCGACCGCCAGGCCACCCCGGGGAGCGAGGCGACCATGCCCCTCACGCCGCTGCCGGTGCCGGTGCCCGGCCCCTACGAAACCCCCGCCACGGGGAAGGAGACGACCCCATGACTCGCCGCTCACTGCTGCTCAACCGGGTTTTCCTCATCGGCTGGCTGCTGGCCCTGACCGGGGCGGGCGCGCCGGCCGGTCTGGCCGCCGAACCGGGCCGCCCCTCGGCGTCGGCGATGGCCTCCGAGCCGGTCACGGTGACCACGCATACGCTGGCCACCGGCACGATCCGGGATCGTCTGGCCTTCACGGGCGAGACCAAGCCGTTCGTCGAAACCTTCCTGACGGCCGATCTCTCTGGCCGGATCGAGAAGATTCTCGTCGAGAACGGCGATGCGGTGACGGCCGGCCAGGTCCTGGTGACCCTCGAACGCGAGCGGTACCAGATCGCCCTCGACCAGGCCGAGGCCTCGCTGCGCATGGCCGAACAACGGGCCCGCGAGACCCGCAGCGATTTCGAGCGCACCAAAGTGCTGTTCGAACGCAAGGCGGTCAATGACAAGACGTTCGAAGCGGCCGAAACCGCCATGGTGCTGGCCGTCAGCCAGGTCAAACAGGCCCAGGCCGCCTTCGAACTGGCCAAGCTGAACCTGGAGCGGTGCAACATCCGGGCGCCCATCACCGGCCATTTCGTGAACCGCAGCGGATTCATCGGCCAGGGCGTCAACCCGGGCACCATTCTGGGCAAGGTGGTCGAGCTGAAGCGGCTGTTCGTCGAAGCCCGCATTCCCGAGCACCAGATCCGCGAGATCGCCGTCGGGCAGGTCTGCCAGATCGAAGACCGCCCCGGCCGGGTGGCCCACATCGATCTGTATGCCGACAGCGGGCGCGGGTTCCTGGTGAAGATCCTGGTGCCCAACGACGACCTGCATTTCAAGGCCAACATGTTCGTCAAAGGGTTCGTGGTGCGGCGGGAATACACCGACGTGCCACTGCTGCCTCTCGAGGCCTTGCTGACCGACGAGACCGGCAGCGCCCTCTTCCTCGTCGAGGCCGGGCGGGCCCGCCGCCAAACGGTCGAGGTGCTGGCCCGCGAGGGAACGAACCTGTATGTCAAAGGCGTCGAGGCCGGCCAGGCGGTCGTCGTGGTCGGCCAGCATACCTTGCACGACGGGGATCCGGTCGCCCCCGTCGCGCGGCCGTGAGGGCGGCCCCCGACTCCTATGAACATCTTCGCCTTCGCCGTCCGGCGCCCCGTCGCCACCCTGATGCTCCTGGTCGCCCTGACGGCGATCGGTCTGGGCGCGCTGTTCTCGTTCAGCGTCGACCTCTTCCCGAACATCGATTTTCCGCTCGCGTTCATCCAGACGCCGTATCCCGGGGTCGATCCGTCCGAGATGGAGAACATCGTCACCCGCAAGATCGAGGAAGAGGTCAACACCGTCGAGAACATCAAGAAGATCACCTCGAACAGCTTCGAAGGCTTCAGCTGGATCACGGTCGAGTTCCGGTGGGGCACCAACATCGATCTGGCCGCGGTCGATCTGCGCGAGAAGGTCGACGTGGCCAAGCGCAAACTGCCCCGCGACATCGAACAGATCACCGTGGCCAAGCTCGACATCAATGCCCAGCCCATCCTCGATGTCTCGCTGGGCGGGGCCTACGACCTGAAAGAGCTGCGCCGGCTGGCCGACCGTGAGATCAAACCTGCTTTCGAACGCATCTCGGGCGTGGCCAACGTCGAGGTGTTCGGCGGGCTCGAGCGCGAGATCCGGGTCAAGGTCGTCCCCGAGCGGCTGAAGGCCTTGCGCCTGACCATCAACGACGTCATCAGCGGCATCACCAAGGACAACCAGAACACCCCCGTCGGCAACATCATCGAGGGCCGGTTCAAATACCTGATCCGGTCGGAAGGGGAAATGACCACGCCCGAGCGGCTGGGTGCGATCATCATCAAGGAGGTCGACGGGCGGCCCATCTACCTGTCGGAAGTCGCCACCATCCATGACGCCTTCAAGGAGATCGAGTCGGTGTCGCGACTCAATCAGCAGCCCGCCGTCTCGCTGTCGATCAAGAAAGAGGCCGGGGCCAACCCGGTCGAAATCGCCGCCGCGGTGCGGGCGCTGGTGCCCAAGCTGGAAAGCCGGTTCGGCGGCCGGCTGAAGATCACCATCGGCAACGACCGGTCGGAGTTCATCCGCGATTCGATCCAGATGGTCAAGGAGAACGCCACCTCGGGGGCCATCCTGGCCGTCATCATCCTGTTCCTGTTCCTCAAGAACTACCGGTCGACCCTGATCATCGGGCTGAGCATCCCGCTGGCGGTGGTGATGACCTTCCCGCTGATGTTCCTGCACAAGACCATGACGCTCAACCTGATGACGCTGGGCGGCCTGGCCCTGGGCATCGGCATGATGGTCGACAACTCGATCGTCGTGCTCGAGAACATCTACCGCTTCATGAGCACCACCCCCGACGGCGAGACCCGACGCGAAGAGCTGGCCATCCAGGCGGCCGACGAGGTCTTCCTGCCGATCACCGCCTCGACCCTGACCACGGTGGTGGTCTTCCTGCCGATCGGGTTCGTGCCCGGCATCATCGGCGAGATCTTCATCAACATGTCGCTGGCCATCGTCTACTCGCTGACCGCTTCGCTGCTGGTCTCGATGACGCTGGTGCCGATGATGGCTTCGCGCATCCTGCGCCTGCGCGGGGACTACCTCGAGGTCCTGCTCATCCCGTGGTTCGGCCGGCTCGCCGAGCGGCTGAGCCCGTGGAGCGGGCCGCGCGGGAAAGCGATCGGCGCCATGGTGGCGACCGCCGGGGCGGCCGGCCTCGGCCTGCTCGTGACCAGGCCCGGCCTGCCGATCTGGGGGCGGGCGCTGGCGGCGGTGCCGCTCGGGCTGCTGGGCGGGCTGGCTGCCCTGAGCCTGGGGCTGCGCCTGTTCCATCTGCTCTGCGAGAACGTAATCTTCCCCCTGTGGGAATTCGTCTTCATGCAGGCGCTTCTGAATCTGTACAAGTTCCTGCTCCGGCTGCTGCTGCCCCGGTGGTATGTCCGCCTGGCCTACTGCCTGCTGATGGGCGGGCTCTTCTATCTCTCGGTGCGGTATCTGCCGGCGCTGGGGTTCTTCCCGAAGATGGACCGCGGCATCTTCATCGTCCATTTCGAGACCCCCGAAGGCACCTCGGTCGAGAAGACCGATGAGATCACGGCCCAGATCGAAGCCATCATGCGGACGGTGCCCGAGGTCGACAAGGTGATCTCGAACACCAAGCTGGGCGAAGGCAACGTCACGGTCGTGCTCGCTCCGAAAGGCCAGCGACGGCGCACCACCAACGAGGTGGTGCAGGAGGCGCGGCCTCGGATCGCCCGCATTCCGGGCTACACCACGATCGCCTTCCAGGAACCCAAGCTGGGCGGGCCTGGCGGCGGCAAGGCCATCCAGATCGAGGTGATGGGCGATGATTACGAGGTGATCAAGCGGATCTGCCGCGAGGTCGCCGCGCGCATCGCCGACGTGCCGGGACTGAAAGACCTGGAAGACGGCGTCAAGCCGGGCCGCCCCGAACTCAAGGTCGAGTTCGACCGGGAGCGGATCCGCGATCTCGGCGTCGAGCTGGCGGTGATCGCCAACATGGCCCGCAGCTTCGTCTACGGGTCGCTGGCCGGCAAGTACAAAGAAGCCAACGAAGAGTATGACATCAGGGTCGAGGCGGCCGACCGATACAAAGATGAACTGGACAAGTTCGCCCGCCTGGAGATCCCCCTGGAAAAAGGCAAATCGCTGGTCATGGGACAGGTCGCCAGGATCTGGCAGGGTCGCGGGTTCACCAAGGTCGAGCGCAAGAACCTCAAGCGGCTGATCAAGGTGCAGGCCGACAAGGACGACCGCCCGATGGGCGCCATCATGGCCGACATCCAGAAGCGGTTGAAGAACCTGCCGCTGCCGCCCGGCTACGAGATCAACTTCGGTGGCGAGAACGAGGAGATGATGGAAGGCTTCCGCAATCTGGGCATCGCCCTGATCGCCTCGATCGCGCTCGTCTACATGATCATGGCCGCCCAGTACGAATCGTTCAGCTATCCGTTCATCATCATGTTCACCATTCCCCTGTCGTTCATCGGGGTGGTGGCCGCGCTCAATCTGGCCGGGTTCGAGTTCTCGATCACCGCGATGATCGGCATCATCATGCTGGCCGGCATCGTGGTCAACAACGGGATCATCCTGATCGAGTACATCAACCAGCGGCGGGCCGAGCTGAAGGAGGACAAGATCACGGCGGCGCAGGAAGCGGGAGCGGTGCGCTTCCGGCCGATCCTGATGACGACCGGCACCACCGTGCTGGGCATGCTGCCGCTGGCGATGGGCATCGGCGCGGGCTCCGACTTCTATCAACCGCTGGCGCTCTCGGTCATGGGCGGGCTGACCGTGTCGACCATTTTGTCCCTGACCTTCATTCCGACCCTGTACATCTTCGTCGACGACGCGGTCGAGATCGCCATGGCGCAGGTGCGCAAGTTCCTCTGAGCCCCTGCCCCGCCCGGCGGTTCCGGCGCCGCGCCCCGCGGGGCGGCGCCAACCACGGGAGAGGGCGGCCGAGGAAGGGGCCACCAGGAAACTGATCCTCGAGCAGGGGATGTGGTACCATCGAAGGCATGGACTCCCCTGCCCTGGCCCCTTCCCGCAGCCGCCTCCGGCGCCTGCTCGGGTTCCTGCTGTTCGTGGCGGTGGGAGTGATCATTCCCGCCTGGTTGATGGAACACCTGCTCGACCGGTTCGACGCAGAGCGGCAGGAACGCCTGGAGCAATCGGCCTTCGATCGGGCCACCGCCCTGATGGGCCAGCTCGACCTCGGCCTGGAACGCAACCGCCTGATCGACGAGGGGCTGGCCCGGTTCCGCCGGCGGGCGGAAGCCGTCTTGCGCGGGCGACCGCTGGATGCCGAGACGGCGGGCGTTCTGGCGCGGCGCGCGGCCCGGTGCTTCCCGCGGGACAGCATCCTGGTCTGGTTCGCCTCGAACGCTCGTCTGATCGAACCGCGGGGGTTGCCGCCGCCCACCACGAAGCGGAGCTGGCAGGCCTTGTTCCGGGTGCTGCGCCGGGCGACCGACACCACCGAGGCCGAGCGCACGCTCGCCGGCAATTTCCTCAAGGCGACGCTGGGCGAAATCATCGAGGTGGGCTATCTGCGACAGGCGTTCCGTGGGGCGCTGACGGTCCTGAAGCAGGGGAAGCCCCATGCGATCCGCATCTTGCGATTCGGGGCCGGGCCCCGCCGCCGGCAGACGGCTGGCTGGCTGCTGGCCTTGCTGCCTACCGGGCGGGCCCGCTTCGGCTGGGAGCTGGAGCGGCAGGTCCGGCGGCTGTCGCGCGACAGGACCGAGGTGGGGGGCTACTGGATGTCGCGCCAGCGCGGCCTGGGCGGCGAGCTGCTCAACGACAACCTGCTGCATGGGCTGGTGCTGCGCCTCGAACAGGGGCAGGGCTTTTCCCGGTGGCGGGACACAACCTGCCTGACGCGGTACTGGAGCCAGGATCCCGATCTGGTCCTGGTGGCGGCGGTTCCCCCCGCCCTGCTGCATGGGAGCCTCGACAGCCAGCGGCTCCTCCGCGGGCTGCGCTGGGGCCTGCGCGGCGGGGCGGCTCTGGCCATCGGGTGGGCCTTTCTGCTCGCCGCGGGCTGGCTGCGGTTGTCGCTGGCCGCCAAAGTCCGGTTGGGAACGATCTTCCTGGCCGGTTTCCCTTGTCTGGCCATGGGCGTCTGGGGACTGGGCCATCTGCTGCAAGTCGCTCAATTCCAGGACGATGAGGTGCGCAAACGGCTCGAACATCTGCTGATCTCGGTCGAACAGGAAGTCGCGGCCACCATCTCCCGCACCCAGTCGGCGCTGGACCGCCTGCTCCGCTCCCCGGCCTACTTCCAGATCGACACCCCGGATGCCCTGCGCGAGGCCTTCCAGGATTTCGTGCCCATCGGGTTGTATGAAGTGATGCTGGGCCAACGGGGCCGGCCGGTGCTGTCGTACGCCCCCCATCTCTCCACCGACCGGACCGCCCTGCGCCATCCCCCCCACCTCGGGGCCCTGCTGCGCACTGTCATTCGCCAATCGGGGTTCGACCTCGGCACGGAAGGCGACCGCCAGGAGGCCGCGGGCGAACCCTTGCTGCCAGCCACCTTCGATCTGTCCCATCTGCCCCGCGACCAGCTGCATCTCATGCGCTTCGGCAATGAAGCGGGCTTCTTCTTCTTCTCGCTGGTCGAAGATGAGCAGCGCCGCCCGTGGCGTGGCACCCTCCTGTTGCTCGATTTCCAGGTCTTCAGCCGCCAGGCCATGGCCGGCTGGCTGCGCCGCCGTCCCTCCGACCGCGCGGGGGTGTTCTTGCGCGGGCTGGGCGCGCGCGGAATCAGCCATCAGCCCCGCCATCGAGCCCTCCGTGCCCTGCTCGACCTGGCCGCCCACACCCGCGAACCGCTCTGCCAGCCGGTGGAACTGCGAGGGCGCCGGTATCTGGCGCTGGCGCGGCCGTTGGCCGGCCTGGAGACCATCGGCCTGGCCGTCCTGCCCTATGAGGCGGAAGCGGGCTTCCCGCGCGCCACCCGGCGCTTCATGCTGACCCTGGCCGGCCTCGCCCTGGCCGGCGCCCTGGGCGGGGCCGATCTGCTGCTCTTCCTCTTCCTGCGTCCGCTGCTCGGCCTGCGCACCCTGATCGAACGGGTCGAGCGAGGCGACACCGCCGTCCGTTCGCCGCGCTGGCCCACCGACGAACTGGCCGACCTGGCGGAGGCCTTCAATGGGCTGGTGGCCAGCCTCGGCCAGAAAGAACGGATGAAGCCCTTCCTCAACCGCGACCTGCTCGAGCAGGTCCAGACCACGCCCGAGGTCAGGACCGAACGGCGCCGGGTGGTGGTGTTCTTCGCCGGCCTGCGGGAATTCAGCCGCCTCGAGCGACTGGTCCCTCCGGAAGAAGCGCTGCAGGCGATGAGCGCCTTCCTGGGGCGGGTCGAGGAGGTGGTGCGGCGGTGGGGAGGCGAGATCGACAAGTTCCTGGGCGACAGCGCCCTGGCCGTCTTCGTCGAAGAGGAGGGCGCCCGCGCGCCGCCCTGCGGGGAACGAGCGGCCCGGGCCGCCCTCGATCTCCAGCAGGAGATGGTGGCCTGGAACGCCGAGCGCGGCCGCCACGACCAGCCTTCGCTTCGTGCCGGGGTGGGACTAGCCGGCGGCCCCGTCATCCGCGGGCATGTCGGCTCCTGGCGCAAACGGCTCGATTTCACGGTCATCGGCGATCCCGTCAACCTGGCCGCCCGCCTCGAGAAGCTGGCGGCGCGCCCGGGAGCCCCGCCGATCCTGGCGACCGACGAGGTGGTGAGCGGATCGACGCCCGGGTTGCGTCTGATTCCGACGGCCATCCAGACGGTGCGTGGCCGACAGGGAACGGTGACGGTGGTGGGAGTGGCTCCCGATGACTCCTGAGGCCAGGTTCTTCCGTTCCGACTCCCTCGTTCGCTGGCTGGGATGGCTGATCCTGGCGATGGGGCTGGCCGCGTGGTGGCTGCTCGACCGGCTCGAACAGGCGCGGCACGACCTCCTCCAGGTGCATCGACGGGATGAGCTGCACGGCCTGCTGCCATTGCTGCGGGCGCGTGACGACCCCGCCATGCTGACCGGCGAATTCCTGCGCGAGGCGGTCCGGCCCTGGCTCCGACGGGAGCCCGCCGCTCTCGTCCCCCTGCAGCATCGCCTGTCGGACCTGTTCGGTCAGCATCTCGCCCTGGCGGTGTTCGACGAGCAAGCGCGGGTGGTGACAGCGACCGGGTTCCCCTCGCGCGACCTCCAGGGGCTCGGCGAACTGGCGAGCGGCCATCTCGCCCTCCTGAACGGGACGAGCTCATACACCGCGCGGATGGATGACCTCCAGATCCGCTTGTTCGGGACCTACAGCC
The DNA here is from genome assembly GCA_003327425.1 of Candidatus Ozemibacter sibiricus. Classification (GTDB taxonomy): domain Bacteria; phylum Muiribacteriota; class Ozemobacteria; order Ozemobacterales; family Ozemobacteraceae; genus Ozemobacter; species Ozemobacter sibiricus. Next base: position 54,113 of record QOQW01000023.1, read on the forward strand.
TCTTGCGGAATGCCACCAGCATGGTCCTGGTCGAGCCGCAGACCTTCCAGGGACGGCCAGGGATGTTCCTGCTCGCGCTTCTGGCCTCGCAACCGGTCCGGCTGAGTCGACGGGTCCGCCTTCAGGCGAAGCACGATGGCCGCGGGGCGTCGGCCCCTCTCATCATCCCGCGCGGCGCTCTGGCGATGTTCGTGCCAGCGAGGTGCTATGAAGACCCGCAGGTGGCGGCCCGCCTGCTGACGAGCCCGGAATTGTCGGCGGTGCTGCCGATGTGGGCCGGACCGGCCACCGCGAGTCTCGGTCTGCCCGACGCCGAACCGACCTTTGCCGGGGCCTTGCACCGGGCCATGGCCGTGGCCTCGCAAGGATCGGTCGTGACCGAGGCAGGCAGCGGGTGTTTCCTCCACTTGACCCGTCCCGCCGGTTGGGTCCTCGTGCATCATGGCCCGGGCGCGGCTGCCTGGCGGCTGGCCCGTTCGCCCTGGCTGCTGGCCGGAGCGCTCTTGCTGCTGGGCCGGCTGGGGCTGCTCTGGCGACGACGGTGGGCGGGCCAGGCCCGATGGCCCGGGGCGATGGCTCGGCATTTTCTGCAGATGGCGACGCTGGCCGGTCTGATCCCGACGCTCGGCCTGCTCTGGACCCTGTGGGCCCGGGCCACCCTCGATCGGACGACGGTTCGCGAAGATCTGTTCCGTTCCATGGAAATCCGGATGGAAACGTTGGAACAACGTCACAATCGTCGCCTGCAACAGGCGCTGACCGCCCTCAAGCGGTTCGTCGACCATCCAGGGTGGGCGGTCCCCCCTCTTTCGCCCGAGCGGATCGAGTCATGGATGGCAACCCTGGACGAGGCCATTCTCAAAGACGTCTACGTCGTCTCGCCCGGGTTGGCCGAACCGCTTTACGGCCGCGGCCGGGAGGCGAGCCTGCGGGAGGGGGGAGCCACCCCGACGGCGTCGGCCAAACTGGTCCCCTTCATGAAGTCCTTGCTGATGTACACCGCCAAGGCGCTGAAAATGGACCTCGTCACCGACGCCTCACGACCCCAGACAGGAATCCACCAGGATCTGCAAGGTGGCATGCTCTTCGAATACACCTTGCAAGGGGCCGGGCCGACCAACCTCCTGCGGTTGTTCGCGGAGACCGAACGGGTCATTCCCGTCGAGATGTTCGGCGAATCGACCTGGTCGTACGTCGCCATCGCCCGCCATCGGCGGCAGCAGCCTCAGCGGCTGATCTTCATCAACATGAACCGCGACCAGTTGCAGCGTCAGAACTTCCTCGCCTGGGTGCAGGAAGAAAACGAAGCGGAAGGTTTGTTTCCCCGGGCCGCCTTCATGACGTCCGCGGGGCAACCCTTCCCCTTCGTCTTTCCCGAATGGTCGGACACCTTCCCGCTGATCGAAACCATCCTGCGCCAGACCGCCCGGGAAAACGGCGTACAGCGGCTGATCCTGCCGCGGGCCGACGGGGGCCGCCTGCTCTGCCTGGCCCGCCCGCTGCGCGGCGCCGACTTCGTGGTGGCCCTGCTGCGCCGGCTGCCCGAGGACATTCCCCCGCGATCGGGTCAGGGAGTCGTCTGGGTGGTCCTTTTCTATCCTTTCCTGGTGCTGGGTCTGGCCGCCCTGCTCTTCCATGGTTTCCTGCTCAACCCGGTCAGAGAACTTCACACCGGCGTCAACAGCATGGCCGCAGGCCAATACGAGGTGCGATTGCCCGTGCTGACCGACGACGAGATCGGCGATCTGTGCCGCAGCTTCAATCGCCTGGCGGAAGGGCTGCGGGAGAAGGAATTCCTGCGACGCTTCATCTCCGATCTGACGATAGCCGCGGTGGAACGCGGCCAGACCGGCCAGACCGGCCAGGCGACCCGAGTGCCGGGGACGATCCTGCTGGCCGACATCCGCTCTTTCACGACCCTGGCCGAGGAGCATACGCCCGAAGAAGTGGTCGAGATGCTGAACGGCTACCTGACCCAGATGGAAGTGCTGATCGAGAACCAGGGCGGCACCATCGACAAATTCATCGGTGACGCCATTCTGGCCGTCTTCCTGCCCGTGCACGGGCGCGACCATCCGGCCCGACGGGCCAGCCAGGCCGCGCTCGACATGATGCGCGGCGTCGACCGGTTCAACCGCGACCGCCAGCGCCGGGGGCGATTCCCCATCGCCATCGGGGTCGGCATCGCCACCGGCGACCTGCTGATGGGTCTGCTGGGCCGCTCGGACGGGCGCCGCGACTTCGCCGTGACCGGCCCTACCGTCAACCGCGCCGCCGCCATGGAGAAATGGACCAAGCAGGCTCGCCACACCAAGGTGGTCGTCTGCCCGACCACCGCCGACCGGCTGGGCGAAGGCTGGGCCCTGGCCCCCCTGGCCGGCCCGGACGGCCAACCGGTGGGCTACGAGATCGCCGCCCGCCGCAGCTCGGCCGCGGCACCGGCGCTCGCCTGAGCCGAGCCTGTCCGACGCCTCATTTGGTGCGAATGTAGTGGACCCCTTTCCAGTCGGGGCCGGGGGGATGCTGTTGATAGGTCTGGGCGATCTGCCGCAGTTGCCGGCACGACAGATCGTCGGGACGAAGGGCGAACGCCGGCTCCAACAGGCGGTCCACCTCGCCGAACCGACGGTCGAGATAGGCGGCGAACGCGGCTTCGTAGGCAGCCGCGAAGGCCAGATCGGCGGCGGCGACCTGCCCAACCTCGCCCAGCGGCTCGTAGATGCGCTCGGGTTGGGTTTTGCCTTTGGCGATCACCAGATCGACCAGACGCCAATGGAAGGCATCGCCCGCCTGCTGGCGCAAGGCCTCGGACACCAGGATGCCGGTGCCATAGAGCTTGTTCATGCCCTCCAGGCGGGAAGCCAGGTTCACGCAATCGCCGAAGCAGGTATAGTTCATCCGATCGGGAGCGCCGAAGTTGCCCACGACGACCTTGCCGAAGGACAGACCGAAACGGGCGTGGAGGATGGGCTTGCCGGCAGCCGCGGCGCGGGCGCGGAACCCGGTCATGAAGGCCTGACAGGCCAGCGCGGTGCGCACAGCCAGGACCGGGTGCCCCGGCACCTCGCGGGGGGCGTTCCACATGGCCATCAGGGCATCGCCGATGATCTTGTCGATGGTGCCCTGCCCCTGCCGGATGATCGCCATCACGTCCTGGAAATATTCCGACAGGATGACGGACAGCTCGACCGGATCGAGCGATTCAGCCAGGGTCGTGAAATCCTTGATGTCGCAGAATAGCAGCGTGACCTCCTGGACGTGGCCGCCCAGCTTGGCGGCTTCGCCACGCGCGAGCAGCTCGCGGACGACCTCGGTCGGCACATAGCGGGCGAACGATTCGAGGGCGGATTGCATCCGGGCCTGGGCCACGGCCAGTTGATGGATCTCCTGGATGCGCGACAGCGAAACGCTCGTCTCCGGGAAATCGAGCGCGGTGATGGCCTTGCTGGCTTCGGCCAGATCGGCCAGCGGCCGGCTGAACGAGCGGGCCAGCCCTATGCCCAGCAGGAGATTGACGAGCAAAGCCACCACCGTGACCGCCAGGAACAGGTTGCGCTGGTGAATGGCTTCGTGCAGGAAGTCGTCTTCCGGCGAGACGAGGCAGATCAACAGATCATTGTTGGGCGGCAGCGTATAGGGCATGGCGAGGGCCCACCAGGTGGCGCCCTCGCATTCGAAGGAGAACGGCCACCGTTTGTAGGGGAACCCCCGAGCGGCGACCGACAGCGCCGGGATCTGCAGTTCCTCGACCCGCGGCAGCCGTTCGAAGATGCCGGCCAGATCGACCTCGTTCGGCACCCGCCGGGGTCGACCAATCACCTGCAGGCGGTCGTCCAGCACCATGGCATAGCCGTTCAGGCTGGGCCGGGTGCGGGAGGTCAGGTTCGAGATGCGGTCCAGCATGATGTTGAAGGTGATGACGAAGGTCCCACCATCGGCGCGCTGGCAGACCGCCGACAGGGCGATGCCCGAGTTCTGGCTGGTGTGCAAAATGAACGGGGGCGACCAGTATTTGGGGCCGCTGCCGCCACCGGTGGCCACTCCGAGGGCCCCGGCATACCATGGCCGGGTGCGGGCATCGAACGGTTCGGTTGCGACCTGGGTGTCGAGCAGCTTGCCGGTGGCATCGTAGGTCAAGAGCAGGCTCGGTCGGGAAGCGGTATCCGCGAACACAAGGCGCCCCAGGAACCCTTCGCCCTCGACCCCCTGCCGGTGACTGAAGCCGTCCTCCTGGCCCGTGCAGATGGAGGAGATCTGGGGGGTGGTGCGCAGGATGCCCTGGCAGAAGGCCGCGAACTCGTTGATCCGCTCCGGATGGAGGACTCCCTGGCGGGCCAGCTCCTGGGTCAGTTCAAGCGCGCTCTCGATCGGATGGAAGAATCCCTCGAGGTACGCATGCATCGTCTTGCCGGCGCCGACGAGGTATTCGCGGGCCTGCTCCTGGGCCGCCCGCACGCTTCCCCACCAGAAGACCCCGAGCAGAGTCCCCGCGATCAGCAGGATCGGCAACGACAGCAGCAGGAACATGCCGGCCATCAACCCGATGCGCCAGGACGACGAAGGAGGAGGAGAAAGCCGAGAGCTGGATTCAGTCATGATCTTGCCCTGTTCTTCCCAACGATCGCCGCACCGCGACCTCGCACGCATTCTCCCATGAAGCCGGCGCCCCGGCAAGACGTCAGGATGGCCGCCGCGGTCGACGATGCCGCGGTTGGCCAAGACGCGAGGAAGTGAGGTAGACTGGGACAAGCATCCCTGACGGGAGGACGACCGGGGCGATCGTCGCGACCCGAGTGCCAAGGAGGATGACCATGGAATGGATCAAGGACAAGCGCAGCATTTCGGCCGACGCCCGCGTGCCGATCAAGTCGTGGTGCCCCGACCCCGAGCCCGAGGCCCTGGCCCAAGCGGCCAATCTCGCGGCCCACCCGGAGGTCGAAGGGCATGTCGCCCTGATGCCCGACTGCCACGTCGGGTTCGGCATGCCGATCGGCGGGGTCATCGCCTGCCCCCGGGCGGTCATTCCCAACGCGGTCGGCGTCGACATCGGCTGCGGCATGGGCGCCGTGCGCACCTCGCAGCCGGCCGAGACCGTGGCCGATCGCACCCGCCTGCGCGCCATCCTCGAGGATATCAAGCGCCGCATCCCGGTCGGCGAGGGGCATAGCCACCGTTCGCGCCAGGACTGGAAAGGCTTCGAGACCTTCCTCGACTCCCTCGGCGACGAAACGCCCGGCTGGCTGGGAGCGCAGGGTCTCGACCTCGATCGCAAGAATCTCGGCACGCTGGGCGGCGGCAACCACTTCATCGAGCTGCAGGCCGACACCGAAGGCACCCTCTGGATCATGCTCCACAGCGGATCGCGCAACCTCGGCTACCGCATCGCCAGCCACTACCACAAACGGGCGCTGGCCCTCAACCAGCGCTGGCAGAGCCGGCTTCCCGCCGCCGACCTCGCCTTCCTGCCCATCGACTGCGAGGAAGGCCAGGCCTACCTGCGGGACATGCAGTTCGCCCTCGCCTACGCCGCCGAGAACCGGCGGCGCATGCTGGCCGTGGTCAAGGAGGTGCTGGCCGACCACCTGCCCCGCATCGCCTTCGTCCAGGAGATCAACATCCATCACAACTACGCCGCCCGCGAGGAGCACTTCGGTCGCCAGGTCTGGGTCCACCGCAAGGGGGCCACCGCTGCCCGCCGCGGCGAGCTGGGCATCATCCCTGGCAGCATGGGCACCAGCTCCTACATCGTGCGTGGCCGGGGCAACCCCGACTCGTTCGCCTCCTGCTCGCACGGGGCCGGCCGCGTCATGGGCCGCGCCGAAGCCAGCCGCCGCCTCACCCTCGAGGAGTGCGACCGGGCCATGGAGGGCATCGTCTTCGACCGCTGGCCTCGTAGTGGCGGCGGCAAGCGCCGCGGCGGCGCCTTCGACTTCGGCGAAGCCCCCCAGGCCTACAAGGACATCGACCGGGTCATCGCCCAGCAGCTCGATCTGATCGAGCCCCTGGTCAAACTGCGCCCCCTGGGCGTCATCAAAGGGTAGACCGGTCCCGGGCCTCGGCCTGGTGACCGAGAACAGGCCTTCAGCCGCAGCCATGGGGCAGGGCCATCGGTTTCCCCTGGCCCATCGACCGTGCACCTCAGAATCGCCGAGCGAACCGCCGACCTGCCTATTTCTTCTTGACGACGATCCACTGGGTGGAGGTTTCCGCCCGTTCTTCCATCAGCTTTTTGTAGAGGGGATAATCGGCCGGCGCCAGGCGGTCGCGGTCACGCCGGAACAGGTCGCGGAAGGTGACCGTATCGACCGCGAAGCCGAAACTCGAGGCGTAGAGCAGGCCAGGAGCCCCGGCCGCCACGCCTTCCGGCAAGGCATGGAGGGTGAAGCCGGGCGGCAGCTTGATGGTCAGGCGATGCTCGGTGCGGCCGAGCGTGGACCAGGCCAGCTCGGTCTGCCGCCGCGGGGCTCCCACCATGCGCGCGGAGTAGTCCTGGCGATCGATCGGCACCGGAATGACCAGCAGATCGTCGCCGCTCTTCAACGCGAAGTCGGGCACTTCGAACCGATAGGTCAGCAGCAGAGGCTGATGCACATCCTCGAGGTTCTCGAAGGAGAAATCGATCAGACGCGCCCCCGGGAATTGCTCGTGCAGATTGGTCTCCAACTCGACCCGGATTTCATCCCGCGTCCGGTTCTTCATCCGACGCCGCTCGGCCTGGACATTCCCGCGCGGCCGCTCGCGGGCCGTGACCTTGAGCGTGCCATCGACCGTGACCTCGGCCTCGGCCTCGACCCGCAAGGCTTCTTCTTCGGGGTGGCAGAAGGGAATCGTCACCAGACGCCCGTCGGGAATGGTCACGCCGGTCGCCCCCTGCAGGAACGGCAGTCGCACATCTGGCCCCACATGATCGCCCACCGGCAGGGCGAAGTCGAAGGGAGCGGTCGCTCCGGGCAGCTCGATCGCCAGGAAGTCGCCCTGCGCCAGCGATGGCACCTCCGATGCCAGGGCCCCGCCCTCTTTGTCGCGAGCCAGGAGCAACCGATGGTCGACACCCGCCATGGTCAGCAACGTATGGTACAAAAAGACCAGATCGATCAGGTTGCCCTGCTTTTTCTCGAGGATCACCGCCGGGGGATGAGGCAGGAAGGAATAGGCCTGCGGCGGCACATCGACCACCGTGAATTCTTTGCCTAGAAAGCAATAGATCTCCCTGGCCTTGGCCAACGCCTCGGAGCGATCGCGGGTCAGGCGGGCGACGAGGGTCTGCAGAGCCGGCAGCGGCATCGCCTCTTCTCGCAACGGAGCCAGCGCCGCCGCATAGGAAGCGGCGAGAGCCGCCCAGTCGTCGGCCAGGGCGCAGACCACGCGGGGCGCGAGGCGGGCCAGCCCAGGCTGCTGCGGCTCGGCGAGCAAGGCAGGCACATCGCGGGCGCTGAAGGCATAGACCTGGCGGTCGCCTTCTGCCGTCACCTCGACCTGCACGGGAATGCCATGCTCCTCCACCTTGTAGGCGAGCGCACGACCGGCCGGCACGCTGACCACCAGGCGGGAATGCTGCCGGGGCTCGAACCCGCGCAGCACCTTCTCGGCGCAGAACGGCCGCCAGGGATCAGCCCGCGTGCGGGCGACGCGATATTTCCATTCGACGAGGGTGCCGAGGCCGACCTCGGGAATGGCGAACTTGACCGTATGCCGCTTCTGGTAGAGCGGAATCGTCGGAAAATCCGTCTCATCGGCGATGGTGCGATCGCCCACGTAGCGCACGGTCCCGGGGCTGCCGGCGACCAGACCCAGGAAACCGGCCTTGCCGGGCGTGATGGCCCGGCCATACTCCAGGTCCCAGGTTTCCAGGTCGGGGAAATACGTGAACGTCGTGTTGGCCGCCTCCCGCCCCGCCTCCTTCAGCACGACGAACAGGTGGCGGACGGCATGGGTCCAGGTGCCGTCGGCGTTCAGATCGTAGCGATCTTCATCGTAGACATCGACCCGCGTCGCTTCGGGATACACTCGCTCGGTGGGCATGTTCGCGAGGGCGCGACGGACCAGGGGGTCCTGGATCGCCTCGACCCGGTCTTCACCCGGCGGCATGCGCAGGGTCTCGAACTCCAGCTCGAGCACTTCGGTGGCGGTGAAGGTCCGGACCCGGCCGTCGACCTCGAACACCACCCGCTGCGGCGAGGCGCTGACGGCACGGCCGAACAGCTCATCCCCATTGTTCAGCGTCAGCACATCGGCCCCGGCCACGCCAACCGTCAAGCACCAGCAGAAAAGGAGCAGGAAGCGGCCGCCCCATCGCCAGCCCTGACGGAGCAGCGGGAAAACGGTCGCCAAGCGGGCGGCAGCCCGCCCCGAGATGGCAGCAGAGGGCATGGCGGTCATCATTCCTTCGTTCCTCCTTCCTCCCGCACCAGGAAGATGCGATCTTTCTTGAATTTTTCGACGCGGCGCACCTGCGCCCGGAATTCGGCCAGGGCGGCCAGCGGCACCACCTTGGCGAGGCGGTCGAATCGCCCCTTGTAGACGATCCGCCGATCGGCGGTCTCGGTGAACGATCCGGAGAACGTGAAGAACGGCGTGCTGATCTCGAGCGGAGGGGGCAGGCTCCGCACCCGCCATCCTGCAGGGATGGCGATGCTTCCTTCATCGAAATGGCTCGCCGTCGATTCATACTCGATCGGATAGGACCGAGACGCCACGCCGAGTTCGGGGAATTCCAGCGATTCGAGGAACCCCGGTACGGCGAAGATGGCCAGATCGGCGATGAATCGGGCATAGGCCGGCAGCCGGTAGGTCAAACCGATGGTCAGCGGCTGCTCGATTTCTTCGAGGTTGCGGATCTCGAGCCCGTCGAGCGCGGCCCCCTGCCCGAAACTGTTGACCCGCAGCTCGAAGAACGTCCGCCGTTCGGCCGGTTTCATCGACTTCAGGAATCCCCGTGTGCCCGCCTCGAAATCACCGCTGTAGAAGCGCTCGGTCTGCACGGCCAGGGTGCCATCGAGGGCGAGGGTCATGGTCGAAATGATGTGGCGCTGATGGTGATCGGGCGGCGGCAGCGGAATGACATCGAATGAGCGATCGAACGGGTCGATCACCGGTCGCCCCTGATTGAATGAGCTGAACGTCGGATAGCGGTAATCGTAGCCGGTGGCATCGAGGTAGTACTTGCTGCCATCGGCTCGGGTGATGCGCGAGATCGAGTGGGTGATGTTCAGATTGGGAATGCGCGGCGACAGGGCATGCGACCCGGCGTTGATCAGCAAGGGTCCGTTGCGGATGCCGACGGCATTGAGCATGGCCGAGAAGACCATCGCCTTGTCGACGCAACAGCCGAACTGCTTGGCGACGGTCTCGTGCGCCGGGTAGCTGCCGTAGACCGTGGCGGCATCGCCCTTGATGATGATGTAGCGAATGTTCTTCTGGATCCAGTGATAGAGTCGCGCCACCTTTTCGTCGTCGGTGGCGGCCCCGGCGACGATCTGCCGGGCCTGGCTGGCCAGTTCGGGGGTGGGCGTGGTGTTGGCCTGCCAGTAGGTGTTGATCCAGTCGTAGATCTTGTCCCAGCCTTCGAAGAGCGACGCCTGCACGTAGGGCATCGCATCGGCGCCTTTGGGCATCAACGGTTCTTCGACGAGGGGCGGGACTTCGGTCAGCTCCCAGACGTACTGCCGACCGCCCTCGACCTCGGTCTGGCGAGGCTCGTCACGGCCCGGCGGGAAATTCCTGGCTTCCCAGAACAGGGGCTTGTCGCGCGGCGTGGTGATGGTCAGCCGGCTGCGGAACACCGGATCGCCCGTCTGGAAGTAGCTGATGGGGAAGAAAAATTCGCGGTGGTAGGGATTGTAGGTCTCATGCTCGACCACCACCTCGACCAGCGACCCCACCTCGACCCCAGGGATGCGCGTCGATGCATAGAGGTATTTCAGGAACATGCCAGGGCTCATCTGCGGCTTGGTGATCTTGACCTCGTCGAGATTGGCCGAGGTCACTTCGCCAGACGGGCTGATGGCGCGGGCGGTCAGCACCCAGACCCGCTCGCGACCTTCGGTGAAGGCGACGGTCACATCGGCCCAGGCCTTGTGGTCCTCTTTCTTGACCTTGTAGACCCCGCGCGACCGCAGGATCCACGTGCCATCCGGGCGATACCGATAGTTCATGTCGTCGAGGATGACCAGCCCGCCAGCATCGGGATGCTTCGCCTCGAATGCCGCCGCCTCGGACGCCAGGCGCAGGATCTCCTGGAGGTCGGCGGCGGCAGAGGCCGCCCCCCCCGTTCCGCCGGCCGTCACCCCGTACCGGATCTTGCGGACCTGGGCGACCGGAAAGATCTTACCGTCTTCGAGGCGAATCTCGCCGCTGGCCAGCTCGAACGCGGCCGACGCCCATCGTTCCCCGTTTTTCAACTCGACCAGGGTGCCGGCGGACGCCGGCGCGAGCGGCAGGAGCAAGATTCCGACGACGGCGACCAGGAACACCAGAAAGGACGCACCACATCGCTGGCGCATGACGACCTCCCCAAGGGAAACATTCCGGCCCATTATCGCCAGAGCGCGCCCGGAAATCAAATCGCGCCCGAACGGCCGCCTGGCCTGGTCAGGCCGCTCCCGTCGAGAACGGCATCGGCAGCCGATCTGTCTGGGGGTGACCGTTGCCATGGCCAGCCCCCGGCCGCGGTCCAGGCCTTGAACCAGACTTCGGCGGTAGTGCGACCGGACGGTCAGGATCGACGCTGGCATTCATGGCGAAGCGCGGCCCGCCTCCCACCTGACCGCTGGCTCAAACGGCTTGTCGGGTTGTCCCGGAGAAGGTATAGTAGGCGATGGAAAAAGATGGATCTGCCCTTCCCCACCCTTGCCGTACATCTGGAATCCTGGTTGACGGAATCGGGACCGCCGGCCGAGCGCCCTGCGCTGACGGCCTTGCGGCGCTTGTTGAACGAACAACGGGAACGCCTGGTCAACGGGTGGAGCAAGACCATCGAGGGATGGCCGACCCGGCTCCGCCTCGCCTTCGGGGTGATCTGCCTCCTGGTCGAAGACCCCCTCGCCGAAACCATTCCGCTGGCCGAGATCCTGGCCACCACCCCGGCCGATCGGCTCGGCGAGGCCCAGACCTTCTTCGAGCAGTTCGGGACCGCGGTAAGTTCGCCATGGCTGGGGCAGGCCCTCCTGCAACCGGGTCATGGCGCCGAACTGGCGGCCTGGATGCTGGCCGAAGGCTGCGCCTCGCTTCCTCTGGCCGAGCTTGTTCCGGTCGTCACCAGCCGCCTCTGGACCCCCGCAGGTCGCCGCAATCTGCTCTGCCTGGTTCCGATGGTCATCCGCGACGAGGCCGTCCACCTCCTGCAGGACCTCCGACCGACCCTGGCCGGCCCGGCCGAGGCGCAGGTGGCTGATCTGCTCCGCTTGCTCGGCACCCCATCCGAGATCCACCCCGTCCGGCCATTGCCTCAGGAATCCAAGGACGTCCCAACGGCGCCCCTCGAAACGCCCGACCCCGGGATGCCCGTCACCAAGGCCGAAGCATCGACCGCGGTGGCCGCCGAACCGGCCCGCCCGGAACCTGGCCCAGAGCCTGGCCCCGCGCCTGCCACCGCTCCCACCGCCGCGGCAGCCGCCCCTCTGCCAGGCCACACCGTGGCCTCGCCGCCCGACCAGGCCGGCCAGGCCGACCAGCTCGCACTCAAGACCACCTCGTTGGCCGACCAGGCCCCCCGGCCTGAAAGCAAGCCAGCCTCGCCGGCCGCCCTCGCCGTCCCTCCCTCCCCCGACCCCGTGCCGGCCCGCTCCAGTTCTGAGGCCGAGCCGCCTCTCCCGGGGGTCGATCTCGCCGCCCCCGCCGCGGCCGCCCCTGCCCCGACCAGCACAAAAGGCGGAAGCACGACGGGTGACGGTGCCAACAAGCATTCGCTCTTCCTCGCCCAGCGTGCCCCGCCCCGCGTCAAGACCACACCCGCGCCGCCGCCCCGCTCGCTGACGGAGCGTCTGGCCGCCGCGCTGTCGAATATCTACCTCCTGCTCGGGTTGGCCGGCATGGCCGTCGCCCTGGCGACCTTCGTGTTGATTCGGTGGCATGCCGCCCCGCCCGAAGCTCCCCGCACCCTCAAGCCAGGGGAGCGGGTCTGGATCGACGCCGTGACCCGGCGCCCCGTCACAGAATCGTTTCTGATGGCCGACAAAGAGTTCCGGATGGGCGAGATCTTCCGCATCCAGAACCGATTCCACGATGCCCAGAGCTTCTACCGTGCGGCGGTGAGCATCGATCCCGCCCATGTCGAAGCCATCGACCGCCTTGGTTATTGCCTGTACAAACTGGAATCCTATGAAGCGGCCGAAGCTCAATTCCGCAAGGCGCTCGCCATCGAACCCGGCTTCTTCCGCAGCCATTTCTATCTGGGGCGTCTCCATAAACGGGCCCAACGCTGGACCGAAGCCCTGGCCGCCTACCGCCAGGCCTTCGCCGCCCGAAAAGACCTGACCCAGATCGGCATCGAGTATCTCGATCTTTTACTGCGTCTCGGCATGTTCGAAGAAGCCCGCCCCATCGCAGCCGAGCTGGTCCAGCGGTTCCCTACCAATCGCGAGATCGCCGAACTGCAGGCCCGCCTGCTCCGAGAGGCCCCATGATGACCCGGCGGACCCTCACCGCAGGCATCACCCTGCTCGAGATCATCCTGGCGATGGTGATCCTGACCATCGCCATCGTCCCGATGCTCGACGTCTTCGGGATCAGCGGCCGCACCGTCGCCAAGAGCCAGAACCTGTCGATGGCGGTCGGCCTCGCCCACAAGATCGCCCAGCATCTGCTGACCGTGCCCTACGACGCCATCGTCGACCAGCCCGAGACCGCCCTGGCCGACGGCCCCGACGATGGCATGTTCAACCCCCTCGAAAATCCCGGCACCAGCGCCGCCGATGCCCTCAAGATCACGGCGGCCCGCCTGCCTGAATTGCACGCCTTTCTCAAAAAGTACAATGTACGTTACTCTCTCGACGTGGTGGGCGATGACCCCAAAGATGTCAAGATCCTCATCACCTGGATCGAGCAAGGCCGGAACATGCTCTATTCTCTGCGCATCTATGTCAGCCGCCGCTAGCCATCGCACACCAGACCAATCCCGAGCGGCCGCATTCTGGTACAAGCGGGTCGCGCTCTGCGCCTTTTCGGCCAGGGCCATCGACCGGCGTGGGTTCACGTTCGTCGAGCTGCTCATCGCCGCCGGCCTGCTGACCCTGATCATCGGCATCGTCGGCCAGTGGTTCTACAGCCAGCGGCAATACCAGGACCGCATCACCCGCCTCAACGACATCCAGGAGAACCTGCGCCAGGCCACCTTCAACATCGCCAAGGAACTGAAGACCGGGCGACAGGTGATCTGGCCCCGCATCAATGCCGACCTCTCGCCACGCAGCGATACCGTCCTCGTCTTCAAGAATTTCCGAGGGGCCATCGTCGCCTACTACCACCGCCCCGCCCGCCAGGAAATCCGTCGCTGCGTCATTCCCAACGGCCCCGGCAGCCCCGTCGAAGACGCCGCGCCCCTCGGCAAGGGCATCGCCTCGTTGACCTTCACCATCATGGGGCCTGACAACAAGACCGTTTCCCTCCATCTCACCGCGGAAGGATTGCATCACCTCGATGCCGTGCGCCTGGTCAATGAGTGATCGCCGCCGCCCCGCGGCGCCGAACCCGGCTCACGCTCTCTTGCCGCCGCGCCACCCCGGACGCCGCCCCCTCACCCCTCGAAGCTCCGGCGTGAAACACGACCGGCAAGGGGTGGCCATGTTCGTGGTCCTGGGCATCGTCGCGGTGATGATCCCGTTGTTGCTGCTGTTTTCGATGCTGAGCAGCTCGCAAGCCAAACAGGCGATGCACTTCCACGACCGCATCACCACCGAGGCGATCGCCTGGTCGGCCCTTGAAGCCGGCCTCGCCAAATTGCAGGCCAGCGGCGGCGCCGATCTGGTCAGCGGTTCGCTGTCCGACGTCGATTACCAGTTCAGCCTCAACCCGACCGGCACGGGAATGGCCTCCCAGACCGTATTCAATCTCTTCGCCCGCAGCCAGAAAGGCAATGCCACCTACATCTTCATGACCGTCTGCGAGCAGTTCCCACGCCCCACCCCCACCACCCCCAACCCCGTGATCATGCACGATTTCTGGGGAACCCAGCAGAACTACGATATCACTCAAGCCTTCGATTGCGTCGCCATTCAGAATGCCCGCGGGGCCGACCTGCTGGAATGGGAACGGACCTTCACCTTCGAACAAGACCGCACCGAGGCCGAATACCGCGCCACCATGCTGGGCAAAGGCGGGGATCTTCCCCCCGAAGTCGCTTCTCGTTGGAATGCCATTGTCGATGAACTGGCCCGCCAGAAGGCGGTCCTTCTGCCATGACATTGGCCAGCGCCCCCCGCCGGGGGTATAATGTACTAGAAAGCGTGTGCGCCCGAAGGAGGAACGTATGAGCCGAGTTCGCATGATGCTTGGAGTGCTCGTCCTGCTGACGGTCACCTGGATGGTGGCAGCTCTCGAAAGCCCCGATTTCTATCGACAGAAGACCCAGCGCTACCTCGACGCCTACAAGGCCTACATCCAGGCCAAGGTCAACAATGACCCCACGACCCCGGCCAAATTGAAGGCCTACGTCGATGCCTATACAGATTACCTGCGGGCGCTCAAGCAAGCCGGCCTGGACCCGGCCGATCCCGAGGGGTCCTACCGACGCCTGCAACCGCCGGTGGCCCCCCCTCCAGGAACAGATCCTCCTGAGCCTGGGACAGGCTCAGGCTCTGGGACAGGTGGAGGAAGGGATAATTCTCCTCCTCCCCCTCCCGGGTTCGGAGGTGGATCTGGCACCGGTGGCGGTAAAGGCAACCCCTATGGCGGCGGAGCGCAAAAAGGCCCCACCGATCCCGAAAATAAAGTTATCGACCCGGGGCAAGGTGTTGGTCTCCCAGGGGAAAGTGACGAACTCCCTCCCAGTTCTGGCACTGGGACAGGTAGTGGAACCGGCGGCGGACCAGGCGATAATCCTCCCGCCGAACCCCCAGGGACCGGCTCAGGCACCAGCGGAGGAGCGGGCGAGACCCCCCCTCCTTATCCCCCGACCGGTGGAAGGGCTTCCACAGGGAGCGACGCGGGTGGTAATGATACCGTCACCGGCGACCCGGGCATCCCCACCCCACGGGATACCGACCCCGGCACCGGCCAGGCCACAAGCGAAGGCAACCCTGCCCGCAGCCTCGAGGAGTCCCGCACAAAAACGGGGATCGGCTCCCGCATCGACCCCCCAGAGCCTGCCCAGCCCTCCCAGTCCCGGGACGAATCGGGAGGGAAATCCCTGGATGTCATCAACTTCGACCTCTGACCAGCCTTCTTCCCTGAGCCGCGTTTTCTCACAGCCCTGACCATCGCATGCCTCCCGCCCTGCGTCGCCCTGAACCCTGGTTCCTGGCGGGAATGCTGTTGGTTCTTTTCCTGGGGCGCCAGGTGCTGACCTTCGCCGACACCCGCTTGCGCGACCTGTGGGTCCGCTGGCGGGTGGCGGCGCATGATCCGGCCAATCATCCCTGGTTGGCGAAAACAGCTTCATTTTTCCCGCTCGATCGGCATTCGGGCGAGATCATCCTCGCCATGTACGATGACCGGGCCTACCTCGGCATCCCCGGTCCTCCCCCACCCTGGAATCGTCGTGTCTACGCCCATGCGCTGCGCACCATCGCCAAAGGGGGGCCACGGGTGGTGGCCGTCGATCTGTATTTCCGGGCCCCGTCGGTCTACGACATCGAACAAGACCAGGATCTCATCGACGCGGTGCGGGCCACCCCGAACATCGTCCTGATGTCCTACCGCCGCGATTCCTTCGTGGCGCATCCCTTCCCTCGCCTGGCCGAGGCAGCCGTCTGTGCCCCGCCGTATTTCTACCCCTACATCGACGAGTCGGTCCGCAAAGCCAGCCTGGTCTATCGCCTCCACGAGGGTTCTCCCGGGCTGTCGTTCCCCGCCGAAGTTGCCCGGCTGTACTGGGGGCTACGCCCCGATCAGGTCGAGATTCGCGACCACGAGGTGGTCTTTCGCAAGCCGGATGGCGATCTGACCGTCCCGCTCGATGAGGGCGAGAATGTCTTCATCAACTACAATTCGCTGGTGCGGCAGATCCCCGTCGTCTCGATCTTCGATTTGTACCACAACCGGGTCGATCCCGCCTTGTTCAAAGACCGCATCGTCGTCGTCGGAATCAGCAACTCGATGCTGCAAGACCGGTTCCTCACCCCTACCGGCCTGCCCGAATTCGGTTCGCTGATCCATGCGCTGACCGTCCAGAACCTTCTGACCAACACGTTCCTGCACCCGCCGCCTGCCTCCCAGGGCGTCGCCCTCGGCGTTTTCCTGCTGGCTCTGTCGTTCTTCGGCTTGGCCCGCTGGCTCAATCCCGTCCCCTATATCGGGGTGACCGCGGTTCTCGCGAGCGGCCTGGTCGCCGCGTCATGGTACGGCATGATCTTCCGGCTGCAGATGGTCGACGTCGCCCCTGGCCTGTTCAGCCTGGTCACCACCGCCGTCTTCGCCATCGGGCTGCGCTACTACCATGAGGTCAGCGAAAAGCTCCGCATCAAGAATGCCTTCCAGCACTACGTCACGGCGTCGGTGGTCAACGAGATCCTGCGTGACCCGGCCAAGCTGAACCTGCACGGCGAGGAACGCATTCTGACCGTCTTCTTCTCGGATGTCGCCGGCTTCACCTCTCTGTCGGAGGGCATGCCCCCCATTCAGGTCGTCAACCTGCTGAACGAATACCTGACCGAGATGACAGAAATCATCTTCCAGTACGAGGGGCTGCTCGACAAATATGAAGGCGATGCCATCATGGCCGTGTTCGGCGCGCCGATCGGCCAGGTCGACCACGCCACCCGCGCCTGTCGGGCCGCCCTGGCCAACCAGCGGGCTCTCGCCCGTCTGCGCGAGAAATGGCGGCAGGAAGGACGCCCCGAACTGCATGCCCGCATCGGCATCAACACCGGCCTCGTCGTCGTCGGCAACATGGGTTCCCGCATGCGGTTCGACTATACCGTCATCGGCGACAACGTCAACCTCGCCGCCCGCCTGGAAACCGCCAACAAGCTGTTCTCGAGCCACATCATCATCGGACCGACCACCGCCGAACTCGTCCAGAACGATATTCTGACGAGGCGGCTCGGCCTGCTGCAGGTGCTCGGCCGCCAGCAGCAGGTCGAGGTCTTCGAGGTGCTGACCTCGCTCGACGACCCCGACGCCGCCCGGCTGGCCGCCGCCCGGGCCGGCAAGGCCGCCTTCGAGGAAGCCTTCGCCCTGGGCACTTCTCGCCGCTACGCCGAGGGCATGACCCGCCTGGAAGCCTATCTGAAAGACCACCGGAACGACCGCCCCGCCACCATTTTGTATGAGAAGCTTTCCCAGTTCGCCGCTTACCCGCCACCCGACGGCTGGAACGGCGTCTGGCTCCAGGAAGCCAAATAACCGACCACCGAGAGAATCGAGAACCCCATTCCGGAAGCGGGGCGAAGGCTCCCGCCAAGAAACTCCTACTTGAGCAGCTCGTTGGCCCGCCAGAGATACCAGCTGGCGGCCGTACGGAAGGGGCGCCAGATCTCGCCCGCCGCCGCGAACTCGCGCCGACCGGGCAGATCAGGCCGCCCGTACAGCCGGGCGAACCCTTTGCGCAGCCCGTAGTCATCTACGGCCAGCACATCGGGCCGCCCCAGCCGAAAGATCAGGAACATCTCGACGGTCCAGCGGCCGATGCCGCGCACGCGGGTCAGCCGCTCGATGATCGCCTCGTCGGACATCTTCCGCAATCTGGCCAGAGGCGGGATCCGCTCGGCCAGGGCGTGCTCGGCCAGATCACGGATGGCCGCGATCTTGGGCCGCGACAGCCCGAGGGCCCGCAGTTCTTCGTCGGGGGCCCGCACCAGATCGAAGGGACGGATCTCGCCGTCGGGGCCGGAGCCGAAGGCTTGCTGCACGCGCGCGAAGATGGCGGCCGCCGCCCGCCCGTTGAGCTGCTGGTAGACGATGGCTTCGAGGAAGGCCTGGAACGGGCTGAGCACGGTGCTCGTCTCGAGGCCGAGGGGACCGACCCGATCGATGAAGCACCCCAGGACGGGATCGACCCGCCGCAGGTGCGCCACGGCTGCTTCGGGATCGAAGGCCAGGCCCGCCTTGCCGGCTGGCTCGGCAGACGATGCGGCAAGCAGCGTGGTCCGCCCCGCCGATCGTCGGCGGGATGTCCTGGCCGTCGACGCCGCGCGAGCCGAAGCCCGACGCGGGGGACCGCTCCGCCCCGTGGCACGACTCAGCATTCTTCGGGCTCCGTGGCAGGGGGTGGCGAAGAGCCCGGGGCCACCGTCGAGGCACGCGCCGGGGAGGCAGGCGAAGCGGAGGCGGCAGACGCCGCGGCGGGCCCAGGTTCGCCCGGCGCCCCCCGCTCCGGCGCGGGCGCAGGCGCCAGGGCAGGCGTCGCCCCAGACCGAGACGCTGGCTGGGACGTTCCCACCGGGCCGCCTGGCGCAGCGAGCGCCCGGGTCCGCTGCTGATCGGCGAGGCACTGCTCGCACCGCCGATCACCGCAGAACTGACAGAAGTGGCAGTCCGGGCAGGGGTGCTTCTTGCGTTGATCGTCTGACCGACCGGGACAGAAAGCATTCAAGCGGGCATAGACATCGTCATCCAATTGGTCCGAGGGATGGTCGGGCATCTTGCTCTCCGGCGCGAATTCACGTAGCATGGATACTGTACATGATGTCGACGCTCCATGTCAGCCCCCGTTTCCAGAGGCCAAGCTCTCATCGGTCGCAACCAGCTTCCCGCTCTGCGCGGGTCTGGCCGTGGGTCGCCCGCATCCAATTGGCCATCATCCTCGTGAGCCTCGTCTTCACGGCGTTCTGGGGATGCCCCTCCCGTTGCTGCCATGACGAAAACGATGACCATCCTGACGGCGACCTCCCTCACCTGACCTCGTCGACACCTCCCTTCGCCTCCCACGCTTGCACTTCTCTGGCCTGCAGCCGGGGGGTGATGGTTCTGGCAGGGAACGCCGTCGGCACCATCGAGGTCGGCCGGGCTGACCGTGTCGGTCTCCCCTCTGCTCCCTGCCTCACCTCGATCGCCCCCGAGCCCCTTCGCCGACCGCCGCGACCTGGCGCCGCCTGATCCCTCCTTTTTTTCGATCTCCTTCGCGTTTCCCCAACGGAGGTTTCATGCTGCGCGATCGTTCGATCTTCGTTTGCCTTTCCGCCTTTTTCCTGCTGTCGAGCCCGCTGGCCCACGGGCTCACCTTGCACGAGGCGCTGGCTCGCGTCGCTTCCCATCCCGCGCTCGCGCCCCTCGCCCTCGAGGAGGAGCGCGCCACCGCCCGCGCTGGCGACGCCGGCCGGCGAGGGCCTGACACCCTCGCGCTCGATCTCGAGAACGTCGGTGGCGATCTGAACGGCCTGACCGAGACCGAGGCCACGCTCGCCCTCTCCCGCCCGCTGCTCGACCGGCACCGGGTGCGCGCGGCCCGCACGCTCGCCGCCCTGGACGGCGAACGAGCGCGCTTCGCGCAGGCGCGGCGGCGCTGGGAGCTGTCCAGCGCGGTGCAGCGCACCTTCCATGCCCTGCAGGCGGCCATCGCCCTGGCCGAGGTGGCTAGCGAGGCGGTCGATCTCGCCACCGACCTGCGCGACGCCACCCTGGTCCGCGTCGAGGCGGGCAGCTCGCCGCCCGCCGAGCGGCTGAGCGCCGACCTCACCCTCGAGCGAGCCCGGGCCGAACTCAAGCAACGCCAAGGGGCGGTCCGGCAGTTGCTGCAGGAACTCGCCCGGGCCACGGGGGCTGCAACCATCCAGGCGTCCGAGATCGAAGGCCAGCTTTCGCCCGATCTCACCCTGCCCGATCGCGCCACCCTCGAAGCCAACCTGCTGGCGACCCACCCCGCCCTGCGACAACTGGCGCTCGATCGCCGCGAAGCAGCCGGTCAGCTCGCCCAGGCTCGGGCCGACACCCGCCCCGAATGGGCCATTTCGGGAGGCCTTCGCCACCTGCGGGCCGCCGAGGCGCGCGATCGCCTGACCTTCGTCATCGGCCTGGAAGCCTCTCTGCCGTCGCCCCGGGCCACCCGCGGGGCCCGGCAAGCCCTGGCCCTGCGTCAGGCCCAGATCGAAGCCGAAGAACGCCAGCAACGACACGAACTGCTGACCACCCTGGCCGAGGCCGTCGAGCGCTTCACCACCGCCCGGGCCGTGGCCCTCGACCTGCGAGATCGAGTCCTGCCCGCGGCGCTCCGACTGCACGAGCTGGCCCTGGACGGCTATCGGCTCGGCAAGACCTCCCAACTGGCCGTCTATGATGCGCGCCAGACCCTTCTGGCATCACGCCGCGAGTATTTTCAGAGCCTCGACGAACTGTATCAAGCCGTCGACACCATCGAACAGCTCTGCGGCGTGTGCCTGGTCGGCGAGTCTCACTGAGGCGCGCCCACGAACGGAGAACATCTGCATGTCTACGATTTCCTTCCCCCCCATTCCTCCGATTTCTTCCCTGGGCCAGCGAGCTTCCGCCCAGGTCCTCGGGCTGACCCTGGCCTTCTTCCTTTCAGGGATGACCGCCCTGCGGGCCGGAGAGGCCTGCTGTCCAACACCTTCGTCGACGCCGAAAAAGGCCGCGGCCACCGTCGCCGCTCCCGCGCCTCGCCCCTCTCAAGAAAGGTCGACCTCAGCCAAAGGCGGGCCAGCCCCCCACTCGGCATCCCACGCCGGAGGCGCCCACGACCATGGTCCGGCCCGTCCGCCGGCGCCGACTTCTCCCGCGCCGACCAGGGCCGGTTCCCAGGCCGAACGCCAGGCCCAGCCGCCTGCAGACCACGCTCACGATCATGCGCATGGGCACGCTCATGATCACCGACATGGGCACCCCACCGTCACCTTCGGCCCCCGCACCCTGGCCCAGCTCTCGGAGCCGACCTGCGAGCATGGTCGCAAGACCATCGCCTGCGACGTCTGCCGCTACGAGCTGGGCGTGGTCAAGGTGACCGGCTCGGCCGCGGCCCTCATCAAGGCCGAGCCCGTCACCCCCGGCCAGGACCGGCAGATCGTCACCGTCACCGGGGAACTGACCCTCGACGACAACCGGGTCCTCTGTCTCACCCCCCGCTTCGCCGGCCGGCTGGCCTCGATCAGCTTGCGCGTGGGCGATCCGGTGCAGGCTGGTCAGCCGCTGTTCGTGTTGGAAAGCCATGAACTGGCCGAGGCCGCTCTGGCGCTGCTCAAGCGCCGCGCCGAGCTGGATCTGGCCGCCAAGCGCTACGAGCGAGAGAAGATGCTGTTCGAGCGGCAGATCGGCTCAGCCCAGGAGGCCCAGGAAGCCCAGGCCGCCCTCGACCTGGCCCAGCTCGAGACCGAGAACGCCCGCCGCCGCCTGGCGTTGTTCGGCCTGCCCGCCGATCAGGTGGCGGCCCTCGAAAAAGGCGCCCCCACCCGCCTGACCACGGGCGAATTCTTGGTGCGCAGCCCCCTCGCCGGTCGCGTCCTGGAACGTGCCGGCAACGTCGGCGACCGCGTCACCGGCGACAAAGAGGTGATGAAGGTGGCCGATCTGACCCATCTGACCGCCCTCGTCCAGGTGCATGAACAGGACCTCGGGGCGGTGTTGACAGCGCTGAAAGATGGCCCCCTGCCCGCCGAGGTGACGGCCGATGCCTTCCCCGGGCGGGTCTTCGAAGCCATGGCGTTGCAGGCTGATCTGCAGATCTCCCGCGAGACCCGCACGCTGCCCGTTCGGCTCGAGGTCGAAAATCCCGACGAACTGCTGCGACCGGGCCTGTTCATCCGCGGGCGGTTGCGGCTGGGCGAGCGGCAGGCCCCGGTCAGCCTGCCGCTGGCCGCCCTTCAGGAAGACGCCGGCCAGGCCTTCGTCTTCGTCCGACTCACCGATGATCTGTATGTTCGGCGCGATGTGCAACCCGGCCCTCGCCTGGGCGACCTCGTCGCCATCGAAGAGGGGCTCCAGCCCGGCGAAGTGGTGGCCGTCGACGGAGCCTTCCTGCTGAAATCCGACGTCCTGCGCGAGAAGATGGGCGCCGGCTGCGCCGACTAGGAGGCCACCATGGAAGAGACCTTCCGCACCCTCCTGTCGCAGCGGGTCTTCATCTTCCTGCTGGGCGGCATCCTGATCGTCGCCGGACTGGTGGCCTGGCAGCAACTGCCCATCGACGCCTTCCCCGACGTGACCAATACCCAGGTGATGGTGCTGACCAAAGCCGAGGGGTTCTCGCCCCTCGACGTCGAACAACGGGTCACCTTCCCACTCGAGCAGAAGATGGGCGGGCTGCCCCGCGTCCGCGAGGTGCGTTCCACCTCGAAGGCGGGTCTGTCGCAACTCGTGGTCATCTTCGAAGACGGTGTCGACATCTATTTCGCCCGGCAGGTCGTCCTCGAGCGCCTGCAGGAAGCCGCCCGGCACCTGCCGCCCGGCCTCGAGCCCGAACTGGCCCCGATCACCACCGGGCTCGGCGAGATCTTCCAATACACGCTCGACAGCGCCAGCGCCTCGGCCATGGAGCTGCGCACCCTGCAGGACTGGGTGGTGGCACCCCAGCTTCGTCCGCTGCCCGGCGTGACCGAAGTCAACAGCTTCGGCGGGTATCTCAAGCAGTACCACGTGCTGCCCGACCCCGACCGCCTGCAGAAGTACGGCATCACCCTGCCCGAGATCGTGGCCGCCCTCGACCGCAACAACGCCAACGCGCCCGGCCATTACGTGACCCAGGGCTGGGAACAGCAGTACATCCGGTCGGTCGGGCTGCTGACCTCGATCGCCGACATCGAGAACATCGTGCTGCGGGCCCCCGGCGGCGTGCCCATACGCATCCGGGATGTGGCCCGCGTCGAGATCGGCCATGCCCCCCGCCAGGGTGCGGTCACCCGCGACGGCCGCGGCGAGGTGGTGGCCGGCATGGTCATGATGCTGAAGGACGAGAATTCCAAGACCGTCGTCGACAGCGTCAAGAACCGTCTGCCGCAGATCCGGCAGTCGCTGCCCCCCGATGTCCATCTGAACGTGTTCTACGATCGCACCTCGCTGATCCAGGCCTGCCTGCGCACCGTGCTCGAGGCGTTGCGTGATGGGGCCCTGTGGGTGGTGGTGGTGCTGTTCATCTTCCTGGCCGAGCTGTCGACCTCGCTGATCGTCGTCGTCTCGATCCCCTTCACCTTCCTGGCCTCGTTCGTGATCATGAAATGGTGGGGGCTGTCCAGCAATCTGATGAGCCTGGGCGGTCTCGCCTTCACCGTGGGCATGGTCTCCGACGCCTCCATCGTGGTCATCGAGAATGCGCGCCGCCACCTGCGCCGCCTGCCGGCCGGGGCATCGCGCGTCGCCGCGGTGGCGCGGGCCACGGCCGAAGTGATGCGGCCCCTGACCTTCTCGGTGCTCATCATCGTCATCGTGCTGGTTCCCCTGCTGCTGCTCGAAGGCATGGAAGGCAAGATGTTCGGGCCGCTCGCGTTGACCATGCTCATCTCGCTGCTGGCCAGCCTGGGCGTGGCGCTGCTGCTGGTGCCGGCCTTCGGGACGACTTTCCTGCCGCTGGGCGAAGAACGCGAATTCCGGATCATCAAGGGGGGCTATCGGCTGTATGAGGCCCTGCTGGGACTGGCCCTGCGGGTGCCGCCGGCGACCGGTCTGCTCGCCTTGCTCCTGCTCGGCGGCATCGGGGCGCTGGGGCGCACCATCGGCACCGAGTTCATGCCCCCGCTGGACGAAGGCGCCATCGCCATCAACGTGGTCCGGCTGCCCAATGCCTCGCTCGACGGGGCGGTCAAGGTCTCGACCGCCATGGAGCAAGCGCTGGCCGACATTCCCGAGATCGCCGCCGTGGTCAGCAAAACCGGCCGGGCCGAGATCTCCGAAGATCCGATGGGTCCAGAACAGACCGATCTGATCATCACCCTGAAAGAACCCGGCAGTCTGCCCGGGGCCCGGCCCAAAGCCGAGATCCTGCGCGCGATCCAGGAGCGGCTCGAGAAGCTGCCCGGCCTGCGCTTCTCGTACTCGCAGCCCATCGCCCTCCGCGTCAACGAGCTGATCTCCGGTATCAAGAGCGATGTCGCGGTCAAGGTGTTCGGCGATGACCTCGACACCCTGACCCGCCTGTCGGGCGAGGTGCTGGCGGCGCTGGCCAAGACGCCCGGCGCCGCCGATGTCAAGGCGACCCAGCTCAGTACCATGTCCCAGCTCGACGTGCAGATCGATCGCGCCGCCGCTTCCCGCTACGGGCTGAATGTTTCCGAAATCAACGATCTGATCGGAATGGCGGTCGGCGGCCACGTCGCCACCACCCTGATCGAAGGCCAGCGCCGGTTCGACGTGCTCGTCCGCTACCCGCCCGAGGTGCGGGCTGATCCCGAGGCCATCAGCCGCCTCAAGGTGACCGGCCCCGAGGGCCAGTTGATTCCCCTCGGGCAGGTGGCCCGCATCGCGCGCGTCGAGGTGCCCATCGAGATCACCCGCGAGAACGGGCAGCGACGCATGGTGGTCGAGGCCAACATCCGCGGCCGCGATCTGGGCGGTTTCATCGCCGAGTTGCGCGACCACCTGCAACCGCTCGCCTCCCGCCTGCCGCCGGGGTATTTCCTCCAGATCGGCGGCCAGTTCGAGAACCAGCAACGGGCGATGACGCGGCTGTCGATCGTCGTGCCGATCGCGCTCCTGCTCATTCTGATCCTGCTGGTGATGGCCCTGGGCTCCTTCCGCGATGCGCTGCTGGTGCTGGTCAACCTGCCGTTCGCCCTGGTCGGCGGGGTCGCCGGCCTGTGGTGGTACGGCATGCCCTTCACGGTCTCGGCCGCCATCGCCTTCATCGTGCTGCTGGGCGTAGCGGTCCAGGATGGCGTGCTGCTCGTCACCTTCTATCGCCAATTGCTGCAGGAAGGTCACGCGCCGGCCGCGGCCGTCCGCCTGGGGTCGGTCCAACGTTTCCGCCCCCTGATGATGACGACCCTGACCACCTTCATCGGCCACCTGCCCATGATCATCTCCACCGGCTCGGGCGCCGACATCCAGAAGCCGCTGGCGGTCGTGGTCAATTTCGGCCTGCTCAGCTCCACCTTCTTGACGCTGCTCGTCCTGCCCGCGCTCTTTTTGATGGTGGAATCGCTGTTCCAGCCGGCCAACCGTGCGGATCGCGACGGCGAGACGGTGGGACGCAGCGAATGAAACGGCGCCCTGGGTTGCATTCGGCCGGGCTTTGGGATATCACCTAAGGCAGGGCCGGGGCTCCCTGTCCTCGCCCGAACCACAGGAACGCCATGGGATTCGCCGACGCCATCGCCAAGGCCAAAGAGCGCCTGGCCCAGAACGACTTCGCCACCGCCCTGGCCCTGCTCCGGCCGGTGCGACAGGACAGCGTGCTGGGCCGGGAGATGGCCGTTCTCGAACTCTGGGCCCGCCTCGCCGAGAAGGGCCGGCGCACCCGGCTGCTCGATGCCGTCGCCCTGCGCGTGCTCGAGGGGCACTTCGGCGAGGTCTTCGCAGTGGTGCTCACCCCCGACGGCAAGACCATCGTCACGGGCAGCAAAGATGGCACGGCCCGCCTGTGGGACTTCCTGACCGGCACCCAGAAGCAGATGCTGGAGGGCGACAAAGAACCGGTGCTGACGGTCGCGCTCGTGCCGGGAGGTCGCCTTCTGGTCACCGGTCATCCGAACGGTCTCCTCAAACTCTGGGATCTGACCACCGGCCGGGCGGTGCGGCTCTTCAAGGGCCATACCCGCGACATCCGCTCCCTGGCGGTGACCGCCGATGGCCGCACCTTCCTCTCGGCCAGCCTCGATAAATCCATCCGCTGGTGGGATCTATGGGAGGGCACCTGTCTGGCCACCTTCGAAGGACACAAGGGCTTCGTCGCCGCGGTCGACCTCTGCCCCGGCGAAACCCGCTTCATGACCGGATCGAGCGATCAGACGGCCCGCCTCTGGGATCTGCACAAAGGCGCCTGCCTACAGATCTTCGAAGGGCACAAGCAGACGGTGCGAACGGTGGCGGTGGCCCCCAACGGCCGGCTGGCCGCCACAGGCAGCGACGACAAGACCATCCACCTCTGGGACCTGACGACCTGCCAGATGTGGCGGCGCCTGGAAGGCCACGAATGGGAAGTCTGTTCGGTCGCCTTCAGCCCCGACAGCCGCTTCCTGGTATCAGGGGGGCGCGATCGCAAGATCCGGTTGTGGCAGGTCGATACCGGTCAGTGCGTCCGCCTTCTCGAAGGCCACGGCGGCAATGTGACCTCGGTGACGTTTTCGGCGGATGGGCGGTTCCTGGCCTCTGCCAGCGAAGACCAGAAGGTCCGCCTGTGGGAGGTCGACTGGGATATCGAACTCCCGCCGCCCGCCGACTGGGATGAAGAAGCCCGCCCCTTCTTCGAAGCATTCGTGGCCCGGCACGCCCCCCGGGCCGACGATGGCCGCACCGTCACCGGCGAACCGCAGTGGAAGGAAGATGAGGTCGCCGGCTTTATGAAGGAACTGGCCTGGCGCGGCTTCGGGTTCCTCACCGAAGCCGGGGTGCGAGCCAACCTCGAGCGGCTGAGGGCCGAATTCTACGAGAGTTGGAAGTCGCAGAGCTGGTGGAACCGCCTGTTCGGCTGAGCGAGCGACCCGCCGGCCCGCCCGGCCACCCCCGCTGAACCTCTGGCGAGCGGAACAGAAGTCGGACCTTGGGTGGTCGGCCCGCATCGCTGATCTCTTCCAGTCGCCCGCCGTTCCCTCCATCACACGGACCGGCGTGATCCCCTCACTCCTCGCCGGGCAGGCGACCGGGGAAGGCTTCGAACCAGGCTTCCAGAGCGCCATCGCGCGGCGCCCCCAGGCGCACCGCCGTTTTGTAGTGGGCGACGGCCGTGCTGACGGCGGCCGCCAGAGCGGCCAGCTCTCCCTCGCGGGTGGCGGCCGCTGCGATCGGGGCGGCTGTCGGCGCGGCCCCGGCACCCGCCGCGGGGGCCACAGGGGCGGGTTCGGCGGCGGGGGCAGGGGCGGGGGCGGGTTCTTCGGGGCCATCTTCCATGCCCATCTCCTGGCGGAAAGCTCGCCCCGCCTCGATCATCTCGCGATCTTCGTCACTACCCACCAGGGCGTAGACTTCCATCGGCGCCGTCTGCCCCTTGACCACCCGCCGCCCGTGGTAGTGGCAGGGCAGCTGGCCACCCAGGCGAGCATGCGTGGAAGCGGTGAGAAAGATCATGCCCGGCCGGGCCAGCGATTCCATGCGGGCCGCGACGTTGACGGCATCGCCGAAGACGTCTTCGCCCTTGGTGAAGACGGTGCCGGTGTTGATGCCGATGCGGATGAGGATCTTCTCGGGACTGGTGCGATTGAAGGCGATCAACTTCGCCTGCATGGCGACCCCGCAGCGACAGGCGGCCAGCGGATCATCGAACTTGACCATCAGCGCGTCCCCGATCTTCTTGATCAGCTTGCCGCCGTGTTCGGCGATGATCGGCAGCAGCATCTTGTCATGGACGGCCAGCAGGGTCATGGTATCGAGCAGTTGTTTCTGCGCCGCTTTGCTCGAATATCCGACGATATCGGTGAACATCACGGTCTTTTCCGAGGTGAACCGTTTCAGGATCTGCTCGTCGAGCTTCTTGCCCCCGGCTTCGGCGGCGAAGCGGCGGGCCAGCAGGGAGTCGAGATTGGCATCGGAGAATTTCTCCAGTTCCATCTTCTGGAGCCGCATCTTGCGGAACATATACTCCTGGCTCGTGATGGCCTTGGCCTGGAAGAGCATCTCGAGCTTGGCCAGTTCGCGATCGAAATCGCGGTCGAGCAGATCCTCGGTCGACTTGATGGCGCTGATCGCTTTCTCGCGCAGGGTTTTATCGAGTTCGAACCCATCGGCCGGATAGAGCTGCGGCAGGAGGACGAAATCCTGCATCGTCTCGAGGTCGAGCGACACCGTGCCTGCGATGTGGGTAGAGGAGACCTTGATGATCTGTTCGAAGGGAATGCCCTGCCAGGCGGCGCGCGACTCCTTGAGGTGATCGCGCAGGAACAGGATCAGTCGCCGATCGGTCAGGATGATCAACAGGTAGATGGGCCGATCGAGCATGCCCCACATCGTCTGGAGGGCAGGAGGAAAGCGAGTGCGGTCATGCACATGGTTCAAGTTGACCAGCGTGGTGGCCGCCGGATGGTCGAAGGAGCGCTGCCCTTCCCGGAAGGGTTGCAGCGCCTCGAGATAGAAGGCGGGCGCCACCCATTCGGGGCGTTCCCCCGCCTCGAGGATCTGCTGCACGATCGCGATGGTATCTTCGCGCAGGGCGTTCAAGATGAAGGCGGTCCGCGGAAAGGGGCCATCCCATTCGGAGGTCATCTCGGCCTTCTTCGAGCGGGTCTGCAGATTTTTGACCAGTTCGAGCACGGGGGTGGTGCCTGACCATTCGGCCAGTTGCGGCCCCCCGCCTTTCATTTCGGGAAACCGCTCCTCGATCCGTTTCTTCATTTCCTCGGGGGTCAGCCCCTTCAGGTCGAGAACATACGGTTCCTGGGCGAACAGCCCCGTGATCAGCTTGGCGGTGGCGCGCACCTGCTGCTCGGCATCGAAGAGAGCATGCAAGGCGAGCAGGTAGTCTTCGCGCTTGCGGGTCGGCGCCTCTTTGATGTGCATCAAGGCCGCGACTCGCTGCGCAGGGGACAGGGCATCGAAACTGGAGAATTTCATGCTCATGGGCAGCTCCCGAACCTCCTGGGGGTGCTCCATGATAGCATACCGTCTGGTCAGGACTTGCGCGGTTCCCGTTCAGCGACCGGCCTGGTCTTCAACAAGTGGGCGCTTTCGATGCGGGCGCGGCTGCCGATCGGAAGAACAGAAAATCGTCACAAAATCCTGCCCTTTGGTATCATTATCTCAGGATGAACACTGCCCGTTCTCGCCTCGCCACGCCCCTGGGCGCAGGATTCGGCCGACTGGCGGGTCTCGGCCTGCTCCTGGGGTTGATGGCAAGCCTTCTGTTGCCGGTGTTCCCAGGTAGTGAGCTGGGATGGTCGGCCCAGGCCCAACCCCGTTCTTCCCCTCGTCCTGGTTCGGCCCCGGCCACTGCAACGGCCCCTGTCGCGGCTCCTGTCGCGGCTCCTGCGGTGGTTTCCCCGCCCAGCGCGGCGCCCGCCACCAGCGCGATGCCCCTCCCTGCCTCGGGGATCGCCACGGATACCGCCGCCGAACTCCAGATCCAGGACCTGCTGAACGCCGGCCGCCTGGAAGAGGCGGTGGCCGCCGTCGATCGCTGGCTGGCAGCCTTGCCCGATCCCGAACCGGTCAAACCTCGCCTGGCCGCCGCCTTGCATCAGGCGGCCACCGCCCGCCTGGCCAGCGCCCCCGCGACCGACTGGCCGCCGGCCGAGGCCGGGCCGGTGGAAGCCGCCGCCCGCAAGGCCCGCGACCTGGCGCCCGACCAGCTGGCCTGTTGGCAGACCTTGCTCGACTGCGTGGCCCGCCAGCCTGGCACCGAGGCCACCCTCACCTTCGAAGGCCAGGACCTGCTCGACCGCCATGGAGCCGCCTTGCGGCGCCAGCCTCCGGCCGATTTCATCCCCCTCCTGCAACGCCTGAACCAGATCTTCGATCGGCGCGGGTTCCCCCTCCATCGCCTCGAGGTCATCCAGATCCTGGCCCGCCATCCTGCAACCGCCAGCGAGGCCGCCCGCTTGCTTCCCCTGGCCCGCGAGACGGTCAAACTGCGCGTCCCCGAACTCCTCGAGCGGATCGAGGCGGCCATGGTGCTGAACGAGTTGAACCAGGCCCAGAGCCTGCTCGACCGCCTGAAAGCGGCGCATCCCGACCTGCCGCAACTGGCCCGCCTGACCACCCGTCTCGAGACCATCCGCAAGGTGCAAGACCTCTTGGGGCAGACCTACGCGGCCCTCCAACGCAAGGATACCCTGCTCGCCAAGCGGCTCTGCCAGCAGGTGCTCGAACTCGATCCCCACAATTTCAATGCCCGAGCCTACCTCGACCAGATCGCCGCCACCGCCAGCCCGACCACGGGGCCACGGGCCGCCGACCCCCACGCCGCCCGCAAGCGCGAACTCGCCCAGCGTCTGGCGCGCGCTGAAGGCGAGGAAGACCTCGCCGAGATCCGGACCGTTCTCAAGGAAATGATCCTGATGGGGTGGGCCCATCCTCCCCACTTCCGGCGCCTGGCCGAGGTCGAGAAAGAGCTGGCCACCGCCCGTCTGTTCGCCAGCGAACGATTCGAAGAAGCCCAGCGCCTGCTGCTCCAGGAAGACTGGCCCGGGCTGCGCCGCTTCCTCAACCGCAACCCCGCCCTCGGCAACAACCTCGATCGCATCGCCGCCATCTGGGACATGCGCCTGGCCGCCGCCTATTTCACCGGCGCCCGGGACGACGATGAGCTGCTGGCCGACGCCGCCCGCATCGCCGCCAAGAACCCCAGATCGTTCTGGAGCCCCTACGTGCGCATGATGATCGCCCTGCGCCGCAACGAAATGGCCGAAGCCGAGAAACACCTCGAGGCGGCGCGGGCGATCGCAGCCGAGCACAAATACCTGATCTGGCCTGGCCGCCTGCTCTGGATCTGGCGCCACGGCTGGAAGTTCATGCCGTTCCTTCTGCTCGCCTTCTTCTATGTCGCCGGCAAAGGCATGTTCTGGTTCTTCCAGTGGTGGGAAATCAACTACTGGTCGCGCACCGCCTTCCTCGGCCGCTACCTGCCCCGCCTGGCCCTGGCCTCGCTCGAACGACGCTTCGGTACGGTCAAAGAAGAATGGGCCCGTCAGAGGATGTTCGAACTGCTCGCCGAGTTCGCCTTCGCGTGCGGCCTGAAGGACAAAGGGGTCCGCTACGCCGAGCTGCTCCTCGAACTCAAGAACCAGCACCCGCTGGCCATGCAACTGCTGGCCCGTCACTACCTGGCCAGCCCTCTGAAGATTCAGCAGATCGAGTTCTTTCTCCGGTACCTCAAACTGTTCCCCGATGACAAGGAGGCCATCCAGAAACTCGGCCGCTTCCTCCTCGCCGGCAAGCAGCTCAAGCCCGACCACCTCGAGCTGGCGCGCCGCTATATGGCCCTCTTCCCCGAAGACCAGGACATGGTGGTGGCCGTCGGCCAGCTCCTGCAGGAAACCGACCCGCTGTCGATGACGGCCGAGATGGTCGATCTGCTCGAAAAGGCCTGGCGCATCTCGAGCGAAGATGCCCTGTGGTGGGCGACCTGGCGGGCGCAGGTGGTGAAGGGGTGGTTCGAACGAGCGACGGCCGTTCTGACCGAAGCCTTGCAAGCCGGGCGCCCCATTCCGGTGGCGCAGCTCCCCACCGTGCTCGAAAGCCAGCTCGATCCCGCCATCCGAACCCTGCATCGCGACCTCTCCGGCTTCGACAAAACCAAACAGGGGGAAGCCCAGGCCCGTCTGATGCAGCTGAAATTCGTCACCCCCCGCCAGGCCGATCTGCTGCTGCCCTACCTCGATGGGCTCATCGGCGACAGCGATCCGGGCATTCGCTACACCGCCCAGAAGGCCCGCGACCACCTGCGCAAGGCCTGCGAGAACAGTGCCGCGTTCACGGCCAGCCTGCTGGCGATGGGCGGCATGCCTTCTTCCCAAACTCCGGCCGCGAATGCGGCTGGCGAGTCGCCGACCGCCGAAGGCGACGGCGGCCCGACCGGGGAACCAGCGGCCCCGCCGGCGGCGGACTCTCTCGCGGCCGTCGTCCCCGCGACGGGCGAGGCAGAACCGGCCACGGCCGCCGCCCCGGCCGATCCCCTGGCCCTACCCCCTGAGCTCGCTCAGGAAGGCATTTCCGGCCAAGAACCCCAGCCTGGCTTTCCTCCCCCGCCGCCTTCGCTGGACGAGCTGACCGCGCCGCCCGCCGAGGACAACCGGCCTCTCTCAGAGCCCGGCCTCACCGATCAGAGTGCAGCAGACTATTCGGCCCAGACCGATCAAGCTGATGAGGACGGCCTGCAACTCACGGGAGGAATCCGCTCTGACGCATCGGGCGACCCCATCGACGGTCCTGAGCCATCTTTGACCGCTCCTCCGCCGTTCGCCCTCAGCGCCGGGCAGGCCGCGGGAGCCAGCGGCCCCGACGGGTCAGACGACGACGCCGTCCTGCCCCTGACCGGCGGTGTCGAGGCGCCCGCCACCCGCGAAGCCCTGTCCACCCCTCCGCCCTCCGAACCGGCATGGTCGGACCGCGTCCTCGCCTGGCCCGGCTCCGAAAGGACCTTCGAGATGCCGTCCGGTACCGAGAACGGGTCGCCCCTTCCCGCTACCGTCGTGGGACCCGCCAGCGCCACCCCATCCCAGCCGCCCTTCCCTTCCCAACGGAACCTTCCGATCAGCCCGGTCCCGACTCGCCGTCTCTTTGCCGATCTCGACGCCATCGCGCCGCCTCCCCCTCCTGCCCTGCCCAGCCCGGTGGCCCGACCTCTGTTCGATGATCTCCCCGGCCCTGCCATCGACCGGCCCTCGGCCCCCCCCCTTCAGTCTGCCAGAACAGGCCCAGGAACAAGATCAGGGTCAGCTCCTTCCCCCGCCGCCGCCTGATCGCCAGGCCGCCATCGCGGCCCTGCCCGATGATCCCGAACCCCAAGACCTGCTCACCCTCATCGACACCAGCTCCCCTGCCGACCTCCCCGCCTGGGAGACCTTCCTCCGACGCCCCCCCAGCCCGCGCTGCCTGGAGATCGCGGTCAAGGCGCTCGGGCGGCTGCACTCTCCCGAGGTGACCCCGGTGCTGCGGCCCTTCCTTCAGCACCCCCACCCCCGGGTGCGGGCCAACACCATCGAGGGTCTGCAGGAGAACGGCGACCCCAGCGCCATTCCCTTCCTGATTCCCTTCCTGAAGGACGAAGACAACCGCATCCGGGCCAACGCCATCA
Source organism: Candidatus Ozemibacter sibiricus (assembly GCA_003327425.1). Lineage (GTDB taxonomy): Bacteria > Muiribacteriota > Ozemobacteria > Ozemobacterales > Ozemobacteraceae > Ozemobacter > Ozemobacter sibiricus. Next base: position 87,027 of record QOQW01000023.1, read on the forward strand.
CCGCGCTGTCCCGATTCGAGGTCGAAGCCATCCTGGACGAAGTCAAAAAGATGGTCGAAGACGACCGACCCCGCATGCGCGATTCCGCCACCTGGGTCTTGAAAGGGCTGCGTGGGAACGAGGCCGCCATCATCCTCCAGAACCTCCTCGCCGACCCCGAACCCACCGTGCGGCAGAACGCCATCCGCGCGCTGGCCCAGCAGGGCGACCCCTCCAATGTCCAGGCCTTGCAGGCCTTCCTGGCCGCCTCGCCCGATCCCGCCGATGCGGCTCTGGCCCGCAAAGCCCTCCAGTACATCCAGACCGTCCGCCAACCCTAGACCGGCCGGGCGCCCGGCGGCCTCCCCCTGGCTGCCGCGGCTTCCCCCGACGATGGTCGAGCCAGGGCCTGTGGTGGGCGACAGGCCCCGACCTCGGCCACCCCGACCAACGCACGCAACGCCGCCTGCTCCAGACCTCGGAGCACGCCTGCGGCTGCCTGCGCCCACCGGTTCCCTTCGGTCGGCCACCGCGGTATAATGGAGCGGAGGGAAGCAGCGGTGGGGCGCAAGAGCATCGCCAGGAAGATCGCCGCCGGAGACTACCAGGTCACCCGTCACGCCTACGACCAGATGGTGGCCCGCGACATCTACATCCGGCAGGTCCATGATGCCATTGTGAATGGCCGGGTCGTCCAACGCTGGGACGAGCGCGACGGCCCCAAGCTGGCCATCGTCGGGCCCCGTTTCAACGGCGATTTCCTGAAGGTGGTGGTGAAAGATCTGCCGACCCCGAAGGTCATCACCGTCTGCTATCCCTACGAAGAACTCGACTGAACCAAAGAGCCTCGAGTCCGTGAGGGAGCGACCCCGCGCCCGTCGGCCCGCGTGGGTGGCCGCGACACGGCAGAGGGGGCGAGGTCGCGCCCGTCGGCCCGCCCCCTAGCGATTGACCAGCATCTGCACCAACGTCTCGAGGAACACTTCTTTCAAGAACACCACGAAGCTGGGGATGGCCACGAGCAGGATCGTCCCGATCTTGCCCCCCAGCGCGAAGGGCCATTCGGGCATCTTCTCGACGCTCTCGACGATGGCCAGGCACCGGGCATACTCTGCCAGATCCTGGGGGGTGGCTTGCGGCCCCAGGGCGGCCTCGGCCGTCTCGAGCAGCTGACGCGCCTTCTGCACCAGGCCTTCCTTGCGCCGCACCAGGATCTGATGGACCTCCCATTGCGGCAGGATGAAGTAGAAGACAGGCGCGATGGAGACCGAGCCGTAGAGCGCGATGAAGATCGCCACCTCGCTGAACAGCGGATCGTTCCAGGCGGCCAGGATCTGCTGGGCCAGGCTGAGCCCCGGTTTCCAGCGGATCAGCTGGTAGCCCAGCCACATCTTGCCGGCATAGGTGTAGATGAGATACAGATCGTAGACCGTCAGCGCGCAGGCCGCGAAATGGAAGGAGGCGATGACGGCCACCTTCAGATAGAACCGGCTGAGGATCCGCATCTCGGGATGCCCGAGCCGCCCCTCGGCCACCTCATGCCCGAGCACCCGGGCGATCTCGGTGTAACGGGCGCACAAGGCCGTGGTATTGAGGATCAGGAAGAAGCCCACGAACAGCCAGGCGCAGAACAGCAGGTCGATCCGCCACAGGATGAACGGATTGAAATCGGCCCCGGCCGCATAGCGGCTGCCGATGGCGATCGCCGCCAGCGCCAAGGGAACCTTGACCAGGATGGTCCGGTGGTGCAGGCGGTCGCGGAGATCGGCCAGCAACGGCCCCACCGCCGGATTCGCCGTCCGCAGGTCGATCTCGAGCTTCCGGAACAGCCGGGCCAGCAGCAGCGCCCACAGCCCCGCCCCGGTAAAGGCCCCGAGAATCGTGATCTCGTTGTCCCAGAAGATGACGTGCTCGAACCCCCAGAATTGTCGCAACCCGACCAGCAGCATCCACAGCGCAGGCATCGCCAGCAGGCTGCAGGCCAGGGCGGGCCGCCACCTCCGGAACAACCAGGAGTAGGGCTCGATCAGGAATCCGCCGGCGCCTGCCGCCGCGGTGCGGGAAGACGGGGGCCCGCCCCCCGCCGGGCCAAGGCCTGCGGCGGGGGCCGGATCCGGGCCAGTCACCAGCGCCGATTCAGGACCAGCCGATGGCGCCGCGCCAGGCACCGCCCCCCGGGACATGGAGCGGTCGACCGGAAGATGGCCAGCAGGCCCGGCCGCATCGCCGTCGGGATGAGCACGCGGCGAATCGATTCTCACCATCGGCTGATTCTACCATTCTTCCCCCTCGCCGGGGCAAGACCAGGCAAGGCCCGCCCCATGGTCTGCCGCCCCACCTCAGGTGACCAACCGTGGGACGCCCCTCGGCAACGAACCTCCCGGCCCTGAGCGGACGGCCTGGGCTCGCCCATCCGCTCGTGAACCCTTCGTGAGCAACGCCGGGCAAATGCGAAGACGGTCAGACGAAATCGGGGTATCATGATCGAGGCGAAGGAGGTGAAGGGATATGGGCAGAGCGAACGACCGACCGCCCCAGCGACTCTGGCTGTGGAGCGGTCTGCTCGGACTATGGCTGGCCGGCGTCTGGCCTGGCCTGACCGAGGCCGGCCCCCTGGCCGACAAGGCGGCCACCTTCGATCGGGCGCTCGAAGAGTGGCACACGCCGCTCGGGCTGGTCGTCGGGGTCAAGGTGGGAGACGACGGTCGGGTCGAGCAGGTACGCGCCGGGGGCGATGCCACCATCTGGACCGGCGCCTGGCTGGCGGCGCAGGCCTTCCGATATCGGGCCACCCAGGCCCCGCAGGCCCTGGCCAATATCGAGAAGGGGCTGCGAGCTTTCCACATCTTGCATGCCATGTCCGGCTCGCCGGGCTTCCTGGGACGATGCTTCGGACCGCCCGACTGGTTCCAGGGCCATCGCGAGATCCGCCCCGGCGTGGGCAGCTACCGCCACTGGTGGTTCATTCCTGACACCTCGCGCGATCAATACACCGGCATCTTCCTGGCGTATGCCACCTGCCTGCCCCTCGTCCGCGACCCCGAGGTGCTCGACCAGAGCCGGCAGGTGATGCTGGCCGTCGGCCGCAACCTGCAGGCGAACGATCTGGCCCTCACCGTCACCCTCGGCTCGGCCACCTTCCAGCCCTTCAACCTCAACCCCGACTACGTCTACCAGGACCGCCTCACCCCGCACGAGTGGGCGACCGTCGACGATTTCCCCGCCAATCTGCTGGCCCAGGCCATTCCCTGGAATGCCTCGCTGGCCGCGGTGCTGTCGACCTTCCGGCCGCCACCCATCCGAGGGGGGGAAGCGCTGCGCGCCTTGATGATCGTGCAGACCGCCGCCCACTTCACCGGCGACCCCGAGCTGCAGCGCTTCTTCGCGGAAGACCTGGTCGGCCGCCGCCGTCTGCCCGAGATCGCCTCGGTCACCTCGCAACTGCTGGGCGACCTCTACGACGGACGCCAACGCGAGACGCTGGTGGCCATCAGCCGCGACCTGGCCGTGGCGTTCCTCCGCCTCGGGCGGGAAGCCGCCATCCAGTTCGGCTGGCTGCCGACACCCCTGGCCGATCTCGCCGTTGCGGCCGGCCGCCCGCTGGCCATCGGCGCCGGCCAGTTCGGCGGCACGCTGCTCGTCACCGGTCTGCGTCTGCTCGATGGCCCCGACGGATTCGCGTTCCTCCAGCCCTGGGCGACCTGCCTCGCCACCTGGGCGAACTCCCTGCGCGGTCTGGGCGCCGCCCGCCTCGCCGAACGCCTGGACCGATGGGCCGCCGATCTGCGCGAGATGGCCGGCTCGAACCTCGATGAACTGGCCGACGCCCAGCGCAGCTACGTCGGCACCAACCTCACCTTCTTCGCTCTGCTCGGCCTGTTCGAAGGCCCCACGCCGCCGGCCCTGCGGGCCGCCGCCGTCGATATCGTGGCGCGGGCCTTCGCGCCCATCGCCGATGAAGGAAACACCCTGTATACGTTCATCCGTCAGGTCAACGGCTCCCAGCCGTTGCCCGCCCCGCTCATCGCCGCCGCCAAAGCCACCCTGCAGGCCTACCCCCTCGACCAGCGCAACCGCTGCCTCGATCATCGCGCCGACCCCGGCGTGCGCCGTCTGCCCTGGCCCGACCGCTTCGGGCGCCGGGGCAACCAGGCCGACCGGCCGTTCCCCATCGACCAGCGCGCGCCGCATGTCTTCATCTGGCAGGAATCGCCCCGCGCCCTCGTCACCGGCCACGACGACGGTTTCCTGGTGCCGCCCGTGGGCTACCTGCTGGCCTATTGGTACGGCCGGGCCTACGGCCTGCTGTCTCCAGACGACTGACCCCAAGCCGAGATCCTCATGAGGCGAACGACCGCCATCGACGCCGACCGGCTGGCGGCCTTCCCGCCCGGCCCCTGACCGCGCCAACCGCACTCTGCCAGTGAGACCGCGGCGTCCGGGTCCCTCCTTATGGGTTGGCTCCCATCTGAAGAGGGAAGATCCGCCCTTTGAGCCGGTATCCGAGGTGATGTATCATGGGAGCGGATCGACAAAGGATTTGCCAAGATGGATCTGGAGAGACGCCCTGGGTCACGGCCGGCCGCCCTGCCAGCGAGCGACCGGTGCGAGCGGCGTTCGGCCCCTTCCCGCGCCGCGGGTCGTTCTGAAGCGGCCTCCCAGGGCTTCCGAGCCCCGGCGCGCCGGCGGTCGGCCGATCGAGGCGGGCGCCACCGCCGACCGGCCGTGGTCTTCCTGGTCGTCCTGACCTTGCTGGCCGGCCGGCCTGGCCTGGCCACCGCCGAGGACTCTCTCGAAGCCAAGGTCAAGACCGCCTACATCTTCCATCTGCTGCAGTTTGCCCGAGAACCCGCCACCGCTCCCGCCGAGGGTCCCGCACCTCCGCTACGCCTGGCCATCCTCGGCGACGATCCGATCGCCCCCTTCCTGGAACAACTGGCCCGGGAACCCATGACGGGGCGGGCCCTGCACATCTCGCGGCTGCCCGAGAACGCCGACCTCGACCCGTCCATCCATGTGGTCTTTCTCGGACGGTCGCTCGACAAGCGCCTGCCGCAAGTCCTGTCCCGCCTTCACGAGCTGCCGGTTCTGACCATCAGCGACATTCCCCTGTTCCCGCAGCGAGGCGGCAGCATCGGCTTCGTCAAAGATCGTGGCAAGGTCCGTCTGCAGATCAATCTCGACCGCGTGAAACGGCAGGGCTGGCACATCCATGCCAAGGTGCTGGAAGTCGCCCGCGTCGTGACCACGGAGGGCAGCCCGTGAACCCCTTCGCCCTGTTCCGACGTCTGCCCATCAAGCACAAGCTGGTGGCCATCACGATGCTCATCAGCCTGGGGGGATTGCTGCTGACGACCTGGGCGTTCCTGGTGCGGGAACGCGCCTACATGCGCCGCGCCCTGGCCGAAGATGTCACGGTCCTGGCGCGACTGGTCGGCGATCGCAGTTCGGCGGCCCTGCTGTTCGACGACGCTCAGCTGGCCGCCGAGAACCTGGCCGCTCTCCGGGTCAAGGAAGCGGTGATCGGAGCTTGCATCTTCGATGCCCAGGGCGGCCTGGTCGCCACCTACATCGCCGATCGCCTCGGCTCGGCGGCCTTCCCCCTGCCGGCCTTCCAGGCAGAAGCCGGCCAGATCTGGACCCCCGGCTTCCTGGAAGTCTTCGAACCCATCTTCGTCCAGGGCCGGCGGGTGGGCACCGTGTATCTCCAGGCCTCTCTGGCCTGCGTCGATCGCCTGCTGGCGCAGCATTTCCTCGCCGCCGTCATCATCTTCATCGCCGTGGCCGCCCTGACCTGGGTGCTGGCCAACCGGCTCCAGGGCCTGGTCTCCGAGCCCATCAGCGCCTTGACGCGCACCGCCGAGATGATCACCCAGCACCAGGACTTCTCGGTGCGCGCCGCCGTGACCAGCCAGGATGAGATCGGCATTCTGGTCATGGCCTTCAACGACATGCTCGATACCATCGAAGCCCAGAACCGCGAGCTGCGGGAGTGCAATCGCCTGCTCGAGACCCGGGTCGCTGAACGAACCGCCGAACTGCAGCAGGCGAAAGAGCGGGCCGAGGTCGCCGATCAGGTCAAATCGGCCTTCCTCGCCACCATGTCGCACGAGCTGCGCACCCCGCTCAATTCCATCATCGGGTTCACCGGCATCCTGCTGCAGGGACTGGCCGGCCCCCTCAACGACGAGCAGCGCAAGCAGCTGGGCATGGTCCAGAACAGTTCCCGCCATCTGCTGGCCCTGGTCAACGACGTGCTCGACATCTCCAAGATCGAAGCGGGCCAGTTGAAGATCAACTTCGCCCCCTGCGATCCGCGCGCCTCGCTCGAAAAGACGGTCAAACTGGTCGCGCCGCTGGCCGAGAAGAAGGGGCTCGCCCTCAAGCTGGAGATGCCAGACCACCTGCCCCCCCTCGTCACTGACCTCTGCCGGTTCGAGCAGGTCCTGCTCAACCTGGTCAACAATGCCGTCAAATACACCGAAACGGGCAGCGTGACCATCCGCGTCACGCTCGAGCCGGACGACATCCTCCAGGTGGCGGTGATCGACACCGGCATCGGCATCAAGCCGGAAGATCTGCCCCATCTGTTCAAGCCGTTCCGGCAACTCGATTCGGGGCTGGCGCGCCGGTATGAAGGAACCGGTCTGGGCCTGTCGATCTGCCGCAAACTCCTCGACCTGATGGGCGGCTCCATTCAGGTCGCCAGCGAGGTCGGACGCGGCAGCACCTTCACGGTCCGCCTCCCCCTCGCCCCCGGAGGAACCTCATGAGCGGTCTGCTGCTGATCATCGAAGACAACGAACAGAACCTGTATATGATGCGCTTCCTGCTGGAACGGGCCGGCTTCACCGTCGCCGAAGCCCGGGACGGCCGGGAAGGAGTGATGATGGCCGCCCGGCTGCGCCCCCGCGGCATCCTCCTCGACATCCAGCTGCCCGAAATGGACGGGTATGCGGTCGCCGCCGAGCTGCAGAAGAACCCCGATCTGAAGGGCGTTCCCATCATCGCCGTCACCTCGTATGCCATGGTGGGCGACCGCGAGCGGGTGCTCGCTGCCGGCGCCACCGGCTACATCGAAAAACCCATCGATCCAGAAACCTTCGTGGCGGAGATCACCGCCTATCTGCCGAAGGAATGACCGGGTCAGGAGGCCTTTGCCATGCACATTCTCATTCTCGATGATCGGGAAGACGGTCGCTACCTGCTCGAAGCGCTGCTGCGCGGGCACGGCCATCAGGTCACCTGCCTGAACCATGGGGCCGCCGCCCTCGAAGCGCTGCGCACCACCAGGTTCGACCTGATCATCAGCGACATCCTGATGCCGGTCATGGACGGCTTCCAGTTCTGCCAGAAGCTCCGCGCCGACCCGAACTGCCAGGCCATCCCGCTGATCTTCTACACCGCCACCTATACCGGCCCCCAGGACGAAGAGTTCGCCCTGCGCATCGGCGCCGACCGGTTCCTGCGCAAACCCTGCGAACCCGATGAGCTGATGGCCGTGATCGGGGAGGTCGTGGCCGCCGCCCGCCAACGCACGACGCCGCCCGCGCCCCCGCTCCCCGAAGAAGAGGTGCTCCGTTTGTACAGCGAACGGCTGGTTCGCAAGCTGGAACAGAAGATGCTCGAAGCCGAGCGCGATGCCAGGGCGCTGCAGGAAGAGAAGCTCAAGTTCCAGGGCCTGATCGAAGAACTGCCCCTCGGCATCGCCCTCCTGGACGCCCAGGACGGGATCCGCTACCTCAATCCCCGGTTCACCGACCTGTTCGGGTATACCCTCGCCGACCTTCCCTCATTCGACACCTTGCTGCACCGCTCGTTCCCCGATCTGCGCGCCCGCGAGGACGCCCGCGCCTGGTGGGCCACCGCCCGCCGGGACCTCGCCCCCAGCCAGGGCATCGGCACCACGACCTTCGAGATCGTCGATCGCTCCGGCCACACCAAGCAGGTTCGGATCAAACCGGCCCGGCTCGGCACCGGGGAACGCATGGTCATCTTCGAGGACGTGACCGAGCAGCTCCGCCTGGAGACCAAGCTGCGACAGGCCCAGAAGATGGAGGCCATCGCCACCCTGGCCGGCGGCATCGCCCACGATTTCAACAACATCCTGACCGGCATTCTGGGGTTCGCCGAGCTGGCCGCCCGCGAGATCCCCGCCGGCAGCTCGCCGGCTCAGCGGCTGGAAGCGGTGCTGCAGGCCGCCCACCGCGCCAAGGAGCTGGTCGGCCACATCCTGGCCTTCAGCCGCCAGTCCGAACAGAAGCGGATCCCCCTGAACCTGCACCTGGTCGTTCAGGAAGTGCTCGCCCTGTTGCGCTCGGCCCTGCCGGCCACCATCGAGATCCGCCATTCCCTGGAACGCGAGGGGACGGTGCTGGCCGACCCGACCCAGATGCACCAGGTCCTCATGAACCTGTGCATGAACGCCTTCCATGCCATGCAGGGCAAACCTTCCGGGCTCCTGGAGATCGGATTGCGGCGCGTCGACCTGTCCCCCGAGCAGGCCCGGCTGCTGCCCGGCCTGCGAGAAGGCCCGCACATGGTGCTCTCGGTTTCCGATACGGGCTGCGGCATGACCCCCGAAATCCTGGCCCGCATCTACGACCCGTATTTCACCACCAAGCAAGAAGGGGAGGGCACTGGCCTGGGGCTGTCGGTGACCCACGGCATCGTCCAGAGCCATCATGGGGCCATCGATGTGACCAGCACGCCCGGCGTCGGCACCACCTTCCGGATCTATCTCCCCATCATTACGGAGGCGAGCCCCGTCGTCGAAGCCCAGACCCCCATCGGCGACCTGCCCGCCGGCCAGGAACGCATCCTGTTCCTCGATGATGAACCTCCCCTGGTCACGCTCGGCGAAAGCATGCTCAGAACGCTCGGCTACCAGGTCGAGAAGTTTACCGAGCCGCTCCCCGCCCTGGACCGAATCCGCCAAGACCCGGCCGCCTTCGACCTGGTCGTCACCGATTTCTACATGCCTCGCCTGAACGGACTCGATCTGGCGCGGCAGATCGGCCAGATCCGCCGCGATCTGCCCATCATCATCTGTTCCGGCACGGCTTCGCCCGAGTTCGACAAGGCCGCGGCGGAAGACCAGCTCTCGCTGGTCTTCCTGGCCAAGCCCTATGCCTTGCGCGATCTGGCCGAAGCAGTGCGCCGCACCCTCGACCTCAGGCAGGTTCCCCTCTCCTAAATTCGCTCTGACATCGCCGCTCCCGTCTTCCCCAACGCCGCGGATAGAATCTAAAATCAGCAGGAGAGAGAAATGCCTGGCCTCCCAACCATCCTGACCGGAATCAAGGTATTGTTGATTATCATCGGAACTGGCCTTCTTTGGGGGCTGGGAAACTTCGTCATTCACCCCTTGGCCAGTCTCTTCGATCGCAGTATCCAAGGGTTCATCCTCGGCAACGGCCTCTTGTTGAGCGGAGCTTTCGTGCTGTACTTCGGAGGACAGCTCTACGAACGCCTGGAGCTGCTCTTGACAGCCCGTTTCGGCACCCCTGCCGAGATGATGGCCGCATGGCGCTGTTTATGGTCCAAGGTTGATACTGCCTGGCTCCTGAAATGGGTGTGGAACCCTCCGACCAGCCGCCGGCCGGGTCCACCCTGGCTCAATGAGGGGAAACCGTTGTCCCCTGAAACATGTTCCAGCGGGGGCCACATGCCAAGATCTCCTGAGCTGCCACGCCATCCGTTGCTGGTACCTCCAGAACCTGAATTCGGCCTTCTCCAACCTCGCTGGGGGGGAAAATGCTATGAAGATGAGGTTTTTCATGTTTTTCTGATCAACCATCAAAGCACCCCTTTATTCGCTGAAATCTCCGATGGCGAATCCCTCAGCGAGGTCTCCGAGGGCCTTTGCTTCCGTTCTCCGGCCAGATTCATCACTCCATCCGGTAAGGTGGTTTTCGATGGCCGGCGCCATCATCCCCCGTTGGAACCAGTCGGACTCTTTTACGAAGGATGTGCTCAGGTTAAATTGTGGAATCGCGACCTGTATGGGTTTCTGGGGCGAGATTCTTTTCAACTCATCATTCCTTGCGAATTTGAATTCGTCGGAAGATTCAGCGAAGGGTTCGCCGTCGCTCTGCATCAAGGAAGATGGGGATTCCTCACCCGCAACGGCACGTTTCTCCCTTGTCCGAAGGGCGTCCAGGACCGACCGCGTGATGTTCACGAAGGACTGGCCGCCGCCAAGCGAAACCAGCATTGGGGGTATTTGGTTCCAGGCAGTGATTGGCAGATTCCACCACGTTTCGACTATGCGGGAGATTTTTCTGAGGGGCTGGCCCCAGTTGGCAAAGGAACGTGGATCGAATCGAAGTTCGGTGAGGACCAAGCGCAATTCAATGGCGAATTCTGGTACATCGACCACCAGGGAGAAGCAGTCGTGCCTGGACGGTTCCTGGGAGTTTCCCCCTTTGAGGGCGGATATGCCAGGGTCTGGCCTGCCGACGGCTCCGGCTGGGGCCTGATCAACCGAAAAGGAATCGTGGTTCTGCCACCATGCTATGACAAGCTCTTTCCCGCGTATGACAGCCGCGTCCCCTTCCAGCGCAAACTCCATCGTCCTGACCAGCCAAAGGGGCCCTCTGAGGCCATCGGATTCGCCCTGCTTCCGTCCGGGGAGGAACAGCTCTTGGACGATCTCTGGGAAATCGGTCCCTTCAGCGAGGGCTTGGTCGTCGCCCGCCACCGCAATGGCAAATGGACCTACTTGACCGAGGAGGGAACGTTCGCCTTCAGATCGGAAGGCCAGTTCGAAACCGCCTACCCCTTCCGCGAAGGCTACGCGCTCGTCCGGACTTCGCACCTTTGATCCTCATCCTCTCACCTGTAACTCGCCCGCGGAGAGCCAAGCCTTCAGCCAAAGCCCCGCCAACGGTCAACCGTGGCGACCGGGTCATCAGTCAGAATCGCATCGACGTCAAGCCATCGGTACCACGCCAACCGTGGCTCGGGCGTGGGATCGAGCGGGCAGACCAGCTGGCCCTGGCGATGGGCCTGGGCCACATACCAGGGATTGAGGAACAGGATGGGCCACACCGGCCCCAACACGTCGAACCCCGTGGGCGGCGACAGGCCCCGCATCGTGATCAAGCCGATCGGTAGATCGGGGGCCGCGGCACGGAAGGTCGCCAGGCTGGCGCGCGCAAATGACAGAATGATCGTGCGATCCCGAAGGCCTGCCCGGGTCACGATGGCGACCACCCGCCGCGCCGCCTCCGTCTGGAGAAAGGCCGGCCCCTTGAGTTCAAGCGCCAGTCCGCGGTCGGGAGGCACCGCCGCCGCCACTTCTTCCAGCGTGGGGATTGTGATAAACGGCTCGGACGCCCGCTGACTGGCCGGGCGCCCGCGTTCGGCGGCCAGCGGCCACCGCAGGCGCAGCCGCCGCGCCTCGGCCAGCGTCAGGCGGTCGATCGGGCCGAGGCCGTCCGTCGTCCGATCGACGGTAGAGTCATGCAGGCAGACGGGAACCCCATCCCGGGTCAGCCGCAGGTCGGTCTCCACCAGGTCGGCCCCGGCTTCCCAGGCCATCTGGAACGACAGCAGCGAGTTTTCGGGGTAACGGCTCCGATCGCCCCGATGCGCCATCACATAGGGGCGAGGCCGTCCGGGGAGAGCCAGGCGACCGATCCTGCTCTTCCCATCCGATCCCTCGTTCACCATCCGCCCCCCGTGGCTGATTCGCGGTCCGCCGCCGGCCAAGCGCATTCCCGACGCGAACCACCGCGAATGGTATAATACCATCCCATGACATGAGAGGTGCCGCATGACCAAGAACCGCAACCACGCCAAGAAAAAAAGGGCGAACCAACCAGACAGATTGGATTCCCGCCCCGAGGCGGCCGCGAAGTCTCGTGAGCCAGGCAAAAAAGAGAACGGCGGGCGGCTGATCCGCCTGTCGCCCGAGAACTACCTGAACCGAGAGCTGAGCTGGCTCGAGTTCAATCGCCGGGTGCTGGCCCAGGCCGAAGACCCGCGCACGCCGCTGCTCGAGCGACTGAACTTCCTGGCCATCTTCACCTCCAATCTCGACGAGTTCGTCATGAAGCGAGTGGGGCTGCTGAAACGCCATGTCGACGTCGGCCTGCCCTTCCGGCGCCCCGACCGCATGACCGTTCGCCAGCAACTGACCGCCATCCGAGAACGGATCCTCGAACTGATCCAGCGGCAGGCCAGCATCTACACGAAATCGGTGCTGCCTGACCTCGCCGACCATGGCATCTACATCCTCAAATACAAAGATCTCAAAGATGACGAGCGGCAGAAGGCCAAGACCTTCTTCCGAGAGCGGGTCTTCCCGGTGTTGACGCCGCTCTCGGTCGACCCCGGCCATCCCTTCCCCTTTCTCTCGAATCTCTCGACCTCCTTGGGCATCATCCTGCGCAACCCGCAGACCGACGAGAAGGTGTTCGCGCGCGTCAAGGTGCCGCGCGTCCTGCCCGCCTTCTACTCGTTCGAACGCAAGAAAGGCGACGGCGCCACCTGCTTCGTCAGCCTCCTCGAACTCATCAAAGCCCACCTCGACGATCTCTTCCCGGGCATGAAGGTGCTGAACGTCAGCCCCTTCCGCATCACCCGCAATGCCGAGACCGAGCCCGAAGAAGAAGAGGCCGAAGATCTGCGCGATCTGATCGAAGAGACCCTGCGGCAACGCAAATTCGAACGGGTGATCCGCCTGGAGTACGGCCCCGATACCGACCCTGCCATGCTCCAGTTCCTGATGACCGAACTCGAACTCGAAGAGGAAGACCTCTACGAGATGCCGGCCCTGCTCGATTACACCGTGTTGCGCGCCGTCGCCGCCCTGCCCGAGCCCGACCTGAAGTTCGACCCCTGGGTGCCGCAGATTCCGCGCACCCTGGTCGGGGAAGATGCCGACATCTTCAGCCTCATCCGCAAGCGCGACATCCTGGTTCACCATCCCTACGAGAGCTTCTCGGCCAGCATTGAACGGTTCGTCCAGGCCGCCGCCCTCGACCCCCACGTTTTGGCCATCAAGATCACCCTCTATCGAACCAGCGCCGACAGCCCCTTCATCAGCAACCTGATCAAGGCCGCCGAAGCGGGCAAACAAGTGGTGGCCCTCGTCGAACTCAAGGCCCGCTTCGACGAAGAGCGCAACATTCAAATCGCTCAGACGCTCGAGAAGGTCGGGGTCCATGTCGTCTACGGCATCCTCGGCCTGAAGACCCACACCAAGACCGCCCTGGTCGTCCGTCAGGAGCCCGAAGGGCTGCGCTGCTACGCCCACATCGGCACCGGCAACTACCAGCCCGAAACCGCCAAGATCTACACCGATCTCAGCTTGCTGACCTGTCGCCCCGACCTGACCCAGGATCTGGTCAACCTGTTCCACTACCTGACCGGGTGCTCGCTGAAACAGGAATACGGCAAGCTCCTGGTGGCGCCCTTCAACATGCAAGAGCGATTCCTCGAGCTGATCCGCCGGGAGATCGAGCACCAGCGCGCCGGCAAGCCCGCCCGCATCATCGCCAAGATGAACAGCCTCGACGACCAGAAGATCATCCAGGCGCTGTACCAGGCCTCGATGGAGGGCGTGCCGATCGACCTCATCGTGCGCGGTCTGTGCTGCCTGCGACCGGGGCTCAAAGGGGTCAGCGAGAACATCCGGGTGTCATCGATCATCGGCCGCTTCCTCGAGCATTCGCGCATCTTCCATTTCGCCGCCGGGTCCGACAACCCGCTCGACGGCGAGTTCTTCATCGGGTCGGCCGACTGGCAGTCGCGCAATCTCCTCAAGCGCGTCGAGGTGGTGACCCCCATCGAGGACCGCCTGGCCCGCGCCCGCATCTGGGAAGTGCTGCGCATCATGCGCGAAGACACCCGCCTGGCCTGGGATATGCGCCCCGATGGCACCTACGTGCAGCGCCAGCCCAAGCCCTCTGATCCTCTCGAGGCCGCGCTTGGCACGCACCAGGTCCTGATGGATCTGACGCGCGACCGCCCCCTGTCGCCGCCCGCGCTGATGAAGATCAAGGGCTCGGGGAAGAAGCGCAAGAAGAAGGGCTGACCGCCGCCCGGCCCGCTCCGTTGCCCGGCGCGACCACCATCGCCATCTGGCCCGGAGAGCGGACCGTTCGCCTCATGCGCCGCTTGGGCCAACCGATTTCCCGGAAGGAACACCGGGAACCGGAATCAATCAATGTCCAGGAGATCAGGCAAGCCAAGTTCCTTGAGTGCTTGTCTGGTTTCTTCAAGTTGTTGCTGGGTCAACCCTTCGGAAGGGGTGATTTCGATTTTTACGGTGAGCTTCAAACCGTTACTACGGGCAAACCGCGTCAGAACCTTGGTATAGAAGTTCATCCATTTTTGCGGAGGAACGTCGCCGGACCAGCCCAATTTCCGCAAGCCCTTGTTTGCAGGCTCCGGGGCCGATGTTTCTTTGGGCTGGGGGTGAGGCTTCATCGTAGCGGTCTGGATGGCTGTCGCTGGGGAATCCATCGAGGGGGGGATGATGACCTGCGAATCCTCAAGCACAGGCGGGCCTTTCTTGCTTTTGAGGTATTCCTCGGCGGTGGTCTGGGGGATGATGTAGACGCTTTCGGAAATCTCCACATCGTTGACCGGCAGGACTTCCTTGTAGATGAAGGTCTGATAGTCGCCCTTCTGATCTTTGACGACATAGGCCAGAATGCCGTTGCCAACGCCACGAACGATTGTTTCCTTGATTACGTCGGCATTCAGAAGTTTCGGGAAAAGGGGAGAGGCGAAGAAAGCGTCTCTGACCGAACGAGTGGACCATTCCCTGAGGGCCGGGGGCCAGTTACGGACCAGGAAGTTAGGATTGATGGCGTGTTCCACTTCGCCGTCATTTCGTAGTCTCGTGATAATGAAGGCTGGAAGCGAATCGGCAACGCTGGAATGAACCAGACCAAGATCGACCCGATTCATTTTCTGGTCCTTCCCCAAGAAGAAGAGATTCTTATAGGTTCGCCAGATGCACTCTTTCAGGTCCCGTTGGGACTTTTTCAAGTTTTCCGCGAGCTGGTGTTTCTGGGTTTCATCGAGGCGGAGCTCATGTTCGTCGTTATCGATGTCTTCCCAGGCTAGGAGCTTCCGAGCTTCTTCCCGAAGGCTTCCCGATGCTTCGGCGACAACCCAGACCAGACCGCTTTTGTAGATTCGAGCCGAGTTCCCGTATTCCTTGGTCATCGACTCAAGCCAGGGAAGGGTTCTGTCTTCCTCGACCGCGATATCGGGGTGGGCGATCACCAGCGTCAACGCCGGGCGGTCTGGAACCTGAGAGCTCTTCTCCGGGAAGTAGACCCGTTCAACGCCGGCCCCGAGATTGCCACCGGCGAAGAGCTTTTGGATTTCGGCCTTCAGACGATCTTCGATCTTCTGGGCCGGGATGTTGGCCCGGCGATCGGCAAGGAGCTTGTTCAGATTGGGGGTCAGGCTGAACCGATAACGGTTCTTCTCGACGGAAAGGTAGTAACAGGACGTGGCAAGGGAATCCAGGACGGTTTCGATATTGCCGATGTCGAGATCGGGCTCGCCGACGGCAAGCCTGATCTCGGGAACCGTGGCTTCCGTGCGGGTGGTCCCGCCGTTGGACTCGAAGAAAATGGTGGTCGCAACCCGGCGGTGGAGCCTGGCTTTTTTGATGGTATCAACGGCTTCCTTATCGAGGCGGGTAGCGAAGGATTCCTTCTTGCCGGAAATGTCGGTCACAACAGCGGCTTCAAGCTTCGATTCCCCCAGTTGCTCAAAAACCGCCGCCCGGAAAAGAGGGTCCTCCAGTGGGGCGGAGCCGAGATGGATCAAGGCATCCTTGTGATTCCCCTTGAAGCCATCCTGGAAGGCGCGGGAGACCCAGAGGGCCAAGAGCCGCAAGATGCCCCGGGTTTGCTGGAACCGTGGGAGGGACTGCCATTTCCGTTGAAACACGGAAAGCAAGGTCGGGTGAAAGGGATAGGCCGAGGAAAATTCCTCGCGGGCATGGTCGATGGGAAACCAGGTAGGTATCTGCTGTTTGTGCTCCTGAACCCAATCGGCGTACTCGTTGCAGGTGTTCACCGCATCCCGGCTCAACATCATCTTGCCGTCCTGGCTTTGATATTGGGGGTCCCATTCGAACAGGCGGCGTCTGATGATCTCGGCGGTTTCCGTCTCGGCGGACATGAAGACGGCCTTCCCCAGGCGGTCCAGGAGTTTCTTCAACCGGGAATAGTCGGCGGAATCATCGGCGCTCATCTCAAGCTCGGAGGCGGGAATGGAAACCGCCAGAACCACGTTGTCACGGCCCCGGGCCTCTTCCGTCAGGTTGTGGAGGAAGTTGTAGGTTTGGGCGGCGAGGCCGCTTTTTCGCGCCCGGCTGATGTAGTTCATCAACTCATCGATGAGGATCAATACCGGGCGGTCGGCCGGAAGGAAGCGCCGGATCACTTCGCCCGCCGGGGAAGTGAGTTGCTTCTCATGCTCGGCGACAGCTTTCAAGCCTTTCTCGCCCGACAGTTGCCAGGCGATTTCCCCCCAAGGGGTTTTGCGAACAGGGGTTCCGTCCGTTCCCCCGCGACCGGCCAGAGAATCGAACTCAGTTCCCACAAAGACGGCGGTTGCCGCCTGGGGCAACTCCTTGATGCCAGCCTTGTCCTTCAAGAGAGATACCCCAGGCCACTCGTTGGCTTTCTGGCCATGGGTAGCCAGGTGATACAAAAGGGTCAGGGAGTGGGTTTTCCCGCCACCGAACTGGGTGGTCATGTTGAAGATCGGAGAAGTTTCGGTCTTGATGCCGGAGAGCCGGCGGAGGACTTCGACGGCCAAAGAGGTCAAAGTTTTGGTCAAAAAGGTTTTTGCGAAAAACCGGATCGGGTCCTGATAATCCTTGGGTGCGCGGCCATCCCTGACTTGATCGAGATGAACGGCGAACTCTGAAGCATCGAGAGGACGGCCTTCCCGGAGGTCTTCCCGGGGAGTCAGCACTTTGTACCAAGGTTTCAGGGACATACGGATCTCCTTTGCTAAGCGGCTTTGGCGGTCTTTTTCCGCTTTTGACGAACCAGTTTGGCCAGGTATTGCAAGGCTTCGTTCACGGACTTGGAATCGGGAAACAGGTCTAAAAGCTCAGGATCAAGAATGACGACATTGGTTCCTTCAGCGTAACGTTTGGCATATTTGCCCCGAACGCCACCGGAGAAGTCGTATTCCTCCCGCATTTCAAGGTCATCGGTCTTCTTTTGGGCTTTTTTCATATTTCCTCCTTTCGTTGGGCGTTGCCTTTCGAGCGCTTATGATGCGCGTATTGGGTTCTCGGTCGGTAAAAGAGACAACCAGCAAGCGGTTTGCAGAGGACCGGCCAAGCAACAAAAACCGCTGTTCATCTTCTGAATGATCGGGGTCTGGGATGGTCAGCGAAAACGGGTCACCAAAGACCGTAGAAGCTTCCTGGAAGGCAACCCCATGTTTGGCCAGGTTGAGGGCGGCTTTCTTCGGATCCCATTCAAAGATCATCTTCATGGTCAGAACCCCAAACTTTTCTTGCGGGCCAAAACGCCATCAACCCACCGCTTTTCATCGGTGTTCGACGGATACAGCGCAGAAAGGGCCTGAGCCAGACGCCAGAAACGATCGTCGCGGCCGATGCCGTCTTCAACGAGAAACCGCTTCATGGCTTCGCTTCGACCAGCGGCGAAAAGAATCATGGTTTGGTGGAGCCGGTCCAGAACGGTATTCCCCACCTTCGTAATCTTTTTTTCACCCCAATCAGGCTCTTCCTTCGCGATTTCCCCAAGGATCGCCTCGAAGCTCAGTTGCTTTCCCTGCGAGGGCTTTTTCTTTGCGGGTGCCTGAGATTGATCCTTGCCGAAAAGGACTTTGGTGCGTTCGGCTACGGGGAGCAAACGCGCTTTGTCGCCTTTGATCTCGACCAGGGAGGAAAGTTGTTCGAGGTGAGCACCCAAGCCCTGCGCGATTTTGCGGGCGGCGTCGTATTCGAGGACGAACCCGGTCGTTTTGGCCGGTTTAGCGGAACCTTCATCGTCATCCTCGACTCCCTCATCTTCTTCGTTCTCATCCGAAAGGTCATTTACCGACGAAGAATGGGTCGCGTTCAACGTCCACAGCCACATGGCCGTCAGGCGGGAATCTTCTTCGAATCCGGAGGTATCGGCCCCGGTGAAGATCATGTTGAGGGCTTCTTTGGCGACGGCGCCCCAGACGTGCTCGAGATACTCTTTCAGGGAAACCCGTTCGCCGCTGGCTTTCTCGACATGGGAGTACCTCGAGAAAATTTCGAGCGCCGGGCCCAGACAGGCAAAAATGGCATCCGCGCCGACCACCCCTTCTTCCGCCAATCGCGGCATCCATTCATGGATGCGCCTAGGAAGCTCAGCCAGCACATCCCGCCAGTCGCCGATCTGGTGTTGCTGCTGCAGCCGTGGTCGACAGACCAGATGAACGGAAGAGGCCAGGGCGGCGGAGTTCATGGCGCGAAGCCGAGAACCCATCTCGGTGTCGATCGGCCAACTGCCGGTCATCGTCCAGCCGGCATCGATCATGGCTTGCAGTTGCGCCTCCCAGCCGCCGGTAGATTTGTGGGCGAACACCACGATGCCGATTCCCTTGGGGTCGAGAATCCGGCGCCCTTCGGCCATGGCTTGGCTCATGGTGGTTTCGAAGTAGGCTTTGTCCTTCCCTTTCACCTCATCGACGATACATTCGTCGGTTTTCGGCGTCAGCTTTTCAGGAAGAGATGACCGGAGGGAATCGGGCAAGGTGCGCTTCAGCCAGACGTAGAAGAAATGGTTCTTCGCTGTTTCGTGTGGGTTCGCCCCGTAAACCTTGTGGCCTGCGGGATCCCTTGCTTTGGGGGCGCGGCGGCCCAGGATTGCCGCAAGCGGCAACCTGGGACCCATCCGTCGCTCCGTTTC
>QOQW01000024.1 GCA_003327425.1 Candidatus Ozemibacter sibiricus
TAAACGTGTTGCCCTCGACCTCCTGAGGGAAGCCCATCTGGCCACGAGATTCGAGATACTTCGGAGCCTGAGTCGGCAGCGACTCATGTTTCTTGGTAAAGGCCATCTGTACCCATGCTAGAGTGTCGCAACATCGTACTTTCACACATGACTCGTTCCTCCTTTCGTAGGAACCTGTCCACTAAGCAGGTTTCGTGCCATGTTGCAGAAGATACCTGCAACAATGCTGGAGACGCCAGGTGAGATGGGGAAAATGCTGATCTGAAGGCCGTCGGCCGGTGTAGGATCTCGTCTTTGCACCTTGGCAGCAGCCTATTGCGGGTGGCCGGTGAGAACCAGGGCTGCTCAAAAAATGAGCAGAATGGGGCACCATAGGGAAATTGACCCATGAGATCTTCTCAAGGTACCCTGCTAGCGTACATTCGCCACTCAATGAAGGAGAACCACCATGCAACCTCATGTCAAGCTGGCCCCTGGTCAGATTCCGCCTTATGTGCTGGTCTGCGGCGATCCGGCCCGCGCTGAGCAGATCGCCCGCCTGATGCAGGACCCCAAAGAGCTGGCCTACAACCGTGAGTATCGCACGTTCGTCGGGACCTATGAAGGGGAACGGCTGGCGGTCACGTCACACGGGGTCGGCTCGGCCGGAGCTGCCATCTGTTTCGAGGAATTGATCAAGGTGGGGGCTCGGGTGTTGATCCGGGTCGGCACTTGCGGCAGCCTGACCGACAAGCTCGGCCAGGGCGATCACATCGTGGCCAGTGCGGCAGTGCGCGAGGATGGGGTGAGCAGCCTGCTGATTCCTCTCGGGTATCCGGCCGTCGCCGACCTGCAGGTCATTCAGGCCCTCGAAAAGGCGTGCCAGGATGTGAAGGCCCCCTACCAGCGCGGCATCATTCTCGCCTCCGATGTGTTCTACCCCGGCCTGCTGCCGACCTCGCTCGAGCTCTACAGCAAGGCCAATGTGCCCGGGGTCGAGATGGAGTGCGCGACCCTGTTCGTGATCGCCTCGCTGCGCGGGGTCAAAGCCGGTGCCATCGCCACCGTCGACGGCAATCCGCTCAAATGGCAGGAGGGTGATTACGACCCGCATGGCGAGAAGGTCGCCCAGGGGAAGGCCCGCATGCTGAAGATCGGCCTGGCGGCCATGGCCGCGCTCAGTCGGGCCAAGGTCTGACCCGGGGGCGCGGAAGATGGCCGCGAGCGGTTCGGGTGGCACCCCCGCGCTGGCGGGACGGCCGTTCCTCTTCCTGTTGCCGTATCCCAGCCTTTCCGGGCTCGAGCTGTTCGGTCTGCGCTTCGCCCGCGATCTGCTCGATCGGGGCCTGCCGGCCGCCATCGCGTCGCCGCCCGGCGGGCTGATCGCCGAGCAGGCGGCGCGCCGGCAGATTCCCTGGGTGGCGCTGCCCGAGCTGTGGCGCTGGGATCCGTGGGCCGTGGCCCGGCTGGCTGGCTTCCTGCGCGAAGGGAAGCCCCGCGCCGTCGTGGCCTTCCGGACCCAGGCGATCTATCCGCTCCACCTGGCGCGCCTGCTGACCCGCTCGCCCACGCCGTTCCTGCTCTTCTATCGCCTCGGCGCCGGCAACCAGCCTCGGCGCGATCCGCTCCACCGCGTGCTGTTCCGCCACCTGGCCGCGGTCGTACCCAACGCCGACCATGTCCGCCAGAAGATCCTGGCCAAATGGGCGATCGACCCGGCCAAGGTGGTCTGCATCAAGAGCGGCATCGATATCCACCGGTATCGACCTGACCCGGCCCGCCGCGCCGCCTTCCGGCAGGCGGCCGGCCTGCCAGCCGCGGCCTTCGTCGTGGGCAACGCCGGTCGCATCCACCCCGAGAAGGGATCGGGCATCCTCCTCGAAGCCCTGTTCGGGCCAGGGGGGCCCGGTCGTGCCCGGCCCGACGTGCACCTCGTCTATGTGGGCCGCGAGTATCGCCCGGGCTATGGCGACGAGCTGCGGGCCCGGGCGGCCGCTCTGGGCGTGGCTGAGCGGTTCCACCTTCTCCCCTTCCGTGACGATGTCGAGGCGGTCTACCCCGGGTTCGACCTGTTCGCGCTCGCCGTCACCGCGGTGGAGACCTACGCGTATGTGACGCTCGAAGCGATGGCGTGCGGGGTGGTGCCGGTGGTGCCCTCGACCGGCGGCATGAAGGAGATGTTCACCCACGGCCGGGAAGGCTTCTTCTTCCGCCACCGCGAAGCCGAGGATCTGCGCCGGGTGCTGGCCGAGGCCATCGCCCTGCCGACCGCGGCGCGCGAAGCCATGGCCGCCGCCGCCCGAGCCCGCATCGAGGCGACGGCGGCCTGGCCGACCATGATGGAGGCCTACCTCGCGCTCTTTCGGCGGCTCGGCATCCCGTTGATGGCCTGATCAGCGGCGGGCGCGTCTTCGGTGCCGCGCGCCCCCGCTGCGCCGGGTTCTGGCGACCTGTCCGCCCGGGGCCGGCCTGACCTCCCTCTCCAGTCGACGAGTTCAGGACAGGCATTCCAAAGAACGAAGGGCCCCCGGCTGGCACCGGGGGCGCGTTCCTTGGTCAGAGGGAAGGTTGGCGGGGCCGCTCTCGCGACCAGGGGCTCACCAGAATTTGACCTTGTGGTAGACCCACGACAGGCCGTCGCCTGCTTTCTTGAGGCCGTTGCCGGCGACGTTGCCGACGGTGGAGACGGCGTTGCCGGTCGCGTTGACCCCGGTGCCGGCGATCCAGAGGGTGCCGCCGGTCACCCATTCACCCGCCCCCAGGGTGCGGTTGATGATGCCGCCGCGGTTGAACCGCTCGGCGCCGTCGTCGAGCAGGTTGCTGCCACTATCCCGCACCGTGCGGCCGCCGGCCGACAGCACCGTGCCAGGGATCGCCGCGGTCAGCTTGACACCGCCGCTCAGAACCTCGGTGGGGCTGATGTTTCCGACGCCGGTCACGACATCGTTGATGCCGCCGGCGATCGCGTTCTCGGTGGCGGTCTGGAAGTTGCCCGACCAGACCGGCGTGGTGCGGGCCGGCCCCACGGTGGTCGAGCGGATCTCGACCATCAGGTTCGAGTAATCGCTGAGCCCGCCCATCAGGCCTGTCCCCAGGGGGGTCGACCAGATGCGGGTGAATTCCTCGTTCGACATGATGTGGACGCCGTTGGGGGCCGACACCCCCCAGACCGAGTCGCGGAGCTCCCAGCCGGTGATGTTGCCCTGGGCGTCTTTCTGATAGCCGCTGATGGCGACCCAATGCGGGGTGCCGTCGCAGGTGACCAGCACGATGGCGGGGCGGCCGGCATCGAGGGCCCGGCGCAGGTCGTCGATGGTGGCCCCGTTCTTCAACGAACTGTCCACCCCGTACCGGTGCAGGGTCTCGACGATGGTCGTCGGGGCCGAGAAGATGCCGAACGGGTTGGAATCGCGGTAGAGTTCGGGGAAGGTGACGTTGGCGCCCAGCGCGTTGAGCACACTGGTCATGGCATACTGACCGCAGTAGTTGTTCCCCTGGAGATTGTCGGGAACTTTGAACCCGGGCAGGGAAACGCCCGGCACCGGCGGCGCGGCCGGGGTGGCCGGGGTGGCTGGAGCAGCAGAAGCGGCCGGAGTGGCGGGAGACGCTGGCGGGGCGGCGACGGGGGCCGCGGGAGCAGAAGGGGAGGCGCCACCACGGGCCGGGCCGGCCACGGGTTCGCGATCTTCGCCGTCGTCGCCGCGCGCCGGGCCCTGACTGGGAGGGGCGGGGGGGGCGATCTCCTGATCGCTGGGCAGCACCTGCCCGATCACCGCGGGGGGGATGGAGAGCAGACTCACCACGAGCAGGGTCAGGCCGAGCAGTCGTTGGGTGTGTTTCAGGTGGTTCATGGCAGTCTCCTCCGTGGTATCAGGTTCGTGACCGTTCACCCAGGTTACGCTGCTTCCTCTCGATGTGTTACCGGCATCGCCTTTTCCTGGTGGAACGATGCGCTCATGGGCCTTGCGGCGGAGCGAGCGCGGTAGGTGGTGGATCCGCCGGTGGAGCGGTGCGCCCGTGGGCCTTGCTGATCGGCTTCCCACAGGGCAGCTTCCCATCTGCCGACCTTCGTGACCAGCCAAGACGTATCGGCTTGTGACCGCGTCGTGGTCGGCCCGCCTGCCGAATGGGCCGCAGCCATCGGGCTGCGCGATAAAAGGCCCGCGGTTGGTCGTCCTTCGCGGTGTTCGCCGGGGTGGAAGGCGTTCAACTCACTCGCACGGTCGCTCGGCTCTCGGCGTTTGTCAGAGAGCGGGGCGATCTGGTAAAACGGTGCCATGCGCATCCATCGCTGGGCCGTGGGAGGGCTGGTCGCCCTCTGCGCCTGGTGGGCATGGCTCCCTCTGGCGGCGGCTGGGGCCGAACCCCTCGAACTCCTCTTCTGGAATTTCTGGGATCCTGCCCTGGTGCGGCCGGTCATCGAACGATTCGAGGCCGAGCATCCCGGTGTTCGCATCCGAAGCGAGCAGTTGCCCTGGAACACCGGGCTCGACAAGGTCGTCACGGCGGTGGCGGCGGGTCGCGCTCCCGATATCTGCGAACTCGGCTCCACCTGGATGGGACGATTCATGGCGCAGGGCGTGCTGCTCGACCTGTCGAGCGCCACTGCCGAGCTGCTGGCGCACTACCGTCTCGCCGAAGCCGTGACCTGGGAAGGTCGCACCTATGGCCTCCCCTGGATGGTCAGCACCCGCGTGCTGTTCTTCAATCAGGCCTTGTTCCGGGCGGCGGGGCTCGATCCCTCCCGTCCGCCCGCCACCTGGGACGAGCTGCTGGCCGCCGCTCGCGCCATCCATCGGCCCGCCGAACGGATCTACGGCTTCGGGATGAATGCCGGCGAGGCCCACGTGCTGTACAAGAAATTCCTGCCGTTCGTGTGGGGAGCAGGCGGCGACGTGCTCGATCCGGATGGGCGGTTGGTGTTCGACGGGCCGGCCACCCGCGACGCTCTGGCCTTCTGGGGGCGACTGCGTGAGTACAGTTACCTCGAGAAGCAGGATCTGCTCGACGAGGCGTTCATGAAGGGAAGCCTCGGGCTCGAGATCTCCGGTTCCTGGAATCTGGCTCGCTTCCCGCGCGAGGCGCCCGGGCTCGAGTTCGGAGTGGCCCGGCTGCCGCGGCCGGCGGCCGATCGGGGCGCTTCGACCTCGTTCACCGGAGGCCAGGTGGTGGCGCTGTTCAAGAACTGTCGCCACCCCGGTCTCGGGCTCGATTTCATCAAATTCCTGACCCGTCCTGAGCATACCCTTCCCATCACCCGGGCCACCATGGTCAGCTTTCCCGCTCACCGTGGGGCCTACGGCGATCCGTTGTTCACTGAAGACCCACGGATGCAGGTCTTCGTGCAGCAGCTCGAGACCGCCTGCCATCCGCCGATCCATCCTCAGTGGGTAGAACTGGAGGCGATCGTCAATCAAGCCATCGAGCGGGTGGTGGTGGCGGGCGAGCCTGCTGCGTCGGCGCTGGCTCGCGCCGCCCAGGCCTGGCAGGAGGTGCTGGCCCGGGCGCGGGCGCGGCGCCTCGAACCCGCTTCGGGGCCAGGCCCGGTCGGGCGCCCGGCCCCCTGGTCGACCGCCCTGCTCCTGCTCGGCGTGACCGGCCTGCTGCTCGGCGCGATCCTCCTCGCCGGGTGGCGGGGCCCCCGGGGTCCCTGGTCGGTTCCCCCCGCCAGGCTGGTGTTCCTGTTGCCCTGGCTGACCACCTTCGTCCTGTTCTGGATCTACCCCTTGCTGTTCTCGCTGGCGGTCAGCTTCACCGATTTCGATATCCTTCACCCCGAGGCGATCCGATTGGTCGGGGCTGGCAATTTCGTGCGACTCTGGCACGATGCCGAGTTCCGGCGGGCCTTCGTCAACACGGTGCGGTTCGTCCTCGGAACGGTGCCGACGACGACGCTGCTGGGGCTGGCCCTGGCGCTGCTGGTACAGCAGGTTCGCATCGGGCAGCGGATCCTGCGGTCGGCGTTCTTCCTGCCCTCCATCCTGTCCATGGTGGTGGTGGCCACCATCTTCAAGTCGTTCTACGCCCCCGACGGCGCGGTCAATGCGGTTCTCGGCCTGGTGGGCCTGCCCGGGCGGGCCTGGCTGGTCGAGCCCGCCTGGGCCTTGCCGGCGATCATGGCGCTCGAGGTCTGGGCCACCGCCGGGTTCGCCATGATCCTGTTCCTGGCCGCGTTGCAGGCCATCCCGCCCCAGCTCTACGAAGCGGCCGAGGTCGACGGCGCCTCGGCCTGGCAGCGCTTCCGCTTCGTGACCCTGCCGATGATCCGGCCGATGACGCTTTTCGTCGTGGTGGTCACCACCATCCGGACCTGGCAGGTCTTCCCCGAGGTCTTCACCTTGACGCGAGGTGGTCCGCTCGGCGCCACCGATACGCTGGTCCACCGGCTCTACGAAACGGCTTTTCGCTTCCACGAGATGGGATATGCCTCGGCCATGGCCTGGATCCTGTTGCTCATCGTGCTCGGGCTGTCCCTCCTGCAGATGCGCTTGCTGGGAGAGCGATCGCCATGACGGCCGCTCGCCACCGTCCTGGGTGGGCCTGGCAGGCCGGGGCCTGGCTCCTCCTGGCCCTCTATCTCGCCCCGTGCTGGTACATGGTGGGCCGATCGTTCCTGCGGATCGGCCCCGCGACCGGTGGGGGCTGGGCGCTGACCCTCGACCACTACCGGGCCGTGCTGGGCGGGGCGGGGTTCCTGGGCTTCGTCTGGAACAGCCTGCTCGTGCTGATCGGCGTGGTCGGGGCGAACGTGGTCTTCGCCTTGCTGTCGGGTTATGCCTTCGCCCGCTACCGGTTCCCCGGGCGGAGCCTGCTGTTCACCGGCCTGCTGACCACACTGATGGTGCCCAAGCAGATCTTGATGATCCCCATCCTCGATCTGATGGTGCGATGCGGGCTGCAGGACACGCTGTGGGCGCTGATCCTGCCCTTTGCCGTCGATGGCTTCAACGTGTTCCTGCTGCGCCAGTTCATCGTGGCGCTTCCGCCCGACCTGGAAGAGGCGGCGCGCGCCGATGGCGCCTCCGAACTGCAGGTGCTGGCCCGGGTCGTATTCCCGCTCTGTCGCCCCGCGCTGGTCGTCGTGGTGGTCAACACCGCCGTCGTCACCTGGAACGCCTTCCTCTTTCCCCTCATCCTGACCGACTCCGAGGCGGCGCGCACCCTGCCGATCGGCCTGGCGCTGCTGACCCAGGGCCCGTTCGCCACCGACTGGGGCGCCTTGATGGCCGGGTCCACCATCAGTTCGCTGCCGCTTCTGCTGGCGTTCTGGTTCTTCCAGGACGAGATCATCCAAGGTCTGACGGCCGGCGCCTTCCGCGAGTAGGGAAGTCCCCCGCTAGCCGCCGGACCATGGCCGCGGGCAGGCATGCGACAAGGGGCAAGACTGCCTTCAGACAGGGGCGACTTCTGTCGATAAGGAAAGGGGCTGGCCGGCCCCATTCCGATGATGCAGAGGTTTCTCTTGTCCGATCTGGTACCCCAGAGCCTTGCAGCCCTTGCCTCAGGCGTCATGCCTGTTCTGCCGTGGGCGCGCCCTGGTCGGGAAACGGTCTGGCGCTGTTCAGGAGGTTCGTGAACCGTGGACGACACTGGGCTGCAGGCCGGCCTGATGTTCCACCCCACCATGCTCGAGCACGATCCCCTGACGCGAGGGGCGGGCGGTACCCGCTTGCAATCGATCGTCGACGAACTGGTGCTCGAAGGGCTGTGGGGGGAAGGAGTGCACGAGGCGGGCATCGCTCCGATGAAGCGGTTGCGCGATGTCCATGACCCGGATTTCCTGAACGATCTGCATCGGCGCTGCCTGTCGGGGCTCGAGCAGCTCGATCCGGCCACCCCGATCAACGAGAAATCGTTCGAGGCCGCCCGGTTCGGGGCGGGGGGGGTGCTCGACGCCATCGACCTGATCATGGCGGGCGATCTGCCGCGCGCGATCTGCTTGACACCCATGCCGGGCCATCACGCCGGCATCGCCCGCTTCGGCCATGGCAGCCTGATCAATCCGGCCGCGGTCGGGGCGCACTTCCTCACCAAGAAATACCAGCTCGAACGGGTGGCGATCATCGATCTCGATGCCACCCACGGCTCCGGGACCCAGGAGATCTTCTGGAAGCGCCGAGATGTGCTCACCATTTCCCTGCATGAATACCCAGGCATGACCGGGACTGGCCACTATACCGAATTGGGGGAACGGGCGTCCCTGGGGTTCAACCTCAATTTCCCTCTTCCCTCCGGCTATGGGGACCGCGAGGTTCTGACCTGTCTGAAGGAGCTGGTCGTCCCGATCCTGGCGCAATTCCGGCCCCAGTTCCTCATTCTGGCCTGGGGAACGAACGTGCTGGCGGAAGACCCCTCGTCCCATCTAATCATGAGCGAACATGGACTGCTCGAAGTGACCCGTCTGCTGCTCGCGCAGGCTCGTACCCACTGCGAAGGGCGGCTGATCTCGGTCCTGGAGGGCGGGACGCCGGGCAAAGCCATGGCTCGGGCGGTCGCCCAGCAGTTCATGTTGTTCCTCAACGATCGCGAAGTTCTTGTCGATAAGGGGAAGAAGGGTGAACTCATCTCCTATTCGGATTGGTATGCCTACGCGAAACATCTCAAGGCCCAACTCAAGAAATACTGGCGAATTTGAACCTTCCGCAAGGAATCACCTGGAGGTCAAAATGGTATTCACTCATTCGTTTCGGGAGAGGCCGCTCCTATTCACTGCCTTGGTGGCAGTGGGGGTGCTGATTCTCTCCCTGGCTGCCCAGGCCCAGGAGTATCCGGACGAGGAGTGGGGCAACGAAGGCGCCGCCCAGGTGGCGGGCGCCCAGGCGCTGCACCGGGCTCCTCCGAAGGTTGTCGCGTCCACGATGGGGGTGGCGGATTATCGCCCTCCGGTGGATCCTCCCGGTGGATTCCCTGCAGGGCAGGCGCCCGCGCCAGCGACGATCCCCGTGCAGAAAGCGGCGGCCGCGCCGGCGGCAGTCGCGGCGGGCCATTCTGGCGTGGCCAACGAGACCTACTATGTCGTGCAGCCAGGCGACAATGCGCCCCGGATCGCGCAGAAGGTGCTCGGCAATGCCAACCGGTGGCAGGAATTGATGGCCTACAACAAGATCCCCGACCCCAACCTCCTGCAGGTCGGGTTGCGCCTGCGCATCCCAGCGGCGGCGGGTGGCCAACCCGCGGCGATGGCGCAGGCCAATGCGGCCTCGGGGCAAGTCTCTCGACCGGCCACGACCGGCCAGATGGCGGTGGCCCCGAAGGGGCAGGCGCCTGACGCCGTCCGGGTGGCCGCGGCGGGGAATCGCCCGATGGCGCCGCCGACCTCGACCCAGATCCGGCCGCCGGTGACGTCGCCGGTCCCGGCGACCAAGGCCAAGACCGCCAACCAGGAATACGAGGCGGTCGAGCCCGAAGAGACCTCAGGGAATGACAAGCACGTCGAAGCTGACGCCAGTTACTACGGCCAGACCGGTGGAACATACGTCATCCAGCGGGGGGACACCCTGGGCAAGATCGCCAAGAAGCTTCTGGGCTCGACCCAGCGCTGGCGCGAGATCGCCCGCGCCAACCCCCAGATGAACCCGAACAAGCTGATCGTGGGCATGACGATCAACGTGCCGGGCGCCAGTGTCGAGCCGCAGATGGGCCAACCGCCCAACAACATGGTGGCGGCCGGCAACCCTGGAGCGATGGCACCGGGCATGATGGGAGGCGCCTCCTTCGATGCCAGCGGCATGGCCGCTCCGTCCTACGAGCCGCCTCCTCTGGTGGCGCCGCCCCCGGCCTACAATCCGTCGGCAGGGGCTCCTCACGCCTACAATGCCCCCCAACGGGCCAATCCGCCGCAGGGCCAGGCCTATGGCGCTCCTCCGGCGTTCGCTGCTCCCATCACCCCGCCGCCGCCACCGCCCGTCACGGTGCCGCAGGCGATCGAACCGCCGCCACCGCCCTACATGAGCGCTCCGACGGTTCCTGCGCCTCTGGGGGCCGTTCCGGCGCCGGTGACGACCTCGCTCTATCGGGAAGAGCGCTACCGCATTCCGGATGAGCTGAAGCCGACCGACTATTCCCCCTACTTCGGCAACTTCAATGGGGTTCACGGTCTGTTCGAGACCGAAAGCGCCCTGATCCCCTACATGAAGACCTGGCATTTCGGGTTGCACTTCCGCTACGACAAGTACAAATATCTGAATGGCGACGAGAAGAAGGTCGACGGGCGCCAGTGGATCGCTCCGGTCAACCTGCTCTACACCGGCAAGAAGATGTTCGCCAGCGTCGTGGTTCCCTTCCAATCCTGGGAAGTGACCTCCGCGGTGACGTCCGCCCCTACGGTCACCTTGTCGGGGGCCCACGATCCCGAAGTGAAGGCCGGTTACCAGATCTGGAAGAACTATGAGGGGAATCACGCCGTCACGCTGCACGTTGGCGGCCGGTTCCCGGGGGATAACTATCATCAGCCTCTGGCCGACCTCTCGGGCAAGACCCGCACTGGCATTCGCATCGGCCCGGCCAACGCTACGCGCGGCGGGTGGGTCGAGTTCGGGGGCGCCTATTCCGGCCGCCTCAGCGACCGGTGGACCAGCCACCTGAACCTGGCCCTGGCCAACGATTCCGAGGATTCGATCGCCCGCTATATGTATCGCGGCATGCTCGATTACCGGGTCAACCAGCACTATTCCCTGGTCATGGAGCTGAACGGCAACACCTGGGAAATGGACAATGGGCCTGATGGGGCCAACATCGACCTGACCCTGGGCATGGCCCTGTTCAATGAAGGGTGGCAGGGGGTGCTGGGCTTCCCCGTGTCATTGCAGAGCAAGTTCGGCTACGGTCATGACTATGGCGTGACCTTCGGCCTCAACACTCGCTGGGATTGATCTGACCAGTGGCCTGAATCGAACGCCCCGTCCGGGACCTGCCGGGCGGGGCGTTCGGTTCAGGAGGGGATCAGGGCAGAGGGCGGCTCAGGGCCGATCGGGATCGATGCCGCGCTGGCGCAGGATGGCCTGGATGATGGTCACCTGGGTCTCGGCGTCGAGGCGGGGATTGGACAGCACCCGCCGGATGCGGTCGCGATCGCTGCCGAACAAGCGGAAATCATCCTGCCATCGCTGCCACAGACGTTCGGGGCGGGGATCGGGGACGGGCGTCACGCCGTGCCGGCTGCGCAGGAGGATGGCGGCAGGGCGGAGCGGCTCGGCGGTCGGTTGGCGTGCCCCGAGCCGGACCAAGGCGCGGACGGCCAGGTGGCAATCGTTTTCGATGGCCAGCCGGAGGGGCGTCTTGCCGGCGGCGTTGGCGGCATCGAGGGGGGCGCCTTTCATGGCCAGCAGCACCAGAGGGCCGACCCGGTCGAAGCGGGCCGCGGTATGCAGGGGGGTGTTGCCGAGATCGTCGCGGACGTCAGGACGCAACCCTCGCGCCAGCAGGGCCAGGACGAGGCTGGCATCGCCATGGTAGGCGGCGAGGTGCAGCAAGGTCCAGCCCTGGGGAAAGCGGCGCTGGAGGTCGGCCGCCCCGGTCGAGGTGGAAGCGAGAAGAGCCAGGGCCTCGGCCGTCCGGCCGAGGACGATGGCGTCATGCAAGGGGTTGCCCGAAGGCAGCACCGCCACCGGAGCGACCTGAGGGGACCGTGATCCTGGGATTGGGGACGAGGGTGTCGTCGTGCTGGGCAGCGGCGTTTGGGGAACGGCCAGGGCGAGCGGGGTTGAGGCGAGACAGAGGATCAGGGCACAAGCGACGCCCAGGCCCAGGCTCAGGCTCGGGCCGCAGTTCGAGAGCCTCGCGGGGGGCAGGGAAGGAAAATGCATGCGTGGCATCGAGCCATCCCGGCCTCCTGCCCCGCGTCTGGGGGAGCAAGCCGGGGCCTCCGTCATTCAGAGTTCGGGTGGTGGGGGAAGGACCCAGTCGACGATGGGCAGAGCGACGTAGAAGAAGAAGATCAGCGCCCCGATGACCAGGCAGACGAACAGCCAGAGCGGGATCGGTTGGTCCAGGCCGACTTCGACCGGGAACAGGAGGAGTCGATCGAGGGGAGACAGGCGTTTCAGCCAATCGGGGGCCGCCGGGCCAGCCGCCGGATCGTCGGTCTGAGCGGCCGGTTTCGCGGCGGCACGAGTCGCTTGGCGAACCTGGGGAACGGTCTTCTCGAGCTTTTCCAGAAGCTCTTTGCCTTCGGGCAGCGGACAGGCCTGCAACGCATACCGGGCCGCGTCGCGTTCCCAGACCTGGCTGGAGACGGCCATCTTCTTGACCACCTGGAGCACGGTGGCGGGATGAGTCGCCCACAGGCAGGAGGCCGCCGTGGATTTGATGCGGGCGGCGGGGTGGTCGAGAAAATGGGTCACTCGCTCCAGATCGCTGCGTCCTCCGGCCAGGCTGAGGCATTCGAGCGTATTGGAGATGATCCGTTCGTCTTCGTGGTCCAGGAACGGTTCAACTGCGCTCAGGACGCCGGGACCGTGGTGATGACCGAGCACTTTGATCAGCTTCGACAGCACGAAGGGATCGGTTTCGATGACGAGCAGCTCTTTCAGCGGGCCCACCCAGGCCTTGCGTCGGGGGCGGGCTTCCATCTTGCCGAGGACGTCCAGGCGTTCCTTGGCTTCGAGGGTCGGGAACCAGCGGACGAACGGTTCAGGTTGACGGCGTTCGAGCGCGGCCTCCCAGGGTTCGAGGGGGGCGTCGGGCAGTGCGGGCTCGGGTGCAGGGGCACCCTCCGGGGCAGGCGCTGGGGCGGCGGCAGGGGTGGAGGTGGGGGCGGGCGCGGGTTTCGGTGGCGGCGCGGCGGCGGGTTCCGCCATCGGGGAAACCGGCCCTGGAGGTGGAGCGGCGGCGGGAGCAGCGGGCGCTGGAGGGACAGGGGAGGCGGGCGCGGGGCGCGCGGCGGGCGTCGCGGGGGCGGGGGCCGTGACAGGCGCGGCAGGCTTGGCTGGAGCAGGTGTGGGAGGAGCCTTGGCAACGGGGGGAGGGGAAGCGGGAGCAGCCGCCGGTGGCCCCTTGAGCGCGCCAGGGGCGGGCGCGGCGGCGCCCGACCCGGTCTGGTCGGGGCTGCCAGGTTTGGGAATGCCCGACCGGGGCAGGAGAGAGACGGGGAGGCCGGCGGGCGCGGCTTCCGCTGGGCCAGGCCGGGCCGGGCTCTTGGCCGGCGAAGCCTTGGCGGGCGGGGCGGCTGGGGTGGGCGTGGCCTTCGCCGCCGCCCCCGGGGCAGCTGGAGGCGTCGCGGGTGTCGGTGCTCCGAGACCGGTGGTGCTGAACACGAGGCGAGGCGTAGCAGGGACCAACGCCGGATCGGGCCGGATGCCCAACAGGGCCAGGCGGTCGAGACTCTTGCGGGCCAGGGTGCGGACGCGGGGATCGGGGTCGGCCAGGGCCCTGGCCAGAAGATCGGCCCCTTCCTGCGTTTCCACCTTGGCCAGCAGGTAACAGGCTTCCTGCCGCTCGTTCGGATCGTTGCTCCGCAGTTTTTCCGCGAGGTCTTCCAGTTCCAGGAACATGAACCACCATCCCCTTGGCGATGCGCGGTTCCAAGATACCAGAATTCCGAAGGCCAAGGGAAGGGAGAACTCAGCGAAGGACCAGTTCCCAGCCGCCGAGAGCGGGTTGTTCGATGAAGGGGACCTCGGCGCCGGCAACCTCGACGGTGGCGAGATCGACCAGGATGCCCGAGCCGCCCGTCAGTTTGGTCGCGCTTTCCAGGGTGGTGGCTCGGTCGACGGTCTCGCCCAGGATGGTCTGGGCCAACCGGCCGGTCTGGGAGCCGATCACCCCCGACCAGGTGGGGCCGGTGGCGATGCCGATCCCGGTGGCGATCTGGAACAGTCCGCGGGCCTGGCGATCCTGGTTGAGGGTGGCCAGGGCCCCTCGCATGGCGCGGGCGGCGGCGAGGGCCCGGGCCGCGGTGGTGGCGGGACCCGGGCGCTCGGGTTGGGCGGGGAAGTGGGCCAGGATGGCATCGCCGATGAAGGAGACGATGACGCCCTGCTGATCGGTGATGCAGGTCTCCATCACCGTGAAGTAGTCGTTGAGGAGGTCGACGATGGCTTCGGGAGGATGAGCCTCGGTCAGTGAGGTGAAGCCGCGGATGTCGGAGACCAGCACGGTGGTCTGGATCTGGGTGCCGCCCCGGCGCACCGCGGCCTCTTCCTCGCCGGCGATGGCCGACAGGGTATCTTCCGAGACGAATCGGCTGAGGCGCTGTCGCTCGGTCAGCCGTTCGGCCATCAGGTTGAAGACGCCGGCCAGGGTTGTGAATTCATCGCGCAACGGCAGCGTCAACCGCCAGGCGAAATCGCCGCCGGCGGCGCGGCGGGTGGCCGCCAGGAAGGCGCCCAGCGGCCGGATGAGGAAGAAGCTGGTGGCGGCGACCAGGCCCGCCAGGAGCAGGCCGAGGGTGCCGGTGACCATGCCCAGCAGTCGCCACCGCTCCAAGGGACGATCGATCGTGTCCTGGGCGATGCCCACCGCGATGTACCGGTCGGCCTGGCACGGGCGTGACACCGCCAGGCGGATGCGTTCATGGTTGAGGGAGGTGCGCAGCACCTTGCCCACCAGATCGGAGCGGGTGGCCTCGGCCAGCGGTTTGAATTCATACCAGAGGAAGCGGTCCTCGGGGTGGCAATGGGGAATCGGCTGAATTCCCGAAATCATCAGGTCGCGATACCGATACAACGCGATGTCGGTATGAAAGCCCGCCGGCGTGCGCCGAACCATCAGCGTGCGTTGGCGGAGCGGGTCTTCCAGCCGTCGTTCGACGAAGCTGACCCCGCCCAGGGTCACCCCCAGGGCGATGGGTGGGGCCGGGTCGGGGTGTCGGCGCAGGAAGAACACGAGCATGGCTTGTTCGGCATTGCCGAAGGGGCTGCGTTGGAGGCGGCCTTCATTGGCCATGACCCGTCCCAGGGTACTGAGGTCCAGGAGCTGTTCGGCCAGGGAGCGCCAGAGCAGGTCGGCGGGCGAGCCGGCGGTCTCGGTCGGGCTGCCGTTTTCCTGGGCTTCCCGCAGCGTGTGGAAGGCGAATCCTTTGAAGAAGTTGAGCAGGTCGTTCTGCTGCTGCGGCTGGCCTTCGAGCAGGGTGTGAACGATGCGGTGCCGATCGAAGAGAAAGGCGAAATCGATGGTCGTGGAGGCTGCCACCTGCGTCAGCTGCTGGCGGGCTTCCTGATCGGCCGGATCCAGGAGGCGCCGGAAGATCTGGCGCAGGCCTGACAGGCGGCGATCTTCGAGGTCGCGCGCGTAGGCGATCCGCTGATCGACCAGCTCGAGCTGCTGGTCGAGGAACTCGACGGTTTCGCCGACCAGGCCCTGGGCGCGGATGTCGAGCCAGACCTGGGCCATCAGCACGACCCCGACCAGCCAGGGCGTCGCGCAAAGTGCCAATCCCCCGGCCAGATTGGCCCGCAGCCCTCCGGGGCAGGGGCCGCCCAGCCAGATGCCGCGGAACAGGAGCAGGGTGATCAGACCCGCAGCCAAGGCGAAACCGGTCTGCAGGTGGGGCTGCCAGGCCCGCCGCGGCGAGCGCCACCACGAGGGCGAGGCTTCCGTGACCAGGACCGGCCGGAAGCCGGCCGCGAAGCGGGCGGCCTGATCCCGCTCCAGCAGACGGCGGAAATCGGTCTCGGCCAACGGTTCGGCATAGGCCAGGCGGTCGGGGCCCTCCTCGAAGCGGGGGAGCGTCGACGGCGGCATCCAGACCAGGCGGCGGCGGAAGCCGGGCGCGGCTCGCGCCATGGCGTCCTGCGCCATGCGCGCTGCGTTGAGATCACGATGGTGGAAGACCACCACAAAGGCTCCCTGCCGCGGTTGATCGGCGTCGGGGCGCACCGGGCGGCCATGGCGGTAGGCCCAATAGGCGATCCCGTGCTCGTGATGCTGCGAAATGAAGTCGCCGGTCTGGTGCGCCATTCCATCGATCAAGGCATCCGGCCCGAACAAGGCCATGCTTTCCCGTCGCAAGCGGTGTTTCAGGTCCCAGTCGGGCGTGCCGCGCTTGCGGATCGGCTGGAAATCGCGGAAAAAGGCGGTCAGCAGACGCTCGAAACGTCGCCGGCCGCGGTCGGGTTCGGGTACTAGCGTCTCGGTGGGCGCGAGCCAGACATGGCAGGGCCGGCCGGCCGGGCCGACCAGCCCTACGGCGGCGGGCAGGGCCCCGGTTTCCTGGCGCAACGCGGCGACCAGCCGGCGCAGGCAGGCCCGGGTGAAGCTGGCCGGTTCCCGACCGAGAAGGACAGGGGTGGCGAAGTCCGTGAAGCCGAACCGTTCGGCCACCCGGTCGATGCCGTGTTGCAGGAAGTCGTTGCCGCGCAGATCGGTGCGAAAATGGTCGGACTCCGTCTGCAGCAGGTTGCGCACCCCGCGCCGCAAGGCGGCTTCTTCGCGTTGCAGGGTGGCCTCCCACCCGATGGTGAACAGCAGCCAGGGCACCGGGACGAACAAGACCCAGAGCAGCGCGCCTTCCCAGGTTTGGAGGAAACGCTTCATGGCGGGCTCCCCGTCATCGTTGCCTCGGGGTCCCACTCGTCGGGGGAAAGGGCGAACACCTCCACCGGAGCGGCCTTCCCTTTGATGGCCAGGGTGCCCAGCGGTCGTCCCCGCGCCGTCGGCGCGAAGCTCTCGAGGGTGGCGCGATCGACGATGATCGCCTCGGCCTCGGCCCGCTCCCGCAGCGCTTCGAGGCGGGCGGCCAGATTGACCGCGTCCCCGATCACCGTGAAGTCGAGTCGCCGGTGACGCGACCCGATGCGGCCCGAGACGACGATGCCGGCGGTCAGGCCGATGCCCGTGCGCCAGGGAGGATGGCCCAGCGCCTTCCGGCGAAGATTCAGGTTGCGCAGGGCGCGACGCATGCCGCAGGCGGCCCGCCAGGCCCGCCGGGCCGGCGGCGCGGTCGAAGCCTCGGTGCCGGCCCCAGCTTCGTCATGGAACACCGCCATGATGGCATCCCCGATGTATTTGTCGATGTGCCCGCCCTGGGCGCGAATGGGGGCTTCCATGGCCGAAAGATACTGGCTCAGCCAGGTGAAGACCTGGCGGCCCTCGAGGGCACGGGCCGCTTCGGTGAAGCCATGAATGTGCGAAAACAGGATGGCCACCCGTCGGCGCTCGCCCCCCGGTTCGAAGGCCGTGCCGCCGGTGGCGCGGGCGTTGCGCACCGCCTCCGACGAAACGAACCGGGTGAGCAACCGGCCTTCGCGCAAGCCCTTGCACATCTGCCGGAATTCCCCCCCGATCTGGGCGAATTCCGCCACCTCCGGCAGGTCGAGGGCCGGGGCATACTCCCCCGTGGCCACCGCCTGGCTGGCCTGGACCAGGCTTTCCATGGGCACTAAAAAGACCCGCTCGAGGAACCGGCTGACCAGCCCGATCAGCAAGACCAGCAGGGCGATGCCACCTGCCACCAGAAGCCCCGCCGCCCGTTCCAGCAGGGTGACGGGCGGCGTCGCCAGGGCGACCGCCATGAAGGGGAAGGCATGGAAGACCCGGGCGGCCGCCACCGCGCCGTCGGCCTGCCGTGGCAGCGGCGACCACGGATTGGCGGCGGCCTGGCGGGCGATTCTGATCAGATCGGGAGCGTTGCGCGCGTCGGGCGGCCAGCATGGCGTCAGCCGAAGGCGGAATCGGCCTTCCTGCCCTTCCCGTTCGCACGGAAAGATGGCCAGCCGGTGGCGGCCGTCCGGCCCTGGCAGGCGGTTCGCCACCCCGGCGGTCAGGCGCGTGAGAAAGTAGCGCTGGCCCAGGGCCGATAACGGAATGGAGGCGAACAGCACGCCGCCCAGCCGTTCCCCCACTGGGGCGTTTGGCTTCCAGAGCAGAAAGGCCATGACCAGGCCCTGGGAGAAGCCGGTCGCTCGCGCATCGAGAAAGATCGGGTCGCGGCCCAGGTAGGCACCGAGCTCTTCCTCGGTCCACATCGCCCGGCCGATCGACAGCTGGTCCTGCTCCCACAGCCGGCCTCGCCTCTCGTCGGGGCGGCGGCTCCTGGCGGCGTCGCGGTCCCGCTCCCAGGAGCGGGGATTGTAGGCCATGAACAGGCGGGCCGCCAGCAATCGGGCGAACGAGGACATCTTGTCGAGGGTTTCGACGAGCTGGGGCGAAGAACCGGAAGCCGGGCCCTGCGTGAACCATTCCCGGCCATCATGTCGGAACAGGTGCAGATTCTGGGCCAGGCCGGCTTCGAGCATTCGCCGCAGGTGGTGGTCGACGACGGCCTCGTCCGCTTGCGGCAGCACCCGGGCGAGGGCTTCCTTGGCCAGCCACAGTTGCTGGCGCAGCTCGATGCCATGTCCGGTCAGGCCGCTCTCCAACAGTTGCAGTTCCTGTCGGAGGCCTTCCCGGGTGTCCCGTTCGCCATCGAGGGCCCAGAGCGTCAGCACCGCTCTGGCCACCAATCCGCACGCCAGGGCGGGGGGCACCACGGCGACCGCCATGGCCAGCGCCAGTTGCCCGCGGATGGAGAGCGGCAGCGCCAGATGCCCGCGCGCCATGGCCATCAGCCACAGGCTGCCCACCACCGCCCACAGGGCCAGGAGCGCTTCGCCGCGGGCCAGGCTGGTCCGGTGGGGGGAGGCGGCGGCTTCGCGCCATCGCCATACGCCAAGCAGGCGGACCGGGCTGTCGTGGGCGTAGGCGTGCGCTCCTGGCCGCAGCGGGGGTTGCCAGGAAGGGGGCATGGGGGCCACCGCCCACACTCGCCGGCTCGTATGAACCAGGCGGGGTACGCCATTGCGTCTGGCCGTGAAGATCACGGCATGCCGGGCTCGCCGGATCCCTTTCAGCAGGAATGTACGGGGCAGATCGGCCTGGCGGTAGAAGGCGACGAATCCGCCCAGAAACGGGGCATCGTTGCCTGCTCCGCCATACCGTCCGCGGGCGATCAGCCAGATCCGACCCAGGCCGAAGCGGGCGCTGAAAAACCCCGTGGCCATGTTTTGATCGATGTCCAGGGGAAGATATTCTCCGAACAAATGAGAGCCCATCTTGCGGCCTTGCTCGCGAAACGCCTGCCAGCCGGCGGGTGTCGCCACGCGTCGGCGCAGGTCTCTGGCGCGGTCGTGGTCGCTCCAGATTCGCCGTTCGAACACCTTGAACCACAGAGCGGCGAGCTGGCGAACCGCGGTCGCGGGGAACGGCGAAGGCCCCCGGAAGAACCGGGGATTCCCCCAGCTCGCTGAAGTCAGAGCATCGCCGCCGACCACCCAGACCGCCAGGGGGGTGGCTGGAATCTCCCGCGCCAGAGCCCCTCGAACCCGGGCCAGAACAGCGGGCAGATGGCTGAACTCGGGTGAATCCTGGGGGGGGATCAGCGGTCGTCCCCGGAACCGGGCCCCCCATCCCAAGCGGCGAACGGTCCGGTCGGCGGCCTGCTCCAGGGCGCGTTCCGGCGACAAGCCGACCAGATGGCGGCGCAGATCGGCCAGCAGCGTCTGTTCCAGCGCGGCGGTGCGTCGGATCTCCTCTTCCTCGACCAGGCGCCTGCCCAGGCCGACCAGCGCCAGCGGGGGCAGCACGAACACCACCAGGCCGACCAGGATGATCCAGGTCCAGGAGGGGCGGGCCAGGTCGATGGTCGGAGGCGCGGTTGCCATGGATCCCCTCGTGGGTGGCCAGGGGCCGGGCCGCTCTACCAGTTGACCTTGTAGGCCCGGATCGGCTTGTCGATGCCCTTCAGCGTGTGCTCACCGAAGGGAATCAGCTCGAACACGCTGGGGTCGATCTGATTGGCGGTCTGTTCCGAGATGACGATCTCGTTGGCATCGGCGATGCCTTCCAGCCGG
Organism: Candidatus Ozemibacter sibiricus; assembly: GCA_003327425.1. Lineage (GTDB taxonomy): Bacteria > Muiribacteriota > Ozemobacteria > Ozemobacterales > Ozemobacteraceae > Ozemobacter > Ozemobacter sibiricus. Next base: position 19,746 of record QOQW01000024.1, read on the forward strand.
CTGGCGATGTTGACCGTATCGCCGAAGACGTCGCCTTCGCGCCGGATGACCGGACCGGTGTTGAGGGCGATGCGGAGACCCAGTCGCCGATCCTCGTCGACGGTCAGGTTGTACTCCTTCAGCCGGCGCTGGATCTCCATGGCGGCCAGAACCCCCTTGGTGGCTTGTTCGAAAGCCACCAGGAAGGCGTCGCCGATCTTCTTGACCGTCTTGCCTTCATGCTTCTCGATGATGGGCACCAGGATCTCGTCATGCTGTTTGAGCATCGCCATGACTTCCGACAGGGAGGCCTTGGAGCTGAAGGCGGTATAGCCCTTCACGTCGGTGAACATGATCGTCAGCTCTTGCGTGTGGGTCTGTTGGATGATCTTGTCGTACTTCTGCAGTTCTTCCATGGCACGCTTGCGTTTCTCGAGCACCTGATCGAGGTGATCGTCGGACAGGAGCGGTCGGGCTTCGCCTTTCTTGCGGATCAGGGTCGGATCGACCTGCCCGCCCACGCTCTCGACCAGATCGACGATGCCTTTCCGATCGATCTCGTTCTCGATCTCGCCCGCCATCTCAAGCAGCGGGTCGGTGATGATGGGCCCCAGGGCGAGCAGGTAATCGGTGACCGCTCCTTTCAGCCGGAAGTCTTCCGAGAAGAAATACGGGGCGAGGATCTTGACGGCCCGTTTGATGATCAGGGGATCATCATGGGGGTTCAGGTTGTCCATGAGGGCGAAGGCCACCCGCTTGTCCTTGATCTGCTCGATGGCGACGATGCAGCACAGGCGGAACGCCATGGTCGGCGACTGCAGGCCCTGCAAGATCCCTTCGGGGCGACTGCGGTAGATGAGCCCGAGGATCTTGCCGACCCGCTCGGTGTCCTCGATGCGGATGACCTCGGACCGGGTCTTCAGCAGCTCGGCCAGGACGGGGCCGAACAGCGGGCGGTCGCTCTGGGCCAGCTCCAGCATCATGTCGAGCATCAGGTCGGGATCGCAGCTCTTGAGGAACTCCTTGGTGGCATTGACGCTGGCCGGCGTGGAGAAGCGGGCCAGAATCCGGGCGATGGCGCAGAGATTGCGCGGATTGCGCTCGACCTCGAGCTGGCGGACGACGGCTTTCAGATCGGCCTCGGGCAGGTCATCCCAGGCCTGGATGGCCTCGGCGACGAACAGTCGACATTGATCCTTGGTGTGATTGAGCCCGAGCAGCACGAGGCGGCGCAACGGCGGCTTGCGTACCTTGCCCAGCAACGAGGCCAGCCAGCGGGCGGCCCGCTCGTCGGGGTGGGAGATCAGATTGAGAATGGTCTCGACCACTTCGCGGGAGCTGATCTCCTTGATGCCCTGGAAGATGCTCTGGATCCGGTTGTCGTCGTTCGCCTGCAGGAATTTCAGGACGGCCGGGACGGCGTCGGCGTGGTCCATGGCCAGGAGGGCGGCGATGATGTGCGGAATCAGGGCGCCGTCGGTGCCCAGGTCGAGGATCTCGGTGAGGGCGGCCACCGCGGCCGGTCCCATCCCCAGCAGGACCCGCCGGGACCAGAACTGGACGTCCTCGTTCGGGCTGTTGAGAACGGTCACGACCGCCGAGACGGCGGCGGCCCCGTACGATTTCAGGCAGTTGGCGGCGGCGTTGCGGATCGGCCAGCTGGGATCTCCCAGCAGCTGGATCAGCACGCCGATCAACTTCTCGGTGGGGGTGATCTTCTGGAGGACTCCCAGAAGGAAGAGGCGTTCCTGTTTGTTGCCCTCTTCCAGGATGCGGATGATCGGGTTGAGCGCGATGCCGCCGATGCTGCCGATGGTACGGATGACCAGGAACCGCAGGTTCTCGTCGGTGGTCTCCAGGTGCTCCAGCAGGAGGTCGAGGTTGAGGTTCGTCTTTCTGGCCAGGCATTCCGAGGCGAAGTCCGAGACGATGCGGAACGGATCGGTCAGGCATTTGATCAGCAGCCGGCAGGGCTCGTCGCCCGGCAGGCGGCTCAGGCTCTCTACAGCCAGGATGCGGTATTCCTGGTCTTCGCTGGCGAGGAGCCGGCGCAGGAGGGGAATGGTCCGTTCGCCCAGCAGCGTGACGATGATGCTGACGATCTGGTGCTTCATCACCGAATCGCCGCGCGGGAACCAGGCCGACAGCCGGTCGAAGATCTTGGGACCGAGGCTGGTAAGCAGTTCGGCGGCCCGCTTGCGGATGACCCAGGACGGATCGGACAGGCCATTGATCAGGAAATCGACGGCCATCGGGGAATCGGATTCGCCCAGCGCGGTGATGATCGAATAGCGCATGGCGAAGCTGCCGTTCTGGTACAACTCGCCGAGATCCTTGGCGATCTCGTTGCCGCCGATCTTGACGTAGAGCGCGATGATCGAGTGGTTGGGCTCGGTCTCGGCCCTGACTTTGGCGGTCAGTTGTGGCAGGATGGTCTTGCCGAAGGAGAGCAGCCGTTCGAAGACCAGGCGTCGTACCGCCCAGTTGGAATCGTTCAGCATCGGCAGCAGAATCTGGGCGTGCGCCGGCGTGGCCGAGATCGACATGGCCCGAACGGCATAGCTGCGGATCTCGGGGTCAGGGTTGGCCAGGAGTTCGCGAATCTTCTCCTGACCGACCGGGTCATCGAAATGGCCCAGGACATGGGTCAGCCAGTAGCACTCGTCGAGATTCTGGATGCTCAGACGCTCGACGACGGCCGGAATGACTTCGGGGCCCCATTCGATCAGGGTTTTGGCCGCTGCTTCCCGTTTGCGCCAGGCCTTGTCCGAGAGGAGGCGCAGCAGGGCATCCAAGGCGGGTTGGGTATGTTCGACGAGAAGGGCGGACAGGCCCTGGCGCCAGAGGTTTTCGTCGAAGCTTTGAACCAGTTCGTAGGGTGATTTTTCCATAATCCCGGTGACGAGAGTGGGATCGGGTGCCCTTGATCTTACACCAGCCCCTCTCCTATAATCCAGTGGAAATCTCTGTGAGCTGGAGGACGTATGCCGATCTACGAATATCGCTGCCAGGGCTGCCAGGCCCGCTTCAGCGTCTTCTGCAAAATCTCCGAGCTGCAAGAGCACCCGCCCTGCGAAAAATGCCGCTCCACCAAGACTCAGCGTCTGGTTTCCCGCTTCAAGACCGTGCGGTCGGAGGATCAGATTCTCGAATCGATGGCCGATCCCAGCCAGTTGTCAGGCCTCGATGAGAATGATCCGCGGTCGATCGCTCGCTGGGCCAAGAAAATGGCCAAGGAAATGGGCGAAGATATCGGCGATGAGATCGAAGCCATGGCCGAGGAGGAGATCGCCAAAGGCGGCTTGGGCGGATCCCCCCGTGGGGAAGGCCCAGCCGACGCCTCGTCCCCCGAAGACGGGGCTGGCTGTTCGGCCGGAGCGTCGACGTGTCCTCTCCCTTCCAGCGACGAATGATCGCTCGTTGATCCCTGACCTGGGCAGGACACTCCTGACTTGGTCGCCGTCGGCCAGCGCCTTGGCTGTGGTGCTTGCCCGGCTCGGGCGGGTTCGGCGGGCCCTGGGTGGCCAGGTCGAGGCGGTTCGCTCGCGCAGGTTGATACCGTACCTTGGATGAGCCACGGCCGGCGCTGTCTCAAGTCCACCCCTGCAGCTGGCGAACCGCTTCGTAGACGACCGCGGCGGCGCTGGCTGCGACGTTCAGGCAGCGCACTCCGTGCACCATGGGCAGGCGCAGGGCGCGGCCTTCCTGAGCTGCTTTCTGCAGAAGGCGGGCCGGCAACCCCTCGGTTTCCGAGCCGAGACACAGGACATCCCCCGGCGCATACTTCGGTTGAGTGTAGATCGTGCGGGCATGGGCCGACAACGCGAACACCCGCCGGGAGCCTGACCATTCGAGGAAATCCTCCAGATCATCGAAGATCAGCGGATCGATCCGTTCCCAGTAATCCATGCCGGCTCGCTTGAGGTGCGGGTCGGTCAGGCGGAATCCCAGAGGGCGGACCAGCACGAGGCGACACCCCGTGGCCAGGCAGAGGCGAGCGATGTTGCCGGTGTTCTGCGGGATGTCGGGGTGGATGAGAGCGACGGTCAGCCACTCCCCGAACGGTACGATCTCTGGTGTGGTAGTGCCGTTTTCTGACATGGGTGTCCGGGCCCGATTCTTTGCTTGACAGGGACCTGTCAATCTCAAGTATAATGGGCCATGGGTCGCATTTCAATTTGGAGGTTTCGTCCATGAGACGGTTTGCCTTTCTGTTGCTGGCCCTTCTGCTGATCATCGGTACCCCGACGATGCGTCACACCGTCTGGGCCCAGGATGACGAGGGCTCCACCGCGAGTTCTGAGGCTGGTTCGAGCGGGTCCGGCGATGCCAAAGAGGACGGCGGGTCCGGCGAATCTGGTGACACCGGCGATGGCGAGCAAAAAGACGCCGACTCCGGCGACAAAGAATCCGGCGATGAAGAAAAGGCCGAAGAGGGCAAAACCTATGTCTGCCCCCAATGCGGCTATTCCAGCGATGAAGCGGGCAACTGCCCCGGCTGCAATATCCCCCTGGTCGAAGAAAAAGAAGGTGGATCCGAAACCGAGAGTGCCGCCAGCTCCGAATCCGAATCCGGTAAAGAGAAAGAATCCGGCACCGAAAGCGGCTCCGAAGGAGAGAGCAAAGACTATTGACCGTTCGGCCGCTGGTCGCGGACCAGGAAAAACCCGAAAAACCCCGAAGGCGCGGGCCTTCGGGGTTTTTCAATGGTCGGCAACCGTTGCTCAGAGCTTGGCTTCGATGGCCTCGATCACCGTCTTGAGCGCTTTGATGCGGGCGTAATACTTGTCATTCGCCTCGATGATCGTCCAGGGGGCGTAACTGGTACTGCACTTCGCCAGCATGTCATTGATGGCCACTTCATACTGCGGCCATTTCTCGCGGTTGCGCCAGTCCTCGTCGGTGATCTTCCATTGTTTCCAGGGGGTTTCCTGACGGTCCTTGAACCGCTTCAACTGCTCGTCCTGGTCGATGTGCAGCCAGAATTTGACGATGACGGTACCGAAGTTGGCGAGGTGAGCCTCGAACTCGTTGATCTCCCGATAGGCGCGCTGCCAGGCTTCGGTTGAGCAGAACCCCTCGATGCGTTCGACCAGCACGCGACCATACCAGGTGCGGTCGAAGATGGTCATGTGCCCGGCCTTGGGCAGGGCGCGGGCGAACCGCCACAGGTAGTGGTGGTCGAGTTCCTCCTTGGTGGGCGCGGCGATGGGGATGACCTCGTAGCCGCGCGGGTCGAGACGCTCGGTCAGGCGCTTGATGTTTCCGCCTTTGCCGGCCGCATCGCACCCTTCATAGCAGATGACCACCGGGATGCGTCGCACGTAGATTTCGTGCTCGAGGTCGCGCAAGCGCTCCTGCAACTGATCGATCTGCTGGTCATACTCTTCTTTGGGCAGCTTCTTCGACAGGTCGAGACCCGACAGGACGGTCACGTTGCGTCCAGGCAGATGGGTGAAGCTGGCTTTCTCCTGGCTGCCCGCAGCGGCCTTCTTGCGTTCGATCGCGGTCGACCATGTCTCGACCAGGGTCTCGAAGATCTTGGTCAGCGCATACTGCCGATTGTGCCCCTCGACCACGACCCAGGGCGCGGTCGGCGTGTTCGTCCGTTCCAGCATTTCCTCGGCCGCCCGGATGTACTTGCCGTACTGCCGGTGCTGCTTCCACTCTTCCTTGCCGATCTTCCAAGCCAGGGCCGGATTCTTCTCGATGGCCCGGAAGCGCTTGCGCTGCTCCTTGCGGCTGATGTGGATCCAGAATTTGACGATGACGGCGCCATCATCGGCCTGCTGGCGCTCGAAGGCGAGGATCTCCTCGAACGCACGTTCCCAGGCTTTGCGGGGGATCTTCTTGGCGACCCGCTCCTCGAGCACGCGATCATACCAGCTGTGATCGAAGATGGCGACGCGGCCCCGCGCCGGCAGTTTGTTCCAGAAACGGACCAGAAAGGGGCGCAGGGCTTCTTCCGGCGTGGGCGGCTGGATCGGATGGACTTTGAACCCGCGCGGATCGAGCGGGAGCATCAACTGATTGATGGCGGTCCCTTTGCCGGCGGCTTCCAGACCCTCGAACACCAGGATGGTAGGAATGCCCAGATCCTTCATCTGCCGTTGCAGTTCGTTCAGCCGGCGCTCCAGCTCGGGCATCTGCTTCTTGAATTCAGCTTTCGACAGTTTCTTGCTGAGATCGACCATTTCGAGCATGGGATATCCTCCTTGGGGGTGACGATGGACGTGCGATCCTCTGCGCTCATTGTAAGACGGATCCGACCCGCGTGCCACTGTTTTGTGCAGGGCATGGGGCGAAGGTGCCAGATCGGAATGGCGGGGCCACCGCAGCGGGGGCGTCAGATCTGATCGCCGGGGGCGAAGACGCCCGAAATGCGGGCGCAGGCTTCCTGATAGTCGGCCGGCTGTCCGATATCCAGCCAGAATTCGGAAAGCGGATAGCAGGCGACCCCCCCATGGCCTCGGGCCACCTGTCTGATCAAATCAGGCATGTCGAGCCGGGTGGCGGGCGGGATCAGCTCGAGCAGGCGCGGTTCGAGGACGTAGATGCCGGCATTGATGAGGATCTTCTGTTCGGGCTTCTCCTCGATGTCGATCAGCTCGGCGCCCTGGCGAACGATCACGCCATACGGGATCTGGAAGGTGAACTCGCGGGTGCACAGCGTCAGGGCCCGCCCGGCCGCGGCATGGTAGTCGAGAAGATTGGAGATGTTGACCGGACACAGGATGTCGCCGTTCATGACGATCAGGCTGGTGGCCGGCTTTTCGGGCAACAGGGACAGCGAACCGGCGGTGCCGAGGAACTCCTTCTCCTCGAGGAAGGCGATCTCGGCGTCGAGGTCGCGCAGGTTCTGGAAGTGGGCCTTGATCTGGTCGGCATGGTAGTTGACCGACAGGAAGATCTTGACGATGCCGTGTCGCCGCAACTGGCGGACGATGGTTTCCAGGATCGGGCGGCCGCCGACCGGCAGCAATGGCTTGGGGGTGTCGCGGGTGAGGGCGCCCAGCCGTCGCCCCAGGCCGCCCGCCATGATGACCGCCTGGTGCGGGCGGGGGGCGCGCGCCACCAGATCCTGCAGTCGGCGCAGGTGGATGACCCGCCCCTGGCCGTCGACGATCGGCACGTGCTTGATCGACCGGCGCGACATCAAGAAGAGCAGTTCGTCATCGGGCGTGTCGGGGCGGGCGGTCAGAGGCCGCGGGTTCATCAACTGGTCGATCCGGCTGTCGAGGGTGACCCCGCGCAGGATGCCGCGCCGGATGTCGCCATCGGTGACGGTGCCGAGCAGGTGGCGGTCGGCATCGACAATCAGGGCGATTTCGAGCGCGGCGGCGTCGATGGCCCGCAAGGTGTCGAGGATCGTGGTTTCCGGTGGCAGCAGGACCTGTTCGAGGCGGCGGTTCATGGTTTCACCCCCATGGCATGGACTGCGGACATCTTACCAGAAGTCGCCGACCGGCGATTCAGCGCTGGGTCGCCAGGCGGCGGGGCCCGCCGGGGCCGTGCCAGGTGGCTTCCAGCGTGTCCAGATCGAGCAGGAGCCACTGCAGGGGGTCGCCCTGGCCGGGCTGGAGGCAGAGGGTCGAGCCGAGCCATCCCTGCCAGCGGCCGGTGATGGCCGGCGATTCGTGGATGTGGCCGTGCAGGGCGACGCGGGGCTGGAGCTGTTCGAGAAACCGCCGGATGACGGGCGAACCGATGTCGGCCCCGGAATGGATGGTGGCCAGGCCCAGGCCGGCCGGCGGATGATGGATGATGTAGACGGCGCGGCGCGGGTCGCGCGGCCGCGGCAGGGCCGCCAGCTCTTGTTCGATGGTAGGCAGAGACGCCAGCCGGGCGGGCCAGTCAGGCACGACCCGCCACCCCTCGGGGGTGGCTTCGACCGGCTGGCCCCTGCCAGGCGGCGGTCGGAAGCGGGCATCCTCGGCGCGACAGCGCGATTTCGGCGGGAAGGGGTAATCGACCACCAGATCGAAGCCGATGAACTCGTACCCGCCCAGCTCGATCCGCCGGCGTGAGCAGTGGTGCGCGTGGGTATGAGCCGCGCAGAGGGCGTCGAACGCCTCGTCGATGGCTGGCAGATCATGCGACGACAGGATGCCCAGCCAATGGATGCCGGCGTCGTCGTATTCGCGGAAATGCGGGTCGAGGAAATCGCGCAGGAACGCCTGCTGGCAGGCGGCGGTCGCTGCGAGATCGTCGAGGCACCATTCGAGGGCATCGCCGCCCGTCACGACGGCGTCGACGCGATGCCAGCGGGCGTGGTCGAGCACCTCCCGGTAGCGGTCGGGCCGAGCATGCAGGTCGGTCGCATACAGGATCTTCATGGCCGGCTCGCGGGGGGCGTGGCGGCGGGCCGGCGTCCGGACGGCCCGCGATGGGGCAGGCCCCATTCGGTGACGCTCTGCATCTGCTCTTCGGTCAGGATGGGCCCTTCCACGCACAGGCGCAGGCCCGACCCGTCGAGGCAGCATTGCCCGCACAGCCCGATGCCGCATTTCATATACCGTTCGAAGGATAACTCGACCGGCAGGCGGTGCAGCCGGGCGGCTTCGCGCACGGCCAGCAGCATGGGCTCGGGGCCGGCCCCGCAGACGAGCCGAGGCGGGGTGGGCGAGGCGGTCAGCGCGTCCGTCCAGCCGGCCATGACCGAGCCGGGGCGTCCGACCGAGCCGTCGTCGGTGAACAGGCGCACGGCGGGGTGGCGCTGCAGATCGCTCAGGAAGGGGAGGTCGGCGGCTCGTCGGGCCCCGACCAGCCAGGTGTACCGCAAGCCCCGCTCGGTCAAGCGCTGGGCCAGCAGCCGCAGCGGAGCGTTGCCGATGCCACCGCCGATCAGCAGGCTGTCAGGCATCAGGGTGAACCCGCGGCCGAAGGGGCCGCGCAGGCCGATTCGCTCGCCCGGCCGGCATTCCAGCAATCGACGGGTGAACGGGCCGACCGCCTTCACCGTGATCTGGATCGTCTCGAGATCGTCGCCCGAGACGGCGAAGGGCTTCTCATCGACGCCTGGCACCCAGATCGTCACGAACTGGCCGGGGGCGGCATCGAGGATCCGGGGCAGGACGAGCGTCTTCAGCCCGGCCTGGTGCGCGATGACCTCGAGGATCGGCACGGTCTGCATGACATCAGCCATGGCGAGCCTCCGCTGGGGGGGGATGGTGGGCGGCGCCGCGCAGGGCGTCGAGCGAACGCAGCCCTTCGCGCGCCAGCCAGTCGGTCAGGAACGCGTTGATGCGGCCGAACACCTCCAGGCCGCAGGTGTAGATGCCGGTGCCGATGCCCACCGCAGTGGCCCCAGCCAGGATGAGCTGCAGGGCATCCTCGGGGCGGGTCACGCCGCCGGTGCCGATGATCGGCAGCGGCACGGCCCGGGCGATCTCCCAGACCGCCCGCACCGCCAGGGGCAGAATGGCGCCGCCCGACAGCCCGCCCACTTGATTGGCCAGAATCGGCCGTCGCACGTGGGGGTCGATCAGCATGCCCGGTCCCACCGAGTTGATGGCGGTGATGGCATCGGCGCCCGCCGCGGCGCAGGCCTTGGCTGTCTGCGCGATCGACGGGCACATCAGCGACAGCTTGACCGCCACCGGCACCCCGTCGGCTCGCGCTTTGACCAGGCTGGTGATGCGGGCGCAGGCCGCCGCATCGGCGGCGAAGGGCTGGCCGAATTCCGAGCTGACATTGGGGCAGGAGACATTGATCTCGAGCAGGGCAGGCCGCACCAGGGCCAGCAGGCGCGCGGCCGCTTCCCCGAATTCGGCCTCGGTCCTGCCGAAGATCGAGGCGATCACCGGAATCGGCGAGCGCGCCTGGAACTCGGCGATCTCGCGGGCCATCTCCTCGACGCCGGGATTGGCCAGGCCGACGGCGTTGAGCAGCCCGTGCTCGAACGGCAGGATCGAGGGACAGGGATGGCCCTTGCGCTCTTCGAGCCCGCACGACTTGGTCGTCACCGCGCCGGCCCCGGCGTCGGCCACCCGCTTCAGACTCGACGCCGACAGTCCCATCACCCCCGAGGCGAGCACCAGCGGCGAGGGGAAGGCGACCCCCGCCACCGTCACCGCGAGCGGGTTCACGACCGACCCGCCAGCTCGTGGTGAGCCTGGTCGAGCCACGCGGCCGGATCAGGCGCGCGCAGCAGGCTGCGCCCCACGATCAGGTAATGCCGTCGCACGAAGGGGAAGGCGCGGGCGTCGCCCCCCTGGGCCCCGAAGCCCGGCGAGTAGAACTCGGCGGTCGGGGCGATCGGGTGGTCGGCCAGCAGCCGCTCGACCAGGGCGGGCTTGGTCAGCGGCACGACGAACGCCTCGACCCCCTGGGCGCGGGCGAGCCGGAACACCTGCTCGGGGAAGGCATCCGACAGATAGCCGCCTTCCCCTTGCAGGAAGCAGGGGTGAGTCATCAACGTGCCGACGATGACTTTGATCGACGCCTGGCGCAAGGCCTTGATCCAGGCTTCGAGCGTCGCCGGCCCGGCCTGGGGAAAGAGGATGGCTTCATCGATGCCGGCCTGTCTCAAGGTGCGGGAGAAGGCTTCCCCCATCTCGGGGATGTCGGTGGCCGCCTTCTGGTGGTCATAGATCACGGGTCGCTCGGAATGACGTCGAATCATCTCGACGACCCGCGGCAGGCCATGGGTGAGGCCGAGCGTGAAGCCGACCTTGAACCCGTAGAGGAACGGGTGGCCGGCGACGGCGGCGACGACCCGGCGGGCCTCTTCGAGGTCGAAGCAGTCGAGGGCAGGGATCCAGCGGAATTCCTTGTCGGGCATCAGTCTTCCTCCTGAGTAGGGTAGGGGAAGGCGGCGCGGCGGCGGCTTCGCTCAGGCCGTTTCCCAGAAGTGATGGATGACCTGCCAGCGGGGGTCGCCCTCGCGCTTCAGATGCTCGGCCAGGGCCGGCACGGTGGTGAGGGCGGCCACCGGCAGGGGCGGCGGGTGGTGGCGGGTGGTGCGGTCGACGACGACGAGAATATCGGCGGTGGTCACGCCGAACGTGGTGCGCAGGGCGGTCAGCGCATCGAGCTTGGTGCGACCGGAACTCATCACGTCGTCGATGATGACGACGCGATCGGCCGAGGTCGGCCGCCGACCGATGAACGAGCCGGTCTCGCCGTGGGTCTTGGCCTCCTTGCGGTCGAAGAGCACGCCGAGATCGGCGCCGGAGCGGTGCCAGGCGGCGGCGGCGGTGGCCGTGGCCAGGGCGATGCCTTTGTAGGCAGGCCCGAACAGCAGGGTGGTACCGGGAAAGCGAGTGGCGACCGCTTCGGCGAAATGCGCGCCGAGGATGGCCAGGTCGCGGCCCTGTTTCACTTCTCCCAGATCGATGAAGAACGGGGAAGGAGCGCCCGATTTGAGGGTGAACTCGCCGAACTTGAGGGCGCCGGTCCGGAGCAGGAAGGGGATGATCGGCTCGAGGGCGGGGTGCTCGTTCATGCGCATCCTTGCTGGAAGGGGTGGAGTGTGGGTGGAGCGGGACGGTCGGGGGCCGGGCGGGAAAACACGGGGCGCCCGGCGCGAAACACCATTTCGACCTGCCAAGGCCGGGCCAGATCGCCGTACGGGTCGTAGCCGGCTCCAGTGATGGGCGTGGGAAGCGGCTCAGCGGGGTCAGTTCGACGGATGAGAAGGAGATCGGCTGGCTCGCCGTCGGCCAGGCGCCCGGCGCGCGGCCGGCCATAGGCGGCCGCGGCGTTGGTGACGCCGACCCGGATGGCCTGGGCCCAGGTCAGCAACCCTTCTTCGACCAGGCGGGCGAGCAGCGGCAGGAACCATTCGACTCCCGGCATGCCCGAGGGGGCGCCCTGCGGTCGGGCCTTCTCGGCGGGAGGATGCGGCGCGTGGTCGGAAGCCAGGAAATCGATGACCCCGCGCCGCACCGCGTCGCGGAGGGCCTGGCGATCAGCCTCGTCTCGCAAGGGCGGATTGACCCGGTAGCGCGGGCCGCGTTCCCGTTCGGTGGTCGCGGTGAAGAACAGGTAATGGAAACAGGTCTCGGCGCGGATGTCCCAGCCGGCGTCCTTCATGCGCTCGACCCAGGCCACTTCTTCCCGGGTCGAGAGATGCAGCAGCACCAGCCGCGGCGGTGGGTGGCCGGCGGCGCGAACCTGGTGCAAGGCGGCGTCGATCTTGCGCAGAGCTTCCAGAATGGCGAGGCGGGGCCGGGCTTCGTCGTGAGCCAGCCCGGAGGCGGCTGGCGGAAAGGCCGTTTCATCTTCGGCATGGATGGCCAGCAACGGGAAGCGGGCGAACAGGCGGGCCAGCTGGTCGACCGCGGTCACGGCCGGGCAGGCCCCCGAACGGGCCATGAAAACCTTGGTCGCGACGAAAGCAGCCAGTTCAGGGGTTGTTGGCGCATGCCCAGGCCAACCGCGGCCAGGCACGGCGGTTCCTGAGGGCTCTTCCGGCCAGCGGCCGTTGGCCAGGCCGAACAGGCCCCAGGCGGTGGCGGCATGCCGCCGGAACCATTCGGCTTTGGCGCGCAGGCGGGCCGGCGTCGAGGTGGGAGGCCGGGTGTTGGGCATCTCGAGCAGGTCGGTCACCCCGCCGGCCAAGGCGGCCTGGCTGCCGCGCGCGATGCCCTCGACGGCGGCCCGGCCCGGTTGGCGAAAATGGACATGGGGGTCGAACAATCCCGGCAGGATCAGCCGGTCTCGGCCGTCGACGATGGGGCCGTCGCCGGGAAGCGTCGGCCGGCCTGGTCGACAGGTCAGGCGCCCCCGATCGAGGAGGATGGCCCCTTCCCGCCATTCCCCGTCGGGACCGAGCCAGCGTGCCGCGTGGATCCGGATTGCCGGTGCCATGCCACCTCCCGGGCCAATTGGCGCGGATGGTAGCATGCCGCCACGGGCGGGTCAAGACGGGCGAATTCGCCTGGGAAGACGCGGCACACCTTCGTGTGGGCGATCGGCGAGAACCGCCTGTTCTGGGGTCTAGAGGGCCGGCGCCAGGTGGTCTGTCGTTCGTGGCTAGATGCCAGGGAGCAGTCGCAAGAGACGGTCGAGGGAAGGAACAGGTATGGCCGGCCGAGGCGGCCGCGGGAGGCAGGGTCGGGCGACTGCGGGGAACGATCGAAAGAGCATCAGCCGTAGGTGCCCGTCGCCAGCTCAGGGCACCCGACGTCGAAAGGGACGAGGATGACCGGGCGCCCGGTCAGGGCCTGCAGGCCATCCGCCTTCTTCGTGGCGGCGGCGGTCTCAGCGGTGCCGTCGAGCAGGAACTGGACGGCCACCTGGACGTGGCGTGGCGACAGGCGCACGGCGAGATCGCGGGTGATGGCGCGGTGCGTGCGGTCGAGGCCATCGGCCAGCCGCAGGCAGGCCAGCCCGGTGAAGACCACCTTCTTCTGCGCCGGATCGAGGGCCTGATACTCGGCATGGCTGTCCTTGGGCAAGGCCTTGCGATGATACCGGGCCATCAACGCCACCCGCTTCCGCACGGCGGGGTCGACGATCCAGAATTTCTCCATGATCAGGTGATAGCTCCATTTGTGGTGCTGCTCTTCGCGGATGCTGACCCCGATGTCGTGCAGCAACGCGGCGCAGGCCAGCTCGCTGCGGGCAGCCATGCCCAGGCCATGCCAGCTGGCCAACCCGTCGAACAGCGCCAGCGAGAGGCGTGCCACCTGCAAGGCGTGCAGTTCAGACAGGGGCCCGACCGCCGAGAGCAGCTGGCGGGCGCCATGGATGGCCAGGGTGTCGGGCAGGACGGGCAGATGGTCGATGGCAGGCGGGAGGTTACGCATGGCGAGCGAACTCCTTTTTCCAGATGGCCGGGCAGGTGCCGCGGGCGAACCAGGTGGCCAGGGAATCGGCCCACTGGAGGGCTTCGAGGTGGGCGAGCAGCTGGCGGGCGGTCTGGTAGTGGCGGTCGCGCTGGCGCGACAGGTGGTGCAGGAGGTAGAGGAAGGCCTTGCGGTGATCGCGAGGTGCCGGATGAAATCGTGGTTCCGGGTCGAACTCGGGCGGGAACGGCCAGGGCAGGTCGCGTACCAGACGGCGGGCCAGCCGCTCCCGCTCGCGGATCTGCTGGCGCCACAGGCGGGTCAGCGCGGCGGCGAGCGCGTCGAGATCGTGGATCCAGCCGAGCAGATCCTGCACGTGCTTGCAGACCCTCAGCAGGCCGGGCGCCTCCTGGCCGAGGAACGGGGCGAAGAGTTCGACGGCGTAGCGCAGGCGCTTGAACTGGATGCGCAGGTCATGCAGCGGTTCGACCGTCGTTTCGGGCAGATCCCAGGCGATGGCCCGGGCCCGGGCGACGGCCTCCTGCAGCTCGGCGGCCAGCACGGTGCGAACCCCCTCGGCCAGCGTCGGCAGGGGTTCGGGGCGGGGAGCTGGCAGGGGCAGGGTGCCCACCCGGCCATGGGTGCGGACGAATTCCTTGAGTTCTTCGTCCAGGCGCTGTTTGCGGGCCCGGAAGAGGTTGACCAGGCCGGCGACCGCGCGTCGCACCGTGGGCCGTTCGGCGGGCGGCAGCTCGGTCAGCAGCTCGAGCTGCACATCGAGATCGCGCAGGTCGTTGAACGCCCGCATGAACTCCTTGAGGGCGGTGGCCAGCGTCCGGCCGGCCGCCTCGTCGAGGAAGGGCAGGAAGGCCCGTAACGCGCTGCGGTAGCGCCGACAGGCGACCCGCAGGTCATGGATGCTGTCCGCGGTCCACTCGTGGGCGACGCGGCCCAGTTCCTTTTGAAAGCCAGCTCGCCGCGTCTCGAGCATCTCGCCGATGGCCTGGGCGAGCGTCGGCGGGCGGGCGCGTGAGCGAGGCGTGGAGATGGTGTTCCGTGCTGGCATGTCTTCCTCCCATTATCGGCAGATCGACCGCCCTTGCCCAGAACTCGGCGCGTTCGGCCCCCGTTGTCCTCGTCTTGGCCCCCCGAGGCCGGAGACCTGGCCGCCGACAACAAACCCCGGGTCGCGTGAGCGGCCCGGGGTCGAGGAAATCTCAGGCGGAGAACTGGTTACTTGATTTCCCAGAGCTGGATGGTCTTGCGTTCTCCTTCGGTGAACAAAATGCCGGAAATGGTCACTGTCTGGTTGACCCACTTGGCCAGGGAGAGCTGCGTCACGGTGTCGAGCCCGGTATACGGGGGCACCAGGATGGCGCCGTCATATTTTTCGAGAGAGCAGGAGAATACATACATCCCGGGCACGGGTTTTGCCCCGGCGTAGGCCTGCAGAACCTTTCCGGTAATTCCCTGGAACTCGGAAGGGGGTGGCGGCGGCGGCGGCAGGACCCGGGCGACCGTGACCACCAGGTAGATGGGGCCGACCTCGTAATCGGGAATGAGGCCAGGATCGCCGGGTTCGCTGCTTCCGGAACCGGAGGAGGAGACCCCCGACGAGCCCTGGCTGTGGCTGTTGTTCAGCCCGATCAGGAGAATGGGATCGGAGGGTTCGACCGGCATGGGCATGGGCATGGGCTGATAAGGCGATTTAACCACCATGCCTTCGATTTCGAGGAACTCGTAGCCGGTCAGGTCGGCCAGATCGACCAGGCTTTTGCTCGTCTGCCCGTCGGCCGCCATCTTGACCAGGGTGATCTTCTCGGCCCCCTGGGCCAGATAGGCCAGAACGGTGGGAGGGACGGGGCCAGGCGCGAAGCCGGGTTCCGTTCCTCCGCTCGAGGACATGGTCGAGGGGCCGGCCAGGATGGTGCAAAAATCGGTTCCGACCAGTTGGTGGGTGAATTTGAAGGTCTTGGCGCTGTTGCCAGAACCGACGGTTTCGGTCACCGGCGAGGCCAGGGCCTCGACCTTGCCCGCCAGCGTGATCGGATACGGATCGGGCTCGCCAGGCACCGGGGGCGGGGGGAAGTTGAGGTTCTCTTCGCTCTGCGCCCAGATGATGTAGGCCACGGCCTTGGCTTGCTCGGGGGTCAGCGCCAGGGCGGCTTCGCGGGCCACCCGCTGCACTTCCTCGATCAGCCGCGCGAGGAATTCTTCCTGCAGCTTGAGGAAGCCGAGGGCGCGGCCGGCGGGGTCGCCCTGGGGGGCCATCACCGTCTGCATCTGGTCGCGCGAGGGGACGGCGGTTCCCGCCCCTGCTTCCTTGCGATAGGCGGGGCCCGCCATCTCGGCGATGCCGAACCCGTAGGCCGGCACCGGGATGGCGAACACCCGACGCACCAGGTCGGGGGTGAATTTCACTTCGAGCAGGGCGGAACTGAGGTATTTGCCGAACGTCAGGAACATCTGGCCGTTGTCGGTGAAGAACCGGTGGATGTCGGCCGGCGTGCGGGCGGCCTGCAGAGCCGCCGAGATCTTGTCGACCAGCGCGAAGAATTCCGTATACGAGGTCTGGGCCTTGGCCCCGGCCAGGATCTTAACCGATTCGGCCACCAGTCCCAGGAAGCGGAGCTTGCGTTCCTTGAGCCGGTCGGCGGCGATGGTTTCGTAGTCATCGAGATCGGCGAAGTCGGGACGGAAGGGCTCGAAGACGAAAGTCTGATCGAGATCATCGAGGGTCTGCAGATCGGCGGCCGAAAACCCGAGCTTCTCGGCGCGGGCGGCCAGTTCGCGGGTGAACAGCTTCCAACCCTCGGCCGCGCTCAGTTCGCCTTTCTCGATCGCCTCGTTGATGCGTTGCTGCAGATCGAACGCCAGCTGGCGCAACTGGGGCAGCCGGGCGCCGAACTTCTGCTGCTTCGCCTGTTCGCGCGCCACCAGATTGCGCACCAGCTCGGCGATCTTCGTTTCGAGTTCTTTGAGGGCGGTGGGGGGCAGGATCGCCAGCAGTTCGCCCAGGTTGAGGTCGTGGTGCTTGCCGACCTTGGCCGCTTCGAGCACGATCTTGACGGGAAGCTCGGAATCGGGATCCATGGTCGGCGCTCGCACCATCCGGCCGTTCTCGACCTTGGGCAGCAGGGCCGCGAACGAGGTCCCGTTCGCGGTGGCGCGCACGATCAGATTGCGCAGAATGGCCAGGTTCGAGGTGAAGGTGAGCTGGTAGTAGCCCTGATCATCGGTCGAGGTCGAGCCCAGCAGGACCTCGGCCCCGGTGTCGGGGGCGAGGGCGAACAGCTGGACCTGCGCACCGCGGGCCGGCGCGGTGATCGCTGCGGCGAGATTGGCGCGGCCGGCGGGGTTCAGCCGGGCGGTGCTGACGTAGCCCTCGACGGTGCCGGTGGTCGTGGGGGTCGGGCCGGTCGGAGAGATGAACCCGCTGCCACCGCCGCCTCCGCCGCCACAACCGGTCAGGAAGACGGAGCAGATGAACGCCAACAGAACAGCCAGGGGGCGGGGACCTTTCGGTGATGACGAATTCACTGGGTTTGCCTCCGTACACCTATATTTCAGGGAATAGGACATTATACCGCCCTCTTCCCCCTGCCTACAATATCGACCCCCTTCGCGGAAACCTGGAGAGGGCAGGGGAGGGCAGGCCTGGGAAGGGGGATCCCGGGGGGATTGCGAGCGATCATGCTTCCTAAATATAATGTCCAGCCGGGGCATTCCCCGGAAAGGAATCACCATGGCCGAATCCACCGCGACCGTTGCCATTCTGCGCACCAGTCCCGAGCGGGTGCTCGCGGATTACCACGAACTGATGAACCTGGCCGGCTATCGGGAAGAGATCGACCCCGAAGCCGAAACCGCCCTCAAGATCAACATTTCCTGGCATTTCTTCTATCCTGCCGCCTCGACCACGCCCTGGCAATTGGAGGGCGTCATCCGGGCCATGAAACGGGACGGCTATTCCCCGGCCCGCATCCATGGCTGTCACAACCGCACCGTGGTCATCGACGCCCACCTCGGCGAGCGCGAGAACAAGCACCTCGACGTGCTCCAGGCCCACGGACTCGCCAACGTGCATCTCTACGAGTCCGATGACTGGATCGACATCCGCGAGGCGGTCGGCGACCTGACCAAGAAGTTCCTGTGCTTGAACGAGGTCTACCCTTCCGGATTCTCGATTCCCCGTCGGTTCATCGGCGAGAACATCATCCATCTGCCGACCGTCAAGACGCACATCTTCACCACCACGACCGGCGCCATGAAGAACGCCTTCGGCGGACTGCTCAACGAGCATCGCCACTGGACGCACCCGGTCATCCACGAGACGCTGGTCGACCTGCTGATGATCCAGAAGAAGATCCATCGCGGGATTTTCGCCGTCATGGACGGCACCTTCGCCGGGGACGGCCCCGGGCCGCGGTGCATGGTGCCGCACGTCAAGAACGTCATCCTGGCCTCGCGCGATCAGGTGGCGATCGATGCCGTGGCGGCGCGATTGATGGGGTTCGACCCCTTGAAAGATCTGAAGTTCGTGCGGCTGGCCCACGATCTCGGCCTGGGCTGCGGCGACCCGGCGCGGATCAAGATCGTCGGCGATCGCGACGCCGCTGAGCAGAACTGGCAGTTCGACGGGCCGTTCAAGGAGATGACCTTCGCGGCCCGCAATCAGCACCGCATCTACTGGGGCCCCCTCAAGAAGCCCCTCGAATGGTCGCTGAAGACCTGGCTGGCGCCGTGGTCGTACATGGCCTCGGTCATCTACCACGACCTGCTGTGGTATCCCCTCTATGCCCGCAGCAAAGCGCAGCGCGTGATGAAGAGCCCCTGGGGGCGCCTGTTCAGCAACTGGGCCAACGCCCGGCCCGACCCCGAAGGGCGCGGCTATCCTCCCGATCAGTGGGGTCCCCCGGCCCGGCTGGCCATCGATCCGAGCCACTTCCTCGAAGGCCTGCGGATTCTCGGCATGGCCCTCCTCGAATCGCCCGAGTGGCGCCGACCCGGCGGGGCCCGGCGATAAGGAGACGAAGGCGCGGCAAGGCGCTACAAGGCGCGGCAAGAGGCGGGAAGAAGCCGTGACAGGCCGCTCCGTGGCGGCTTCCTGGCCCCCCGACTTGGTCAGGTCGGGTGACGAAGACTAGACCGCCCCTCGGTCGAGGGGCGGTCACGGAAGCAGGGCGGGGAAAACCGGCTCAGCCGTTGGTCTTGGCGAACTCGTCCATCAGCTGGGCGAGGGCGCGGGCGCCGTCGACCGGCATAGCGTTGTAGATCGAGGCGCGGCAGCCGCCGACGCTGCGGTGGCCCTTGAGGCCGTCGAGCTTGCGTTTCTTGGCTTCCTCGAGGAATTTCGCTTCCAGCTCTTCGGTCTTGAGCCGGAACACGACGTTCATCTTCGACCGGCAGCTCGGCGGCACCGGGCAGTTGTAGAAGCCCTTGGAGCGCTCGATGGCGTCGTAGATGATCTGCGAGCGCTCGGCGGCCAGCTTCTCGGCGGCGGGCAGCCCGCCGATGCTCTTCAGCCACTCCATGGTCAGTTTGATCGCCCACACGGCGAAGACCGGCGGGGTGTTGTACATCGAGTTCTCTTTGACATGGAGCCGGTAGTCGAGATAGTTGATGATGCTCTCCGGGCACTTCTTGAGCATGTCTTCGCGCAGAATGACGATGCAGGCGCCGGCGGGGCCGGCGTTCTTCTGGGCGCCGG
The DNA here is from genome assembly GCA_003327425.1 of Candidatus Ozemibacter sibiricus. Lineage (GTDB taxonomy): Bacteria > Muiribacteriota > Ozemobacteria > Ozemobacterales > Ozemobacteraceae > Ozemobacter > Ozemobacter sibiricus. Next base: position 39,168 of record QOQW01000024.1, read on the forward strand.
CATAGATCAGGGCGAACTTCTCGACCGGCACGCGGCGGCTCATGAAGTCGGAGGACATGTCGCAGACCAGCGGCACGTCGCCGACGTCGGGCCAATCCTGCCATTGCACGCCGCCGATGGTCTCGTTCGATGTCATGTGGAAGTAGGCAGCGCCCGGGCTGGCCTTCAGGCTCTTCGGGTCGGGCAGGCTCAGGTAGTTGCTGTCTTTGCCGTCCCAGACGATGTTGACCTTGCCCACCTTCTTGGCGTCTTCGATGGCTTTCTTGGCCCAGGCGCCGGTATTGGTATAATCGGCGGTCTTGCCGCCCCACAGGAAATTCATGGGGATCATGCCGAACTGCAGGGTGGCCCCGCCGCCCAGGATCAGGATCTTGTGGGTGTCGGGAACGCCGAGCAGCTCTTTGATGAGGGCGAGACACTGATTGTGCATCTCGTCGACCACCTTGCCGCGGTGGCTCATCTCGATGATCGACATGCCCTTGCCCTGGTAATCGACGATCTCGTCGCGGATTTTCTCCAGGACGGAGAGCGGCAGAATGGACGGACCGGCGCTGAAATTGAAGATGCGACCCATGGCTGTTCTCCTTTTTTCCTATCTTCCTACTGGTGCTGAAGTTCGATCGATGGCCCGAGCCGCGCCGCGCGAGCGGCTGGCCCGGAAGCGGATCCTGGATCGAGGCGGGCTCAGGCGGCGAATTGGGCGATCACCAATTCGGCCACTTCCTTGCCGGCGCGGGCTTGTCCCTCGTCGGTCGAGGCACCCAGGTGCGGCAGGGCGATGACGTTCTGGTGCTTCACCAGCTCGAGATTCTTGGTGGGCTCTTGCTCCCAGACATCGATGCCGGCGCCGGCCACGGTGCCGTCGTTGAGAGCGGCCAGCAGGGCCTTCTCATCGACCGTGCCGCCGCGCGCGCAGTTGACCAGGAAGACGCCCTTCTTCATCTTCTTGAACTCGGCCTCTTTGAGGGTGGCCCCCACGTTCTTGTCGTAGGGAATGTGCAGGCTGATGAAGTCGCTCTGCCCGAGCAGGTCGTCGAGGCTCACCATGCGCACATAGGGCAGGGGGCTCTGCTTGATGACCGCGTCATACGCGATCACCTTCATGCCGAAGGCCTGGGCCCGGCTGGCCACCGCCTGGCCGATCCGGCCGATGCCGATCAGACCGAGGGTCTTCTCATACAGCTCGCATCCCTGGAAGGACTTCTTGTCCCATTCCCCGTTCTTCATCGAGATGTTGGCGCGCCCCACCTTGCGGGCGAGGGCCAGCATCAGGCCGAAGGCCAGCTCGGCCACCGAGATGGTGGTACAGGCCGGGGTGTTGACCACCTTGATGTTGTGCGCCTTGGCCGCTTCCTGATCGACATTGTCGAGGCCGACGCCGGCGCGCGCGATCAGGCGCAGATCTTTGCCGGCCTCGATGACGGCGCGGGTCACCTTGGTGGCCGATCGCACCACGATGGCGTGATAGCCGGGAATCTCCTTGAGCAGCTCTTCGGGGGTGAGCTTGTTCTTGTAGGCCACGTCGAGCGCAGGGTGGTTCTTCATCATCTCGACAGCCTTCGCATCAAGGGAGTCGGCGATCAAAACCTTGAACTTGGCGGGCATGGGTAGAACTCCTTTCCTGAGGTTGGGCGTGTCTTGTGACCAGTTTCCCAAACGATTGCCTACCCTAGCACCAGAGGGGGGGAGTGTCAACCCTGAGGCGGTGACGAGGGCCTCATTGGCCTGCTGACGCGCCACGCCCCGGGGTGGCGGCCGGCTGTTTCTTGAGTGATGGGCAGGCCCGTGGTATGCTGAATGCCAGAATCTTGGAGGATACGCTCATGAACATCCGTCCCCGCCTGGTCCTTCTGTTCCTGGCTTGTTGCCTCCTGGGTCTCGGGGTTCCTTCCCCCTCCCATGCGGTGAGCGAGGATGAATCCCTGCAGGATGCTCGGTTGCTGTTCCAATCGGCCCTCGACCTGAAGAAGAAAGGGAAGCTCGAAGAGGCCGCCAAGACGTATGAACAGGCCATCCGAAAGAATCGGGCCATTCTAGGGGAAGACGACCAGGGGCTGGTGCTCGAGTTGAAGAAATTCTACGAAGCCGGGCTGGCCAAGGACCCCAATGATCTCAAATGCCTCGAGGGCATGGGATTCCTGCATGCGGTCTGCTTTTCCGATTTCGCCAGCGCCCTCAAATACTACGAGAAAGTCATCGAACTGGCGCCCGACGAAAAGATCAAGGAACGCACCCGCTTCCTGGTCGACCGGCTGCGCGTGATGGGTGAATCGGCCGCCAAGGTTCAGGAAGACATGGCCACTTCCATGCGAGATGAGCGCTTGAAGGAATGGGCCGAGATGGAGAAGCAGGAGGCCCTGGCCCAGCAGACGGCCAAGCAGCAGCTGGAAGCGGCCACCATGGCCAACCTGACGCGCACCAAGGAGGAACTGGAAACCCGGATTCCCCAATTGGAGGACGAACTCAAGGCTCTCGAGGAAGAACTCAAGAAGGCCAACCGTCTGTGGTACACCCTCAAGGATGACCGCTACGACCGCAAGCGCGACCGCCTCGAAAAAGACATCGAAAGCAAGAAGCGAGAGATCGACGACGCCAAGGAAAAGCTGGCTGATGCGACCAAGCAGCTTGACGCCTATGATGCGGCTCAGGATGCCAAAAACAGCGGCAAGGGCACCGGGAAGGCTTCTGGCACGCCCGATGACGATCAGGGGGCGCCCCCCCCCGATGGGCAGACCGGAGATGGCTCGCCTCCCGCGCCTCCTGATGCGCCACCAGGCGGTCCCGATGTCCCCCCCGGTAGTCCCGATGCGCCGCCCGGTAGTCCCGATGTGCCGCCCGGTGGTCTGACGATTCCCGCCGATCCAGGGGCCGGCAGGCCCCCTGATGCCAATCCCCCCACGGCAGGCCCTGATGATCCCGGGGCGCCGCCCCCCGATCAACCGGGCGATCCCGATCCCGATCCGGTGCTGCCGCCCTTGGGTGGTGGCAGCGGGGGTGCCTCCGACAACCAGGAGTGAGCGACGTTCTTCCGCTCTTGCCCAGAGCTTCCCCCTGTCCTGGAGGTCGCCCTTTCTTGGAGGTCTGCCGGGCGGATCACATCGATGATGCCCCGAATCGTCTGATTCTGGGGGATAACCTCGCCGTCATGCGAGGGCTGCCCGATGCCTGTCTCGACCTGATCTATGCCGACCCGCCGTTCGGTTCCGGGCGGACCTATCGCGGCCGGGCCCGCCCGGGAGGGCCCACACCCGCTTTCGCCGATGCGTGGGGGCCTGAGCTTGATGAGTACCTCGGGTGGTTGATGGTCCGGTGCCGGGAGATGTGGCGACTGCTGACTCCCACCGGCAGCTTGTTCGTTCACTGCGATCACCACGCCGGACATTACATCAAAGTCGAGCTGGACCGCCTGTGCGGCCGGCAAGCTTTCATCAACGAGATCGTCTGGTGCTACAAATCAGGGGGCGCCAATCCTCGCCGACATTTCAGCCGCAAGCACGATGTGATTTTGATGTACGCGCGTGGCCCTGACTACTACTTCTTTCCCCAGAAGGAAAAATCCTACAATCGTGGCGGGAGGCCCTATCGCTTCAAGGGCGTGGAAGAATTCCAGGACGAGCGGGGGTGGTATACGCTCGTCGCCATGAAAGACTATTGGGAGATCGACATGGTAGGGCGTACCAGTTCCGAGCGGACAGGCTATCCGACCCAGAAGCCCGAGCGTCTGCTCGAGCGCATCATCGTGGGGTGCTGCCCGCCAGACGGGGTGGTCGGTGATTTCTTCTGCGGGAGCGGCACCACCCCCGCCGTGGCTGGACGCCTGGGGCGACGGTGGATCGCCTGCGACGCCTCGCGGGCTGCGATCGACATCGCCCGGGAGCGCTTGTTGCGAATTTCAACGAGCGTGCCGGGTTTCACGGTGGAGCAGGTTTCCGGGTGAAGCGAAATGGATTGAGCAGCGATGGTGGCAGCCGACGGCGTGGCAGTGGTCGTTTGCCAGGTGACGAGCGATCGATGGCTTCGCGGGGGCAGGGGGGCAGGGAAAAAACTCACCCGCCCGCGGCGAGGCCGGGGCGGGTGGAGGCTGGTGTCCGGAAGCCGGACGCCTGGTTGATTAGAGGCTGAGCGCCTCCACAGGGCAGGCGCTGACGCAGGCGCCGCAGTCGATGCAGCCGTCGCCCTTGTAGGCCGCTTTGCCGTTCTTCATTTCCAGGACTTCGACCGGGCAGGTCCCGATGCAGGCGCCACAGCCGGTGCACTTGTTCTGGTCGACCTTGATGGACATGTTCTGGCTCCTTCCAAAGCGGTTTTCGAAACGTGTCTCGGTACGCAGAGACGCCTCATTGTAGGGCAAGCCCGCCGAAAAGGCAAGTCGGCCGCAACCCCGCTTCACAAGGCACTTTTGAGGGGGGCTGGCGCTCTTCGCCGGGAGACTCGACAGGGCCGAACGCTTCCCCGCGGCGCGAACGCAAAGACGGACCGTTCGGGCCGGCGTTCGGCAGACGTGGTCCTGTCCCGATGAAGGGAAGCGATTGGCGGCGGCAAGAGGCTATGGTAGAATGAGCACCCACCGGGGATGGTTCCAAGGCCCCGAAAATCCTTCATGGGAGTGCCCGCAGGCATGGCCACGCATCAGATCAGTCCGCTCGCCCGCGTCCGACAGCAATTGCAGGAGAAAGCCCGCGCGCCGTTTGCCGGATTGTACCGGGTTCCCGCCCTCTGGGCCCCGGTCGGGGAAGAACCGCACGACGGCGATGCCCCCCATGAGGTGCATCCGGCCCGCTTCTACCTTTCCCATCTCGAGGCCATCGAACGGCTGGCCGATCGCGCCATCGATCCGCTGCGATCATTGAATGGCCAGAAGCCGGGCGGTCGATGCGGCGGCTGGGTCGCCGAGGGAAGCATCTACAATGTCTTCGTCCGTCTGACCACGGCGTTCGATCACGACGCCGACGGCAAGCTTGGCAACCAGCCGACCGATCCGACCATCAACGCGCACGGCATGCGCGAAACCGGCACCTTCCTCAAGACCATCGCGCTGCTTGGCCATCTGCGGCGGCTGGGCTGCACCACCCTCCATCTCCTGCCGGTGACCGCCATCGGTCGTGATGGCAACAAAGGCCTGCTGGGCTCGCCCTACGCCATCAAAGACCCCTATCGGCTCGAGCCGACCCAGGCCGACCCGTTGCTCGACCTGTCGGTTGACGATCAGTTCCGCGCCCTGGTCGAGGCTTGCCATCTCCTGGGCATCCGGGTCATCGTCGAGTTCGTCTTCCGTACGGCCAGCAAGGATTCCGACTGGATCATCCAGCACCCCGACTGGTTCTATTGGATCGACGCGCGCGTACCTGACCGGGCCATCGGGGAAACCGACTTCGAGAAGGCCCGGCAATCCTACGGCAATCCGATCTTCACTCCCGAAGAGTTGAAAGTCATCAACGACAAGGTCTCCCGGCAGGATTTCCACGATCTGCCGGCCCCGCCCGAGACCTACCGCCGGTTCTTCCTGCCGCCCCCGGCGCCAGGCAAGGTGGAAATCGACGCCCAGGGCCGGATTCGGGGCCGCTCGGTCGATCCCGCCACCGGCCAGGAGGTCACGGTGCGCATTCCTGGCGCCTTCGCCGACTGGCCGCCCGATGACAACCAGCCGCCCTGGGGCGATGTGACCTACCTGCGCATGTACCGCGACGATCCGGCCACGCCCGGGCGGTTCAACTACATCGCCTACAACACCATCCGGATGTACGACGCCGCGCTGGCCCGGCCTGAGCTGGCCAATCGCCCCTTGTGGGATAAAATTCGCGACCTGGCTCCCTACTACCAGGATGCCTTCGGCGTCGATGGCGTGATGGTCGACATGGGCCATGCCGTGCCGGTGCCTCTGATGCAGGAGATCATTCAAGCGGCGCGCGCCAAGGACCCCGACTTCTGCTTCCTGTCGGAGAATTTCGAAATCGGCCAGAGCAGCGTAGAGGCCGGCTACAACGCCGTCGTCGGCTATGCCTGGTGGGTCGAGTACAAGCGCGAGGGCATGCTGGGACTGCTCGATCATGTCGGCGTGAAAGGCGTGCCCTTGCCGTTCTTCGGCGCGGTCGAGAATCATAACACCCCGCGTGCGGCGGGGCGACCCGGCGGGGAACGCTATGCCACCTACGCCTTCCTGGTCAACACCTTCCTGCCGCGGTCCATTCCCTTCATCCATGCGGGATTCGAGCTGGGCGAGACGATGCCGGTCAACACCGGCCTCGACTTTTCCAACGCCGATCTCGAGAAGTACCGCGGGAAGCCTTTGCCCTTGTTCGATCCCAGCGCCTTGCGCTGGGAAGGCCGCCACCCCATGCTCGGCATCACCCGACGCATTCTCGAGTTGCGGGCCCGGTTTCGCGATACTGCCGACCGGCATGGCCCGGGCACCTTCGTGCTATTGCCCACCGGGAATCCCGACGTGATGGCCTTCCTGCGGAAGGGAGGCAGCCATACCCTGATGGTTTTGTTCAACCGTCACCTCGAACTCGAGCTGGGCGCCCGCATCGACCTGCAGGGGCACATCAATCCCGCCATCACCAGCCTGCCTAACCTCCTCTTCAAAGATGGCGCCATCGGGGAACTCCCCCTCCGAGAGGCGGTTCTTTCTTGCGCGGTGCGTCCGGGCGATGCCCTCTTCTTCGCCTGGAACGACACCGCCGCGGCTCGCTGACCAACGGCTCCGTTCGCTCCTCGGCCCCACTTTCCCTTCCAAGGGAGGGTGGGGCTTGTTGATCTTGCCCTGATTGTCCTGGCTTTTGCGCTGGGCCCTGTTTTGTAGACTTGAAAAGTCGCATCGAAATGTAAAAGGCCAAAATTTGGTTCTCAATTTTTAATTTTTCCGAAATTGTGAATTGAAAATTTCATTTTTTGTGTTATTGTTGGCCGTCCGTTTTGACGATTAATGTTCGCGGGTGCTCCGCACGGGGGCATGGATCACAATCGATAAGGAGGGCCCAGATGCCCAAAGTCATGGAATACTTCGGTGAACTGACCTTCTCCAAGGCGGTCATGCGCGAGAAGCTGAGTCGGGAAGTGTATGAAAAGCTGCTCGATACCATCCAGTCGGGCAATGCCCTCGACGAGAGCATCGCCGGGGATGTCGCCCACGCCATGAAGGAATGGGCGATCAGCAAAGGAGCCACCCACTTCACGCACTGGTTCCAGCCCCAGCGCGGGGGCACCGCCGAGAAGCACGATGCGTTCCTCACCTACTCCGATCAAGGCGATCTGATCGAGCGGTTCTCGGCCAAGCAATTGATCCAATCCGAGCCCGATGCCAGCTCCTTCCCTTCTGGAGGAATCCGGTCGACCTTCGAAGCTCGCGGCTACACCGCCTGGGATCCCACCTCCCCGGCCTTCCTGCATGAAACCGGCGAAACCCGCACCCTGGTCATTCCCACGGTGTTCCTGAGCTGGACGGGCGAGGTGCTCGACCAGAAAACGCCGTTCCTGCGGTCGATGCGGGCCCTGAACGATGCCGGCATCAAGCTGCAGCGCCTGCTCGGCAATCGCCTGGCCCGCAAGATCGTCGTCAATGCCGGCCCCGAGCAGGAATACTTCGTCGTGGCTCGCCGCCTGGCCGAGACCCGGCCCGATCTGCGCATCTGCGGCCGAACGTTGTTCGGAGCCGCGCCCGCCAAAGGCCAGCAGATGGAAGACCACTACTTCGGGTCCATCCATCCCAAGATGATGCGGTTCATGGAAGACCTCGACCGGGAACTCTACCGTCGGGGCATCCCCGCCAAGACCCGACATAACGAGGTTTCCCCCAACCAGTTCGAGATCGCGCCTCTCTATGAAGAGGCCAACCTGGCGATCGACCACAACCTTCTGATGATGGACATCATGAAGAAAGTGGGCTATCGCCATGATCTCGAAGTGCTGCTGCATGAGAAGCCCTTCGCCGGGGTGAACGGCTCGGGGAAGCACGTCAACTGGTCGATCGGCGACAACACCGGCGCCAATTACCTTGAACCATCGGCTTCTCCGCTGAAGAACGTCAATTTCCTGCTGACGCTCGGCGCCCTGCTGCTGGGCCTCGACAAGTTCGGCGGCCTGCTGCGCGCCGTCGTGGCCGATGCCGGCAATGATCATCGCCTGGGTGCCAACGAAGCCCCGCCGGCTATCATGTCGGTCTATCTGGGCGAGTACCTGACGAAGTTGATCGACGAGATCGCCGGTATGGGCAAGGTCACCGAACAGGCGGTCAATCACATCAGCATGGGCGTGCGCAACCTGCCACGCGTGGCCAAGGATTATTCCGACCGCAATCGCACCTCGCCCATCGCCTTCACCGGCAACAAGTTCGAATTCCGGGCCGTGGGGTCGTCTCAAAACCCCTCGGAAGCCATGACCGTCTTGAACCTGCTCGTGGCTTACGGCTACTACATCATCGAGACCCGCATGTCGGAACTGTCCTCGATCGAAGAGGTGAAGGAACGTGCCATTACGGTCTTGAAGGGCGTCTTCGAAGAGACGCGGCGGGTTCGCTTCGAAGGCAACGGGTATTCGGAAGAGTGGCACCGCGAGGCTGCCGCCCGCGGTCTGCCCAATGCGCGCAACACCCCGGCCGCTCTCGATGCCTATCTCGAGAAAGAGGTCATCGAGCTGATGGCCAGATCCCGGACCCTGAGCGAGCGAGAACTGCGCGCCAAGGTCGAGATCAAGCTGGAAACCTACAACAAGACCAAGGAGATCGAGTTCAAGACCGCCACCAATATGGCTCGCACCTTGTACCTCCCTGCCCTGACCAAACAGATCGCCGCCTCCGCCAGTGCGGCCGGGGCCATGAAGCAGGCCGGGCTCGACAGCTCGGTGCTGCTGGAAGAAGCGAAACGGTTCGAAAGCCTGTTCGCGGAAATTCGGGCCCGGGCGGCCGACCTTGAGGCGATCCTGCAGGAGGCCGCGGCCGAGAAGAACCACCATCAACGGGCCTTTTTCCTGGCCGAACGCGGCGAAGCTGCCCTGGGCCGCCTGCGGGCTGCGGTCGATACCGCCGAGGAGCTGGTGGCCGCCGAATTCTGGCCGGTGGCCAAATACCAGGAGCTGCTGACCGTGCTCTGAGCTGGTCGAATCTCCAGTTCCTCAATCTGTCAGGGCCCGCGGCCGGTTGTCGGCCGCGGGCCCTTCCAATGGCTCGACGGCAGCGACGGCGCATTGGCTTGGCAACCGGCGAAGCGGTCGGCTTGTCCATCACCGAGCTGCCGAGCGCGGCGCGTTGGGCAGGCGACGATCAGAGGTTCAAGGGGCCGGTGACCCCAGACAGGGTTTCTCCGAAAAGTGCGGCGCCAAGGCGTAATGAGCGACTGTCTAGGGGCCTGTCTTGGCCTTGATTCAAAAGGGCACCGATTGCATTCAGTGGGAGAATTGGTATACTGGGGGCGCCCCATTGTTTTGTCCCAGGTTCGTGGCGAGGTGTTCCGTGCGTTCGTTCCTTCTGGTCAGTGTGCTGCTGGTCGTGGTTTGCTTTACCGTCGCCTGCGAAAAGAGCGGTGAACTGACCTACCCCGCCGGACCGGGCACCGCGGTCGGGCCGACCATTTCCCGATTGATCGCCGCCAATACCGTTCTTTCCCGAGCCAACGGCGGGATCCTGCGCCTGAGCTGCGCCTGGACCACCCCCTGGCCCATCTCGACCGCCACTGCCTATGTGGCCTTCGTCCGGTCATTGCTTGATGGGCAAGCCTCGCCGACCGGCGTCGTCGGTTCGGGCACCGCCTCCGATGTCGCCAGTATCACCACCGGAGCGCCCGCCCCCACCGATGGGCAGACCCAGACGGCAACGACCACTGCCACCGCCTCGGACACTGTCGCCGACCCGGCCGCCTTTTTCCTGCGCTTCCAGAGCCCGCTGGTCATTCCCCTCGGCATTGGCACCGACCAGCTCACCGGATTCTTCCAGCTCGACATCCCCTTCCCCAAGGCCGATATCAGCGATGCCCCGCTGGGCAAGCAGCAGATGCTGCTGTGGATGATGATCAACGGCCGACAGACGAATTCCCTGGCGTTCGAAGTCGAATTCGTCCCCTGAACGGAAAGCCGGGCTCCGTGTGTTCCCACCGGGAAGGTGAGCGCCAATCGGCTAGATCGGCGGTGGGCTTGCATTGCATAGACGTTCCCTGCTCCCTGGTCATGGGCGGGCTGCGACCCGTGCCCGCGTTTGCCGGGCAAGATCGCTTTGCATATAATGGGGAGGTCTCCTCAGTTGCGCGAAAGGATGTTTCATGAAACGACGTGATTTCTTGAAGACCGCAGGGCTCACCCTGGCCGCCGCGGCCCTGGGCGATCGAATCGTCCTCGGGGAGCCGGCCCCTTCCCAACCGCCGCCCGCGCCGGTGGCGTGGCCTGACGTCGTCCGGATCGAGAACGGCGAGCCGGCCGCCCTTCTGCGAGCTGCGCTGCAGAAAATGGGAGGGATGGGGCGATTCATTTCCCGGGGCGATGTGGTGGTCATCAAGCCCAACATCGGCTGGGACCGGCCCCCGGAACTGGCTGCCAACACCAATCCCGAGCTGGTGGCCGAGCTGGTCAAAGAATGCCTGCAAGCGGGAGCCAAACGGGTGAAGATCTTCGATCGCACCTGCAACAATCCCTTGCGCTGCTACGCCAACAGCGGCATCGAGGCGGCCGCCGCCGCGGTCGGCGCCGAGGTCAGCCACATCGATGAGTCCCGCTTCAAAGAGATCTCGCTCAAATCGGGCGAGGTGCTGAAGACCTGGCCCATCTACCAGGACTACCTCGAAGCCGACAAGATCATCAATGTGCCCATCGCCAAGCACCACGGGCTGTCCCGGTTGACGCTCGGGTTGAAGAACCTGATGGGGGTCATGGGCGGCTCCCGCGGCCAGCTCCACAACAACTTTCAGAAGAAGCTGATCGATGTCGTGTCCGAGATCCTGCCGACCCTGACCGTCATCGATGCGTATCGCATCCTGACCGACAACGGTCCCTCGGGCGGCTACCCCGCCGACGTCAAGCTGACCCGCACCCTGGTGATGAGCCCCTGCCCCGTGGCGGCCGACATGGCGGTGCTCGACCTGTTCGAGGTGCAGGCCGAGTCCTTGCCGTATCTGCAAGAAGCCATCGCGCGGAAGCTGAACCGCGTCGACCTCGCCGCACTGAAGGTTGACAAGACCGTCTTGAACTGACGGCGGCGATGATCTGGCTGCGGCGGACGGTGCAGGGGACGTGCCTGCTCGGGTTCGTCCTGCTGTTCCTGCGAGCGCGGTTCCCCTTCCATCCTGATCCTGCACCAGATCTGCTCTTGCGGGCGAGCCCGCTGGCTCCCCTGTTCGTGGGGTGGGTCGAACGGGCCATTCCCTGGAACCTCTGGCCGGGGCTGCTGGTGCTGGCCATGACACCCTGGCTGGGGCGGTTCTTCTGCGGATGGTTCTGCCCGCTGGGCAGTCTCCTCGATCTGGTCGGGCGCTGGCTGGCTCCCAGCTCCCCCGAGCGCACGGGAAGCCAGACCCCCGCCTGGCCCCGCGCCAAATACCTGCTGTTATGGGCAATGGTGGTGGCCGCCACCGGGGGCCTGGCGCTCTGGACCTGGTTCGATCCGTTGGGCCTCCTCAATCGGGGCATGGCCGTCGTTCTCTATCCCATCGGGACCTGGCTGGTGCTGGGCCTCCTCGGCCTGCTCGCGTTGGTTCCTGGGGCCGAAGGCCTGGCCGCCGCCGGGCGAGCCTGGATCAAACGCTGGATCATGCCTGAACCGCAGGCCCTTCCGGCCTTCCTCTGGCCCACGCTGATCTTCTTCCTGGGCGTGCTGACCACGGAATGGGTCGCTCGCCGCTGGTGGTGCCGGTCGCTGTGCCCGGTGGGGGCCCTGCTGGGCCTCTGCGCACGGTTCCGGGTGTGGCCGCGGCAGGTCGACCAAACCTGTGTCCAGTGCCGCCAATGCGCCCGGCGTTGCCCCATGGGAGCCATTCCCCCCGACGATGTCACCGCCACCTCGCCCCTCGAATGCACCGTCTGTCTGGAATGCCTTGATCATTGTCCGGTGGGCATCCGGGCCATCTCGTTCGGGCCGGCCCGGCCCACCGGCCATCCGCTGCCGGTGGCGGCGGGGCGTCGCTCCTTCTTGCAGGCGGCCGGCCTCGGTCTGCTGGCGGCCGCCGGCCATCGCCTGGCCCACCCCGACCCCGAAGGGCGGGCCCGCCTGCTGCGGCCGCCGGGCGCCCGCCCCGAACCGGCCTTCCTCGATCGCTGCATCCGATGCCTGGCCTGCGTGCGGGTCTGCGCCTCCAACGGGGCCTGCCTGCACCCGACCGGACTCGAGTTCGGCCCGGCCGCTCTCTGGACGCCCCGGGCCATCATGAAGACCGGCTATTGCGAATACAACTGCAACCTCTGCGGGGAAGTCTGCCCCACCGGCGCGATCCGCCGGCTGCCCCTGCCCGAGAAGCAGAAACGGCCGATGGGCCTGGCGTATTTCAACAAGAACCTGTGCATCCCCTATGCGCGGTTCACCGACTGCCTCGTTTGCGAGGAACACTGCCCCTTGCCTGCCAAGGCCATCCAGATCCATGAACGCGAGGTCGAGCTGCCCGGGGGCGGCCAAACAATCGTGAAATTCCCCTACGTGGTCCGTGAACGCTGCATCGGATGCGGCATCTGCGAGCACAAATGCCCGCTGCCCGGCTCGCCCGGCGTCTACGTCGTCGCCGAAAACGAGCAGCGGGCCTGAAAAATTCCACTTCACCAGGAGAAGAACCATGCCTGACTGCCGTGCCAAGAACGCCAAGCGGTGCACCTGCACCTATGAGCCCTGCTCGCGCAAGGGCAACTGCTGCGACTGTCTGCACTACCACCGCATGAATGGCGAGATTCCCGGCTGCTTCTTCACGCCGCAGGGCGAGCGCACCTACGACCGCAGCATCGCCGCCTTCATCGCCGACCAGAAGCGCCGCTGATCGCCCTCGCCGCGCGCACCGGTTCGGAAAGCACAACCCCCGCCGGCAACCGATGAGCCGTAGCGGGGGTTGATTGACGCCCGAGGGGAAGGGGCGACCGAGGCCCGGGTCAGATCTTCTGCAACAGGGCCTCGAGCACCTGCCGTCGTTTGGCTTCGTCTTGCTCGCGGCGCATGAATTCGGCGAGGCGGATGGAGAATTCGGCGTAGAGATTGAACGAGTCGCGGGCCGGCGCCACGGCGGGCACGGGAACGGCCGGGGCCTGCACGGCGTTGGCCAGCAGATCGAAACTCTCGCCCATGGCCGGAATCACGGTGGCGAACCCCTTCCGCTCGCGGATCAGACGGGCCAGTTCGTTGCGGGCTTCCTCCTCGCCATGGACGACGAAGACGGTGCCGCGCACCGTCTGGATGGCGTCGAGCCATGCGAGCAGCTCGCGCTGGTCGGCATGCCCGGAATACCCGGAGAGCTCTTCGATAGCGGCTTCCACCCGCACCTCCTCGCCATGGATGCGGACGGTCTTGGCGCCGTCGAGGAGCAGGCGGCCGAGGGTGCCTTCCGCCTGGTAGCCGACGAACAACACCGTCGAGTCGCGGCGCCAGAGGTTGTGCTTGAGGTGGTGCTTGATCCGGCCGGCGTCGCACATGCCGCTGGCCGACAGGATGATCAGGCCTTTCTTGCCATTCAGGGCCATCGAGTCTTGCGCCGACACCGTGTAGCGGATGCAGGGATGCTCGAAGATGCTGCCTTGCTTCTGCAACAAAGCCGTGGCGTCGTCGTCATAGAGATCGGGATATTTGGCGAACACCTTGGCGGCATTGATCGCCAGCGGGGAATCGATGATCACCTCGGTGCGCGGGATCGAGCCGCGGTCCATCAGGATGATCAGATCGTGCATCAAATCCTGGGTGCGTTCGACGGCGAAGGCGGGAATGATCAGGTTGCCGCCGCGCCGGAGCGAGGAACAGACGATCTCGGTCAGGCGTTGCAGCCGCTTGGCCTTGTTCTCGGGCGGGCGGGCCCGATGGCCATAGGTCGATTCCACCAGCAGGTAATCGGTTTCCGTCACGAGCTCGGGGTCTTCGACGATGGGGCGGTCCTTGGCACCCAGGTCGCCAGAGAAGACCACCTTTCGAGTGTGGCCGCCCTCACGCAACATCACCTCGAGGAAGGCCGAACCCAGCACATGGCCGGCGTTGCGGAAATGGACCTCGACGTGGTCGCTGAGCAGAAGGCGCTCGTCGACCGCCTCGATGAGGGGCAGGGTGGCCTCGACGTCTGCGATCGTGTAGATCGGCTCGAGGATTTCCCGTCCCTGACGGGCATTCCGCTTGTTCTTCAATTCGACTTCGCTCTCCTGGATGCGAGCCGAATCGGGCAGCATGAACCCCATCAGGTCGACGGTCGGCGGGGTCGCGTAGATCTTGCCGCGGAAGCCCTTCTTGACCAGCTTCGGCAGCAGGCCGGTATGGTCGATGTGGGCGTGGGTGACCAACACGAAGTCGATGGCGGCCGGGTCGAAGGCGAATTCGCCGTAGTTCAGGGCTTTCAGGGTCTTGTTGCCCTGGAACATGCCGCAATCGACGAGGAACTGCGTCGAGCCGACCTCGACCCGGTAGCAGGAGCCGGTCACCATGCCGGCGGCCCCGTGAAAATGGATCTTCATCTCCGACCTCTCTTCCGCCCCGCGCGGCCGACGGTTCGCTACTTGCTGGAACGGACGGCCGAGCGCAGAGGCAGTTTCTTTTTCTTGGCGTACTGCAGCAATTTTTCGCGACGCAGCGGATGTTCGACGTGGTAGACGGTCTCGGGAGCGGTATCGAGCGTATAGGACAGGTCGATGATGCTGCCGAATTCATTGTAGGTGACGCTGACGGCGGCGACGTTGCCGTCCCGCGGCGTTTCGAAGGTCTTGGGCAGATAGCCAATCAGACCATAGCGGCCCTTGTCGAGGCAGTAGGCCGCCTTTTTCAGCTCGGGGGGCAGCTTCTCGTATTCGCCCGCCAGCAAGGGAATGTAGGTGAACACGGTGCCGAGGTCTCCCGAATCGAGCAGCACGGCATAGGGTCGGGAGAAGCTCGGCAGTTTCAGAGCCTGCCGGATGTCTTCGAGAAGCTGCGGCGTGACGGTGATGATGGCCATGGGCGTTCCTGGTGCTTGCTGGTGGATTGGGGCGGCGCCATCGCGTCGTCAGAACGTGGTGGCGCCCGAGAAGGAGAAGGAGCCGATGCGCAGGGCAGGGACCACCGTGCTGCCATAGGTGTTGATGAACTGTCGGGTGGTGGCCCCGATGGCTTCGACCCGTTGCAGGGCTTCGAGAATGGAGGCGGTGAACCGGAGGTTCTTGATGCCGCGCGTAATCTGGCCGTCTTCGATGAGGAAGGTGCCGTCGCGGGTCATGCCGGTCAAAATGGTCTGACGCGGCTGGACCGGGTTGACATAGTGGAAGCGAGTGACCCAGATGCCCCTGGTGATGCCCTTGGCCAGCTCGGTCTTGGGCGTGGCCCCCGGGGCCATGAACAGATGGAGCGGGATCGGGCCATAGGAATTGGGCGCCGGCAGGGCGTGCCCGGTATTATCGACCTTGGCTAGGCTGGCAGTCTGGTGGTCGTACACGGGGTCGCCGGCGATGCCGCTCTTCACCAGATCGACCCGGCGTTTGGCCACGCCCTCGAAATCGAAGGGCTGGGCCAGGCCGCGCGGATCGAGGCCGTCGTCCCAGATCGAGATGCCCGGCGCCGCGATCGGCTGGCCCCGTTTCTCATTGAGGAAGGTCCGGCCTTCGCGGTAGGCCATGCCGTTGAACCCGAGGTAGGCCAGGAAGCCGATGAGATTGGCCACCGCGTATTCTTCGAGCACCACCGGATACTCCCCGGCGGGCAGATCGATCGGGTGGCGGCTGCGCTCGGCCTTGTCGATGGCTTCACGGGCGAGGGCATCGACGTCGAGGTCATGCACATCGATGGCGCTGGCGTTGGCGAAACCCGAGCTGTCATCGGACATCACGACCGTGTTGAAATCGGCGACGGTCGCCGGTTGGTAGCGGAACACGCCCTTGGAATTGGCGATGGCGATCTCGCGCAGGCCGGTCTCGAAGGCGCCCGCCGCCCGCAGGCCTTTCGCCTGGCACGCTTCGATCAGGCGGGCGACCGCTTCGGCCCGCCGCCGCGGCGTGAACCGCTCGGTCGAGGGGCGGAAGACGTCGATCGTCGGCACCGGCCGGTTGTCGGCGGGCAGCCCCGCGAAGTCGGGGTTGTCCTCCGACAGGCTGGCGGTCTGCAACGCACGCTCGACCATCTCGCGCAGGCCGTCGCCATCGACTCGGTTGGTGCTGCCGAAACCCAGCTTCTTGCCGAGCACCACGCGCACGTGGGCCTGGGCGTTGCGCTCGACCACGTTCTGATGGATGTAGTTCTCGGCGAAGCGGGTCAGGCCGCTCTCGTTGGTGAACACCACGACCTCGGCCTCGTCGGCGGCTTTGGCCAAGTCCAACACTTCTCGCAGAATGCGTTCGGTCTGTTGCTGTCCGAGCATCACGCCACCCCCACGCGCACACGGCGGAAGCGGGCCGGGGCGCACCCGTGCCCGACGTGGGCGATCTGCGAGGGTTCGCCCTTGCCGCAGTTGGGCGTTCCCCACAGGCCCCAGTGCTTCTCGTTGCAGATCGCATCGCAATTGGCCCAGAATTCCGGGGTCAGCCCGGTGTAGGTCGCGTTCTTGATCAGGCGGCCGAGGCGGCCGTTCTTGATCTCGTAGGCGGCTTCCGTGCCGAATTGGAAGTTGACCCGCTTGTCATCGATCGACCAGGATTTGTTGGTGATCAGGTAGAGTCCTTCGTCGGTGTCGGCGATCAGATCGTCGAACGACCAGGTGCCGGGGGCCAGGTTGACGTTGGTCATGCGCACGATCGGGATGCGGTTCCAGCTGCAGGCCCGATTGGCCCCGCTGCTCGGGTGGCCGATCTCGGCCGCCGTCTCCCGATTCGACAGGTAGCCGACGAAGATGCCGTTTTTGACGATGTCGGTGCGGCAGGCCGCCACGCCGTCATCGTCGTAGCCGAAGGTGCCCAGCCCGTTGGGGACGGTGCCATCTTGGTACAGATTGACGATGTCCGAGCCGTAGCGGAAGGTGCCGAGTTTGTCGGGGGTCAGGAAGGAGGTGCCGGCGTAGCTGGCTTCCATGCCCAGGGCCCGATCGAGTTCGACGGCGTGGCCGCACGATTCGTGGATCTGCAGCGCCAACTGGGTCGGATCGAGGATGATCGTCGTTACCATGCTCGGACAGGTCGGCGCCGTCAGCAGGGCGCGGCACTCCTCGGCGATGCGCCGGGCGTTGCCGGGCAGATCCATGGCTCGGATGTGCTCGAACCCGCCGGTCAGTTGCTGCCGGCCGAACGAATTGGGGTAGCTGCGCTTCTGGACATCACCGGCCCCGACGGCGGTGCATTCGATACCGCCGCCTGATTCCAGCAGATCCTGGCGGATGTACGAGCCTTCGGTGTTGGCGAAATGCTTCTCGATGCGCAAGAAGCCCAGCGAGGTGCGAGCCACCTTGATGTCTGGCACCTCGCGCATGGCGGCATCGGCTTTCAGCATCAGATCGAGTTTCTGCTCGAGCGAAATGGCGAACGGGTCTTCCACGAAGGGCGTGCGGTAGTGGTCGATGACGGCGGGGCGCCCTGGGAAGCTGATGCCGCCTGCCTTGCGGGCCAGCCCTGAGCAGCGGGCGACCTCGACCGCCTCGCGCACGACGCGTTCCCACAAGGCGAGGGTGGGGCTCGAGCTGAAACCCCAGGCGCCGTCGACCAGGACCCGGACGCCGAAACCCTCGTCGGTGTTCTTGGACAAGCCTTCCACCCGGCCGTTTTTCACGGTCAGGATCTCATTCTCTTCGCGCAGGAATCGGACGTCGGCATACTGTGCCCCCTGCGACCGGGCCGCATCGACGATTTTGAAGAGTTGCTCTTTCATTTCCTTCCCCAAAGTGAATTGTGTGGATTGTATAGCCCGCCTATCCCTGAGTCAAACTCTAATTTGAGGAAAGGCTGCGGGAGAAACCATTTTAGGCTGATCCTCACGAAGACAGACAGGGCGATGGTCGGCTGAACAGGGGGGTCCCTGGGCCGCTCCAGAAATATGGTATCCTGGAGATATGAGCCCGCACGACCATGCCTATAAGCTGCTATTCTCGCACGCGAAGATGGTTGAGGAACTGCTGCGCGGGTTTGTCCACGAGGACTGGGTGGCGCAGGTCGATTTCTCGACGCTCGAGAAATGCAACGCTTCCTACGTGACCGATGATTTGCGTGAACGGCATAGCGATGTTATCTGGCGTGTCCGACTACGCGACCAGTGGCTCTATGTCTACCTGCTGATCGAATTTCAGTCCGAGGTAGACCGGCTGATGAGCATTCGTATCATGACCTATCTCGGCTTGCTCTACCAGGATCTGGCCCGAACCGGCGAGGTCGCGCCGGGCCAACGGTTTCCCCCCGTTCTGCCCATCGTTCTCTACAACGGTCGGCCGCGCTGGACGGCGCCGACCAGCCTCGCCGACCTGATCGCCCCCGGGCCAGGCAAATTGCGAGATTACCTCCCACAGCTCCGCTATCTCCTGATCGATGAAGGGGCTTGCTCTGCGGAATCTCTCGCGACACGCAACCTCGTCGCCAGCCTGTTTGCGCTCGAACGCTGCCAGACCCCGCAGCAGATCAAAGAAACCCTCGAACGCTTGATCGACTGGTGGCATGAGCCAGAGCAGACAGGCCTGCGCCGCTCTTTCACCATCTGGATCGGCCGCGTTCTGCTTCCCGGGAAAGTCCCGGGAAAATATTTCCCCGAGTTTCAAGCCTTGCAGGAGGTACCACCCATGCTGGAAGAAACCGTCAAAGAATGGGTCAAAGAATGGAAGGCCCAGGGCTTGGCGGAAGGCCGAGCTGAGGGCTTGGCCAAGGGCCGGGCTGAGGGGGAACGGGCGAAAAGCCTGGAAATCGCCCGCCTCCTTCTGCAGCGTGGCGATCCTCCCGAAGAGGTCGCCCGTATCACCGGCCTGTCCCTGGATGAAATTCGGAGCATGACCCATTCCCCTCCTCCGCACGTTTCCGATGAAGTGGCGCCCTATCAGGCAAACCCGCCCAGTGAAAAGAAATCGGAGCAACCCTGAGGGCGCTGGGAAGTTTTTCAGCTGCGGTGAAAAATGCTAGAGGGCGGTAAGCCCCTCGGGCTTGCAACCATCCTGGCCATCCCGGCCTTCCCATCCCTGGGCTCGCCAGGGGCGATCCGCCTGAACGCACCATCCGCAGGGATACCCCGCTCGGCAAGGTGTGGCGCCGCCCGCGGCCCGAAGGCAAGGCATGGCGCACGCATCGACCGCGAATCTGTGCGAGGCTAGGCGGTCGCAGAACCTCGAGCTCGAGCCAAAGGCGCTTGTCGAACGCGCTCAGTACGGGTCGTAGACGCGGGGCACCCGGACGTTGATCTGGCAGGTCACCTCGTAGGTGATGGTGTTGAGAACGCCCGCCCATTCATAGACGGAAATGGTCTCGTCGCCCGAGGTGCCGATCAGCACGACTTCGTCGCCAACCTGCACGTTCGTTTCCGGGCCGAGATTGCACATGGTCTGGTCCATGCAGACGCGCCCGACTACCGGGTAGCTGCGGCCGCCGATCAGCACTCGCCCTCTGTTCGAGAACAGGCGGTTGAACCCGTCGGCATACCCGGCCGGGAAGGTGGCGATCCAAGTGTCTTCAGGTGCGATCCAGGTGCGGCCGTAGCCGATCGACGTGCCGGCGGTCACTTTCTTGAGGAAGGAGACGCGGGTCAGGAACGACAGCCCAGGTCGGAGGGGGATCGTCTGCGGCGTCTCGTGCGACGGGTAGAAGCCGTAGATCATGATGCCGGGCCTGACCATCGACAGCCACGATTCGGGGTGGGCCAGCACACCGCCGGAGTTGGCGGCATGGACGAGCAGGATCTGGCGGCCGATCCGGCTTTCGATCGTTTCCACCGTCTTGCGGAAGAGGGCGAGCTGGCGCTGGGTGAACATCTTGTTCAGCTCGTCGCTGACCGGCAAATGCGTGAAGACGCCCTCCAGGAACAGGTGCGGGCGGTGCTTCTCGATGTCGTAGGCGAGATCGGGGGCGGCTTCCGGCGTCACGCCGATACGGCCCATGCCGGTGTCGACCTTCAAGTGGACCGGCACCCGCTTGTTCAACGCGGCGGCCACCTCGTCGAGGGCCTTGATGTTGGCCGGGTCGCACACGGTCAGCGCCAGATCATGGCGCAGCGCCGCCTCCATCTCCTCAGGGAAGGCCGGGCTGAACTTCAAAATGGGCAGCCGGATCCCCGCTTCCCGCAACTGGATGCCCTCAGGCACGGTGGCGACGCCGAGCCAATCGACCCCGATCCGTTCGGCCATGCGCGACACCTCGACCGCACCGTGCCCGTAGGCATTGGCCTTGACCGCGATCAGAATCTTGCGACCAGGGCCGACCGCCTCCCGGATGCCTTCGATGTTGAATCGGATGTTCTGCAGATGGATGCGGGCGTGCGTCTGATACAACATGGGCATCGCGTCATTTCCCCCGGATCACGAATTTATGGACATACGGCGAGGTCGAGAGGGCCAGCAGGGCTCCGTAGCCGGGGTAGAAGGCGATCTCGCCTCCTACTTCCAGAGGCGGATCGACATCCTCCACATCGACCAGCAGGTGATCGCTGGAGCCGCCCAGCACGATGATGCGGGGGTCGACCGGCGTGATCCCGTCCACCACGACATCCTGGCGGCCGAGGTTGCAGATGGCCCGCCAGCGCACGCCTCGGTCGACGAAGGTGGCCACCTCGCCGAACGCATCCTGGCCCCGTTCCCCGATGGGGACCGAGGGTTTGCGCTCGAGTTCGATGATCTGGCCCACCCCGATCAGCGTATCCTGGCGGGTGCCGGGGAAGGGCGAGCGGTCGATGACGTTGCGCCCCAGAACGATGGCTTCCCCGACCCGGAAATGGTTGATCTCCTTGGGCATCTTGCCCGAGGCCAGCAGCGGCAGCCCCGAACTGTTGCCTCCCGAAATCAGGTTCAGGGGAAGCCCGGTCTCGCGACGGCAGAGATCACGAATCTGCACCAGCCTGGTCATGTTCTCCACCGTCGGAATGACGCCGCCGTAACAGGCGAGGTTGCAGCCCAATCCGGCCACCTCGAGGTTGGGCAGGTCTTTGGCCGTCTTCACCACCTCGACCGCCCGGTCGGGCCAGACGCCTTCGCGCAGGTCGCCGACATCGACCATGATGATCACTTTGTGGATGACCCGCTGGGCCCGCGCCGCATCCGACAATGCTCGCAGCGTGGGAATCATCGAATTCAGGCTGTAGTCGGCCGATTGGACGACCTCGAACGCTTCCGAGGGCGAAGGCAGGCGTAGCAGCATCAACGGGACCCGAAAGCCCAGGCCGCGCAGGGCCCACAGATTGCTGACCCGCGAATCGGCCAGCATGTCGGCGCCCGCTTCGATCAAAGCCTCGGCGACCGAGGGATGGGCCGCGGTCACCTTGGTGACGCAAGCCAGTTGGGCGCCATGGTCGTGGCACAACTTGGCGATCGCTTGAGCATTCTCGCGGATGCGATCTTGGTAGATCTCGAGGCGGGGGGTTCGACTCAGTGTCATGGCAACCTCCGGACCACACTGGGGAATAATGAGAAATGAACGATGGGAAAGGGCGCCAGGAAGGACCAACGCATGCGCGGCCATTGGTCGGCGTGGCGAGGGCCGACCAGGCGATGCCCAGCACCGGGGCGAGCGCGCGAAGCTCGGTATGACGTGGTGGCGGGCAGGCGAGAGGGCGATCGGTCAGCGCCGGTCATGATGGACAGAAGCTTCCGGTCTGGGCCTGGCGGGCCCAGTCGGTGAAGACGGCCCGGACCGCCTCGGGGTAGGCGTCGGCGATGGTGCCCATGGCCGAGAACAGGTAGGTGCGATCGAGCAAGATCTGGGCTTCGGGTTTGGGCAGCAGGTGCTTGCCGGGCCCGGTGCAGATGCTGCGCAGGATCTCGGCGCCGCCCTCGACGCGGGTCAGCGCGCCGCCGGTGCCGATCACCCATTTCACGGCGGTCAGGTCTTTGCCGCGCACGATCTGGCGCCGCCCGGTCGGCGTATAGAGGTCGTGCAGGGTGCCGGCGTGGCGCCGCGCCCCGGCCTCGACGGCCCGCGCGCACAGCCAGCGGGTGACCTCGCGCTCGCGCTCGGTGGCGGGCATGGCGCGCACCTCGTCGGCGCGAGCCTGCCACTGGGCGTCGGCCACCAGTTCGAAGATATGTCGCGCGTTGACGAAGACGCCCAGATCGCCTTCCACGGTCCGCTTGGCGCGGGGCTCGGGATCGGTCTGCCGGGCAGCGAACTCGGGGCTGCCGTCGGTCACCGAATGAACATCGGTGGTGGCGCCGCCGACGTCGAAGACCACCACATCCCCGAGCACGTCGGCGAAGATCTCGGCCGCCTTCAGCACGGCGCCGGGCGTCGGCAGCACGGGCCGCGCGGTCAGGCGTTGCAGGTCGTCCATGCCTGGAGCATGGATGATATGGCGGGCGAAGGCATCCTGGATCAATGTGCGGAGCGGATCGACGTTCAGCACATCGACATCGGGGAAGACATTGGGCGCGACCAGCACCTCGCTGCCCGAGCCGGCGAACAGATCGCGCACCGCGCCGACCAGGGCGGCGTTGCCGGCGTAGATCACCGGCACCCCGAAGCGGGCGCGGGCGAGATCGGCCGCATTGTCGAGCACGGTGTCGCGGGCGCCGAAATCGACGCCGCCCGCCAGCAGAATCAGATTGGGTTGGATCCGGCGGATCTCGTCGAGATCGGTCGGTGCCAGACGGCCGGCCGTCACCAGCTTGACGATGGCGCCGGCGCCCAGGCTGGCTTCGCGAGCCGCCCGCGCCGTCATGTTGTAGGTCAGGCCATGCACCGTCATGCGCAGGCCGCCCGCCGCCGAGCTGTTGACGAAGACCTCGGCGCCTTCCTTCGAACGACGCGAGGTATGCTGGAGTTCGGCCAGGGCGCCGCGCACCCCGATGCCGACATCGCCCAGGGCGACCGTGGTGGGGGCGAACCCCTGCCCGACGTGGCGCAAGCCTCCGCTCGCCGGGTCGCGCAGGAAGGCGTTGGCTTTGGTGATGGTACTGCCGACCTCGATGGTCAGGATATCGATCTCGCGTGCCATGGGGAAGGCGCGGGGGGCGGCTGGCCGCCCCCCGCTCCAGGCTCAGAGTCCGCGTTTCCGCATGATCTTGACCAGGGCGTCGACCACATGGATGCCTTTGGTGCCGCGCCCGAAGCCGTCGTCCATGCCGTTCTCGCGGGCGATCTCCCGGGTCACCTGGGTGCCGCCGCTGATCAGCACGACCTTGTCGCGGATGCCCTTCTCGCGGCACAGCTCGTCGAGCTTGCGCATCATCGCTTTGTGGACATCGTTGTGCGAGATGATGGTGCTGATCAGGATGGCATGGGCGCCGGTCTCGATGGCGGCGTCCACCAGCTTGCCCACGGGCACCGAGGTGCCGAGGTAGTGGTACTTGACCCCGTACTTCTCGATGCCTCCGTGCTTGATATCAAGGATCTCGCGCAAGCCGACGGAGTGTTCATCTTCCCCCACCGTCGCCGCAACCACTTTCAGGCCCCACTGCTTGACGGCGGCGCGCAGTTCTTCTTCCGGCAGCATCACTTCTTTGGGCGGGATCTTCAGCGTCTTCTTGTCGATGGCGATGTCGACCTTGCCCTTGACCTCGAGGAACGTGCCTTCGGCGGGGTGCATGACCTGGGCGTTGATGACCTCAGGATCGGACAATCCCATCTTCTTGGCGATCTCGAGGGCGGCGACCCGAGCCACGTCGATTTCTTCGGGCAAGAAGAACTGCAGCAGCATGGTACCGTCGCCGGCCCATTCGGCTTCGGGCTTGATCAGCCCGCCTTTGCGGTAGGGCCAGGTCTTCTCGAGACGCACGTGGCAGGTGTCAGAGGGATCGAGTTCGTCGATGTAGACGATCTTTTCGGGCTTGCACAGGGTGCAGCCATCGATCGGGTCGCAGGCTTTCTGGACGCCGGTCGGGAGGTGGTTGTGGCCGAAATGGCTGCAAACCGGGGCCATGTAGTCAGGATCGCGCGGCACGATGGTACCGGCTCCGACGCCACCTTTGCCGTCGCGGGCGATGCCGTCGCCATTCCGTTCGGGGTAGCGGCCGGAATCGACGAAGAAACCTTTCTCGACTGCCGCAAAATAACCGCCGGTCTCGAGCATTTCCTCGAGGAAGCAGATGGCCCGCTCTTTGAGATCGCGCACCATTTCGCCCAGGGGGCCGCTGCGGTCGATCTTGACCAGCTCCTGGATGCCGTCGAGGGCCACCAGGGTCTGCTTGGCCGTTTCGATGCCCCGGATGTTGTTGTAGTGCCAGGGAACGTTGCGCCCTTCATCGGGGGTGATGGTGCTTTGAATGTCGGCCCGGGTCAGGGCCGAGATCAGGGTGTCGATGACATGGGTGCGCGTGGCCTCTTCGATGTCGGCCTCGATGTAGCGAGTGTTCTGCTGGGCCCGCATCTTGTACTCGCTGAAGAAATCGCGCAGGGCCACCGCATAGGGCAGGTCATACCAGATCTTGGGGGCCGGCGGGGCGCAGGGCGGCACCGTCGACAGGCCGATCAGATCCTTCGGCATGCCGACCGCCACCGAGAAGGCCGAGTTGATGCCATGCTGCACCAGCAGCTCGGGCATGACCGACCAGCCTTCTTTGGCGGTGGCGTTGGCGTTGTGGGCGCCGTCGATCTGGAAGATGCGGGCGCCGGCCATCACCTTCTTGGCCTCGGCCGCGTCGACGAACGACCGGTACATGTTGACGTTGCGGTACAGTACGTTGTACTGCGGGTCCTGGTGGGCGCCGTTGATTCCTTCCTCGGCGAACAGCACAGCCACCTCGGGGCCGGCGACGCCGCTGACGTACGAATGGAAGTTGATCGGCCGGCCAACTTCCTTCTCGATCAGATCGCAGGCCTTGCGCGAGGCGCGAATCTGCTTGCGGGTGATCGGCACCCCGCCGACGCCTTCGGGCGTGCCCTCCAGCAGACCGTCGATGTGGCTCTGACCGGTGGTGCGGATGACCATGATGTGGTCGGCGCCGTGCCAGGCCGCCATGCGCATGCGGCGGATGTCGTCCTCGAACCGGCCCGAGGCGATCTCGGTGGTGATGACGGGCTGCGGCTGCGGATCGATGGAATCGAAATACTTGGCGGCCGGCAGCGGCACGGAGCGCGCCAGCGGTTTCGTCATCGTCTTGTAATGGAACTTGCCGACCTTGTACCCGCCCGGCACGGGTTCGCGCCAGGTCCAGCCTTTGCGGGGGGGGCGGTAGTGCTCGAGATCCTGCAGGATTTCCTCGATATCGATCTTGACCTTGGGGTCGAGTTCGCGCATGGTCATGGTCTCACCTCCTGAACAGCCCGTTCAGACAGGCCGGATCATCGACGATCTTCCGGGCGGCCCCGCGCAGATCGGTCTTGTACTTTTCGGAAACTTTCAGCACCACGTGGCCAGCCCCCTTGCCGAGCAGTCCAGCTTCCTGGACGCGGCTGACCACCCCTTTGGTGGTGACGCTGTCGATGCCCATGCGCAAGAGCACGGCCCGTTCGATCGACGGGCTGGTATGCGTTCTGGCCAGTTCGACCAGTGGTTCGACGACTTTCTGGCAGAGGTCCCAGAAACGGGCTTTCAACTGGTCATCTGTCAAGGCTCGGAGAGCGGCGCGCCGCTCCTCGAATTTCTTGATCCGTTCGGTGTCGGTCATGGGGTCCTTTCCTTTCGCTGGTCTTGTTGGCCGGCAATCGGCCGCACGGCCAAGATGGAGCAAAACCGCCCCGGGCCGACGTCGAGCGGAGCGCGGGGCGGCGAAGCGGGCATGGCGATCAGACTCGTGGTCAGAGGTCGCGCAGGGCGGCCTCCAGCCAGGCCACATCTTTTTTGACGTCGGCCGCCAGGAAGGCCTTGTCGGCGTCGGTCCATTTCTTGACCGGCCAGGCTTTGGCCGCGTTCTTCAAATAGGAGAGCCGCAGCTTGTCCATCGACTGCTCCTTGCCGGTGACCTGATCGAGGCGTTCGGGAATGACGATGGTCTGGCCGGGGACGTTGTCGCGTGGATCGCCGCGGCGCACCTCGATGCCCATCTGGCGGGCGAAACTGAGCTGGGCGTTGTGGTGCTTGCCGGCGCCGGTATATTCGGTCTCCTGGACGACGACGATCTGGTCGCGGGGCAGGGTGCGGGCCAGGGCGACGGCGGCGGTGAGGCTGGTGTTGCCGGCCGGGCCGCGTTCGATACCTTCGAGCTTGGCCAGCAGCTCGGTGATGAAGAACACCTCGCCTTGCGTGACCAGGAGGTAGTCATCCATGTAGCGCAGGCTGCGGGCCGCATTGCGCGGGACATCGACCCGATCGGGCCAGGTAGCGAAGGGCACGCCGAAGCCGGTATGTCCGGTGGTGAAGGATTTGCGGTTGAAGTCGCGATCGGACGCCATGTGCAGACCGGTGAGATCGACCGAGCAGGCGACGATGCGGGTCTGCCTGGCGCCGGCCTCGAGCAGGCCGCGCGCCGTCCCGGTCAGATTGCCCCCCCCGGCGTGGGTGATCACGACGACGTCGGGGTCGCGGTGGTAGCGGGCGCGCACCTGGGTGGCGATCTCGGTGCCGAGGGTCTCGATGCCCCGGATGCCGAAGGGCGTGTAGAGCGAGGCGTTGAAGAACAACGTTTCCTCGAGCGTGAGCAGCAGGCAGTAGAACAGCTCGGGTCCGACCGTCAACTTGTGGACCTCGGCCCCGAAGGCTTCGCACTTCCGGCCTTTTTCGACGATCTCGGGCTGGCCGATCCCCTGCGAGTCGTAGACCTCTTGCAGGATGATGCACTTGAGGCCCCGCATGGCGGCTTGCGAGGCCACGGCGGCGCCGTAGTTGCCCGAGGTGGCGGCGACCATGCCGGCATAACCTCGCTGCTTGGCCTCGTAGGCCGAGATCGAGGCGCGGCGGGCCTTGAAGCTGCCCGAGGCGTTGGCCGCTTCATCCTTCAACAGGATGGTGGCCCCCTTGCCCGGCGGGCTGATCTTGCGGACCTCTTCGGTGAGGCGGGTCAGCTCGAACAACGGGGTGTCGCCGACCTTGGTCTCGCGCTGGATACGGGCGATCTCGTCGATCGTATAGCCGGTGTCGCGCATCATCCGTTCGTAGTCGAAGGCGATGGGACTGGTCACGTAGCGATCGTAATCGATGCCCAGCGAGGCTTTCATGATCTCGTTCTTGCGCGCCATCACGGCGGCATACGAGGTGTCGCGCTTCATGGGCGGCCTCCGTGGGTGCCGATGTCGAGCAGCTCAGGCACGACATGCCCGAAGCTGTGGGTGTAGCTGGGTTCGACCGTCTGCAGCGTGCCTTCCAGCTCGCGACCGATCAGGGTGCGCACCCGGGCCGGCTGCCCGAGGGCAGCCGGCGCCAGGAGCCACCCCGACACCCGCATGACATAGGGCGTGCGGGCCGTGTCTTCCGGGACGTTCGGGGCCCGTTGGCCGGGCTCCAGAATGACCCGGGAGATCTCGACCCAGGTGCCGGCGGGAACGGTGCTCATCTCACATCCACCGGTCGTAGGCCGACGGGCCCATCAAGCAGGCGGGGATCGGCAGGTCGATCATCCGCTTGAAGCCGGGGGTGGCCTTCTTGACGATGGGGATCATGTTGACGGCGACGGCGATGGTGCCCTTGCCGCCCGGGATTTCGGGCTTGTTGCACATCTTGATGTCGGGATCGCCGTAGATGTTGATGTAGTCGCCGGTCATGATGTCTTCTTTTTCCGGATGGATCTGCTGCGGATGCACCAGCTTGATGACTTCTTTATTGCCGCGATAGCCGATGCCGATGTGCTCGCAGCCTGCCACCATGCCCGGCGTGACTTTGACGACCGGGGTTTCGCGATGGGTCTTGGAGATGATCGGCCGGCGTTGCTGCTCGATGCGGTCGACACCGAGGCCCAGCGCATCGGAGATCATCTTGATCGATTCGGGGAAGCCGATATGGCCGACGATGGTGCCGGCTTTCAGACCGGCCTCGAACTCCTCGGGGGTGGTGCCCACGCCCTGGGTCTTCATGACGGTGGCGCCGAAGGGCGAGAGGTCGTTGATGCGGCTGGCTTCGATCCGGTCGACCCGCAGGCAGGCGCCCGACAGCATGATGATCAAGGCGTCGAGGACGAAGCCGGGGTTGACGCCGGTGCCCAGCACGGTGACGTCGTGCCGCTTGGCCAGCAGGTCGATCTCCTTGGCCAGATCGGGCTCCTGGGCATGAGGATACGCCATCTCCTCGGCGATCGAGATGCAGTCGATGCCCGCCTCGATGATTTTCTTCAATTCATCGAAGCAGGAGCGGGTGAAGGAGTCGGTGGCGTGCAGGACGATGTCGACGTTGTCTTTCTTGAGAACATCGCTGGGTTTGTTGGTGACCTTGACGCCAAGCTCTTTTTTGAGGCCGAGCACCTCGCCCAGGTCTTTGCCGACCGTATCGGGGCGCTTGCGGATGGCGCCGACGATCTTCAGACCCTCTTTCTCGAGCATCAGCTTGCACATGCCACTGCCCATGGCTCCCAGGCCCCACTGAACGACGCGGATCGGTTTCATGCCGGTGAAGAGTCCTTTCCCTATTAATGTAATGGTATCGGGTTCGCCCCGAGGCGCTTCATTATAGCACAGGGGGCCTGGCTGTCCTACTTGGATTTCTGCCGTTCCTCGCCGGTAAATGCCGGGTGGTCAGCACGGCGCCGAGTATGGTCGGGTATGGTTCGCCATGGTCGCGTATGCGCGCGTATGCCCCCACCGTCGATGATCGAAGAGGATCCCAAAGGTAGACAGTCGAGAAGGTTGGTTTCTCAGGAGGCGTGGTATACCATGTCATCACCATGCCTAAGACTGTGACTGTTCGGCGTCGCCCCTGGATCGTTCCCTGGCTGCTGGTCGGGGGCGTTCTGATCATCGTCCTGGGGAGGATGCAGGCCGAGGTGGCCTCGCGCACCGGCGGGGGCTGGGTCTATCCTCTCGATGACACCTACATTCACCTGGCCATGGCCCGAACCTTGGGGCAGCATGGCGTGTGGGGCATCACGCCCGCCGGATTCACTCCTTCGACTTCGTCTTTGCTCTGGACGGCCCTTCTCGCGCTCGGGGGCGCGATTGGCGGGCATTGGGAGCAGTTGCCGCTGGTGTTCAATCTGGCGATCGGTCTGGCGATGCTGGCCCTGGTGGCCAACTGGCTGTCCCGAGGCAGCAAACAACCGATCGTTCTGGTCGGTGGTCTCCTGGCCTTCCTTTTCATCACGCCTCTCCCCACCCTCGCGGCGATGGGGATGGAACATCTGCTCCACCTGTTGCTGTGTCTGGTCTTTCTGCGGGTCTGGGAAAAACGTTATCTCGCGAATGATGCAGCCTCGGGGCCAGGGTGGAAGCTGCTTCTGCTCGCTTCCCTCGTGCCCGCGGTGCGGTATGAAGGCCTGTTCCTCGTGGCCGCCGCCTCCTTGATCGCTTGGTTCGACGGCCGCTGGCGCTGGTTGCTCCTGATCCCGGCTGCCTGGGTGATCATCGGTGGCTTTGGGATCTGGTCGATGGCCCAGGGGTGGATGTTCCTGCCGACCTCCGTGCTGGTGAAGAGCGCCTTGGGCAGCGGGCTGCGCCCGCCTGGCCTGTTCCCTTGGTTCAAGGCCTTTCTGGACCATGTGGCGGGCAGCCCAGAGCTTCTGGTGCTCATGATCTGGGCCGGATGGACCTTGTGTGGCATAACAGATGGCCTTTTTTCCCCGAAGCCCACAAGGGAGTACGAAGCGGCCAGGCTGCATGCCGCGCTCTTCCTGCTCACGGCCCTGCAACATCTCGCCTTCGCCGAGATCGGCTACCTCTTCCGCTACGAAGGCTACCTGGTGGGGTGGGGATTGGTGCTCTGCCTGCGGTTCTATCGCTACTGGTGGTGGCAGGTCTTGACAATGTTGTTTTTTGGATTAATGGCATACCAGTTGTGCCATCGATTCCGGTGGCCAGTACCCACCGGGCAAGGAACGCGGCACTGGCTGGCTGGCTTGGGGCTCGTGATCGTGGTGTTTCTGATCTTCGCTCCTCTGGGGTTGCGGGGGATGAAGGCCCTGCCGATCACCGTCCAGGCGTCGGTCAACATTCACGATCAGCAGATCCAGATGGGGCGATTCGTGCGGGAAGGGGCCTTCGGGCCGGGGGCCGTGGCGGTCAACGATCTGGGGGCGGTCGCCTGGCTGGGTGATCGGGAGATCCTCGACGTGTGGGGGCTGGCCACGCTTGAAGTGGCGAAGGCCAAACGGGCCGGTACCTATGGGCCGGCCCTGGTGGAAGCGTTGGCGAACGCCCGTCAGGTGACTCTGGCCATGGTCTACCCGACCTGGATGCAGCGCTTCGGCGGGATCCCCCCCTCCTGGACTCGGATCGGAAGCTGGACCATCGCCGACAATGTGATCTGCGGCGAGGCCACCGTGGAGTTCTATGCCGTGGCCAGCGCGGCCGCGCCCCTGATCCGCCGGGCTCTGGGCGCTTTCACGCCGAACCTGCCCAGAACCGTCAAGGTCGTCCTGTTCGACCTGCCGGCCCGATCGAGCCCTGATCAGGGGCGAGGCGCCGACGAATAGAACGGTCCCTGACCCCAGGTCTGGGTCTGAGCTGAACGGGCGCGCGGCGAGAGGCCGGCGGTGCGATCCGGTGCCGTCCGGGCAACGACCGGGCAAGCTCGCTGCTGCTCGCTTCTCGAGATTTCCCCTGATGGTGGGATGCCGTATAATGGAGGCATTACACTGCGAGGAAGTCTGAGCGAAGCGATGGCTGACAAACCCAACCTGTTTCAGAAGCTGTTCCGCAAAACCCAGGAGCATCTCGACAAAAAACCGCCGGCGGGGGCCCCGCCCACGCGAGGTGGGGCGCCACCCGCCGGGGCGCCGCCCGCCCCGCCGCCGAAGAAGTTCAAGATCCCGCTGACGCCCGGCAAGATCGAGGTCTATCGCACCTGCCCGAAGAAATTCCATTTTTCCTACATCGAGAAAGCCCCGCAGAGTGCGAGTCCCGCGCCTCATCTGGCTTTCGATAGCAGTCTGCATACCGCGCTGAAGGTCTTTTTCAAAACCCGCTCGCCCAACGAACCCCTCAAGCTCGAGCGGCTCCTGCACCTGCTCGACACCCATTGGGACAGCCAGGGCTACGAATCGACCGAGCAGGAGCGCCAGTTTCGGCACGATGCCGAAAGCGCCCTCCGCCTCTTCTTCCAGAATTTCTGTCAGACGCCGCCCCGCGCGATCGAGATCGATTTCTTCTTCAAGATCGATCTCTTCGGCGGCGAGTTCTCGGGCCGCCTGGATCGCGTCGATCAGCATCCTGACGGGAGCATCGAAATCATCGATTACAAGACCGGGAAGATGCCCCCAGGCGGCGCCGAAGAGCTGGCCCAGAGCCTTCCTGTGCAGTTGCTCCTGCTGGCCGGCGAGGTCATCTGGCCCGGCAAGGTGCAGAAGGTCACCCACCTCTACCTCCGCGAGGGGAAGGCCCTCTCGGTCTATCGGTCGCCGGCCCTGCTCGCTCAGGGGAAGAAGACCTACCTCGAGATCGGCGAGGCCATCTACCAGGGCCGCTTCGCGCCCGTCCGCTCGGCCGCCTGCCCGTTCTGCGAGTTCCGCGAGTCCTGCCCCGTCGGCCAGGTGCCCGCCCTGACCGCGAGCAAAGTGCGCACCTTCTTCGAATGCCCTCAGAAATTCGCGCACTACTACCTGCACCGAACCGCCGCTCGGGCCGAGCCCACGACCGATCCTTCGCCCGATCTCGTGCTCGATCGGGCCCTGCATGATGCGCTGGCCGCCTTGCATCGTGATTTCAAACCGGCCGCCCATGGCGACCCCCAGGCGTTCCTGTTCGCGGCCTTCTACCAGGCCTTTCCGGCCGACCTCGCCGAAGAGATCGCCCTGCCGCTGAAGGAGACCGGCCGCGAGATCCTGCAGCTCTATTTCAAGCGTCTCTACCCGAAATCCCGGACGAAATACATCAATGCCTTCGTCGAGCTGTCGAACGAGCGGTTCGAGTACCAGACCACCATCGATCGGGTCGACGAGGCCACCGACGGTTCGCTCGAACTGGTCGATTACAAAACCGGCAAACACCTGCGCGACGAGGGCGACCTCAAGATCGATCCGGTGGCCGCCATCACCTGTGCTGTGGCCGCTGCGAAATGGCCCGGCCGGGTCAAGCGGTTCACCCACCTCTACCTGCGGGCCGCCCGCGCGGTCACTGTCGAGGTCGACGACTTCATGATCAAGCACGGGCTCGACCTGCTGGAGGACATCAGCCAGCGCATCCGCCGCAAGGAATTCGAAACCCTCGGCGGGCCCGGCTGCTCGACCTGCCGGGCAGCCAACCGCTGCCGCTTCCAGGCGCTGACCGCGACGACCGCCAAGATCCAGACCCTGCGCGAATGTCCGCGCAAGTACCGGTTCCGGTACCTCGAGCGTGCTCCCGTGCCCGACAAGGAACGGCCCGCCCTCCTGTTGAACCAGGTGGTGCGCGATGTCCTGCGCGACTTCTTCGCACTCAACCAGTCGGCCGATCTCGAGAAATTGTACAAGTACTATCTGACCCGTCTGCCCACCGATGTGCCGCTCAGTCTGCAGGCCCGGCAATTCCTCGAGGAGACTGGCAAGAAGGCCCTGAAGAACTTCCTCGAGTCGCTGGGGGGGAAGCGCCCGCGGGTTCGCACTTTGGCCGATCAGGCGCGGGCGCCGTTCGAAGGCGTGGTGCTCAGTGCCCAGTTCGATCGCGTCGACATCCTGCCCAACGGCAACTACGAGGTGGTCGTCTACAAGACCACCAAACGGCCGATGACCGTCCATGAAGCCGAACTCGACATCTCGGGGGTGCTCACCCACACGGTGGCCAGCCTGACCTGGCCCGGGAAGGTCGAGCGGACCACCTTCCTCTACCTGCTGCCCGGCGACAAGGCAGTATTCACCCCCTCGGTCCGGGACCTCGAACGGCTCAAACTCGCCGTCAGCGAGTTCCAGGAGGAGAACGCCCGCGCCGAGTTCGAGGGGCACCGCAATCCCCTCTGCCCCTATTGCGATTACCTCGACCAGTGCCCGGATGCCAACCGGATGCTGCTGTCGCCCAGCAAGATCAACACCTTCCTCTCCTGCCCGCTCAAATACAAGATGAACTACATCGATCGCGTCCCCAAAGAGCCGCGGCCCACTCCGCACCTGAATTTCGACCGGTCGATCCACTACGCGTTGCGCGAGTTCCATGAGCATTACGATCGGAAGATGCAGAAGGCCAACCCCTTCCGCGAACTGCTCAGCAAGCACTGGATCGACGGCGGCTACACCGATTGGGAAGAGGAGCAGCGCTTCAAGGATCGCGGCCATCAGATGCTGGCCGAATATTTCCAGCGGTTGACCGGCGCCGAGAACCCCATCATGTTCGAAACCTCCGCCCGCTGGACGTTCGACGATCTCGATCTCGTCGTCCAGATCGATCGGGTCGATGAACTGCCCGACGGCAAGCTCGAAATCATCGACTACAAGACCGGCAAGAAACTGCCCGACCCGCGGGTCCTGCATGAAGACATGGGGCTGCTCAACCTGTACATGGCGGCCAATCAGCGCTGGCCCGGGCGGGTGGCGAAGGTGTCCTACATCTTCCTGTCTGCCAACCAGAAATTCAGCCTGACCCCTGAAGCCGAGCACATCGAAGCGCACAAGAAACGCCTGCGCAAGATCGTCGCCGGCATCAACGAGGGGAAATGGGAAGCCAACAAGGGCGCGTTATGCGCCTGGTGCGAGTTCTACAACCCCTGTCCCGAGTGGAAGGTCAAACCCTTCCAACTGGCCGGCGAGACCCCCGAGGTCTTCCGCAAGCGGATCCGCCTCAGCTACTCGAAAATGAGCCTCTATCTGAACTGTCCGCGGGCCTACAAGAAGCTCTATATCGACCGCATTCCCCCCAAGCCGCAGCCGTTCTTCAGCTTCGGCACCACCATCCACGAGACCTTCGAGCGCATTTACGATCCGGCCAATCCGCGACCCAAACCCACCCTGGATGAAATTCTGCAGATCTACGAAGAAGTCCGCCTCACGCATCGGGAAGGCATGTCTTCCGAAGAGGTGGAAGAACGCTATCGGCAGGATGGCATCCGGCAGCTCACCATGTACTACAACCGGTTCATCAAAGATCAGCCCTTCGCGCTGGCCCATTCCATCGAAGACTACTTCGAACTCCCCTGCGGGAAGTATGCCGTCATGACCGGGTTCATCGACCGCATCGACAAGCTGCCCGACGGCACCTACGAGATCCTCGACTACAAGACCGAACCGACCATGCGCACCCAGGAAGAGGTCGATCACGACAAGCAGCTCAGCATCTACTACTGGGCCTGCGAAGACGCCCTCGGCCTCAAGATCAGCAAGCTTTCCCTGTTCATGCTCGACCACGATGTCAAGATCACCACCACGCGCACGCGCGACGATATCCCCAAAGTGGTCGAGAAGGTCGACGAGACCGCCTATGCGATGATCAACGAGAAGGAATTCGCCCCCAAGAAGAACAAATACTGCAAGAGCTGCGACCACCTCCACGATTGCCCGCTCAAAGAGGATATCTTGAAGGACGAGTCGCTCATTTCGATGAAGAAATTCTGATCAGGCCGGGCCAACCAGGGTGCTTTGTCCGGGCGATGTCACCCTGAAACCCTCTTTGCCGGCCAGGCACCTCGGTTGTCCAATCCGGCGGCCCCGGGGGCTCGATCTTTTTCGCCGGAAAACCCTCTTTCCAGCCCCGGCGTCTCGGCTGGCCACGCTGGCCACGCCGGCCCAGCGGTCGATCCGCCTGCCGAACGCGCACCGCGTTCGGCAGGCCGTGACCAGGGGGGGCCAGGGGCCGGTGGTCTCTGGCGGGCGCCTTTGGCCGAGGCGGCGCTTCACCAGGGACCTGGGCGCCATCCGAAAACGTGTCGCCGCCTGACAGTTACTCGACCTCGAGCACGAAACTTTCGGAGTTGCTGTTGAACTCGGGCGCGTACATGCACTGGATCTCGGTCATGCCGGTCTGATACCGGCCCTTGTGCTGGATGCGCAGGTCGTATTCGAAGACGTAGGTGCCCTTGGGCAGGTAATCGATGTAGAAGTGCGAGGCGGTGTCGCGGGTCGACTGGTAGTAGGCGAGGCCGTCCTGGTACTTGTACATCGAGAGTACGTCGACCGGTTCGAGGCCGCTGCCGCGCTGGTCCTTCATGTGGACATACTCCATGTCGCGGTCGGTGCGCAGTTCGATCCGCACCGTCAGCAGATCGCCCACTTTGACCTTGCCCCGCACCGGGGTCAGCACCTTCCCCGATTTGGCATCGGTCTTGATGAAGATGGTCTTCTTCAGTTTGAGGTTGGTCTCATGCGGGGTGACTTTGCTCATGTCTTCGAGATACTGCCAGTGGAGCCCGCCCCAGGCGATGCCCGCATCTTCCTTGGTGAGGACGACCTGGCCCATTTCGGGTTTGACGGAAGCTCCGTCATAGCGCTTCTCATAGAACCCGGTGCCGGTCTCGACCTTTTCGGGCCGCACCTCGGTGCCGCCCAGGCTGACCTTCACCAACCGATCGGAGGCCAGCAGATTGGCGCCCTTCAACAACAACGCGTAGATGGCGTCGGCGGTGGCCTTGGTGGTCTTCCAGTCCTGGGTCTGCTTCTGCTTCAGCAACCAGACCTTGCATTCCTCGACGGCTTCCGCATCTTTGCCGACCTCGTCGAACGCTTCGATCATGATCGCCTGAGTCTCGATGGGCGCCCGATACCACCACCACGACCGTTCGGTGTCGCGCCAGAAGCGCCCCAGTTCTTCGTCGGTGACGCTGCGTTCCTTCAGGCTGGCCACGATCTTCCTGGCCGTTTCGGCGTCGCCGAACCGTGACAGGCCGAGCGCCAGGTGTCCTTGCGACATGCGGTTGGCGAGCTGCAGCCAGTAGGTCTTCGCCTGGCCGAGGAAATAGTCGACCGCCTCCTTGGCCTGGCGGGGAATCGGCCGGTCTTTCAAGAAGAAGCTGCGGCCGTAGAGGTAGAGGGCGATCGTCGTCGACAAATGGTTCTCGTCTTTCTTCGAGTATTTCAGGATGTCGCGATAGGTCTGGTCGATCCAGCGGTCGAGATGGTTGAGGGCGCGGAGGGCCAGATCGGTCTCGACGTCGGTGCCCAGGTGACGCAGGCGGCCGAAGCCGGTGACGATGTAGAGCGTGATGAACGGATCGCCCCGCCCGCCCGGGAACCAGGGCCAGCTGCCGTCGGCCAGCTGCATCTTGGCCAGGCGGTCGCGGGCGTTGTCCATTTCCCTGATGAGACGATTGTCGTCGAAGAGAACGCCGAGATTGCGCCGGGCTTCGGTTTCCGACCTGGCCTGGCGCACCCAGGGCGTTTCGAGCAAGACCACGCTCTTGAGCTGTTCGTTCTTCTCGAGGTTCGACAGGAGCGTCTTGCCGCCCAGGGCTTCCTCGGCCTTCCAGGCGTCGAACACCTTCCGGATCTTCGGATCGGAGCGGGCGATGTGCCGGGCCAGGGTGTTGGCATAGAAGCGGTTGAACAGTTGTTCCGAACACTCGTGCGGGAACTCCATCAGGTAAGGCAGGGCCTGCACGGCATACCAGGCCGGGTTCGAAGTGACCTGGACGGTCAGGGCCTCGGTCACCAGCGAATCCGAGCGGGCGCTGCCGATCAGCTTGTCGAACTTGACCTCCTTCGTGCCCGGGCCCTTGATGTGCAGCGGAATCGACTCGGTGACGAAGATGCGGCGCGACAGGATGGGAAGGATGGCCTCTTCGCCGTCGGAGAGCTGGTCGGTGGCGCCGATCACCTTGTAGGTGACGAGGCCGGGGCCGTCGGGCACCTGCAACCGCCAGGCGAACGAACGCGACTCGCGGGCCGGTACCTCGAACGGCAGGTCGGGCTGAGTCAGACCGAACTCGGCGTCGCGAACCCGGTCGGTGGCGGGGTCACGCAGGCTCAGCCGTACCTTCCCCTTCTGGACGGCATCCGACAGGTTGGTGACCTTGGCGGTGAAGAACAGCTCGTCGCCTTCGCGCAGGAAGCGGGGCGGGTTGGGCTGGACCATCAGGTCTTTCTGGGTCACCGTCTCGGCGGTGAGGCCGCCCGACTGGCACTTCAACCCATGGGCGAAGGCTTGGAACTTCCAGGTGGTGAGCGCTTCGGGCATGGTGAAGGTCATGGTCACGGTGCCCTTGTCATCGACCGTCAGGTGGGGGAAGAAGAACGCGGTCTCCTGCAGGTTGGTGCGGGTCGCCACCTTGTCGAGGTCAGGGCCGGTCGGCGCTGGCTTGCCGGCGCCCGCCGCGCCGGGACCGCGACTGGTGCCGGCATCCTTTTCCGACATTTCCCGATCGGCCTTGGCTTCGGCCCGGCCCTCCAGCGAGGCGCTTTCGGTAGGGGCCATGACCGAGGCCATCGGGGCGGGAGGGAGCGCCATCTGGGGGACAGGTCCCCCGGCGAAGTTGTCATCGGCCAGGTCGCGCCGAGAGAGCCCCTTGTAGCGAAGGAATTCGTAGCCCATGAAATTGACGATCAGGTTCTGGGGAAGCTGGTGATAGGTGCGAGTGATGAAACTGTAGTTTGGATTCCAGTTGTCGGAAAGTTCCTGGGCGCCGATCAGCTGGTTGGCGAAATGCTGTTCGCATTGGCTGTGATCCTGCCGGAAGAAAGAGAATCGGTTCACCCAGGCGAACGGCATGAAGGCGTCGAGCGAGGCATCGTAGAGACCAGCCACCAGTTCGATCGCTTTGCGTTCGGCCTCGGGCCCGCTCAGGGACAAGGTCCAGGTTTCTTTCTGCCCAGGAGCCAGCTTCGAGGTGAAATGGCCTAGCGTCAATTGCAGGTCCTTGTTCGACCAGGGGACATTCACGCGAACCGTTTCCTGGTAGGCGCGGTTCTCGCGTACCTGGGTCACCCGCACCGTGAACCCGCCGCGCATTTCTTCTTTGACGGGAATTTCGAGGAAATGCTGGGTGGCATGGGGAGCGGTCCAGAAGGCCTGCACGAGCTGTCGGCGGTGCTCGACCTCGATGAAGGCCCGACCTTTGTCATAGCCGGTCCCCCATAGGGCCCGGAAGGTGCCGCCCACCTCGACGGTCGGGTTCTGCACCCGCAGCAGGAAGGGCACCTTGACGCCGAGGCGGCTGGCGGCGGGATCGACCACCACCAGGTCGGCCTTGCTGGTCACCGGCTTGTTGAACCGGTCGCGGCTGGTGGCCACCACCCGGTAGGCTCCGGCCGGCAAGGTGAATTTGACGGAGGTGGTGCCGTCGACCGACGTCTGGAACGTTTCTTCGGCCACGACCTGGCCTTCTTCCCACATCGCGGGTTTCGACAGGTCTGGGCGTTCCGCGGAAGGGCGTTCTTCATACGACGGGCGCACCGGAGTAGCCGGCTGCTTCAGGGCATGGACCAGGATGGAACCCGCGGCGGGAATCCCCTTGCCGTCGAGCGTTGCGGTGTTCACCGCGACGGACAGAGGTTGGCCGGCCTGGGGCCAGCCCGGAACCGACAGGCCGAGATCGAGGGCGGTGTAGCCGATCCGGATGGCTTGCGACTGGGAGCGGGTTTCCCCGGAGCCATCGGTGACGTCGGCCGACACCGTGAAGGTGAAGATCGGCTGGTCCTTTTCCGGAATCGAGCGGTCAGGGCGGGCCGGGAAGGTGATCGTGAACCGCCCCTGCTGGTCGGTGGTGGCCACCCCGTGGGCGATCTCCTGGCTCGCCTCGGGGGCGAGCCAGCGCCACCAGCACCAGGGTGGGAGCTGGGCCTGACGGACCACCCGGTATTTGACGGTGGCGCCGTCGATGGGCGCGCCGGTGTAGGACATGGCCTCGCCTTTGATGGTGACCGGCTCGCCGAGCTTGCCTCCCTCGCCTGGCACCTCGAGGGCGACCTTGAACTTGGGCCGTTTGTACTCCTCGACCCGGATCATGGTCGAGCCAGGCGGGCTGTAAGAGACGATCTGCATCTCGCCGGTCAGGCGGCCGGTCGGGGCGGTGAAGGAGCCCGAGAACGAGCCGAAGGCGTTGGAAGTCACGGTCGTGCGGGCGATCTCCAGTCCGTTGGGGTCTTGGAAGGCGACCTCGAGGCGGCGGTTGGGTTCGATTTCGTAGCGATCGTTCTCCTGGTCGACATGGACGACGATGCCCTTGAAATGGATGGTCTGGCCGGGGCGGTAGATGCCGCGATCGGTGAAGAACACCACGGCATAGCCGGGCGAAGGGGTGCCGGGCTGGTGGGCATACATGGCTTGGGTATCGACCAGTACCTCGCCACCGTGTTTCACCACCACAAACACGCTGTCGGAGATGGTGGGCAGGGTGAAAGTGCCGTCCGACTTCGTGGTCGTGCTGCTGGCCACGCGCCAGCCTTGATCATGGCGGTAGAGCTGAGCTTCGATGGCGGCCCCGGCGATCGGTTCGCCGGTGCCGTTGCCGACCACCAGGCCTTCGAGGCGTCCCCAGCGGTTGCGCATGATCAGACCGAGCGAGCTGACCCAGACAGGGGCGGCGCGCAGGGCGTTGCTGTCTTCGGAAAAGTCCTTCTTCCAGCTCGCCAGCAGATAGTAGTACCCGGCCGGCACCTCGGGCAGCTCGATGACGTGGCGTTGCGATCGGAACTCCTGGGTGGGGGGGAGGGTGACCGTCCATTCCCGGGCGGCCGGTTGGCGAGTGGCGGCGCGCAGGTCCTCCCAGTCGGGGTAGGAGGGATTGTACCGCTCTTTGCGGAAGAGGTTCTTGACATTCTGGGCTACCAATCGGAAATGGAGCCGCTCGATGTTGGTGTAGTCGATGATCACCTGAGCCCGAGGCTGGCCGGATACTCGCTCGGTCTGGATTTCGAGCTGCTTGGCCTCGATCTGCCGGACCAGGTTGGCGCAGTTAACCCCGCCGTCGGACGACGGGAAGCGTTTCATGCCGACGGTGGCCAAGGCATGAGCCTTGGCCGGCTGGCCACGCGCCAACCAATGCTGGGCGGCCATGAATTGGGCCATGGCGCTGAGGGGGCTGTCGGCCCGCTGAGCGGCGAGGGCTTCCAGCTGGGCCAGGAACCGATCGCCGGCGGTGTCGCCGACCGCCACCGCGTTCGCCCAGGCCAGTCGGTGCAGGTCGGCATCGAAGGCGGCTTCGGCATTCCCCCTCTCGAGATGGAAGGTCAACACCCTCTGGTACAACCGCAAAGCTTTGTATTTGGGCGAAGCCGTGTCGGTGGTCGCGGGCTGCCAGGCGATGAAAGCGGCGGCAGAGCCCAGCGCGGGCGAATCGGCTTCGATCTCGAAGGCGTCTTGCGGCATGGCCGACGCTTGTTCGCCTGAAGTGTAGAATTCGAGGGCCTGGTGAATGAAGAAATCGAACAGCGTCGGCCGCAACTCGTCAGGTTGGTTGCCGGCCTGCAAAAAATCCTTCCAGGCGGCGATCGGCACTTTCTGCAGAGCCGCTTCATCTTTCAGCGCTTCATCATAGAGGGAGCCGATGCGGGCGAACAGGCGGGGCAGGTCCCAGGTGGTGAAATCCTTCTCGTCGACCCCCGCGGTGGCCGTGCGATTCAGGAACCGCCAATTGTTCTGCTGGAAATAATGCCAGTACCACCGTGCCAGGACCAATTGCAGCAGGGGCTTCATGTCGGTCGGCAGCTTGCCGATCTCGGCCTGCAGGCGGGTGATCTTCTCTTCGGCTTTATTGCCTTGGATGTTGCCCTCGAGCACGATCTTCTCGCAGATGGCGCGGGCCGCCTGGACGTGGTCCTTGGCGGTGAGCGCTCCTGCGATGATCGGTTCGAGCTTCTCGACCGCGGTCTTGGGCAGACCATCTTGCTTGGCTTTCTCGACCTCCTGCCAGCCGTCCTTCCAGGAGCCGGCAGGCGCGGCGGCCGAGGCTGCGGCCAGGCCCAGGATCAAAATGATGACGAGCCAGACATGGTGGTGCATGGATGCCTCCCAGGAATCCGATCAGCGCGATCGGTGATGTGTAGGAGCTCGCCGGGGCCCGCGGGGCGACCGGCGCCGGGAACGTGGGGTAGAGAGAACCGAAGCCGAACCGGCCCCTTTCGAAACGGGAGGGAACGGGTCCGGGTTTAGGGCGGCGTTCGACCAGGACGACAGGCCGGTCTCACGCCTCATCGAGGCGGCCCTCCCAGAGGTAGGTTCGCGTTTCGGCCAGAATGACATGATTGAGAGCAAGGAGGGTGATCAGATTGGGGACGGCCATCAGGCCGTTGGCGATGTCGGCGAAGGTCCAGACGGCTTTGAGGGTGACCATCGATCCGATCAGCACCGAGACCACCCACAGCAGGCGGTAGGGCAGGATCACGCGCGAGCCGAGCAGATACTCCGCCGCCTTCTCGCCGTAGTATTCCCAGCCGAGGATGGTCGAGAAGACGAAGGTCAGCAGACCCAGGCTCAGCACGAGGGGCCCCACCACCGGGATATCGGCGAAGGCGGTGCGCGTCAGCACGCTGCCTTCCTGGGGCGGGGGCCGCCAGCCCTCGGCCTGGCCGAGGTCGGCCACCAGTTCGACGGGGAGAGAGGCCACGGTCAGCGTGTCGTCACGCAAGGCGCCGGCGGCGATGGCGGCTTCCCGCAAGGCGGGCGGGAAGCTGGCGGGCAGCACGGTGACGGTGGGCCAGGCGCCGCCGGCCAGGAGCGCGGTGCGTAGGTCGGGCGGGGCCTTGTCGAAATCGAGCCCGCCGTGCTGAAAGGCCGGCGAGGCCTCGACGGTGGCGCGCAGCTCGGGAGCGAGACCCTTCATCGGTAGAGAGGACAGGGTCCAGCTCTGGGAGTTGACGATGACCAGGCCGGTCATGGCGCAGACCACGACGGTGTCCCAGAAGGTGCCGGTCGAGGAGACCAGCGCCTGTCGCACCGGATTGCGGGTCTGGGCGGCGGCCGCCACGATGGGGGCGCTGCCCAGGCCGGATTCGTTCGAGAACAGGCCGCGCGCGATGCCGAACCGGATGGCCTGGGCGACGCCCGCGCCGAGGAAACCGCCGGTCATGGCGGTGCCGGAGAAGGCGCCGGTCACGATCAAGGCGAGGCTGGCCGGGATGCGATCGAGGTGCATGAGCAGCAGGTACAGGCAGCCGGCCACATACGCGCAGGCCATGAACGGGACCAGCGCTTCGCAGGCCCGTGAGATCCATTTGATGCCGCCCAGCACGACGACCGCGGTCAGCAGGGCCATGACCAGTCCGGAGACCCAGTGGGCGAGGCCGAAGGTCTCGTGCAGCATGGCGGCGATCGAGTTGGCCTGCACCATGTTGCCGATGCCGAAGGCCGCCACGGCCGTCAACAGCGCGAACAGCCACCCCAGCCAGCGCTGGTGCAGACCGCGTTCGAGGACATACATCGGCCCGCCGGCCATCTGCCCGTCGGGGGTGGTCACCCGGTATTTCACCGCCAGCAGGGCTTCGGCATACTTGGTGCTGATGCCGAACACGCCGGTCAGCCACATCCAGAGGATGGCCCCCGGGCCGCCCGCCGCCACGGCCGTCGCCACGCCGACGATGTTGCCGGTGCCGATGGTGGCGGCCAGCGCCGTGGTCAGAGCGCCGAACTGGCTGATATCCCCTTCCCCTTCTTTCGACCGCTGGAGGGATAGGCGGATGGCCTGGCCCAGGTAGCGCTGGATGAAGCGCAGGCGTACGGTCAGGAACAGGTGGGTCCCGAACAGGAGGATCAGGAGCGGCGCTCCCCAGACGTAGCCGGAGATGAGGTCGAGGATGCGTTCCAGATCGGCCATGAGCCCTCCCGTTCTCTGCTTGGTCTGATGAACGGGTTGTAGCACATCGCCCGGGAAATGGCAAATGTCGGCAGCCGACGAACAGGGCCGGAGCGTCAGCCCCGGCCCTGTTCGGCAGGAATCGTGATCAGTAGAGGTTGTTCAGCTTGTCGCGGGCCTTCATGGCCGACGCGGAGTTCGGATACCGCTGCAGGACTTCGCGGTAGTAGCTGCGGGCGGTGTTGATATCGCCGTAGCGTTCGTAGCATTCGCCGGCCAGGAACATCGCCTCGGGCGCCCAGTGATGATAGCCGAACCGCGTGGTGAATTCGATGAACTCGGCGGCCGCCTTCTGGAAGTAGCTGCGCTGGCTGGCGTT
The DNA here is from genome assembly GCA_003327425.1 of Candidatus Ozemibacter sibiricus. GTDB lineage: Bacteria > Muiribacteriota > Ozemobacteria > Ozemobacterales > Ozemobacteraceae > Ozemobacter > Ozemobacter sibiricus. The sequence continues at coordinate 82,340 of QOQW01000024.1, forward strand.
GGTCAGGCCGACCTGGTAGTGGCACCAACCGAGGCCGTAGATGGCTTCGGGCAGCAGGTCGGAACCGGGATACCGGGATTTGAACTGGGCGAACACCTTGCCGGCATTCCGGTAGTCGCGCTGCTCGAGGTAGGTCTTGGCCTTCCAGAGGGTGGCGTCGTCGGCCAGAGCCGAGTTCGGATACTGCTTCACCAGTTCGTCGAAGTAGGTGATGGCGTTGGCATAGTTGCCCCGGACCAGCTCGCTGTGGCCACGGTCGTAGAGTTCGCGGTCGCTGAGCGTCGGCTGGGTGGGCGGATAGGTGGGCGGATAGGTCGGGGGATAGGTTGGCGGGTAGCTGGGCGGATAGCCGGGATACTGGCTTTCCAGGTGTTGCAGGCGTTCGCGGGCCTGGTTGATCACGTCAGAGTTCGGGTACTGGTAGACGACCGTGCGGTAGGCGGCGATGGCGTTCTGGCGATCGTTGACCTGTTCGTAGGTGCGGCCCAGCACATACCAGGCGTTGTCGATCAAATGGCTGGTCACATACCGGGCGGTGAACGATCGGAACTCGTTGATGGCCCCATAGTAATCATTGACCCTTACCAGGCAGAATCCGATGTTGTAGGCGGCTTCGTCGACCTTGCGGAAGGTCGAATACTGGTAGGTGACTCGGCGATAGAAATCGATCTCCTGGTAGTACTGGTTGAGCTGGCGAGCCGATTCGCCGGCCAGGAAACAGGCTTCGCCCGCGCGGGAGTCATAGGGATAGCGGCTGACCAGCTCGCCGAAATAATAGACGGCCGCGCGATAGTCGGCCCGGCGGTAGGCGGTCATGCCGTCCTGGTACAGCTGGGCCGCGCTCTGATACCCAGGGTAGGAGGGTGGCTGCGAGGGGTAGCCAGGATTGGAAGGCGGTTGCGATGGATAGCCGGGATAGGAGGGCGGATACGTCGGCGTGCCGCCGGTCGGCGGGCCGGGTGGATACGAGGGCTGGCCTGGATAGGAATCGACCCGGCCATGCAACAGATCGATCGACAGCCCGGCGTCGGCGTGGGGGTCTTCGACGGCCCACCCAGCCGGAAGCGCGAAGGTGGCCAGTGCCACAACCAGGAATGCCAGGGGAATGCACCGCTTCATTGCGACCTCCATCTGATTGTCCGCCTTATTGTCCGCTGCCCAGGGTGTCATACGGGTTGGTCGTGCCAGGGGTCTCTTCGGTTCCGGGTTCTTGCGGGGCATAGCTATAGGGATCGGTCGGGTTGTATTGGAACCTGATTTCCAGGGGGAGGTAGATATTGTAGTTATCGACCAACCGGTAATCATAGCCTTCCAATTTCACCCAGAGCTTGATGCCGGGGTGGTTGGCGGCCAGCCAGGATCGATACTTGCTGTTGGTGATCCAGATGCCGTTGAAGCCGGCCGGCTTCGATTGATAGGGGCGTCCGACCATCACCGAAGTGCTCAGGGTGCGGCGTTCGTAGCCCTGCAGCCGATTGGGGCTGCGATCGGGGGCCGAGCTGGTATCGGTGATGACCGCGTTGCGGAAATCATAGCCGTCGCTCGAAGGAACCGCCGTCGCTCGGTCGAACATCCAGCCGTAGACGTAGCCGGCGGCGCCCACATAGAAATCTTCGGTGCGACCAGAATTCGAGGAATCGGCCCACGTTCGCCACGTCCGCATCATGTGCAGATCGATGGGATCGCCGCGGGTCTCCCAGACGGTGACCGAGCAGGTGTAGGGAACCCCCACATCGTAGATGATCGCTGGCGTCACGCTGAACTCGGTATGGATCGGGTTGACCGGCGGAGTGATGATGCCGCCGCCGCCCCCGCCGCCGCCCCCGGAGCATCCGGACAGGACGATCGCCAGCGTCAGCGCCAGGCCGGCAACACCATTCGTTTGAGCAGGAACGACCACATCTTCATCGGCGGGTACCTCCGGGGCAGAATGAAACGGAAACCACCCACTACAGCAAACATCGTACCGGAAACAAAATCTCCTGCTGACGCCGGTTTTCAAGAATTCATCGCCGATATTGTCGGTTTTCCGGCACCGTCTGCCGAATTTCGAACGCCACCCTTCGCCCCGATCGCCTCCCGCCTCAGACCATTTCCTCGACGCTGTCCCAAGGGATTGACCGCGAAGGCTCGCGTCCATGGCGGGGGCGCCGCCGAGGGCCATGCGCAGGCCCCGCGGCGGAATCCTGGGGGCCGCCGTCTGCCGGCCTTTCCTCTACGGGAGGGGTATGATCGAGGTTTGCTTCAGGGCACCGTGGTGTGCTATGCTCCGGCCATGCGTACCTTGATCATCTGTATGTGTCTGGCCCTGTCGGTTCCCGCCTGGGCGGATCCCTCCGCCCGCTCCGAGGCTGCCAAACTCGGCTATTCAGAAGAGATCCTCGAGCAGCTTCCAGGCAAGCATCTGCCGCGGGCGCCGAACCCTGATTGGCAGCCCATTCGAGCCCCTGCCGAGCCGCGTTTTCCTGATCGTCAGCTGCTGACCCCACGCCTCGATCAGAAGGCCGAACCGGCCAGCATGCTTCCCTACCTCACCGAGCTCCACAAGAAGAACCCCCGATCGCCCAAGATCACGCGCAAGCTGGCACTCACCTGCCTCAAAGCCGGGCAGCCTCGCGAGGCGCTCTACTGGTTCACCCAGACCTGGTTCCGCGATCGCACCGACCTCGCCGCGCTCTGGAACTGCGCGGCCTTGTCCTATCGGCTCGGCGATTATCGCGCCACCGCCAGCTACCTCAAGGAATACGCCCAGCGTGATCCCCATAGCGTGTGGGGGCGTATCGCCCGCGAAATGCAGGGAGCCACCCCGTTCGGCGGCGGCATGGACCTGGCCGGGGCATTCGCCGGCCGTCTGCCGCGCGGCGGCATCATGACCGGCGGGGCCGCCAAAAGCGGCGGCTCGGCCTTGATGGTCATTGGCGGGCAGGAAATGGAACCCCCGCGCGGCGACACCCTGGCGGACCGTCTCGACGAACGTCCGATGCCTGCCGGGCCCAAGAAGAAAGAGGCCGCCCCCGGTGGGGAGCCCCTGCCCGCCAAGGCCTCGCTCCGGCGGGCGGTGATCGACACGGCCGCCCCGGCGGCAGGCACGCCGCCTCCGGTGGGTCCGGCTTCTGGTTCTTCGCCGGCTTCCGCTGGGCCAGCGCCCGCCCCGGCGACCCCGCCGGCGACGGCCTCGGCGGCTGCCGCTCCCGCTGCGCCTTGAGCCAGGGGCGGAGCTTCCCCCCGTTCTCCCCGGAGAATTCCTGATCGGCTCCCCTTTTCGCTGCAGGGCGCTGAACTTCTCCAAAACCGGGCGAGCGCAGGCTGTCAGCCAGTGGTCGCCTCACCGCAGGTTCTGCGGGTAGCCTTGACCTGATTCCCTGTGCTACCGCCCCGGTTCCGGGCGCCTTGGTGGCAGGCGTCCTTCCACCGCAAGCGGAGGGGCGAGCGATCAAAGCACGGAAGGATCGCTTTCCCTCTCGGCCTCCCCGGGACCATCGAAGTCGACCACCCGAGCGGGGGCCGTCTCCTCGGGTCGGCGCCGCGCCTCTTTTTCGTGCTTCCCTCGTTGGAAGAAATACCACATGATGGCCACCGGTACCGCATAGAACCAGAAGAAGAACGATTCCGGGCTGGTGATGCCGGCCGGGAACTCCTCGGGGGCCCAGCGGAAGCGGTCGAGGTTGTACAAGATGGCGATCACGGAAGTCCAGACGAAGAAGAAGTTGGGGATGGCCTCAGCGGCGCTCATGAAACCCAGACCTCTGGTGCGGTCAGGGGTGAACGGATAGAACAGATTGTTCCCCATGAACCCCGTCGAATCTTCGATGATATGGACCATCGATCCGAAGAAGATGATCAGGGGATACAACATCCAGCGGGGGATCGTGTAGAGTTCGGGGTAGGGGCCCTCGGGCACCACGACATACGAGATGGCCCCCACGATCACGGCGATCAGCAGGCCCAGCGTGGCGCTGTGGCTCCAGGTGCGATGCCAGGGCAGGAACACGATCTCTACCTGGTTCTCGCCTCGTTTGATGAATTCGAAGCACGGCCCCGACATGATGGCGATGTTGGATTTCTTGTCGAATTCCTGGAAGAAGGTGCAACTGGTCTTGACCCGCGCCACGGCCTTCTCTTTGGGTTCGGTGCCGACGAACGGCGTCTGGCCGGTATCGACCAGGGGGCCGATCTCGACCACTACCTCCTGGGTCTTGGCGTCGAAGCCCAGCGTGTAGCTGCGCCACAGATTCGCCCCCAGCTGCATGGTATGCAACTGCACGCTCGACCGCCCGTCGCGATTGGCCTTCTCGATCGATTGCGCGACGACCGCGGCGATCTGGTGCGCATCGAGCGCGTTCGGATCGGGTTTCACCTCGAACTCCGAGGTATGGAAATACCGGGCGAACTTGAAATCGAGCGTGTCGGGCAGGATGCCGAAGATGCCGCCCAGGCACAGGATGAACGACTGCTCCTGCGAGGCCATGTGGACGGCCTGCGGGAAGAACGACGCGACGGCGATGCCGGAGATGAAATGGGTGAAGCCCTTCATATCACAACAACCCCAGCAGGCGGAGGACGTCGTTGCCGTAGCCCGCCATGTTGACGGTCACGGGCAGCAACAGCACCCCCATCAGGTTCATGCGCCGGGCCTGGAACAGCACCGGCAGCAGTCCGAGGCCGGTGGCCACGGCCGTGATGGCCAGCCCGCCCCAGCCCGTATAGGTGTAGAGCAGCAGGATCGTGCCGATCAGCGCCACCAACGATACGAGATGGTAGTTGATGGTCTCGACCAGCCAGATGCAGGCTCGGGTGAAGGGGCCGAGCAGCAGGAACGACAACCCCGTCGCATACAGCATCAGGCCGACGAACACGGCGTAGTCCTTGAGGGTCAGGGTGGCGATCATCGGGGTGACGATCCAGGCCAGGCCTCCGCGGGTGAGGCTGAGCCCTGGAATGAAGAACAGCAGGAAGGAGCCAACGTAGTAGACGGTCTTGCAGGTGCCGAATGACAGCACGAACAGTCGGCTGTCGCGTTGCGCGGTGGCGTGGCCGGCCATCAGGCCTCCCACCCCGGCGGTCACGATCGGAATGAAGGCGGCGAAGAATCCGCCCAGGAACCCGCCGAACACGCCGCGGACGGCCAATTCCCAGTCGAGGTCGATGTCTTTGCATGCATGCTGCGGCGGGATGGTGCCGATGTTGAGCAGATTGGTGATCAGCCACGGGATGGCGAACAGCCCGACGAACACCGGTGTGATGCTCTGGAAGGCGAATTCGAGCGGCACCATCGTTCGGGCCATGACGATGAAGCCGAGCAGTCCTGTCAAGAAGAACGTGGCCAGGCCGACCAGCAGGAATTTCCAGCCTTCCCAGAAATTCGCCCAGCAGCTCGGCGATTGCGCCACGCCTTTGGGCCACTCCGACAGCAGCATGTAGGCGATGACGGCGCCGAGGATCCAGAAGATGTGCGGGGCGGTGATGGCCTTCAACCCGGGCAGGATCCAGAGGAATACCGGAGCGGCGGCGGCCAGCATGATCAGTCCGCCCATCGCCCCGATCCCGGTTAGCATCACCGACTCGTAGCCGCGGCCCAGCGCCACCCACTGGGCGCTGGGGAGGATATAGTACGAAAGGCTCTCATCGCCCGGGCCGAAATAGGTGGCCGGTACGGTGTTGAGGATCGAGTAGCCGACGATCATCCCGGTCGAGAGGGCGACCAGCTGCATGCCGGTCATGGCCTTCTCGAAGCCCAGCACCACGACCAGGAAGATGCCCAGCACGTTGTAGATATGCAGCGCCGGCAGGAAGGAAACGAGGCAGGAGAAAAGGACGCCGAGGCTGCAGAAGTAGACCAGGTCAAGATTCTGCGGGTGCAGCAACAGCTCGGTCATGGTCGCGGTCCTGTCGTCGGGAGCTGATTCCCATTGGGAGAGGTTGAGGAGCCAGGGGGGACGGTCGGTTCCGTGGCGGGCCCTGGATTTGCGGCGGGTCCCGCCGGACCGGACGCAGGCCCTTGTTGAGCGGGCGGGGCCGAGGTCTGGCCGGTGGGGGCGGGCTCGCTCTCCTCGGAGCCTTCTTCAACGTCTGTTCCCCCTTGGCCTGGGGTGTTCGGCTGCATCGGCAAGGCCGGCCCTTCGCCGGGGGTGATCACCTTGAAGTGCGTCTGGTCGGCGATCTCGACCTCGAGCTGGCTCTTGAACATCTTGACCTTGCCGGTGCCCTCGACGACGTCGCCTTGGCGCACCTTGCCCGCCAGAGCGTCACGAATTCCCTCGGGCAGCCACAGGCAGAACCCTTGCGGCAGCTCCTCGAAGCCCAGAATCGTGCCGCGCGGGAAATTGATCGCCCGTCCGATCTTCCCGCGCACCGTGACCGTCTTGCCCAGGTGGTCACGGGTCACCTGGGCAGGCGCCAGCGGGCTTTCAACCACTTGCGCGGTGGCCCGGCGCACGATGCGCAGATGCTCGGGCGCGTTGATCAGCAGGCTTGGCGAATCCTTCTGGAACCGGACCGTCCCTTCGACCGAGACCAGATCTCCATCGGCGGGCACCAGGTTCCGCTCTTCGATTTCTTTCGCCACTTTGGCATAGGCCGACACCCGTATGGTCATCGGCTCCCCATCCTTGCCAGGTTGGCTCAGGGTGAACGCGAGCGATTTCCATTGCTTATGGATGCCGTAACTGCGCTCGACCTCGCCGACCAGCCGCACATGGGCGAAATTGCTCAGCGGTCCGAGGTCGGCGATCTTCACTTCCGGGGTCTGAATGGTCTGAGCATAGAACAGCAGGATCAGCAATCCCACCGTCGAGGTCAGGACCGAGATGACCTTGAACACGCGAATCGACAGTCGCTTCGGAGTCAGCGCCAGGCAATAGGGGCATCGCTCGTAGACGCCGATGAACCGACCGCAACTGGGGCATTCGGTCTGCTGGCGGTACACCTCGTCCTTGATCAGGGGCGGAATCGGTGGTTGTTCCATGGCCATTCCTTCGCGTTCAGTTCGACTGTTGCAGCGCCGTGCGCAACGCCTCGGCGAGTCGTTCGGGAGTGTGGGGCGGCGGCAGCGCGGGCAGGCCGACCACGACGCAAGTGGCCCCCAGATTGCCCAGCTCGTAGTCCGAGCCGGCCTCGACGCGCAAGGCCAGCGGCGCCGGTCCGGAGGCCAGAGCCTTCTGAACGGCGAGGGCCAGGGCTTTACCGGCCCCGCCCCGATGGTAGTGCCGCATGGTCAAAGTCGGACCAGGATCGGGGCGGAACGACAGCACCAGGTCGAGGTTGTTCATGGTATTGGCCTGGAGGACGGCGGTGTATTCGGGTTTGTCCTGGTCTTCGGGGAAGCTCAGGCGGGTCGTGCGGACGCCGACTTTCATCAAGGCCTTGACCAGCGGTCGCACCCAGGGATCATGGGCTCGGGCGGCCATGATGCCGATGTGCTTGCCCAGCAACCCGGGCGCGATCGGTTCGACGACGAACCGGGCCCGGGTCAGGGGTTCCCCGGTGGACCGGATCCAGCGCTCGACTTCGGGATATCCGGCCGGGGGCTGGAGCTTGATGGCGAGATTGCGGAAGATGGCCGGGAACTCGTAGGCGAAATAGCCCCCGACCGTGGTCTGGATGGTATGACGCCCCGCCACCAGGACTCGGGCCTTTTCGAGGCCGGCGTGCGTGGCCCCGCACAGGAGCTGCCCCAGGACTGCATGGCCGCGCGGCGCCGCTACGGCGATCGTGGTGCGGGCGATTTCTTCGCCTTCGGCGGTGACGACGACGACCTCCTGCGGCCCGTCCTCCTTCCCGGTCAGGGGAAGCTGGATCACAGCTTTCCCATCGGCCCGCGTGATGCCGGGGATGGACAAGCCGTTCCATTGGACGGTGAACCGGACGATGCGCGGATTGACCCGCCCCAAGCCATCTTTCAACACCAGAGTGAGGGGGAAATCACCGGTCATTCCGCGGGGGATGCTCGGCAGGATCGGCAGCAGCACGCTGTCTTTCAAGGGCAGCTCCAGGGTGATGGGGAGCCGGATCTGGCGAGACACCGATTGGCGGTTGAAGAAAAGCATCGAAAGGGTATAGTTCCCGCTAGGTAATGGTCGGGTGTTGTAGAGAGTGTAGACTGTCCCGCCGAAGGGCAATCGTTCAAAGGCAAAATCGACGTTCTGAGGGGGATCCAATCGAATCTGAGCCCGGTCGATCGGCTGGTTCGAGGTCAGGACGAATCTGGCGAAGGGGGTATTGACGAACGAAGGTCGAGTGGCGAACACTTCCGCTTCGATCAGAGGATTCTTGAAGGCCTTGCGGATCGCCATGCGCAAGGTCTGCGCTTCGTTGGTCAGCCCTTTGGCGCTCTTCAATTCGCGCTCGATGGTTTTGACGCTGAGGTACCCCGCTTCGGTCAGGACGGCGGGGGCTGGGTTGTTGCGCAGGACGTAGAATCCGCCTGGGATGAGGAGGGTCTCGCCATCTCCGCGGCGCGGCACAAAGGCCTCGGCCATGGCTTGCCCGACGAGCCAGGAGACTCCACGATCAAGGGCGTTGTAGAAGATTTCGGCCCGATTCTGGACATTCTTCCGTAATGAGGCATTGTGGTGGATGGAGACGAACAGGTCGGGATTGAGGTTCCTGGCCATGGCCACCCGGTCGCTGAGCGACAGGAACTGGTCGCCTTCGCGGGTCAGGTGCACGGTGGCTCCGTCGGCCAGCAGGAGCATGCGCAGGTAGGTGGCGACCCGCAAATTGGCGGTCGACTCCTTCAGGCCGGTGGGGCCGATGGCCCCGGGGTCAGCGCCGCCGTGGCCAGGATCGAGGAGAATGGTAAGCCCGGCCAGAGGCTTGGGAGCGGCGCTGGCCGCCTGGGTCAGAGCCAGGGACAGGGCAACACCTGCCCCGATGCACCAGAACCAAAACAACGTGGGTTGCGGGTATCGATGATGAGGAGACATGCTCAACCTCTCGCCATCAGGAACTGAATTGGGGGCTCAGCCAACATACTCATGATTCTTGGAAATGTAAACCGGCTTTCTTGGCGAACCGGGCAAAGAGCAGCCGGGCTTCCGGAGTCAGTGAACGCGGAAATTCGAGCTCGAGCCTGACCAGCAGGTCACCTCCTCCCAGACCTCGTTTGGGGAAGCGCAACACGGTGCCCGGAGGGGTGCACTCCGGAATCTCGACGATCAGCTCTTTTCCGGCCGGATCGGTCAACGACCGCTTGCCGCCCAGGACCGCTTCGGCCAGATTGAGGGTCATGACGGTCTCGATGTCATCGCCCTTGAGGCGGAAGGGTGGATCGTCCTCGAGCACCAATCTGATACGAAAAGGTCCTTGGGGGGTTTGGACAGTGGCTACGGACCCGGGGGTGGTTCCGGCGGGGACGCCAAGAATGTAGGTCCCTCCGGGGAGGCCGGTGACATGCACTTCTCCGCCGGTGGCGGCCAGTCGCAGGGGAACCCGGACGGTGGCGGACTGAGGGGGGAGGGAGCCGAAGAAGGGAAGTCGAACCCCTCGTGAGGA
>QOQW01000025.1 GCA_003327425.1 Candidatus Ozemibacter sibiricus
ATTCCACGGCTTGGCCAGCAAGCAAGAGCGGGAAGACTGGCTGAAGGGATTTTCGAAAGAGGAATATAAAGCTGCTCGTCGAAGGCAGCAAGAGATTCGTGAGCCGGAAGCCAGGCGACGGCGATACACTCGAAATCCAGACGCTTTCCTGGAGGCGATAGGCAAGCGCTGGGAGGAAAAACAAGTCAGGGAGCGGGTTTAGCATGGCTTGGTACTCACGAGCGCCGGAATATCCTCTTTCCGTTCAGCCATGCTGGGGATCGCGATGCGCAACCGGAACCGCTGGTAGAGGTCGGCCCGGAACTGACCTTTCTCGATCTTCTCCTCGAGCGGCTGATTCGTCGCCGCGATCACGTACAGCGGCAGCGGCGGCGTCATCCCCTCGAACCCATTGACCCGGATCTTGAGTTCATCGAGGAACGTCAACAACCTCGCCTGCAGCGGCAGGGGAATATCGCCGATCTCATCGAAGAACAGCACGCCCCCCAGCGCGCTCAGCACGTACCCCGGTCGCAGACCGACATCGGTGGCCGTACCATCTTTGCAGCCGAACAGTTCGTATTCGAGAAGGGTCTCCGACAGACCCGAGGCGTTCACCGACACCATCGGCCTGGCGCCGAGCAGATCGCTGACCAACCGCGCCAGCAAGGTCTTCCCGGTGCCGGTCTCCCCGGTCAGCAGCAGATGCAGCGGCGCATGATTGGCCGGCCGCGGCGGCAGCTCGATCGGCCCCTTGCCGGCACGGTCCGATCGCGCTGACGAACCGCTCTTGGCCAGCGCCGCCTGACCGAACAGCGACTCGAGGGGCTGCTGGTTGTCTCGGCGCAGAAAGGCGCGAATCCGCTGGTCCAGGTCGGGCGGCCGCTGAAAGGCTTTCACCCAATCGGAGCGCATGGCGGCCACCAGCCGCCGCAGGTCGGCCACGAACCGTTGCATGGCCCGCCCCCATCCCAGCGTCACGAACAGCGGCTCCTGGTCGACCGGCAGCGCCGGCTCTGAGCAGATCGGCTCGCTGGGGAGGTTCTCGAGTTCGCGCAGGTGCGGTCGCAACCGCACTTCCTGCGCCAGCAGATCGGCCAGGAAACCGGCGCCGCCGTACTCGGCCGGCTTGTCGAGGACTTGATCGTAGAGGATGGCCCCCAGCCGGGGGTAGCTCCACTGCCAGATGGCCCGCACCGACTGATCATCGGGGCGACGGGTCAAGACCAGCACGAGCGGGGGAATGTCGGAGCCATCCGCTCCTTCCACCGACAGCCGCCCTTTCGAGCGGCTCTGGTGCAAGATGATGTCGAAGGCCTCCCGCGCCGGGGCGCGATCCGACCATTCCAACAGCCACACGGGAACATGATCGGGCCTCCCGTGCAATTCTGGGACGATGTCTTTCACCTTGACCGAACGGATCTGCCAGGCGACCCCCTCGACCGTGGCAGGAAGCACGGCCGTCATCTTTTCTTCCACCCACGCGAACCGTTCAGAGACGACCAACAGATCGAGCTTCATCGTCGCGTTCCTCCTGGCCGCGCGCCCCGCGTGCGGCCCGCCCGCGCTGCCGACGGGCGCGCCGCCGGCGAGCGAGGGGCCGCCGGCGAGCGAGGGGCCGCCGGCGAGCGAGGGGCCGTCGGCGAGCGAGGGCCCGTCGGGCCGGTCGAGCGCGGGCGCGCCCAGCGCGCGAACCGTTGCACCGCATCGTCGTCGGCCACGGCGGCGCGCCACGGCTGCAGGTCGTCGGCCGCCCAATACCCGCTGCGCTCGAGGCGGCCGACGGCATAGGCGAGGATGTCCCGATTGCAGAAGCGGTGGCCGCGTCCCCAGGCGGGGTGCTGCGCCAGGGCTTCCCGCCACAGCCGCTGCCAGGTCGTGATGGCCGGCTGCGGCCCTTCTCTCGCGGCGACGTGCTTGCCCTTATCAAAGCATTCGCCAATGGTACAAGTCGAACCGCCAGGCAAGAAGACCGACTGATCGCGCAAGACGCCCGAACATCCGACCAGGTTGGACAACTGCTTGCGCACGGTGTCGGCCGCCAGCTCGATCGCCCCCCACCGAACGGCGCGCGCGCCCATCGTCTGCGTGAACAGGCGCCGGGCCAGCCAGGCCTCGGGGTCGCCCGCCGCCAGGCCGCGCAGGTACGGCTGCTGCACCTCGCACCACGCGGCCATGACCTCCAGCACGATGGTCACGGCCAGATCGAAGCCATCGAGATGCCAGTTGTCCCGGTCGAGGCTCTCGCGCAGGGCCGCCGGCACCGCCAGCCGATCGGGCAGCTCTGGCACCGGCCGCACCGGGCGGCAGACGAACACGCCGCTTGCCTCTTCCGTGACAAGGAACGGGAAGCCCTCGGGCGCGACGACCGACCGGCCCCCGGGCCGTTCGAACCAGGAGCGCGCTTCGCGCTCGGGCCCGTCGCCAGAATGGTCGGTTCCCAGATCGACTTCGCCCTCCCGGATGACCACCAGCCGGTCAGCCGCTTCTCTTCGGCGGGCCGCTTCCTCGTAGACGTGCAGGCTCTGCAGGCGAGCGGCCAGGCCGGATTTCGCCCAGTGCGCCAGCCCGGTCAGCAGGCGAGCGGTCAGCCCCGCCGTCGCGCGCGGCTTCGCTCCGGGCCCTGGCCCTGCTTCGACGCGCCCCCGATTACGCGCTCGCACCCTCATCCTTCTTCTCCCCCTCGGTGACTGGCAGATTCGCCCAGCGCCCCAGCATGAGCAGGGTCTTCGGATGCGATCCGATGATCGGGGGCGGCGCCACCGCCAATCGCTGCAACACCTCGGGCAGGCGCTCGAACCCGAGCGCGGCCAGAGCGCCTCCGGCCGGCCCGGTCGCCAGGCCCTGATCGACCAGCGGCAGGATCTGATCACCCTGGCGGCGCGTCCGCGCCAGCATCTCGAAATGCACGGGAAGCACGTGCTTGTAGGCTTCGGCAAACGGCCCCTGCGGATCGTAGATCAACGCCAGGATCGCTTCGGTCTCCTCCAGCTTCCAACCAGATCGGAACGCATCTGTCAACCGCACCCCCTCCTTTCTCCAGGCCACCAGGCCCGTAGCCGCCGCCCCCGCCGGCGACGCCGCCGATGTGGCGGCGAGCCGCTCGCCGCCCGCCCCCGTGGTTCCGGCGCCCTTATGGAACTTTTTCATGGCTTCCTGGGTGCCGCGCTCCCCGACCGACTCGGCCGCGATGATGCCGATCCACTCGCCAGGCTGGAAGGGGCGCCCGGTCGAGGGGTCGGGGCCAAGGCATTTCCGGCAGACTTCCCACGGTCTTCCCGATTCGGGAAGTTGGCAGAACAACGGCGAGCGCACACGCTCTCGCTGCCCCGGACGCGGCATGGTCCGGGTGGTGCCGCAGTCTTCGATATCGGACACGCGCCAGGGGAAGGCGGCTTCGACGAGCAACCGGGTGAAATACCCCGCCGGCGGAGTGCCGAGCTTTTTCTCGACCATGCCCCGGCGCCCGTCCCGGCTGCCGGCCCAGAACTCCTCGAGGTCGAACCCGCGCAGGAAGTTGCCGCGCACCGGCGGCGGCGGCGCCAGGTTGAACCGCAGGTCGGCGAACAGGTCGGCTCGTTCCAGCCGTGCCGCGAACAGGGGCGAAAACCAGCAATCGATGGTGCCGGCCATGGCCACCAACTGCCGAACATCCGAAAACGCCGGATCGCGCGCCCCCGACAGCGGAATATCGAGGAAACCCGGCCGGTTCCCCCGCACCACCTTCGCCCGCTCTTTCAGAGAGGCCTGCATGGCTTCTTCGGGCGTTCCCCGAGACGCCGCCGCGGCACCGTCGTCGGCGTCGGCGACGGCCGCCGGCGTGGGTTCAGCCATGGCCAGATCGAGCAGGTCGGCCAGCGACAGCGAGACGCCGGCCCGCGTCGCCGCCGCGAACGCCGCCTGGCTGACCCGCCAGAGGAACCGCGCCCGCGGCTCGCCAGGCAAGGCCCACGACAACTGACGAATGGCCTGCGACAACGTTTCGGGGCGCTCCAGCAGGGCGGCGAGGGGGCCCTCGCCCGCCGTCCCGACCATCTCTCGAGCTTCCGACAAGACGGCCTCGAGATCGCGGCGAGCCTGCTCGCACCCGGCTGGCACCCGGTCGGCCGGCCCGGCCAACAGCCACAATCCCAGTTTGAGATCCTGGGTGAGGTGGGCCTGCAACTGGCCGGTCGCCACCGAGAAGGCATGCGGCCCGAACGACGCTTTCTGGCCGGCCTCCTGCCGAGCCTCCTGGCTGGTGGGCAGATGGAAGGCCATGGTGTCGCCATCGAAATCGGCCCCGAACATGCCGCACAGCAGCGGCGGCAGGCCGATCACCGGCGCCGCCCCCCAGACGGCGCGCGCCGCCAGGATGTTGTACCGATGCAGGGTCGGATTCCGATTCAGCAGCACCCAGGGTCGACGGGTGCTCTGAGAAGCGGGCAGGCCATGGCTCAACAGATCGCGGGCCAGGGCCGGCAGGCGCACCCGATCGGGGGGCAGGTCGGGCGCCGGCACGATGACCGCCCGCCCCGACCGATCGAGGCGCCGACCCAGCAAATGGCGGCGCACCAGACCCATCTTGGGCGCCAGCAGCCCCATCAAGGTTTGCGACCATTCCCCCGCCGCCATCGCCGGCGCTTCCTCGGTCGGCCCTTCTTCAGCAGCCGGGCCGCCCGCCCGGCGCCGGGCCAGACCGACCGGCCACCCTTCCAGGGTGAGCCGACACCCGAAAATCCGCTCGACCTGCGCCTGCATACGGCGCGCCAGAACGGCCAGGGCGGCCGTCGCCGCGGTGGCGGCCGGGCGGCCAGGCTTCGCCTTCCCAGCTTTCTTCAACACCTCGTCATCGACCAGGTTCGCCAGCTCCTTGTACTGTTTCTGCAACCACGATGATCGCTTTCTTCCCCTTGCCTGGTCTCCAGAAAAAAACCTTTCGGGCAACTGGCGCACCACGTTGAGCCGACAGCCCAGGATGGGATGAACGACCGGCGAGACGGCATGTTTTTCAAAAATATGATTTGGAATGCGGATCAATCCTTCATCGGCTTTTTGCTCATGGCCAGCATCTCGACCAGCTTCCTGGCCACCGCCAGGCCCCGACGGCGGCTCAGGGTCGGGCAGCAGCGTCAGCCTCAGGCCCTCGGGGTCGAGACCGAACCCCAGGGCCCGCAGCAGATCGTGCAAGGCGGCCAGCGTCTGGGCAGGGCCGGTCGCGCCCGGCGGCCGGCTGCGGACATTCAGGATGTCGTCGAGGTTGCGATCAAGGCCATGGGCGAGCAGGGCCCACATCTCCATTTCGCCCAGGCGCTGCCCGCCGTCGAGGCCCCGCTTGCGACCCGTCTGGCGGATCCCGGGCAGCGGCTGGCCGGTCAAGGGCGAGCGCTGGCCGACCGGCGCCGCTCGCACCGCCCATTTGGCCTGGGGCAGGTGATCGAGCCGGACCATGTACTGCGTTCCCGCCAGGGCGTAGACCTCATGGCCGTCGGGAAAGCGCACCTTGACCTGCCCGCGCGGCGCCCCACGCGCTTCGAGCGCATCCACGATCTCGCGCGCCAGGTCGGGACGCGACAGGCAGGCGAACGGCTCGCCCGCGCGCGCGAACTCGCGAGCGAAAGCGTCTCGATCCAAGTCGGCCAGCAGGCCGAGCTGGGTCTCGAAGAGCTGGCCAGGGTTCTTGCGCGACAGCAACCCCATCGGATTGAGGATGAGATCGGGTCGCCAGCTCCGCCCATCAGGCAAAATGACCTCCGGCAGTTCGGCTTCGGGCAGGATCTTCGAGATCACGCCCTTGTTCCCATACCGGCCCATCACCTTGTCGCCGACGCCGAGGGGTTGATCGACCCCGATCAAGACACGGTGATGCCACAACGGCTGCACCCCGTCGCGCCGGCCGTCGGCGGTCGCCATGGCGACGAGTTCGCCCGTATCGTGCGGCGGGGCGACGTCCAGGATCACGCCTTCCTCGATCCAGAACGGGACTCCGGAACGCGGCACCCCGGGCAGCAGTTCTTGGCCGCCTCTGACCTTGGTTCCGACCGGCAAGACGCCGCGCCGCGAGCGGTCGGCGCCGCAGGTCCAGCTCACCGGCACCACCAGTCGGCAGGTCAGCCGCTCGACCGCGCCGGGCCCCGCCACCACCGCATCTTCGAAATTCCACCCGTACCAGGGCAGGTAGAGCACCCGCAACTGACGTCCCAAGGCCAGCCTGATCACGCCATCTTCCCCGCGCGCCAGCCCGGCCCGCACGATCACCGGCTCGCCCTGTTCCACCCGGTTGCCATCCTCCACCAGGGGCTGGCCGAACGAAGCCACCGGCTTGGGCGCGGCGGGCGCCTCCCACAGCGGGATGGCGATCGGCGGCGAGCCATCGTCAGGATGCAGGAGGAGCCGGTCGGCCCTCTTCTCGATCCGCCCGGTGCGCGGGGCTCGCACCACCGGCTCGCGGCCGGTCTCCTCATGCAGAATGGCCGGAACGCGCTCTTCCCACCCGGTGCGGACGAGGGGCGTCTCGGGAACGATCGGCGGCAGGGCTTGTTTGAGATTCTTCCCTCCCATCATCAACCGCGGACTATGATTATGGCTCAGGAAGGGCACCTGCAAGGTGCCGATCGAGCAGAAGGCCGCCGTGTCATCGAACGGCGCCGGGGTCAGTCGGCCGGTCAGCGGGTCGATCGCCGCCCCGGCCGCCTTCTGAACGCTCAGCCCGACCAGCGTCGATTCCGGGCTTTCGATGGGGCAGATCGCCCCCCGAAAGCTCGGATGCACATCGCGCGCGGCGTAGTGGGCCGACCGCGGATGCAAGACTTTGTACCGTTCTCGCTCGTGTTTCGTATCCCAGTCTTTGACCCGTTGCCGCAGCACCGAATGTCGCTGGGTCGCCCGCGCCAGCGGGTTGGTCTCGTCTTCGAGCACACAGAACCGGAACAGCCACCGCAGGGGAATCGTTTTCGGCGTCAGCCCCTTCCCCCGCTGCCGAAGCGACTGATCGCGCGCCGGCACGGTGCAATGGCCCAGGAATTTTTCCCATGCGTCTTCTGAAACCGGGCTCTCGACCTGGCCGGTCGCGGGATCGCGAGGCAGAGGCGCGCGCAGCCAGCGGCGAAACAAACCGGCCAGACGGGAAACGAGCGGGACGATCCGGTACCAGCGCAAGTCGTACGGATCGCTCTGGCGCTGGAAGCCTGGCACGGCCGGGTCGGGTTCCAGATACAGGCGCGGCACCAGGCGCAGCCAGCCCCCGGTTTTCGGCGAGCGCCAGGCGAAGCCGCCTTCGCGCGGCCAGGGCAGCTTCACCAGCAAGAGGCGTTCATTCTGTCGTCCCCCGTTCGCCGCCCGGCCCTCCGCCCGAATGGTCGCCCAGCCGGTCTCGGCGTCGCATTCGCAGGTGACCTGATCGTCCCATCCCTCTCGGAATTCTGGTGGACAATAGGTGTTCAAGAAGGATGCCCATTCTTCACGAATGAGAGACGTGAAAGCCGTTGGATCGATGGTGGCGATGCTCATGCGCGTGGCCTCTCGCGGTGGAGTTGCCGGCATTATAGCAAACCTCCCTGACCGCCTCTCGGATGCCAGAAGAGCCAGATTCCTCTCCTTCCGAGCTGACCGGCGAAGAAAAAAAAGGCGCCCTGATCGGGCGTCGATGGGACCTTCTGGTCTGGAACCAGAATGAGAGACCGGAGAACCAGGCTCGGGCGGCCGGCCGCTGGGCTCCGGGGGTTCGGCCAGATTCGGCATCAATTCACGATGCGCTGGATCGCCCGCAGGTACACGTCTTCCATGGTCGCGCACAGGTCGTTCACGCTGCGCTCCAACATGGTCACCAGGCCGGGGGTCGAGAAATCGCCATGCACGAGACCGTGTTCCAGGGAATCCAGCGCGCTGATGATCTTGGCTCGGGCTTCGGGGCGAGTCCAGCCCTCGATGATCCAACTGACGGCGACGGCCGCCAGGATCGACAGCCCCATGGTCGCCGCGCCGCCGGCCACTCCTGCGCCGATGCCGATCGAGGCGGGCACGGTTTCCAGGCCGAGCCAGACGCCGATCTTGCCCATGGTCGTGAGCTGGGCATACCAGACCGAGGTCAGAAAAGTTGCGATCTGCCCGGTCAGAATGGGGGTCATCTGGGTGAATACCGCATTGGAAACGGCGGTGGTCATGATCAGGTGCAAAAGCTGCTGTTCGGGATGCATGGTTTGGACCGCGACCTTCGCCACTTCTTGGAAGGCGGCCGCCACCCGTTCGGGGGGAACCTCGATGCGCAGCTCGCGGGAGAGGATTTCGGACAAGTCGCGATTGGTCGCCACGATGAAATCCATGGTCAGCCGCTGCAGCTCCGATTCGGCGATCTCGCCTGCTCGGGCGATGGTGGCTTGCAGACTGGCTTCCGAGAGCACGTAGGTTTCGAACATGGTGCGGGCCATCTGAGCATTGCGGTTCGGGGCCTCGGCCACCCGCCGGCCGAACAGGGCGTTGCCTTTTTCCCACAGCCAGTTCGAGGTATCGCAGACCATGTTCCACGAGGCTTTGAGTTGGGTCAGAATGGCGAATTGCTCATCGAGGAAGGTGTCGACGCCTCGGCGCGAACGGGCGAAGTAGTCGTTCAGCACGCGTTTCAGCTCGGGCGTCAGCGTACTCGACACATGCTGCCGGAAGGAGGCCACCCGCCGGTGCACAAGTTCCTGGGCTTCGATCACGACCCGCGTAGACGGCATGGACGGCGTGGGCGAAGGTTGCGGCGCTTGCGCGACCGTGGGCGGCGCGAAGGTCTGCGGGGGCAGCAGGACGGCGAACAGCAGGACGACGATCAGAGCACCAAACGTGTATTTATTCAAGAAAACTTTTGAAAGAGAATTTTTCATAAATTTCCTCCTTTTTTTTCGATCAGACCTGACTGAAAACTCAGGCCATTTGCACGATTGGAAAAGGCCGGGCGATTCGGTTTGTTCAAATGCGACGAGCCCGCCAAGGTTTGGTTCACCAGATCACCAGCCGACCGACCACCAGAGAAAGAGGATGGCGCCGACACAGGAAAGCTGCATTCCCACCAGGATGTATTCGAGCCAATCCAAGAGCTGGTGCTCTGGGGCGAATGACACGGCTGTCTTACCTCCTTTTCTTGGCGATTTCGGGGAGATAGAACAAGAGCAAAGAGGGTGAGCCCCGGCGAACGGCGGAAAGGATGGCCTCAGACCCGTTCCATCCTGTGAGGGAATGTCCGTCGCCTGTGGGGAATTCGGAGCCTCCGCCCGGCGCCGAGGGCGAGGCGACCCATCAAGAAGAATTTTTGCAAAAAGAAGCTGATGGCGCTGTCGTCGCGCGCGAAAGCTTCTGAGAAGGCCTGAAGGGGGGGGCCGAGCAGGGTAGGACGGCACCGCCCCGTGGCGGGCATGGGCTGGTTTGGTCGACCCATACCCGCTAACCGGGGATAAGCGCTGGTTCGATCCTCTCGATGCGTGGGCCTGGCCGGCCCGTTTCAATCCTCACTCACTCGAGGAGGGAGTGAAAGCATCCGGAGGATAGAGGAGGAGAGACAATGAGCCCGTTTCAATCCTCACTCACTCGAGGAGGGAGTGAAAGAGGTTCCAATCTCATCGGTGGTGCCGCTGCTGTTTTCGTTTCAATCCTCACTCACTCGAGGAGGGGGTGAAAGGGTTTTATGCAGACTTTTTTACCGTATGAAGATTTCGAAGTTTCAATCCTCACTCACTCGAGGAGGGGGTGAAAGGAGGATGCCCTCGCCGAGTACCTGGCGGAGACAGGACTGTTTCAATCCTCACTCACTCGAGGAGGGGGTGAAAGCATTCAATATGGAGGTGCTATATGCACAGCCCGTTTGTTTCAATCCTCACTCACTCGAGGAGGGGGTGAAAGGTGAGGGAGTCAGAACTCGGGGAGACCGTCGCGAAAGGTTTCAATCCTCACTCACTCGAGGAGGGGGTGAAAGGCGAACGGATTCAAGCGTCCTAAGAGGAAGTGAATCAGTTTCAATCCTCACTCACTCGAGGAGGGGGTGAAAGGAGTTGGATGCTCCAAGTTTGGGGGTAGGGAAATACTGTTTCAATCCTCACTCACTCGAGGAGGGGGTGAAAGAATCCGGGAGGAGTAACCATGCAGCAAATTGGCGCGGGGTTTCAATCCTCACTCACTCGAGGAGGGGGTGAAAGGAGGCTGCTAGCAACAACTTCAAGCGTCCGAAGAAGAGTTTCAATCCTCACTCACTCGAGGAGGGGGTGAAAGTTGCACATCTCACGGCCGACCCCCGGCGGCCGAAGTCCGTTTCAATCCTCACTCACTCGAGGAGGGGGTGAAAGTACGATCCCAAACTCGTAGAGGCGATCAAGCAGATCCCGTTTCAATCCTCACTCACTCGAGGAGGGGGTGAAAGGTCTATCAAAGAGCAATGGGAGGTCAGTGCTGTGTCTTGTTTCAATCCTCACTCACTCGAGGAGGGGGTGAAAGTTTGCTTAGCTCAATCCACATCCCCCCGTCATGGGAGGTTTCAATCCTCACTCACTCGAGGAGGGGGTGAAAGACTCTGTTTGACGAGGTTGTTCGTTTTGGAAGATTTTGCGTTTCAATCCTCACTCACTCGAGGAGGGGGTGAAAGGATCCTGGCAGAAAAAGCAAACGGGAAGATCTTTTCGTTTCAATCCTCACTCACTCGAGGAGGGGGTGAAAGGCCACCCCCTGAAGAAGGGCTTGCAATGCTTGAGACCGTGAACGTCAGCGTAAACCTTATGGAATCTCACCCTTGCCGTGCACAAAATCTACAAAATCCCGCGAAAAATGTCAAGCCCAACCCTCATCCCGCCCCGACTTCGGGGTCAGCGTAAACCTCCACGAAGGAATGCGGGTTGGCGGGGGCACCGAACGTATACGCTGGAATGCGCCTTTTTTCATCCCGCAAGCATTTTCTCTACATTCGCTCATCCTCATGGCAAAGCCGTTACCAACGCTCACTTCATTGAAATCGCCATGTCGAGCCATTTGTCACCAGCACATAGCTCATTTTCCTTTTCCAGAGAGCTTCTCCCGCCTCCATCACCCGCCCGCCAAAATGTTCCACGCTCTCGGGCGTGTCTATCGTAAAACCGGCCCATTTTGGCCGGCCGATTCCGTCTAAAATAGGCCTGGAGAAAAGATTTCTCCCGATCCTGAATGGGGTACCGATCCAGGATCGGGGGGCTTTTCCCAGGCCGAGGGGCGGCCTCCATTCTCAGAGCCTGCTCACCAGCCTTGCGCTTCGCGGTCTGGCCTCATTCCCAGGGCTTGACCTCCAATTCAGGCGGGAACCGGAAAGACGGCGGAGGTTGGAACTGCTGATCGATGAAATCATCCGGAGGCGATAGGAAAACCGGGGGCGGGTCGACCAGGAAGAAATACGCCGCCAACGCCACGGCACAACCAAGCACTGTTCCACTGATGTTGGGGACCAAGTTCGGAGGTGGGCCACGCTTGCTCACTTCTATCAGCACCGCCAAAACACTTTTGAGCTGAACCATGGCCTCGTAGGTCGTGAGCGCTTTTTCCAAGGGAAGAAGAGCCTTTGCCGGAGCCCGAGCCAAGGCCTTGGTGGCCGCGACGGCCTTGCCGCCGGCCAGAACAGGAGAACTCAGCGCCAGAACGCAGATCAGAACGAGAATCAGAGCGTGAATTTTCATATTTCCTCCTTCTCTTCAGGGCCTTTTTCCTGGTCACATCGAACCACCGATGGATCATTTGGGTTCTGAGAGGGTTCGGTCGTCTTCCTGGCCTCGTCTGCGCGATCGTCATGGACAGAATGGGAAGCCAGGGGGGAAGGCGGCATCGCTCGCTCTTCCCCAGGAACGACCGCGACGATCTTGGCGGGCTGAGCCACGGGTCCTTCCGGAGGAGGTTCCCGCCAGGCCGCGATCAGACCTCCGATAGCGGACTGCAGAGCGGGCCATCCCCAACGGATGAAGAGAAGGCCAAGCAGCATGGCCAGAATGCCGTTCCGCCCAAAGACGGCCAGCAGGCGATCGAGCACGCCGAGACCGACCGTGCCAGCCACCTCCAGGCCTTTTTCCACCGTGCGCGGCACCGTCGTCACGAGCACCGGCTTCACCACCTCCTGGCTGACCGTGCGAACCAGGCGATCGCCGGCCATCAGGTACGGTTCGGGGTTGGCGAGCACCGCCGTCAGGGCGAGCCCACCGGCTGCCAGACCCTTATGCTGCTCGAGATAACGGACGAAGCGATCCCCATAGGTGGTCAGAACACGGATGAACCCAGCATCCTGACCTTGGCGCAGAGCGGCCTGCCAGGCCGGGCCGATGGTGGAACCGTGCATTCTCAGGTAGTAGAGGCCCCGCGCTCCCATGCGTTCGATCAAGAGGGCGCCGTCGTCGCCGAACGCCACCGCCAATCTGACCGCCTCATCGGCGAAGGCCGGCCCGACCTTCTGCAGAACACGCCCCGCCGCTTTCGCCACCTGCGGAGGCAGAGCCTTCCCTTTCGGGAGGCGGTGCCCCAACAGGCCTGCCCGCCGACCGTTGCGCGCCAGATCGTCAGCCAGATCATCGGCCAGATCATCGGCAGCCGGCGGAACCCTTCGGGCCAGGCGGCTCGCCTCATCCGCCAGGTCGTCAGCCGCTTGCGGAGCCCTTCGGGCCAGCCGGCCCACATCATCCGCTAGATCGTCGGCGACCGACGGGGCCCGTTTGGCCAACCGAGCGGCGTCATCGGCCAGATCATCGACCACCGTCGGCGCCCGGCTCAACCATCGCGCGACATCGTCGGCCAGTCGCGCCCCACCTGAGATGATCGGCGGGAAGATCTCAGGAACGATCCGCGCCTGAACCGGAACCGGGGCCTGCAGCAGAACAAACCCGATCAGACCGAATACCCAGAGGATACGTTTCATGTTGAACCTCCATGCACTGTTGTGTATGAGATGGCTGGAAGACGGAGCAGCCCACCACCCGGTCTGATAGGTCGGTGGTGGCCAGGGTGGTGGCCAGGCGCCCCGACCAGCCTCGACAGTACGAAAATTTGCCAAAAGGTTGGCCACCTTCGTCGATCGGAAGGAAGAGCCGGGGGCGTTGGAAGAAGCCGTTCAGGGGACGAGGCACCGGATCGCCCGCCCGTACGCCTCGGCCAGGGTCGAGCACAGGCCATCCGCACTGCATTCCATGATGGTCAGCAGCCCTGAGGTCGAGGCATCGCCGTACAAGAGGCCTCTTTCCAGTGCATTCAGCGCGGCGAGGATCTTGGCCTTGGCCTGGGATCGGGTCAAGATTTCGGTGGAAAACCGCGAAATCAACACCCCCCGGAAGAACTGTTCGACGATTCGCGCCAGACCTGTCTTGCCAGAACCGATGCCGATCGAGGTCCCTCTGCGACGAGAGCAACGCCGAGAAAAAACGCGGGCGATGGCAGGCAGGGCCCCGCCATCGCCCGGCACCACTGCGCCGCTCGCTTACCCGCGCTTGCTGCCGTCGCTGCAGATCAGCTCGAGGACGAGCAGCGCCACCGTCAGGATCAGGTTCCAGTTCTTCATGGTTTCCCTCCTTATTAGAAGTGTTGCCGGCCTGCACAGCCGGCGGATCCAACTAAGACAATTTGCCAATGGGCGGGGCGCCCCACCGCCGACCGTCGCGCTCAGGGCTGGGCCCCCGCCGAGGGCTGCAGCACCTCGGCCAGCGGCCGCTCGGGGTGGAGCATCACCCCGCGCACGCCCCGAGCCACGGTGCGCAGCGCTTGCCTGACCGTGGGCGACCCCGCCGAGCGCAAAGCCAGAGGCGCGGCCAGGCGCTCGCCGAACACCGCCACGAACCGCGGCAGGGCCGCGGGCTGCAGAAACACCGCGCCATCGACGTCCTGCCGGAAGTCCTTCGTCGTGAAGGTGGCCAGATTCATGCGGGCCAGCACCAGCTCATCGACGATCCACCGGAACGGCTCCATGAGATCGAGCGCCAGCGAGCAACGCCCATCCTTCACCGCATGCAGGCCGCCAATGTACGGGTCCAGCCCGGCCAGCAGAACGGCGCTCAGCACCTCGGTGTACAACAGCGTGTAGCCCAGGCTCAGCAACGCATTCACCGGGTCGCGGGGCGGACGCCGGTTCCGGCCTCGGAACCCGAAATCGAAGGTGAACAGACGCCCATACCCCTCGAAGTATTTCCGGGTGGCCGTCCCTTCGAGACCCAGCAGGCCATCGACCGTCGTCTCGGCGTCGAGCAGGTCGAGAGCCGCGAGCAGGAATTCGATGACATCGGCCATGCCGATCTTGCGATTCCGGCTCCAGGCTCTGACCCGCTCGAGCTGGGTCTTGAGCTTGGCGCGCACGATCTCGCGCGCGAACGGCACGCGCGTGCGCGAGCGGCTCAGATGCCGGTACTGCCGCACGCGCAGGGCGGCCCGATGGCCGGGCTCGGGGCCGACGCAGCCGCGGTGCCGGCCTTGCCGGGTCAGGAAGTGCAGCACCGGCCCCTCTGACAAGGCCAGGCGCAAGACCGCATTGGTCACCTCGACCCCGCCGAACAGCCAGACGGCATGCAGCTTGAAGGCGGGCACCTCGGCCCGGACGACGCCCTCGGCATCGCGCACCTGCAGCCGCCCGCCCAGCCGGTGCACGCTCGCTCCCTGCAGATCAACGCTCAGCACTCCTGCCTCCATGGCGCACTCCCTCCCCTTCTTCCGATCCGGGCGAACCGGGGCCGGCCCCCCGCTGCTTGACCTCTTCGAGCCAGCGGCGCAGGCTGTCGAGACGTCGCTTTTCCCGCTCGACCCGCGCCTCTTGCGCCGCGATCAGGTCGGTAGGAACCACGCCCATCGCGCGTCTGGCGGGCTCGCCCGCGACCGTTCCTCCCCCCCCGGCGCTTTCCGACCCTTGCCCGGCCGAGGGGATACCGAATGGGACTTTGGCTTCACATTCGGGAATGATGCCGGCATGGATCAGCGGCGAGGCATACTGCTTGGGCGACAGGTGGAACTCGCAGCGGCAGGCGATGCTTCCCCCCAGGTGGGCCAGCCGTTGCCGCACCTTGTGGCACGAGATGATGGTCGGGCCGACCGCGTTCAGCTTGGCCAGGCCCCAATCGGGATCATAGGCCCCGCCGAGTCCCATGAGCTGATGGAAGAAGATCTCCCCATCTTCGCCCAGCGGCTTGAGCAGGTAGGCCAGCACATGGGCCTCGGCCTCGGCCAGGGGCTGCCCTTCGCGAGCCTTGGCAACGAGGTGGAAGAGCAGCGCGCAGCTTCGCACCATCTGATCGAGGCGTTCGGGCAGCTCGGCCGGGAAGCGGGCCGCCGCCGGCGGCAGCACGCGCGGTTGGGTCGGCAGCGGAATGATGCGGGCGCGGGCAGCCGGCCCGGTGGGGGCGGCGGGCAGGCGATCGAGCGCCAGACGGCCGATCACCTGCCGGAACTCGTCGGTCGACAGGGCGACCACCTGCTGCAAGTAGGCGCCGGGGTCTGGGTGCGGTTCGAGCGTGGACGGCACCAGGAACAGGCTGCGGCCCCCCGTGGCTTGATGGATGCCCAGGGGCAGCTTGACCAGATTGCCGAACCCTTTGCCGGTCAGGCGATCCTGGGCGGGGAAGAGGTCGATCTGCACGCCGACAGGGAGGGCGATGCTGCCGATTACGGCCTGGGCGACCGCGCGCACGTGGCGGGCCGGCACCGCCGCAGCCAGGAAGCCCCAGAGGTGGTACCCCTTCTGCCCGCTCTTTTCGGGATAGAGCGGCCAGCCGGCGGCCGCGAAACGGTCGAGCAGGGTGCGCACCACCTGGCGCAGGCCGGTGTCGAGTTCCTCGGTTCGCGTGCCGTCGAGGTAGGCGGGCAGATGGGCCTTGGCCACATCGACATCGAGACAGAGCAAGCGAGTCTCGGAGGCATGATCGAGCAGATAGATGCCCAGCGTCTCGCGACCCTCCAGGTGGCCGAGCACGATTTCGGGCCGGAGCGGTTCATGAACGGGCACATACCCGTACGACCCGGTGCGGAAGCGGGTCTGTCGCGCGTAGGCGTCTTCTTTGCCCCGGAACAGGGCGAACAGGCGGGCGGCCAGCTCCGGGGTCGGGCGCCCTTCGCCGGCCAGGGCATATTCATCGAGCAGGGCCGACAGGGCCACGCGGCGCTGGGTGCGACTCACCGCCTGCTGCTGCAGGCGTTGCAGGGTGGCGAGCGAGACCGTGCCGGGCGCGGTCGTCTCGGCCAGGCGAGCCGCGGTCAGGGCGCCCTGCAGGTCGCCGACCGCTTCCAGCGCTTCCAGCCAGGGCTCCAACAGGACGGCGGGAGTGGACGGCCCCAGCGGGCCGGCGGCTTTCTCCAAGACGGCGATGGCTTCGGGCGCCCGCCCGAGGGTCACCAGCAGGCCGGCCCGCGCCGCCGCCAACGGCAGAGGTTCCTGGCCTTCGAGCGCTTCGAGGTAGCGCAGCGCGTCTTCGGGCTGGTTGCGCACCAGCAGCAGGCGGACTTTCGACCGATGCGCCTCGAGATCGGCGGGCGAGCGGGCCAGCGCCTCGTCGACCAGCCGCTCGGCGGCTTCGAGATTCCCTTCGAAGATCAGACGGTTGACCGTGGCCGACAGAGATGACATGTCATTCCTCCTTGCAGACATCAGGATGGCGGGCGACCAGGGAAAAAGGCCGTCCGACCAGAGCCAGGCCGGACGGCGGAGAGGGATCCTCTCACTTTCCCTGCTCGGGAGCTCCCGGAACGACCTCCGGCGAGCTGTCCCACGGCACCGGCGTCGACCGCTCGGGCGCGGGCGACGCGGTCACGATGACGACCGGACGATCGGTTTCGAGCGGGGGCAGGCCGATGACGGTGGTGGCATGCCAGGAGCTGGGAGGCATGCGGTAGATGCGGACGCTATCCACTTTCGGGTCCATCAATCGGCGGATCCGGGTCACCAGGTCCTGGAAGCGGCTCGGAGCGAGGCGGCCCTCGAAGACGCTCTCCTGGACATGGGCCAGATGGTCTTTGAGCAGGTTCATGAGCTGGCGCCGCCGCCGATCGGAGGGAGAGTCGTAGGCGATGATGAAGTACATGGCCACCCTCCCGCGCCGGCATGGGTCAGCCCTTGACCAATTGCAGGTCAGCGGCCCGCAGGGCCGGCCGATTCTTCTTGCGATCGAAGCCCTCGACCACGGTGAACGACAGGATGGCCTCGGGGTGGCGGCCCTCTTCGGGCAGGTCGCGGGCGCGCGCGAAGATGGCGTCGCCGCCCGTCAGCGGCTTCAGGAAGGCGATATCGCGGTCGAGGTTGAGATGGATGAGCCGGCCCTCGCGGCGTTGGCCGAGCGGTTGGGCCGGCGGCGGCGCGGTCGGGTCGGCGGCCGCCGGGGGCGGCCCGCCGGCCGGCGGCTCGCCGTCAGAGGCAGGGCGGTGATTCCAGACGGCGCGGGCCTGGCGCACCAGGTCGCTGCTCGCGGGGGCGGCGGTCACGCCATGGCGCAGGGCGGCTTGTTGCAGCGGTTCGGGCACCGGCCAGCCGCGTTCCTGGCGCAGCGTCAGGGCCAGAGCGACGTGGAGCGCGGCTTCGGCGGGCTGCTGGCGCCGTTCGGCGAGATCGGCCATCAGGGCGAACAGGTTCACCTTGGCCGAGGGTTCGCCTGGGGCCAGCGCGGCGCGACAGGCGGCCTCCCAGGCGCGCTCGACCTCGCCGTGGCGAAAGGCGGTCTCGGCCAGGTCGGCCCAGATGTACCACGGGGCGCGGTGAGCGGTGACGAGGGCGTCCAGTTCCTGCAAGGCTTCGGGCAGACGGCCGGCGCCCACCAGGGCCTTGGCGGCCCAGCGGGGGAAATCGAGACGGCGGGGCCAGCTCGCGGCGGCTTCGAGCGCGAGGCGGCGGGCCTCATCCCAGGAGGCGAGGGCCAGATGAGCCCGGATGGCGGCGAGGTACCAACGCTCCCGATCGGCTGGCAGAGAGCGGCCTTGCCAGGTGCGGGGCTGGGCCGAGAGCTGCGCGGCCGGCACTTTGCGGCACCAGTCGAGGACGAGGTCCCAGCGATTGAGGGCGCGGGCCGCTTCGACCGCGGCGAAGAAGGCCACCCGCGCGGCGACATCGCCGGCGCCGGGCGCCAGCATCTCGTCGGCGAAGGTCAGGACGGTCATCCAGTCGCGGACGTCGAGGGCGGGCTTGAGGCCGACCGCGTAGACGGCCCAGGCGTATTCGCCGGCCAGCAGGGCGTGGGCAGGGAAGCGGGAGCGGGCGGGGGCGCACAGGTTGAGAGCGGTTTCGGGGTGACCGAGCCGCCGGTGGCAGTAGGCCAGGCGCCAGATCGCCTCGGGGTTGTCGGCGGCGTCGGGCAGACGCTCGAGGGCGGCGATGGCTTCGGCCAGACGGCCAGCGCGCCGATGGGCTTCCGCCGTCATCATCAAGAGGTGGGGGGGCAGGGCGGGCTGCCCCAGGGGCGAAGCGGCGTGCGATGCAGGGGGAAGAGGAGAGATGGCCGCGGAAGAATTCATGGCGGGAGGAGGGGGTGGAGGCGGATCAGGCTCGGCGGGCGGCACCACCCCGGCGGGCGGGCGGGGCCAGACTTCTTCGGCGGTAGAGGGCTGGCCAGCGGGCAGGGGCTTCTCTTCCAGTTCCAGATCGAGATCTTCGGCGAGATTCCAGGCAGGCAGGGGTTCCATGCGCACAAACCTCCTTCGAAGAATGGCCGCCGGGGCACCCGAGCAGGGCGACCCCGGCGGACGTCGACCGACACCGCGGTCTATTTTTTCACAAGTGCTTGATGAGTTTGTCGTAGAGGGACTTGATCTTGATCGCCAGATCGACGGCGTCTTTGATCTGTCGTAAGATGGAGCCGGCCATGCGTCACCTCCTTTCTCGGCCGGTCAGGCCCGGTGGTTGGTTCGTCGCCGGTTGGGCGACGGATCAGAAAAAGACTTTTTGCCAAACCACGACCGACCATTTTGGTGGAGGGTGTTCGCCTTACGGAAGGCGGCCGACGGTCGAACCGGTGGGCGGCGGCGAAAAAGAGCCACGGGAAGCCCAAATGGAAGGGGTTGGCGCCACCGGATTTCGTCGAAGCTCTCAAGCGAGCTTTCTGAGGGAACCGGCCGCTGAGCGGATCCTCTTGGCGCGGTCGCTCAAGCTTGACCGATGAAGCGGCGGAGAAATTTCGGGGGTCCGGCTGTTCAAACGCTCCCCTACGCTTCATTCGCTTTCTCAATCCTCATTCACTCGAGGAGGGGATAAAAGAAATGCTCGGGCAGTTGTACGATTGCCTCAGTTGAAGTTTCAATCCTCATTCACTCGAGGAGGGGATGGAAAAACGTCAGCCTCTCCTCCTGGGACGAGGTCGTCGAGTTTCAATCCTCATTCACTCGAGGAGGGGGTGAAAGGTATATGGCTAAGATGTGGTTCGTCGGCGTCTGGACGTTTCAATCCTCATTCACTCGAGGAGGGGGTGAAAGGGAAGACATCTACGACACTGTAAGCGAAATTAAGGAAGTTTCAATCCTCATTCACTCGAGGAGGGGGTGAAAGAACGACGAAAAGGAGGCGCTCTGTAAGAGGATTCTGGTTTCAATCCTCATTCACTCGAGGAGGGGGTGAAAGGTCGGCTAAAAACAGCATCAATCGAAGTACTATCGAAAGTTTCAATCCTCATTCACTCGAGGAGGGGGTGAAAGCTGGGAGAAGGAAGCCGCTCGGCGCAACGCCGAGCGCAAGTTTCAATCCTCATTCACTCGAGGAGGGGGTGAAAGCCGTCGGGCAGGCCCCGACCGAAATCCATGTCCAACCGGTTTCAATCCTCATTCACTCGAGGAGGGGGTGAAAGGCTCAGTCTGATACGGCGATGCGGATGTTGTCAGCTGTTTCAATCCTCATTCACTCGAGGAGGGGGTGAAAGGCGTGCCAGATCCCCCGCCTGAGCCGGTCGCAAAGCCTGGTTTCAATCCTCATTCACTCGAGGAGGGGGTGAAAGGCGTGCCAGATCCCCCGCCTGAGCCGGTCGCAAAGCCTGGTTTCAATCCTCATTCACTCGAGGAGGGGGTGAAAGAGAACGTCATTCTTGGCGGCAGGCCAGGGACTGGGAGTTTCAATCCTCATTCACTCGAGGAGGGGGTGAAAGTCAATTGCTGACTCGAGCTTTGCAGCGGTCGCCTAGTTTCAATCCTCATTCACTCGAGGAGGGGGTGAAAGCCCAAAACATTAGCGCCACCGTTGAGGTGGCCCGGGTTTCAATCCTCATTCACTCGAGGAGGGGGTGAAAGTATATGGCTGAATTCACCGGGGTCGGATGCGGTAGGTTGTTTCAATCCTCATTCACTCGAGGAGGGGGTGAAAGGCCAGGCAGTCGACGATGACTAACCGCCCCTCCCTCGTTTCAATCCTCATTCACTCGAGGAGGGGGTGAAAGGACCGCCACCATCAAACACCACGTTGCAGCGCAGGGGTTTCAATCCTCATTCACTCGAGGAGGGGGTGAAAGCAGCGAGTAAGAGTCCCCTTCCCTCCCCTCCCCCGTTTCAATCCTCATTCACTCGAGGAGGGGGTGAAAGGTTGAAGAATCTCACCCCGCATCCCGTATCGCTTCGTTTCAATCCTCATTCACTCGAGGAGGGGGTGAAAGTACATATCTCAAGGCCAGCCCCGGTGGCCAGACAAGACGTTTCAATCCTCATTCACTCGAGGAGGGGGTGAAAGACCACCCTCGAGGGGCGCTGATTGGAAGCGGGTGAGCGGACCAGTCAGCGTATACCTGGAGGGGACCCCCTGATTCTGTGCCCTCAAACTACCCGAAATCGACTCGGAAGTCAAGAGAAAATCCTCTCGCCGTCACGGCCGGCGCCTCAGCGTAAACCTTCACGAAATCATGCGGGTTGACGAGGGCACCGAAAGGTTACGCTGAGAAACCGGTTGTTCTCTCATTCACAATATTGCGTGCACCAATTAACGCCGTATCCATCAATGTTTCAACAACGCCAACCAGGCCAATCTCAGGCTATTGTTCTGTCTTATGTCTGAGAAGCGCAAAATGCCCGTCATTAGAGGATTTTTCCTTATATATGACAGACAAGAATCCCAGTCCACGCATTCGGGCGTATCTATAGCCTATACACCGCAAAAAGCGTGTCTCTATATGGCGGTCAATCAGCCATGGGAAAGATTCAATCCAGAGTCATGGTATGCACAAAAACATGCATCTTCCAAAAATGGAACCAATGTTCATTGTTATTATCAAAAATCCGATTTTGGCAAAATTTCTTTTAGCGATGCGTCGTTCGCATCGCACCTTTCGCATTCCGAACAGTTGGAGGTCACGCATGCTTCCCCCTACTCCGGATCAACGCCAGGCCATCCTGGCGATCTGCCGACGGTTCGGCGTCTCCATCGCCCTGATCGAAAACCTGTTGCAGCTTCAACATCGCTATCGCAGCCACCTCAAACGTCGGGGCATCTTCGAGGAGATCCGACGCCTGCTCCGCACCAACCTGAACCAACCGCCCGTGCCGCTCGAAGCCGGCGCCACTCCCCTGGAGGCTGAACCATGAGACTCCAAAAGCTGGAACTAGAACGATTCTGCCAGTTCCCTTCCCTGACCTTCACTTTCCCGGACATTCCAGGGCATCCCCTCACCATCATTCAAGGGAACAACGGGTTCGGCAAAAGCAACTTCCTCAAAGCCCTGCGAACCGCCCTGGAAGGTTTCCCTCGTCGCGAGGAAGAAGCGCGCCGGCTGATCCACCACCAACCAGGCCGCTCGCCCTTCGAACCGACCATCGTCCGCCTCTCCTTCGTCACCCCCGCCAACGATTCGTATCTCATCGAGCGTTCCCTCGCCGTCCATCCGCGCACGCAGGAGCTGACCGCTCACCACCGACTCACCCTTCCCGATGGCACCATCCTCACCGAAGAGAAAGGCATCGAAGACTTTCTGCAAGAACTCCTGCCAATCGATCTTCTCGACTACTTCTTCTTCGACCTCGAAGAAGGGAGCACCTTGGATACCCTCTTGCAGTCGCATGAAGGCGGGTTCATCCTGGAGGCTCTCGAGAAGATCCTCGGGCTTCACCTCCATCAGCAACTCGCCCGCGACCTCGAGCAGGTCGGCCGCGAGCTCCGCCGCCAGGAAGCCGCCGAACGGCCCGATCCATCCCGCCTCGAAACCGAGCTGGAAGCGATCGAGACGAAGATCGACGCTCTGGAGCGCCGCCTCGACGACCTGCGCCAGAAGCGACGCCACCTCGACCAGAGGATCGAAGATCTGCGCCAGGACCAGCAACGTCTGCTGCACGGGTTCAACCCCCAGGTCGAGCAGCGCCGGACCGCCTTGCTGCAAGAGCGAACGCAGATCGAAACCAGCTTGCGCACCCTGCAAGAGCAATGGAAACTCGAACTGGAAGAGCGATTGCCCCTTCGCCTGATGCACGATCTGCTCCGCCAGGCCATCGACCTGGCCGAAGACGGCGCGGCCCGGTGGCAGGAATCGGAAGAGCGGGCGCGCCGCCGGCAACTGGCCGAAGAGATCGCCGCCGCCCTGGCCCAGGGGGGCGAGCCGTGGAACAGCCCTCTGGATGCCACGGGAGAGATGGTCCTGTTCCAGCGTCTTCTGTCCATCCTCGGGCTCGAAGAAACCGACGACGGAGAGCCAGGTGCGCCGCCTCCCCTGACCGAAGCCGAGGTCAAGCACCTCAAGGCGGCCCTGGCCCGAGCGGTCGGCGGGCCGACCATCGCCGAGCTGCACGACCAGCGCGATCGCCACCAAGATCGGCTCCGCCGGATCGAAGCCGAACTGCCTGGCCTGATCGTCGACACCCAGGCACGCAAAGCCCTGGCCGAGAACATGCGCGACCTGGAAGAGGCCACCCAGGCGCGGGCCACCCTCAACAACACCGTGCAAGAGTTGCGGAAGGAACTGGACACGCGGCGAGCCCAGCATAAGGACCTGTTGGCCGAACGAGAGCGGATGCAGCAAGCGATGGCCGAGCAGCAACGGCGAGAGGCGGAGCAGGATCTCCTGCGTCGCTTGCAGGCCGCCTTGGGCGAGATCACCGACACCCTCCGGCAGTCGCGGGTGAACGTCTTGCAAGACGAGGCCACGGCCGCTTTCCGCGCGATCACCAACAAACCGGGAATCTACGACCGGATCGTCCTCGATCCCCAGAGCCTCGATGCGCGCCTCTTCGACCGGACGGAACGCGAGGTGCCGAAAGATCGTCTGTCGATTGGCGAAAAGACGGTGCTGGCCTTCTCGATTCTGCATGGGCTGCAACGCGCCTCGGCCTGGCAGATGCCGCTGGTGATCGAAGCGCCCTTGAAAGCGCTCGATCCGATCCATACCCGTCGGCTGCTCGAGCGGTTTCTGCCCACCCTTGGCGAGCAGGTCGTCCTGCTCATCAAGGAAGGCGACCTGCCCGCCGCGACCTGGGCGGCCCTGACCCCCCATCTGGCCGGGCGCTACGAATTGCAGCGGCCCGCCGCCGACCGTGAAGAGTCGACCCTGACGGCGCTCGCCGTCCACCCTACTCAGGAGGAAAGAGCATGATCGAACGTTCCCATACCAGCAAGCTGTGCAAGGTGCAGGCCGAGCTGATCAAAGGGCAGACCGGCCTGGAATTCCAGACGATCGAACGGCTGGCTTTGGCGCTGGCCCTGCGCGACCCCATCCAGACCATTCTGGAGCGGAACGATGACCGGGGCGGCCGCGCCTTCGAGTATGAGCATCTCGACCGGTTCGAGGGCCGCGAGGTATTCCGAAGCCTGCTGTCGATGCTCTGCCAGCGTTCTCTCCGGGATGGAGAGCTGATGGAGGTGGTCAGGCGCGCCATCAACCATGGGATGGACAAGCTGAAGACCATGCTGGAGCAGGCCGAGCAAAACTGGGAGCTGGTCTTGCGGCGCCTCGAACCGCCCCTGGTGACGGGTCGGCCCAGCGAGAGCGGCCACGACCTCGACGCCGGCGCCATTCCCCTGATCTCGGTGCAGATCGGCCGCTCGCCGGGCCACCCCGATCTGAACTGGACCCTGAATCGGGAAGAGGCGGGGCAGACCAACGCCAACCTGGCCATCATGGGCGTGCCCGGCACCGGCAAGAGCCAACTGCTGCTCTCGCTGCTGGCGCAGACCGCCCGCCAATCGCCCCGCACCGGCTTCCTGCTGCTCGACTACAAAGGCGACCTCCGCCGGCAGACCGCCTTCTTGCAGGCCACCGCCGCCAAGGTGCTCGACCTCGAGCAGGAGCCGTTCCCCCTGAACCCGCTGCACATCCCGGGCGGTTTTTCGCCGCTGCTGCTGCCCGAAGCCTTCGCCGACCTGTTTCGCAGCTTCCAACCCCGCATCGGCGACCTCCAGAAGACGTTGCTGGCCGACACCTACCGCGCGCTGGTCACCGCCGGCGAGCCGCTGACCTTCGGGCGGCTGGCCGATCGCTTGCAGGAGCGGTACGACCGCGAGAACAAACGGGCCGATCTCGCCGTCACCCTGGTCCGGCGCCTGGCCGAGCTCCGTCTGTTCGCCGAAGGCGAAAATCCGCCGGCCGAAGCGCTGTTGCGCCGTCGCCTGGTCATCGACCTGTCGCGACTGGAGGGCGTACGCGAGCTGGTGGCCTTCATCATCCTGCATGCCTACCAGTTGGCGGTGCGGGGGCTGCCTGATGCCGTCTGGTCGCCCGACCGGCGCTGCCGGCACCTGCGCGCCATCGTAGCGGTGGACGAAGCGCACCATTACCTGCGGCGCCGCAGCCCGCCCCTGCCGAAGCTGGTGCGGGAAGGCCGCTCGAAAGGGGTGGCGGTGTGGCTGGCGTCGCAGAGCCCCGAGGATTTCCGGGGGCAACCCGAGTTCGAAGAGCTGCTGGGCAATGTCTTCGCGTTCCGGCTCGGGCAGCGCCCCAGCCTGCGCACGATCTGCGGCACCTTCCAGGTCGATACCCGGCAAGCCCGCCAGCTCGGCGATCAATTGGTCTCGCTGCCGCAATATCAAGCGATCACGACGGTCGCCCCGCCGGCCGGGTCAAGGGCGCACCAGATCACCATCCTCCCGTTCTGGGACCTTAAGGGTTTTTCCTGACAATTTGTAAGGGGAACCCCTTACACCAAAAGGCCTACGCATCAATTTTGTTGCCAAGCGCGGCAAGGTCGTGGTAGCTGGGGGAAAACGCCGGCCCACCATTTCGTGTCGAGAGAGGGGATTTGCATCGTGTTCCTGGTTTCGCTGGATACCGACGCTATCAAGGAGTTCATCTATGCCTCCCGCAAGCTGCGGCAGATCCGGGCGGGGAGCTACCTGCTCACCCGCCTGGACGCCGCGTTGCGGCAGATGGCCGAAGATCACGGCCTGGCGACCATCTACCTGGCGGGCGGGTCAGGCCTGCTCCGCGGGGAAGACGAAGCCCAGGTCGATCGGTTCATGCGCGAGGCGCGACGGTTCATCGCGCGAGAAACCGACGGCCAGGCCTCGGTCACCATGGTCAAAGAGCAGGCGACGCCCGCCGAATGCTCAGGAGCGGGCTTCCGGCAAGTCTTCGATCGCCTGAAAGAGAAGCTGGTGCTGGCCAAGGCGCAGCGCCAGGCTCCGCCCCGCGCCGACCTCGCGTTCCCGTTCCTGGAAAGCTGCCAGTGGTGCGGCGAACCGGCGTCGCAGATGGTTCGCGACCCCGAGGGGGCCCACCTGCCCGTGTGCTGGCTGTGCGCCTGCAAAGACCAGCTTCGCGCCGAGATGGCCGAAAAAGATCGGGAGTTTCTGACCGAGGCCGAGATGCCGAAGGCCGAGTTTCCCCGGGATTTCCAGGATCTGGTCGGGAAGGGCGAAGCGGGCGCCGATCTGGGCTTCCTCTACGCCGATGGCAACAACATGGGCCAGCTCCTGCTGAGCCTGCAGACCCAAGAGGCGTTCACGCAGTTCTCGACCACCCTCGAGCAGGCAATGCGAAAGGCCGTCTGCCAGGCGGCAGAAGAGGTCTTTCCGAATTACTCCGGCTCTCACGCCCCCTTCGTGCCTTTGATGTGCGGCGGCGACGATCTGATCCTGGTCGCGGCCGCCACCCAGATCTTCCCGCTGACGATGGCCATCATGCGCGCCTTCCATGACGAGACCAAGACCGGGCTGGGCCGGGACGCCGGCCTGACCTTGTCGGCCGGCGTCGTGATCGCCCCGCCCTCATACCCGATCGCGACGGTGCATGAGATGGCCGAGCAACTGGTCGCCAGCGCCAAGAAGAGAACCTTCCAGGTCACGCAAGGGCAAGACACCCCAGGCTTCGGCGGGTGCCTCGATTTCCATCTGCTCTATACGGGGTCGGCGCACTCGATCGCCGATTTCCGGCGCCAGGCCTGCACCCTGCGCAGCGAGGATGGCCGCACCGTGCTGGCGCGGCTGGTCGAGCGGCCCTACACGCTGGCCGAGTTCGAGACCGCCTGGCGCCTGGCCGGCGGCCTGGCCGTCCTGCCGGCGCGGCGCCGGCACGAGCTGGCGACCGCCCTGACCGTCTCGCGCGAAGAGGCGATGGCCACCTTCATGAAGCAGGCGGCCCGCCTGAAAGAAGACGAAAAGCGGCGACTGTTGGAGATCTTCGAGGGAACGGGCGGCCGCTGCCCGCCGCACCGCCGCCCCTGGCGGGACCCGGGCGGCCAGGCCCCCTGGACGACCCCGTTGTTCGATCTGCTGGAGCTGGCCGAGCTGGCCGCGCCGGCCGCCCCGGCCGCGCCGCCCGATCGCTGAGGAGGAGCGAAGCGAGATGTCGACGATGCACGAGATCCATTTCGACCCGATCGTGCTGCGGTTCCGCAGCGCGTTCCGCCTGGGCGCGGGCCGGGCGCGCCCAGGGCTGAAGGCGCTGGTCCAGCGCCTGGCCGACGGCCGGCCGGTGGTGCCGGCCGCCGCGCTGAAGGGCGCCTTGCGCGAGCTGGCCGAGCGCCTCTGCCCGGCGGTGACCGGGGCGCCCGCCTGCCGCTCGCCCTTCGACCTATGCGCGCAGCAACCCTGCCCGGTCTGCCGCCTGTTCGGCAACCCGCGCTGGCCGGGCCCGCTCTACTTCGCCGACTTCCTGCCGCGGCAGGCCACCACGCCGGCCACCATCGCCGCCCTGCGCCATCTGAGCGCGACCCGGGCGCACGTCGGCCTCGATCGCCGGCTGGGCACCGCGGTGCCCGGCCTGCTCGTGCAGACCGAGACGCTGCCGGCCGGCCTGGAGTTCGTCGGCGCCATCGACGGGCAGGCGCGGGCCGACGACGTGCCGTTGCTGCAAGCCGCGCTGCTGAGCCTCAACCGGCTGGGCGCCGAGACCACCCGAGGGCTGGGCGTCTGCCGAGTGATCGCGGTCGAGGGCCGCATCGGGACCGAACCCTGGCGATGGCAAGCTTCCGAGCAGGGTCAGGAGGGAGGAGTGGCATGAACGCGACCGAACGATGCCTCGTCGCTTTCGAACCGCGCGCCCCGTTCGCGGTGAGCCGACGGCTGAGCCTGGGTCATCGCCGGGAGACCGAACGGCGGGTGCCGGGCCGGACCCTGCGGGGGGCGCTGGCGGGGTTGCTGCAGACGGTCGATCCGGGGCTGGCGGAAGACCTGTACGCGGGCCGGATCGTCATCAGCGATGCCCGGCCCATCCCCGACGGGTGGCCGACCCTGCCGCTCCCCGCTTCGCTGCGGTCGTGCAAGCGGTTTCCCGGCTTCGCCGTCGATCAAGAGAGCCATGGCGCCCTCGACCTGCTGATCGCGCTGCTGCGCCGGCAGCGGCAGCCCGACGCCGCGGTGCCGATGTATTGCCCCGTGTGCGAAACGGGGCCGGCCCACGCCAAGACCCCCTTGAAACCGCTGGGAGGGGTCGGCTTCCAGCGCCTGGTGGAGGGCGGCCAGCCTCGCTACCGCCAGGTCGTGATCGAGACCGGCGACCGCACGCACACCGCCATCGACCATCTGACCGGCACGGTGGCCCCCGGATTTTTGTACGAGGAAGAGTTCATCTTGCCGACGGGGAAGTGGTCGGCCGTGCTCACGGTGCCGGCCGGACGCTACGCTCAGCTCAGGGCCGCCCTCGCCGGCCGGACGCTACGCATCGGGGCGTCGCGCACCCGCGGGCTGGGCCACTGGCAGATCGCCACGGTCGAACCCGAGCGCCAGCCGTGGGGGCTGCCGCCGCTGACCGAGCGGTTGTCGCGGTTCCAGGCGGCGGTCGGCGCCGCGGCGGGCGAGCTGCTGGTGCCGATGCTGTGCGTGACTCCCGTCGTGCTTCCCGACACCTGGGGCCGGTTCACGATCGCGCCCGACCCGGCCGCCATGGCGGCCGCCCTCGATCCGGCCGGCGCCTGTCTGACCGCCGACCGGCTGGAGCCGGTGCTGGCGTTGGCCGAACTGGAGCGGGTCGGCGGCTGGAACTCGCTGCCGCGGCTGCCCGCCCCCAGCGATCTGGCGCTGGCGCCGGGGTCGGTGCTGGTCTGGAAGGTCAGAGCGCCTGACCTGGCCGCCGTGGCCCAGGTCTTGGCCGCGATCGAACGGAACGGCCTGGGGTATCGCCGGGCCGAGGGGCTGGGGACGGTCGTCTTCGCCCATCCCATCCATTGCGAGGTGAGAGAACATGTCCAATGAGCTGCTGGTGCAAGCCACCATCCGACACCTGCTGCGCGCCGAACAAGAGCGTTTGTACCCCCATGGCGCCAAGGCCATGCCCGAGATCAAGACCCTGGCCGAGAAGGCGCAACGCGTGTTCGGTCACGAGAAGGGCCATACCTCTCTGCAGAAGCTGGAAGGCTTGGCGCTGCGCACCGACCTGGTCACCGACATCCTCGATTTCGTGAAGCGACAGACCGGCAAGAAAGGCTCGGCCGAGCGGTGGCAAACCGAACGGTTCGGTTTTGAGCTGGTGGCGCTGATCGAAGGACCGCTGCAGCGACGGGCCGAAGAACTGGCGAAGTCGCCGGCTTTGACGCAACTCCCGAACCAACCCTACCGGCCCGACGAACTGCGGCTGCTGGTCTGGCTGGAGCTGACCCGCACCGCGATCTCCCACCTGGTCGCCCATGCCCGGTTCGCGGCGGCCGGTCAGAACGGAGGGCGCTGATGGCCGACACGGTTTTGCGGGAAGCAGAATTGCAACAAGCCGCCCGGGAACAGGCGGCCTGGCATCGCGTCAAACGGCGCCTGTCTCAGGTGGTTCTCTACCCTGAAGCCCAGCGGCTTCTTCGTGCCGTTGAGGCCGAGAACCAAACTCCGAACGAGCGGCGGCCCGACCGCCCGCACGAGCGGGCGCCCGGCCATCGCCAGCCGCGGGGCGGCCGCCGCGAGGATCGCACAGGCGAGCGCACCGCCCATCAGATCAGCAACCTGATCAACCTGGCCCTGGCCGCCCAAAGCCCCGAGGATATCGCCGCCTACCTCGATCACCAGTCGCGGCGCGATCGGCTGCAGGAGTTCTACCGCCCGCTGGTCCAGATGTTCCAGGACTGGCGGACCGGGCTGGTCACGCAAGCGGAACAAGAGGTTCGCGCCGTGCTCGGCACCAAAGAGCAGCCGGCCAAGACCCTGCTGTCGCTGTCGCGGTCGCGTTTCCTGCTCGATCTCTTCCTGGAGTTCTGCCAGCATCTGCGCGCCCACCACGCCTATCTCATTGCCACGCAAGGAGGCCATTGACCATGTCTGCACCTCTGCATCGCTACGTGTTCCGGGCTCCGCTCCGGCTGCGCTCGGCGCTGCACATCGGCTCGGGCGAGCGCGGCGACGTCGTCGACAGCCCGGTCTTGAAGGATTTCCTGCACCAGCCCTTCATCCCGGGCTCGTCGCTGAAAGGGGCCATGCGCTCGCACCTCGAACGGCTGCTGCCAGCGCTCGGCCTGTCGACCTGCCGGCTGTTCGATCCGACCGCCAGTTGCCCCGGAGCCGACCCCAACGGCCAAGCGGCCAAAGACCTGCAACGACGCCTGGAACCCTTGCGCCAAGATGCGGCAGCCCGCCATGATCTGATTCGCCAGAGCGTCTGCCCTATGTGCCAGGCCTTCGGCTCCAGCTTCAACAAGGCCCGGGTGCTCTTCGCCGATGCGCCGCTGCGCAACCCCGGCCTGCCCCTGGTCGAAACGCGCGATGGCGTAGGCATCGACCGCGACAGCCACCGCGCCGTCGACGGCATCAAGTACGACTACGAGGTGGTGTCGTCGTATGCCGTCTTCGACGTCGAGATCACCCTCGAAGAACCCGACCCGCCCACCCTCGGCATCGCCGCGCTCGGCTTTCTGGAACTGGCGCGCGGCCACATCGCGCTGGGCGGGCTGACCTCGCGCGGCCTGGGCAAGGTGTTCATCGACGAGGGAGAGATCGAGGTGCGAGGGCTGAACCTGGCCGACCCCAACCTCCGCCGCGAGTACCTGAAAACCGGGAGAGCCCCGCTCATTCCCAACCCCATCGGGTTCCTCGTGCAGCACGCCGAGGCCCTGGCCTGACAAGGAGAGGACCATGCTGAAAACCCTGTTGAACGAATCGGTCTGGGATCTCGACCTCGAAGCGATCGACCCGCTGCTGGTGAAGGCGGGCGGCATCACGTTGTCGGGCCCCGATGCGCAGTGGCTCGAGACGCGCAACCGCCACGGGGAAACCGTGCAGGTCATTCCCGGCACGACCATCAAGGGGGCGTTTCGGGCCTACGGGGAAAAGATCCTGCGCACGTTGCGCGCCCCGGTGTGCAACCCCTTCGTGAAGGAAAACAGGCCCGATCGCTTCTGCGGGCAGGCCTTCGATCGGCGCCAGCACCATGTCTCCGCCAGCGCGGCGTATGCCGAGGCCTGCCCGGCCTGCCGGCTGTTCGGCTCGACGCATTTCATCGGCCGGTTCCAGCCCGCCGATGCGATGCCCGACCGCAAGCTGCTGGCCGAGTCGCGCGACGGCGTGGGCATCGACCGCGTCTCGGGCGGGGCGTATTCCGGAGCGAAGTTCGAATATTCGGTGGTGCCGGCCGGCAGCGTCTTCCGCACCCGGATCGCGGTGCAGAACTTCGAGATGTGGCAGATGGGCCTGCTGGCCTTGATTCTGCGCGATTTCATGGCGGGCTTCATCCGGATCGGGTCGGGGAAAGCCCGCGGTCTGGGCGGGGTCAAGGCCCATCTGACCGGCTGGCGTCTGTACCAGTTCGGCAAGAACGCCCCCGGTCGCGAGGTGCGAGGCATCGGAGCGCAGATGGAGCAGGCCGGCGAACCCTACCGGCTGATCGCCCAGCCCGATACGGTGAGCCTGCCCGAGGCGCTCGCCGCGAGCTGGCAGCGCGAAGGCCTGCGCTGGAGCCTGAGCATTCCGAAGGGCGAGCACGAACCCGTGCTCGCGAGCATGAGCGAGGTCTTCATCGCCTGCGCCGAGGCGAACCGATTGCCCCGCGTGGCGCAGTGACAGGAGGCAAGATAGGAGACGAAGAAGATGAACGAACGCGTCACCGCCTATCGGCTCGCGCCAGACGAGGTGGCGGCCTGGGTCGACGCCCATCGCGACGGCCTCGTCTTCCGGTATGCCGATTCCCCGCTCCAGGTGCGCTTCGACCGCGAGATCGCCCTGCCCGAAGACTGGTCGCGGCATGATCGATTGCTGTTCTTCGGCCCCGACCGGGAGATCCGGCTGCGACCGCAGGGCGACGGGTTCTGGCACGGCCTGGCCATCGGGCGCGTGCCCGAAGCGGCCGGCCCGCGCCCGCCCATGGCCGGCCAAGCGCTGTCGGCGGCCGAGTACGAGATCGAGACCGCCTTTCCCGATGGGGCGCCGCTGCGCTACAAGCTCTGGGGTCGCCGGCGCGCCGCCGGCGAGCCGTTCACCGAAGAGCGGATGCCGGGCGTCGGCCGGTATCCGATCGACGGGGCGGCCCGGTTCGCCTGGGTGCGAGTCTGTCGGTACCGAGCCAAGGCCACCGGCCTGGTGGAGTGGATCAGGTTCGTCGACCTGGAGGGAGACGATCATGCCGAATGAGAACACCTATCCGAACAATCCCTACCATTTCGTGCCCTTGCCGGAACGCGGCGTCAAGCGCCAGCCCGCCCCGCCGCACGACCGGTTCCAGCACCTGTCGGGTTCGCTGGTGGTTCGCTTGCGCACCTTGTCGCCGGTGTTCATCGGCAAGGGCGGGGAACAAGGCCAGGATCGCGAGCATCAGCAGCTCTTGACCAGCGCCGGCCGGCCGGTCATCCCCGGCAGCAGCCTGAAAGGCATGATCCGGTCGACCTTCGAGGCGGTCACCGAAAGCTGCCTGCGCCTGTTCCAAGGCAGTTACCAGACTCGCCATGCCAACCAGAGGTATCAGGTTCCACGGGAACACCTTCCCCCGACCTCCTCTGAGACCGAAGTGCGCGGCTGCCAGGACCCCGCCCATCTCTGCCTGGCGTGCCAACTCTTCGGCATGGTCAGCGGCGGAAAGAACCACCTGGCCCAGGTGGCGATCGGCGAGGCGCGGCCCGAAGATGGCCGTTGGCAGCCCGCCCCGGGCTTTTCCATCATTCCCCTCATGCAGCCCCGGCCGCACCATCGGGCGTTCTATGTGCTGCCCCCTCACCAGAAGATCGGGCGCAAGTTCTACTTCCATGGCGCGCAGATCCAGAAGTCGAATCATGCGAGAAAGAAAACCCTCGATCGCGTCATTCCCGCCGGCAAGACGTTCCGCTTCACCGTCACGTTCACCAACCTGCGACAGGAAGCGCTCGACCGGCTGGTCTACTCGCTCCTCCTCGAAAGCGGCATGGCGCATCGACTGGGACAGGGCAAGCCGGCCGGGCTGGGCAGCATTCGCCTGCAACTGGCCGAAGTTCGGCTCATGCCTGACCCGGTCGCCCGCTTTCAACGCTGGCAGGTCGAAGAGCGCCATCTGACCGGAGAAGCTCTCCAAGCCTGGGTCGCCGAGATCTACCAGCGGTTGGAGGCGTGGCGGAAGAGCCCCCCGCTGCAAGCCCTGCGGGCGATTCTGCACTACCCTGACCCGACTTCGCGTTCCTACCCCGCTCCCGAGTGGTTTCGGACGCACCCTCACACCCCGCTCGCCGGGCTGCCCACCGACCTTCCCCCGTCTCTTCCCGCGTTCGAAGACTGGGCAGAGGCCCCAGCCCACACCCCCGCGCCGCCCGCCCCGGGAAACGCGCCACACGCCCCGCGCGCTTCGCCGCCCGAAGAGCTGCCGCCGTTGGAAGCAACGGTCACCTTCGCGCCGAATACGCAAGAATGGCAG
Source organism: Candidatus Ozemibacter sibiricus (assembly GCA_003327425.1). Classification (GTDB taxonomy): domain Bacteria; phylum Muiribacteriota; class Ozemobacteria; order Ozemobacterales; family Ozemobacteraceae; genus Ozemobacter; species Ozemobacter sibiricus. Next base: position 33,060 of record QOQW01000025.1, read on the forward strand.
GTGCAATTCCAGTTCGACGGGAAGTCCAAGACCGCCAAAACGAAAGACTCGACCTGGCTGGGCAACCGTCTGGAGGAGATCAAGAGGCAACTTGACAGAAAGTCCTCCTGCCAGCTCAAGGTCCGCCTCCAGCGGGATGGCAACAGCTTCAAGATCCTGGGCCTGGCCTGAGCCTCGCTTCGCTGACGCTATGCATATCCTGCCGATGACGATCACCTACACCGCGCGCGGCGAGGGGCGCCTGCCGCCGTTCAAACCGCCGCTGCTGCGAGGAGCGCTGGGGCGTGCGCTGGTGCGGATCGGCTGTCGCCGCCGCCAGCCGCCGTGCGACGACTGTCCGTACCGCCAGGGTTGCCTGTATTTCGGCCTGTATGTCGCCTTCCAAGACGAAACCCCACGGTTCGGCAACATGCGGATGCCGCCGCATCCGTACGTGATCCGGTGCGACAACGACCAGACCGCGTTCCAGCCCGGCGAGCGGTTGGACTTCGAGATGGTGCTGATCGGCCGCGCCAGCGGGTGGGCGCCCGCCATCGCGGTGGCGCTGGCCGAGGCGGGCGAACGGGGATTCGGGGCCGGGCGCCATCCCTTCCGATTGGATGAGATCACCCTGCAGACAGCGGCGGGGCCGGTCGCGCTCTATGCGGATGGCGCGCTGCGGCGAGCGACGATCGACGATCTGACCCTGCCCGACCTCACGCCCCTGCCGCTCTTGAAGGAAGAGCGGGCCAGTCATGGGGCGGTCGGGGCCGAGGCGAACGGGGGCCGCCAGTCGGTGCGGGTCGTGCTGCATACGCCCACGCGCTGGGCCAATCGCGTCGATGCGCGCACCCCGCTCGAGGCCCGAGCCTTCTTGAAGTCGGTGCTGCGCCGGGTCTCGTCGCTGTCGGCGTTCTGGGCCGATGATGAATGGCGCGAGGTGCCGTTCGGGGAAGTGCTGGGAACGCTCGAGGCGACGACGGTCGCCGCGCCCGACCTGCGCTGGGAAAGCCTGTCGCGCTATTCCCTCAGCCAGGGCACCAAGATCCCCCTGGAGGGCTGGGTCGGCACCTTCCTCTTGCGGCAGATTCCGGCGCGCTTTTCGGCCTTCGTCGGCCTGGCGCAGCCCTTGCATCTCGGCAAAGGCAGCGTGTTCGGCCTGGGCCGCTATTCCTGGCATCCATTGGAGGAAACGCCCGCATGAAAATCTTCATTCTGGCCAATCGCGAACATGTCAAAGCCGATGTGGCGGCCTCGTACCCGCACGATGAGATCGCCTTGTTCTTGTACAAACCCGACATGCAACCGTTCCTCGAGGTGGCCCTCGAGTTCGGGCGGGCCGTCATCGCGGGATCGACGGTCGGCGAGACGATCCGGCTCGTGGTGGCCGGGCCGGTCGCCATCGCCTACATTCTGGGCATGGCCTTCGCGCACGCGAGCCGCCACATCATCTTCGCCTACCTCGATCTCGAGAAGAAGCGGTATGTCGACCTCGACCTCTCTGATCACAAAAGGGTGCATCTATGATGCTGCAAAATAGAGACAACTGGTTGTTCATCACGTTGGGCAGCCAGTTCGCCAATCTGACCGAGTTCCTCGATGCCTGGCGCCTGAAGCAAGAAGAACGCGATGGGGCGATCACCCGGGTGGTGGCCTTCGCCACTCGATTCACCGTAGGACAGCGGAATTGGCAAGCCGAAGAGCAATTGGTGCGCGACCGGCTCGCCGAAGACGAGCCTCCCTTGGCCCGAGACCACCTGGAAATCATCTATCTGCAGGGAAAAGACGGGCAATTTCTCGAAGACATCCGAACGGAAGAGGATGCCAACGGGGGCAAGACCACGATTCTGAGCACGGTGCAAAAACTCGACAAAGAGAGAAAAAACCGCGGCCCGAACTTCCCGCGGTTCCTTTTCTGCCTCGCCGGCGGGCGCAAGACCATGTCGTCCGATCTGATGCTGGCAGCGATGCTGACCCAACAGGACGACGACCGGGTCTACCATCTGTTCGTCTATCCCGAAAACAACAACGCCTGTTATCACCTCCACCCCGCTCCAGAACCCAGTCAAGCCAAAGATGCCAAGAAGCCGGCCGCCGAATTCTACCTGGTCAAATATCCCGCCCCTTCCCTTTCGGGGCTGTACAGCAAACTCGTCGATGCCCACGTCTTCCAACCTGCCGACCTCGATCGCTTCAATGAGATCATCGCCTCGGTGACGAAAGCCATGGCCACCAACACGGCCCAGGCGTTCACCCTGGTCGGCGACATCCAAGACGCCGGCTTGCGCAGCCTGCTCATTCAGCTCATCGTGGAATGGAGCAGTCCCAGCGGGCAGGAACGCCTATGGGGCAACGATATCTACCGCTATTTCGTCGATCACGGATTCCAGCACGTCTGCAGCGTGCTGGGCCATGCCAGCCGGATCTGTTCGCTGATCGATCCGCCGCTCAGCGATGTCGAGCTGTTCGCGCTGGTGGCCGCCATCTGGCTCCATGATATTGGCATGTCTGGCGATGGCGGCACCACCGAGCGTCTCAAAGTCAGAGAATGCCACGGCGAACTTTCGGAGAAACGCATCATCCATGAAATGGCCCGTTGGGAAGGGCCTCCCCAGAACGATCTTTTCAAGAAACTGGCGCCGGTGATCGGCACGATCGTCTCGTACCATCAGAAACACCGGCCGCTCGATGAGGAACAAGCCAAAAGCGGCGGAAAAGGGCCCCCCCCTATCCCTAAACAGGTCGACAATCCCTTGATGGGTGAGGCGCCCGGCGCCTCCAGCGCCCCTGCCATTCGCACCCGGCTGCTGGCCGCCATTCTGCAGTTGTGCGACGCCTGCGATGTGCAAGAAAAGCGGCTTCTGCTCAGTCCCGACGAAAAAGATCGACGGACCAGGCAAGAGATGAAACAGTTGTTCGCGGCGTTCCTCGATCGGCTCGATCTGGTGAGACTTCAAAAGAGTGGTCAAGACGGGGCCCGATTGGCTGATGAACTCGCCGAAGCCATCAACGGCCCCCCGCCCTCCCAAAAGCCATCGGAGGACGAGAAGCTGCGAAAATGCCTGAGCGCCCTCGATCTCGTCGATGACGAGAGATTTCGATCGCCGCCACCCGACCAACGCCTTCTCGAACTGGCCAAGGAATTGCGCTTGATGGGCGAGCAGTACCAGAATCACTACCTGTTGCACCATCAATCGGCGCAGGTGACGATCGACCCGCCCGCCATCCTCGTCCAGCCCGGGCAGTTGCAGACCGGCCCTGGCCTTCGGCAAGCGCAGTACCTCAGGCAGATTCGGCAGAACATCACCGACGATCTCGACCTCACCTTCACTATCCTTGCCGCCAGTCATGTAGAGATCGATCACGTGCGCATCGAGGGGATGGAACCGCGCGAACAGGAGATCAAATTCGCCATCCCTTCCCAGCACGTGCCAGACGTCCTGGCCTTCTTCCAGCCGAATCCCGTCTGGAAAGAGCTGGGCGGCTGTCGCGCGCAATGGAACAAAAAGACTGCGCAAATGGTGACAGATATCTATTTTGACACCCCTGACCGAGCGCTGGCCAACGGCGGCGCTGGCATCCGTTTGCGGGAAGAGGTGATCCGCGGGCGAACCCGGCGATTCCTCTGCTACAAGGGTCCCGCCGCCGGCGGGGGGGCGGTGGCCGACCGCGCCGAGTGGGAAATCCTGGTGACGGCCGAGGCGTGGCATGAGCCGCGCAAAGCTTTCGAACGATTGTACGAGAGGCTTTCTCAGGCCAAGGAACGTCTGCCCGATCCCCGCGATTTGAAAGAGGCCCTCACCCTGCGCAACCACCGGATCTTCCTGCCGCTGGTCCATGTCGATGCCGAGCTGTTCCAATCGAAATGCGGCCTGTACCTCGACGAGGTCGAGGTCGTTCACGACGACCGCCAGGAGAAATTCTACGAACTCGAAATCGAGAACTTCTTCGGGACGCCCGACCTTCTCGAAACCTTGCGACAGGAACTGCAGCAACACCTCTCCTTCCTTGAACCGGAAAGCCGGAACAAGTATCAGAAGAGCTTGTCGCTGATCATGCCAAGCTCGACCTCGAGCTGAACAACTGCTCTGCCACGCAGGTTCACGGATTCTCGCAACCCCTTGCTTGGCCCATTTCTGCGGCGTGGGCCACATATCGAGCGTCTCTGGAGGCCGGCCAGCGCTTCTCGGCGCCGATGGACTTCGGGCAAGATTCGTCGAACGAACCGAAAGGAGAACGTCGGCATGCCCCGTCTGATCGTCTCAACGTGCGGAATCAGCCTGTTTCTCAACAGAGCTGACCCGGAGGCGAGAAAACAACTCACTCAGATCAGCCATGCCAAAACGATCGATTCTCACACCGAAACCCAGTTTCAAGAAACCATCATGGCGCCGGCGGTCCGTCGCCTGACTGGTGTCGCTCTGCGCCAGGCCGATCCCGCCCTCAGTGCGGAGATCAACGGCCTGTGCGGCCTGGCCTCGGCCGATCCCGCCACCGATCGGCGCGATGAACATTTCTTGCTGGCCAGCGATACCTGGATCGGCAGGAAAGCCGGCGAGGTGCTGGTCGATTGGCTGCGACAGCAAGGAATCTCTGCGACGGAGATCGTCATCCCTGATCTGGTGGTCAATGACCTGGACGATTTCCACGCTGGCATCGATGCGCTGGTGAAATGGGTCGCCACCACCATCCCCGGTTACCGCGACCGCCAGTACCGGGTCATCTTCCACCTGACCGGGGCCTACAAGGGTCTGATGGGGGCGATGGTGCCTCTTGGCATGCTCTGGGCGGACGAGATCGCCTATCGCTTCGAGAACAGCACGGTGATGGTACGCATTCCTCGCCTGCCGCTGAAGATCGATGACGGCGAGCTGGTCAGATCACGGCTGGCCCTGTTCCGACGCCTTGGCTGGGGAGGCGAAGTGCCCGCTTCGGAAGTCAACGGCATCCCCGAAGCTCTTCTGATGTCCTTGGACGGCTGCGCCGGGCTTTCCGCCTGGGGGACGCTGTACTGGCAGACTGTCAAAGAAATTTTGTACAAAGAACGCATCTGGGACTCTCCCTCCCCGCAGGTGATTCTGGGGCGACGCTTCCTCGAGGCAAGCGATGGACTGCCTCCGCGGCGACGGTTCGACCTCAATGAACGCATCGATGAATTGGCCCGCTTCCTGGAGTCGGACCGCGCCCCCGGCCGGATTCCCAGCAGCTTGCGGTTCAAACCCCTGCAGGGCGATCCTGTGCCAGGCTGTACGCATGAATTCTACGCCTGGTCGGATGGAGACGCCCGCCGGTGCTTCGGCCGGTTCGAGGGGTCGATCTTCCGAGTCGAGGTCCTCGGCAAGCACCTGTGAACAGCCCTCCGCCAGCCATCGTCGCCTCGTCGCCAGGCCATAGCCAGGCGACGAGGCGGCGAGGACTAGGTCGGTGGCGACCTCATGACGTCCGCCGCCGAATCGCCGTCAGCATTTGAGTATTTTTACGAAACGGATGCGGGCTAGCTCTTGTTTTTTGGCCGATTCCACGACAAAGAACTCGGCCCTGGCCCCATCTTCCGTTTCAGAGGGAATGTCTTTGGCGTTGGTGATGATGGCCGAGGTGGTTTCACTGGGGAAGACGGACACCCACTGGCCTTGGGCATCTCTTTGCAGTTGCCCCTTGATCGTTTTTCCCTTCTGCAACTGGCTGACCTGCTTCTGAGGCTGGACGGGAGGCGGTGACCGCATTGACGACGGCGGCTCCCGCGCCGGAGTGGGCAGGGAAGGCGGCGGTTGGGGGCATCGCGGTTTCTCGGTCGCCACCATCAGGGGCGAGGGGAGGACCTTCCGCTCGCGAAATTCTTGCAAAGGCATGGTGGCGGTTTTCTCCCAGGCGGGGCGGCTTTGCCAATTGAGCATCAAATAGAGATCGCTCAATCTTTCGATGCTTTCCAGGCCGCGTTTCTCTGGCACCATCGGTTCGCCGGCTTTTCGGGCGTGGGCCAGCATGGCCTCGGCGAACCGCTCGATGAAGGACTGGGGATCGGCGGATTTGGCGCCCTCGTCGTTCCACGCTTCATACCGCCGAGAGCGATCGATCAGGGTGAGGGTCGGCGTCACGCGGATCGAACCGAAGCCCAGCGGCTTGGCCATGCCGATTTTGTGCGCGCACTCCGGAGGAAGGCGCACCGCCGCCAGCAGCGCCCCCAGTTCAAGGTCGGTCAAATTGGAGAACCGGATGCGCCCACGAAACCGGACATCCTTCTTCACGGGTCGCATCAAGCAGTGTTGCGTGTTCTGCGGACAATTGCTGGACAGATCTTTCAAAAGAGCCTGCTGATCGGCTGCCGCGACCTGGCCGGCGGGGAGGCTGCGATGCCAGTAGAGCTTATGCCCGCGCACCTCGGCCCCATCTTCTCGGAGATAGGTGCGAAGCTGATCTGGCGCGGAAGAATCTTGTACCAGGTAGTGAGGGAAACAGGTGGGTTTCGGGGAGGACAGGATGTTCGGAACCAAGACCGGGTCGAGCCACTCACGATGGTCTCCGATCGCGACGGCATCTGCGAAAACGACTCGTCCTTTGAGCGTAGGTCCGTCGGTTTTCTGCCCCGCCACGCGGCCGAACATGGCTTCGGCCAGATCGAGCCCGGCGGCCTTGTGCTCTTCTGGCAAAAGGTCGTACGGACTGCAATCGTAGGGCAGCCGAAACATCTGCGCCCGCCCGAAAAACACCAGGCCGTGGGGGTTGGCCTCAGGATCGACCTCATCGGGACGGCAGAGGAAGAAGACCGGCTCTCCTTCTCGGAGGGCCCCGGCGGCCGGCCGATGGGCTCCTTTCGGTTCATTTCGGGGGAAGGCTTGTTGCTGCCATTGAGTTATCTGATCATCATCGTGGAACCGCTCCCATAAGGTTTCTGGAATGGCCACCGGCTCGCCAGGTTGGCCGTAGAAGACGAACTCATGTTTCTTTCTCGGACTATTGCCCGTCAAAACCAGGGTCCCCTCGCTCCAGCCCGGTTCGCGCCGCTGATTGAACGATAGAGTTTCAACGACGTTGCGTTCGACCTTCACCCACACTTTTCGATGCTGAAATTTCCACGAAGGCTTATAGTTGCGGTCGGAAAATGTCACGCCCATCTTTTCGAGCAAAGTGCGCTCCACCCGGGCCACCTGGCATGGAGCGATGCACCAGTCTGATCCCCGGCGTTCAAGATACCCCCCCTGCGGCTTGGTCGCCCCTTGGACCATCCGTTGGCGATAGGCTCTGCCCAACCGCGAAACATCGACCGTGCGGAAGAATGGCTTCTGGCGGGTCACCGGTTGCACACGCGCGAACCCCAGAATTTCGACCAGCGTTCTGATCATGCCCCGCAAGCTCGAGCCTGGAATCACGGGGCGCCCGCTCGAGTCGAGGAACGGTTCGCCCCGTAGACGGGCTTCGCGCGCATCCCAGCCGTGGGCGCGCCGTGCGACGGGGCCACGAATGAACAGCGGGGTCAAAGCGGTGATCTCGAGGTCGATCCATCCCGAATGGGTGCCAGGCAGGAACTCGTCGTGGTGTTCCCAGGGTTTGAGAGGGCCGTGGGCGGTGGCAATGCCTTCGGTCACCCAGAAGACTTTTCTGGGCAGACGGATGAAGTTGTAGGGAGCGGTCGCCGCCCTCGACCGATCAGGGTCGCAATGCAGCCTCATGCCGTTCCTCCTTCGATATGCAAAGCGATAGCTCGGGTGACAGCGGGGCGAACGGCGCCCGTCAACGCATCTTGGGTGAAATAGCGACGAATGACGAAATACAGCGGCCACCGCCGACGCTCGAAAAGGTCGGCGCCGATGGCGAGGGGAACTGCCTGGCGGGCTCCCGTTCCATCGCCGACCAAGGTGAACCCTTGGCGGGCCTCGGCCAGGACCCGATCGGCGCGCAGCAACCATCGCTCGTCGGCTGGTCGCCAGGGCTCTGCGGAAGCGTTCTCTCGGGCATCGGTCAGCCGGCGGCCCCGCCAGCGGTCCTCCTGGCGCCAGAGGAGGATCTCGCCGCCCTCGCCGAACACTCGCACTTCCTGCAGTTTTTCCGGGCAGAGCGACGGAACTTGTTCGGGGTAGGCCATGTGCCCGAAGACCCACGGCCCACCACCATCGTTCTCGCGTCGACCCCAGGCGATGCCATCGTCGAGGCGGGCCAGGGCCCAGCCCAGGCCGGCGGCTTCGACCGGCGAAGCCGCACGACCCGCCAGCCATCTCACCACTTCCGCACACGTCGTCGTCTCGAGCGATTGCAGAAGACAACCATGGATGTTCATCTGATGCCTCCAACCTTCGGCGAGCGTGGCGCCGCTGCATGAAAGGCGCGAATGAAGCCATCGAGCACCTCGCGGTCGCGATCCGGCGCCGGGAATGTCAACGACACGACCGTTCCCTGCTCATCGACCAGCCGGCCCGACCCGCGGGCCAGCCCGCGGCCGACCGACCCGGCGCCCCCCACCGCAAGGTCGCCCGTCAGCAGATCCTTGAGCGTCAGGAGCAACAACCCCAATTCCCCGGGCCGCGGATCGCGCAGCTCGATTCCCACCTGCAGCCGCGCCCCGAAGACGGGCTCTTCATCGAATAAAGCTCCGTGCATCACGCCTTGGGTGAAGCGATCGAGGCGAATCCGGTTCGTTCGCAAAGGGGTAGCCTGCTCGAGGTAGCTCTCACGCACCCGCACCCGGGAACCCCAGGGCGAGAAATCGGGGTCTTCGGTGCCACGCAGGCGTGGCCCCCAGAGATCTTCGATCCAGGCCTGGGCGTCTCGCTGGTTCTGCCGGACCAGCCGAGCGACCGCGGCCATGCGTTGACGCAGAACGCCGGCCAGCGAAGTGCCCGGCAGGACGTTCCGACCGCCGGCCCGCATCTGCACCACATCGGGCGCATCGGGCTGCGCCGGCACGCTCCGGACCAGGAGACCATGGGGAATCTCCAGAGCGAGTTCGATGCGACACCGCCGACGCTCATCCCGCTGCGTCTGGCTCAGGCGGGAAAACCTCGGCCACGCCTTCGCGATGGCCTGTTCCACCTGCGACCAGCAGCCGGTCGAGGGCTGGTCCCGCCATGGCTCGAGATGATCGCTGGTCGCCCAGGCCACCCATCCGGCGGCATCGGTCAGATCGAAGCGGCCCGCCAGCCACTGATCGACCTTGATCTGGCCCCAGCCCCGGGAACGACGGGCCCCCAGGCCGATCTCGCCCGCTTCGAGCCCCTGCAGCGCGGCGGCCAAGGCATCCACCAATTCCTGCTCCTGGGCGGAATCGGGCACCACGAGGTCGAATCGCAACGGGAAGCGGGTGCCGGGCGGCAGGACCTCGGCGTCATACTTCTTATGGGCCTCGGCGGTGCCGGTGGCGGCATCGATGGCCACCCCGTCGCGGATCTCGATGGGCACGTCTCGAGGGAGGCGCGCGAAGCTATCGTACACGATCAGCGGGCTCTGGCCGCCCTGATCATCGCCGCGCGCTCCGCCGAACAATCGCGCCACGAGCGGCGGCTCGGGCTGGCCGTAGCCGCTCAGACGGTCGGCCAGGTGGCTGCGGAGGGCGCCGGCGAGAGAGGCTCCCGGCAGCATCGGGGTTCGATCGACAGGGTGGCGCAGCAGGGCCATGTCGACGGCATCTTGACGACCGCCGCCCAAGTGCGTGACGGTCACCACCTCGAGCTGCCCGGTCACGACCCAACGGGCGCTGATCGGCCTGATTCCTCCAGGGCCGGCAAGATCTTGCAGAAGCGTGGTCATTTCTCATTCCTCCCGACGATTGCGCAGCGACAAGGCGGCCAGCAGGGCATCGATCCAGCGAACGGCCAGGGAGGCGACCTCCTGCTCGAGCCATTGTCGGGCCGCGGCCGCCGACACCACATGCACCCGCTCGGCCAGAGCGTTCAGACCGAGATCACGATCGAGCTGATCGAATCGGGCATCCCGGCGTTTGTGCAACCATTCGAGGAGCGTCGTTTTTTTGTTTTCCCCTTTGAGCTGACAGCGGCGAAGCTGATCGAGGGCTGGTCGCCGCAAGGCGTGTTCTCCTTCGCCAAGCCAGGTGGCAAGATGTCGAAGCGCCTCTTTGGGGGGATGGCCTAGCACCGTGCGCAGACGACCAAGCAGACTGGAAGTCGGTCGGCTCCGGGCCTGGGCCGCCAGACGCGCCGCCTGGTCAGCCACCAGGCGGGCCAGGCGCTTCTCCAAGAGCCGGCGCTGGATCAGATCCAAGACCGGGCTGGCCGGCGCCGCCGGGCCCGAGTGATCGAGCTTGGCGATGGTTCCCGGGCGCTGGGCTGGCGTCGCGGCCGGTCCGCTGTCGGCCACGGCCGCCTGGTCGGCCCAGACCGGGTCTGCGATGGTGAATTCATGGGAGAGAGATGGGAGAACCAAACACCGTCCGAAGCCTTCGGGTTGACGGTCTCCGATTCCGGCGATTTCCAGATCCAGGAGATGTTGGCGCGGAATGGGCGCCGTCGTCTTGAAAACGAGCACCGAACCCGCCGCCAGAGCGGGAACCTGGGGCAGGGCCAGTCGCCATTTCCGATTGAAGCCCCCGATCGTTGCGAACGCCCAACGACCCCACTGCAAGTGGACTCGACCGTCGAGTCGGTCGGCCACGGCGCGCCAAGTCTGCGCCGGATTCCATTCGCCGGTATCGGGATCGCGGATGAGACAGGCGGCGGTCAGGAACACCCGGAACATCGAATCGGCCGGAAGCTGGTCGGGCAATGCGGCCCACGCGGCCGACGTTTCGCGGCCGCTCGCTGCCGCCCAGCTCACCGCGCCGCATCCACCATAGCCTCCGCTTCGGGAGCGCCCGACGAAGACGGTGGGCGGGAACAGCGAGCGCACCTTCTCTGCGAGGGCCTCGCATTCGGCCGGGCTGCCGCGCAGCAGCACCCCACCGCCGAACTGCTGGCCGGCTTCGAGGTATTCATAGGAGAAGATCGTGCCCCGGCGGGTCGGCCCGTGGGGAGAGGCTTCTTCCCAGGCGCGGCCCTTAGCCCGATCGCGCTGGTGGTGGAAGGTTCGCCCCACGCGCACCCGGACGAACTGCGGCTGAGGCCCATCGAGATCGACGAAGGGCGCCCCCGGCCGCTGCAAGGATTCCTTCGGCCAGGCGGCTTCTTCAGAGGAAGCGTCGGCCTGCTTGGCGGCCAGATCGATGACCTGGGGGGCGCCCTCCTTGGCTTCGCCATCTTTTTTCATCCGCCAGGATTGCGGAACAGGCCATGACCGCCGACCCTGGGCCAGAGGATAGGCATGCAGGAAGCAGACTCTTCCCGATAAAATCAAGTCGCGGAAGAGATCGCGCCGGCTCGGGTCGGTATCGGGATCGCCCAAGGCGCTGGCCAGCGCTCCACGGAAGCAGGATCCCGGAATGAACGGCAGGGTGGCCGCCGAATTGGGATCGGCGCCCGGTCCGGTCACGATCGCCGGAGCCTGCAAGGTCAGGGTGAATGGCAGGAATCGACCGGTCATGGCGTTTCTCCCCGGGCCAGGTTCTGGGTGAAAGCGAGGTCGCCATCGAGCGTGAGCCGGACATGGCCCCGCCCACGGTGACGGCCAAGGCCGGCTTGGCGAGTGGTCAGAGCGCTGAGAGCCAGCACTCTCACTTCGTCAACTCCTGGAGAAATCGACCAATGCAGAGGGGCGAACAACGCCACCCCCTTCAGGACCACCCGTACCGAGCGGAGCGTCTTGTCGGCAGGAGCGCGGCGCATCCTGTCTTCGGCGGTTTGCCAGCGGATATCGCACAGACTGTCCAATACTTCCTGCGGACTCAATGGGTGGTTAGGGCGTTGGAGAGCGGCCCGTATGGTGGTTCTGGTCGTTTCCTCGAGCTGGCCGTCTCCGAGGTGGAGGATATTGGCGCCTTGGCAATCTTTCTCTACGCCGAAGACCCGGCGAGCCGCGGGCGCCAGGCTCGGAAAAGCGCCAGCCATCGACAGCCAGGCGTCACGCAACAGGCCCCGCAACGTTTTTCCAGACACGATCGGCAGCCCCTCTGCCGAATGCTCGACCTCGATATCGACGACTCCCGGTGTTCCTTCGCCCGCCGAAAACGTCGTGTCCGACAACAATTCGACCTGGATCCATCTGGGAATGCGCATCATCGACCTCCTGGCGCGGCGGCCTGGTGGGTATTCCTGCCGGGGAGATGCTGGCAAAGATCGAGCAGCTCGATCGCGTCCAGCAGCGGGGTGCGGTTTTTGTCGCAAAATCCCTGTTCGATCGGTGGGGGCAAGCGAAGATTCGGCACGCTCACGCGCCAAGCGTCGAACGCCTGCCTGACCCCTTCCGGCCCCTGCCGCACCACCTCGGCCAGTTCTTTGATCTTGTGGCGGCGGGTCCGCCATACCGGCCCATGAAAGCTGAATTCATAGGTTCCCAGCAGGGTGTCGGCCACCCACGGCCAATCGAGGGTTGAACCCTGGTGGGGCGAACACCGATAGGGCCGGCAGGTCAAAGAAAAGCTTCCTGAGCGGTAGGTCCGTTGGCGGTAGCTCTCGAGATCATCGAAGTCGCCGCCCCCGCCGATGTGCCAGTCCAAAGCCAGGTCATCGCTGGCGCCATCGGCTTGCAACGCCCTTTTGGCCGAGCGGCAGAGATGCTCGGCCAACGCATAGGCCCGGGAAAACGGCGAGTGCGTCTTGACCAGAGCCAGGCCGGCGCAAGCCCCGATGGTTCCCAGGTAAGGGACCGTAGCGTTCGCGAAGGCCTCGAGCGCCACCCTGGCCGTCGCCCAGGCCAGGCGGCCATCGCACACATACGTCAAATCGTCCCCGCCCAGAATCAGCGGGCGCAAGGGCAGATACACCCGGTCCTTTGCTCGGTGAAGAGCGAAATTGAGCTGGGGAATGGCCCCAGTCATCAAAACTTTATCTTCGGCCCGCAGAAGATGCTGGCTCACGCGCTGCACGATGGCCGCCAACGCTTGCTCGCCGATCCGATCGAGAGCGCTCGACCAATCGCGATATGCTTGCTTGACTTTCGCATCTGACAGACCTCGAGTCGCCGCACCTTTCAGCCACTTGGAAATCTTGGCGCCGATCCGGTTGCCATCGATATGGACCACGGCCAGGAAACTGCGCTCGCCGGTGGACCGGCCCAGGTGGTCGAGTTCGAGCGGAAAAGCCAAGGCCTCGGGCTCGGTTGGCAGGAATCGTTCCCAACGTCGATTCGCCGAGGGAAGGAAGGATTGAAGCTCCCGCAGGGTGGCCGATACCGGCTGGCTGCCATCGTCAGGATCGGTTCCGGTCGCCACCTGGCCGGTTCGCGCACAGGCGGCGGTCACCCCCCAGCCCTGGGTCGCCGGCCCATCTAGGCGTTGGGTCTTGGCGACGGCCGCATCGGTGTAGACGCGATCGATCGCCTCAGCCAAGGAGCCTGGCTGGAATGCCCGATGCACGATTACCGCCCCCAGGGCGGGCAGGTGGTCGTACAAGCGCCGGGAAAACGAGGCCGCGAACCGGTGCGCTCCCGCGAGGTCGGGAAATTCGAGCAGGGCATTTCCACCGCCAGACAGCAGAATCGAACCGGGCCCTTTCAACTCGGCAAGCCACCCTTCGGAATCGTCGGAACAGATCAGCCGGATGGCTTGAGAAGCGGCGACCGCATCTCGCAAGCGGTTCGAGCCGAAAATGAATTCTTGAATGCCTAGCAGGTCAATAGCGGTCAGAACGGGCACACTTCCAACCTCCTCTTCGTCGCGCGATGGGTTGCAAGAGCAAGAGACAGAGGGCGGTAGCGCGAGACGACGGGCACGGCTTCCACTTTCTCGCCCTCGACGATCCTCGCTTCGCTTTGCTTCATTCGCGAACCAAAGTAGCATATTCAAATGCCGATGTCTGTCAGGGAAATCACCTACAAAATCGCACCACAGAACCCTAGACCGTTCGCTCCATGGCCTCGCAGAGGACCAGCCCATGGGGGTGCTATTCTTGCAAGGGAGGAATCTTATGGCTGCGCTCGATGAAAGCATGATCTCGAAAGCTCTGGCGTGGGCGTATGAGAGCGCTCTCGCCCCGGGCGGGAGGGGAATCGAATCGGCCTACGATCTGGCCAGGGAGTACGGGGCGGGCGAGGGCTCGCTCGCAAGCAAGGTCGATGCGTTCATCCGGTGGCAGAAGGCGAAAGCCGGGATGGCCGGGTTCGTCGCCGGGCTGGGCGGTTTGCTGACCCTGCCGGTGGCGGTGCCGGCCAATATCGCCAGCGTGCTGTTCATTCAGGTGCGCATGATCGCGGCCATCGCCATCATGTGCGGGCACGACCCCCGGGAAGATCGGGTGAAGACCCTCATCTTCGCCTGCCTTTGCGGCTCGGAAGCCAAGGAGATCCTCAAGCACGCCGGCATCCAGCTCGGCAAAAAAGTGGCCGAACAGGCGATCCGTCGGCTCTCGGTCGAAATGATCAAGCAGATCAACAAGATGGTAGGGTTTCGGCTGGTCACCAAATTCGGCCAGACCGGCCTCGTCAACCTCGGCAAGGCCATTCCCTTCCTCGGTGGAATCATCAGCGGCACGGTCGACCTGCTCGCCACCGATGCCATCGGCGCCGTCGCCAAAGCGAGCTTCCTCGACGAACCCTCGGAGGATCAGCGTTCGGAAGACTCGCCAGAGTCAGAAAGCCCAGAAGCCCCAGAAAACCCAGAAGATCCAGGAAGCTCAGCCCCCTAGGAGCATGCGCAGCGGCAGAGGCGGCCGGCGGAAGCGGCAGCGCAGCGGTGGCAGGACCCAGACGGTGAGACCGACGAAGAACCCGATGAAGGCGGCGGCGAGGAGCAGGAAGGGCCCCATGGTCAGGGCGCCGAACCAGGGGGTCAGCACGAACTTGATCAAGAGACCGTGCGCAACGTAGATCAAGAGGGCGGCCTCGCCGAGGCGGCACAGCCAACGGCCGATCAGGCCATACGAAGCATCGTCCGAAGCCGGTGACCGAGGAGCGCCGACCGCGCCGGGGGAGGCCGGTTCCTCGGCGTAAACGAGCAGCAGCCCGAGCAGGCCGGTGGCGAACAAGAGGTAGCCGATCACGGCCGGGTAGAACAGCTCGCTGTACCCGACCCGGGTGTACTGCTCGCCGGGCCAGGCCCACCACAAGCCGAGGCCGACGACCAGCAGCAGGCCAGCCACGGGCGGCAGGCGGCCGTCACGAAACGAGCGGGGCGCCGACCCCCAGCGCCAATCGGCCGCCCAGGCGCCCAGCAGGGTAAAGCCCAGCCACGGCGCCAGCGGGAAGTCGCCGGTAACGGTCCAGTTGTAGACGACCTGACGCCACTCGGACAGAAGGTCGAGCGGGCGGCGCTGCGCCATCAACAGGTAGAAGGAGGGTTCGCGTTCGTAGCCCCAGACCGCCCGCAACCCATGCGGCAGCAGGAACAGCCCGAGCGCCAGGGCGGGCCGCCAGGCCATCGGCAGCCGCATCGCCAGCCAGGCCACCGGAAGCGACACGCCCAGCAGGTACAAGACATCCATGGTCGTGCCGGGCCAGATCTTCCAGACCAGGATGTCCTGCAAGCCGGCCCAGAACAGCAACCACGCCCCGCGCGCCACGACATGCCCGAGCCCCTGCTGCTTGCGCCGCACGCCGAAGCCGACCATCAGGCCGGCCAAGAAGACGAACAGCGGCGCGGCGAACGAACTCGCCACCCGGAACCAGAAGGGATGCGGCTCGACCAGCAGCGTGGCCGACATATTGGCCGGGATCATGGTGACGACGGCCAGTCCTCGCAGCCAGTCGATCCAGGGCAGCCGCCCGCGGCCCGGCGTCTCGCCTCCCGCCTGGGGCTCCAAAGTCGCCTCGCTCGCGGTCGAAGCAAAGCCGAGGGAAGGCACTGCTCCCGGCTCGTCTTGCCGCTTTTCTGCCATCACGCCAGTCTCGCTCATTCGAAGCCTCCCTTGGCGAGACAAGATACCGGAAACCAGGAGGATTCGCCATTCAGGGTCAGGGGCGACCGCCGGCCTTCCAGGATCATTCGAGGCTGGGCGCCCCTGACGAGAGGCACCGACAAGTCCGTTCCGAAACACCCATGACAAGATGGCCAGGGAAGCCCCCTGGCCAGGCGCTTCCCCGACCAAGAACACCCCCCCGCAGAGACCGCCTGGGGCCAGTGGCGCCTGGCCCCGAATCGCTGCCAGCCGAACGCGCCGGGTTCGGCTGGCGGAGGGCCAGGTGCGCGGCTCGCCCACCGAGGCGCCGCTGTCACAAACGGGTTGCCTTGGTGGTCGATCTGATGGATGATCAGGAATGATCATCAAAGGAGGACAGGCCATGCACGACAACGCTCGATTCGCTCCCTGGCGCTGGGTTGGTATCATTTTCCTGCTGGTGATGGCCCTGCCGGCCGGCGGCCTGGCCGATGACCACCTCGAAGTCATGTACCAGAAAGTGATCCAGGCCGCGATCAAGCACGACCATCACCCGTGGCGGGACTTCATTCTGCGCCACGTCCTGCGCATCGACCCCGCGACCCTCGATCTGATCCACATGGCCGCCAGTCAGGCTGAGATGCGAGGCTTCCCCATGCCGGGAGAACGCTGGCTCCGCTCGATCGGGCACCCCCAACTGGTCTACCGAGTCAAGCGCACCCGCATCCGCTCCGAACAGGAGCTGCACCAGGCCATGACCGGCGGAGCCGGCCCCCTGACCCGCGGCCAGACGGCCCTCATGACGATCTACCAGACTCTCTCCTCCGAGCCCATCACCCGCCTGCGGCCGTTCGCCTTCCGGTCCAAGGTGCAGGTGGTACTGACCGATCTGAGCGTGATCGAAGAAGACCCCTTCATCGACCAGACCACGTACCAGGGTCGGCCCCTGCGGGCCATCATCAGCTTCGACTTCTGGCCCATGGCGGTGGGCGCCATCCAGTTCAGCTCGATCTACTTCCTCCAGGCCTGGCGCGACGCCAATGGCAACTTCCAGTATGGGCTGCCTTCCCCGACGATCATTCGCAGCAATGCCATCCATGAGTATGCCCACACGCTCGATCGCATGCTGCCTCGGGTCTTTTCGCCCATCAGAGAGATCATGCAGACCGGATTCGTCATCGACAACATCCTGCGCTTCGCTAAAGAACGCAGCGGCTGCTACGGCAAAGATTCGGCCCATTTCCTCAACGAAGTCACCACCCCGTTGGCGGCCAGTCTCGAGGGGTGGGCCATTTTCCATGAGATGATCAACAGCGAGGAAGTGGCCGCCGAGATCCGCCGCCAGGTCGAACGGCTCGCCTTCGAGCGGCCGGGCCCTGTCACCTACACCTTCGACGGCGACTACGAACTGGTGAACTGGGACGACCCCCGCGTCACCGGCCCGGTGGCGCTGCGCGTGGAAGGCGTTCAGGCCTGCATCCTGTATCGCCTGGCCAGAGAGACCAGGGCGGATTGGCGTGGGGTCTGTCAGGCCTTCAGTCTCGTCAACCGCAACCTCCGCATCCTCCGCGATGTTCTGCGATCGTTCATCCACCTGTTCCCCGACCAGGCCGCCGACGCGATCCGGATCGTCGACGAAGAGACCCATGGCAAACTGACCCTGGACGAACTGACCGACCTGTTCGGCGATTCCCCGACCCTGGGACCTCTGTTGGCCAACCGCGGCCGGCCCGGCCCGGCTTTCTGCCCGGTCGAAGAGACCGAGTCCTCTGCCCCCCCGAGCGTCGACCCTCGCTCGTCGCTGCAGACCGGCCTCGAGGACATACTCGACCTGCCGACCGAATGATCGTTCGCCCGACGGCCCGACGACTCGCCTGAGATCCTGCGGCCGCAGGCCCGACCACGGGCCTGCGGCCGTCGCTCGGCGCGTGCCTGAAAGCCGAGCTGGGCCGGACAAGCACGAGACGGCTGGCAGGCCAGATGGTGATCCCAGGCCTTTTTACCGACCTGATCACCGCAGCCCATGCGATGAACACCGGCTCCGATGCTTGTCTGATGGCGCAGCGCATGCTACCCTTAAATAGAGACCCATCCAGGACTCCCTGGAGGTACCGAGGTGACCGTTCTCGCAGGGGCCAGCAGCGTTCGCCATCTTGCCCTCCTGCCCCGAGCCGGTGGGAACGGCGAGGCGGCGGCGCCGTCACCCGCCCCCGCCCGGCGAGGCCAGGGGGGCATGACAACCGCCCGCCGATCGCCCGCGCTTTCCCTCGGGGCCGCCGGGGGCCGCCGGGGCATGGCCCTGTCGGTCATCGTCTGCATCATCCTGGTGGTGGCCGCCTTTTTCCTGGTCTCTTCGTTCCTGACCCGCACCCAGCAGCAGACCGCGCGCTACTACTTCGACACCGAGAACGCGCTGAACCTGGCCGAAAGCACGGCCCAGGAGCTGGTCTGGGCGTTGCGCACGCTGACGCATCCCGGCTCTGATCGCCCCGACCTGCAAGCGCTCTTCGATCAATTGCTGGGCGTTCCGGCGGGCCGCGAGGCCGCTGTGCTCGACCTGCGGCCCGGGCCGGCCATCGAACCCCTGCTCGCCGATCTGGGTTCCATCTCGCCGCTACGGATCACCGCCCAGGCCTTCCTGAGCGGGTTCAAGCCGCTCGCGCTGCCCCCGGCCGCCTTGGGGCTGCGCCCCGACCCCCGGGAAAAGGAAGGGCTGCTCAAACTCCAGATCACGGTTCACTGCGGGGAAGCGATCCGCGTCCTCAACGTCCTGCACCGGGTGAAGGTCATGCGCATCACCCACCCGGTGCTGTCCCGCTTCACGCTGTTCGTCAAGGAAGCGCCCACCACCGGCGCCTGGACGGCGACCATGAACCCCCTCCATCAAGACGACCAGAGCCTGAACGCCGACCCCGACGCCTATTTCCTGGCCGACCATCGGCAACCGGCCTCTCCCATCGTCCTCGACCACGGCCGCACCATCGATCTCGCCCCCGGCGGCTCGTTCGATTTCGCCGGCAACGCCGAGGCAGGCAAGGCCATCGCGGCCGACAACGCGCCGGTCTTCTTCGGCGGGAAGTGGCGGGTGGGCCTGGCCGAGGGCAACGACCGCAGCGCCACCTCCGAGCGGTTCCTGGTGCGACTGGCCAAGTACGACCTGATGGAAGACATCCAGGAGATGAGCCTGGAAGCCACCAAACGCACCCTCCTCAACCCCCCGCCCCGGTCCAGCATCCATGCCGCCTGGCTGCAGACCTTCGGCGTCAACGACGACTGGCGCATGGGGGGCGCCCCCATTCCCCTCGAGCAAACCCAGGCCTATCAGTTCTACAAACATCCCGATCCCGAGCACCCGACCAGGATCGACCAGATGAAGGGCAGCTTCGCCTTCCGGTTGTTCGGCACCCTCGATCGGTTTTCCCCTACCCTGGTGCTGGGCGACGTCGAGCGGTATTACCAGCGGCTCGTCTCCATCGACTGCGACTTTCGCGGCTTCCGGTTCCTAGCCGTCACCCTCCCGTTCCTCGACGAAGAGTGGTTCAGCCGACTGAAGGCGCCCGCCTCTCTCGACCGTTTCGGTCTCGATCCGCTGACCATCACCACCCTGCAAGGGGTGGCCACGGTGTTCGGCATCCGACCCGGCCACGACGATGACCTGGGCTTCGCCTGGGAATACTACCGCGACCGGTTCCGTTGCATGCTGCTGCCGGAGCACGTGCTGCGCGGGCTCGATTTCGTCTTCACCAACCGCGAAACCGGCCAGCGCGGGCGCCCCGTGACGCAGAACAACGGCACCAGCCCGATGCCCGCCAACGGCGAGGTCTACAGCCGCCTCCCCTGGCGTCAGCTCGACCTGCCCCCGCCGCCCGCCTCCGGGAGGGGGGTCGAGCGCCCCTTCCTGGGCCGCCAGGTCACCGTGCGCCATCGCGAGGGCGAGCCGCTCTTCCAGGGCGATCTCAACGACGTCGATGGGCTGCATGACATGATCGTGCGAGGGGCCCGGCGCTTCGCCACCACCGAGGCCTTCCTCGAGCGGTGCCGGCTGCCGAGCCTCCGCCCCGGCGTGTGCCGGCTGGCCCTACCGGGCGCCGTCATCGTGACCCCGGCCCCCGGCCCCGCGTTGCGCTTCCCCGGACCGGTGCGGGTCGAGCGCGGCGGCGTGCTCGTGGTCATGGGCGATGTCCTGCTCAATGCCCCCATCGAAACCGCCCCCGGGGAACTTCTGACCATCGTGGCTAGCGGCAAGGTGACCATCGCCACCGCCGGCCCGCTCGCCGTCTCGCTGATCGCGGCCGGCGGCCTGACCAAGGACCCGGCCCTGCCCGGGTTCTCCATCGATGGCCCGGTCGCCGCCGCCCGGCTCGACTTCGCCCCCCTGGTCGCCGGCGCAGGCCCCAAACGAATCGCCTACGCGCCGATCTTCGACGAGCGCCGGCCGCGCCCCGACGAGCCGCACTTCCCTCGCCGGCTCGTGCTGTCCGACGAGTTCCGGCAATTCTTCAGCAAGGCCCTGCCATGATCGACCGACCGCACCACCGTTCCTGGTTCCCACCCGCTCCCCGGCCACCTTGCCCACGCGCCTGGGTGGGGCAGGCCGCCGGCCGCCAGGCCTTCACCCTCACCGAGCTGCTGGTGGTCCTGGCTCTGCTGTCGCTCCTGCTGCCGTTCGCCTACCGGATCTGGTCGGTCCTCCGACGCGGTTCCGACCAGGTATCGGAACATGCCCGCTACTACCAGGTGGTCGGCCGTTTCCTCGCCCAATTCAAACTGGACCTGCGCAGTGCGACCCGCCTCCGGCGCGAGGGCGACAGCCTGGTCATCACCGTGCCAGCCGACGACCCCACGGCCGAGCGAACCATCCGATATTCCGTCGACGCCGATCGTCATCGCCTCAGCCGCTCGGAAGGCGGTCAGGCCATCGTCTTCGATTTCGGCGCCCCCCCAGCTGGCGCGGGGCCATTCATTTTCCGCATCGAATGAAGTACAGGAGGCTCCTGATGACCATTCATTCCTCTTCGCCAACGGATCCACATCTCGTTCCGTTCCGTCTCCGGCTGGCCTTCGCCAGTTTCTGCCTGTTCGCCAGCCTCTCCTTCTGGGCGACCGCCTGGGGACAGACCGCCCCGGCCACGCCGCCACCGGCCTCGGCCGTCGTCATCGCCAGCGGCCCGGCCGCGGGGTCGGAAACCATCCGGGTCACCGTGGGATTCGCCAGCCAGACGGTGCAGACGGAAATCCAAGCCCCTCACCTGGTCGAGAAACATGGCGGGGAATGGGTGACCTCCGAGACGGCCGAGGTCCGCGCCGCCCACGCCGCCCCGCCCCCCGGGCAGAAGACCTGGAGCCCGAACACCTACCTCCCGCGCAGCATTCCCGCCCGCCCCGGCCAACCCGATGGCATCACCCAGAGCCGAACCTTCCCCGTTCCCTTCGGGCAGCCGGCGGGCGAAGCCGCGCCGCCACCCGGGGCCGGGCCGACCGGACCGACCGGGCCGACCACCAAGCGCGAGGCCATCGAGGCCTTCCTGGCCCGCCGTCCCGACATCGTTCGCTTCATCCAGGACAACACCGGCATCCGCGATCCGCAGAAGATCCTCGAGAAGTGGGTCTACGACGTCATGCGCTCGGAAGACAAAGACTGGGCCGAGGCGAAAGCCATTCTCGAGAAGAATTGGTAAGTCAGCTCCGACCTTTGCGCCTATGCCGCACGCCAGGGCCAGGCGAAAGCCAGTCGCGAGAAGAACTGGCAGGTCAGCTCCCCCCGGCTCGAGGGCGGTCGCGCCGCTTGCCGACACCCAAGGCGAAGCGATCGGGCAAAGCGATCGGCGCGGGCGGATCGAGTGGCGCCGGCGGCTCCCTGTCCCGGCGCCACCAGTCTGGCAGATCCCTAGCAGATCCCGTCAGGGGTCCTGCCACACCAGGTCGCCGCCGGGCACCTCGGCCGAGAAGCGCGACGATCGTGTCACCGTGAAGGTGAGGTGTTCGGCCTGATCGTCCATTGCGCCCCGGCCGGGCCCACCGCTGGCCACGCCGCCCGGGCTGGATCGGACCTCATCGTCGCTCCCGCCACCGGAGCCAGGCCGGGACGGTCGACCAGCGCCGGCCGCGCCCATCCCCCCACCTGGCACGCCCAGGTGGAGCGCCACCCGCAGGACCCGAGCCCGGTCCGGTGGCAGGACCTGCCGCCGTGCCTCATCCAGGAAGGTGAGGGCGAAGGCGAAGGATGGCCGGCCATGCGTCGCCTCGGCGAAGGCGAACACGCGCGGCGTCCGGCCGTCATCACGGGTCACGCGCCGGGCGTTGTCGTCGAAATGATAGGTGACCAGGGGCACCAACCGACCTTGCGGGTCGACCGTTCCTTCGATCTCGAGACGTCGCCCCTCTTCGTCCCACCGCCAGGCGCTCGCGGCCACGGCATCGGCCCGCAAGACCTCGTGCAACAGCCGCATCTGGTGGCCAGCAGCATCGCGGGTCCGGTTCTCCTGCGAAGTACGCTGGAGCCACCGCCAGGCGGTGAAGGCCAGCGCCAGCGCCAGAACGCCAACGGCCAGAGCCACCATCAACTCGGTCAGGGTGAATCCGGTCACCGGGGCGGCAGGCCGGTTCTCACATTCGGGGCCCCAGAGACGGTTCGAGACTCGCGGCCCGGCTCGACGCCCCAGAGGCGCCGGGCCGGCGCGGTGACCGCCATCGCCAGCGTCCCCACCGCCACCGGCCCAAGCGCCCCGAGAAGATCGAGCCACCCCGCCGCCCGGCGCTGACGACCGGTCGAGGTCGGAACGGGCCAGCCAGGGCGGCGGGATCACAAAGGCTTCGGCCGGACGAGGAGCGTCTGCAGGCCGATGTGGTGCTTCTTGCCTGGCGTGCCGGGGAGGTTCCACAGCACCTGGACCCCGAGCCGGTACCCGACCACGGGGGGCCGAGCTTTCTCGAGGCCGGGCAACGGATCGACCAGGATGGCCGAGGGAACGAGATCGAAGACGGTGCCGTTCACTTCGCGGGATTCGGGATCGAGGCGTTCGGGGAAGGAGGCGAGACTCTTGAGTTCTTCGAGCTTGCCCGCCCCCAGCGAGGTGGCCACGACCCAGTTGCGGGCGTCGATGCTCTGCCGCCGCACTTCGATGAAGCGCGGAATGAGGGGAGCCAGCACCAAAGAGAGCAAGGCCACCCCCATCAACACCTCGACGAGACTGAACCCGCAGGTGAACTCGGGGGTGGAAGGTGGGCCAGGACGGGATCGACAGCGCGACGGCTCAGCGGTTGGCAGGGTCGTGGAAGGCCGCACGCATGTCCTCCCGGGCCGGGCCGATGTTGCGGAGGGCGAAGCTGCCCCATTGGCCATCGGCCCGATCGACGAACCAGCAGAGGGCCCGGATGGGCGGCAGGTTGCCACGGCTGGCATTGTAGGCGCGCACGGCCTCGAAGGCTTTCAGGATCCAGCCTGGCTGGTAGTTTTCCGTCGGATTGGGCCCTTCCAGGCCATTGATGTCGGAGTTGAATTCAGTGATGTACACTGGCTTGCTGGCCCCCCATTTCTTGGCGATACGGGCGGCCTGCTCGCGAAAACTCTGGAACCCGCCATCGAAGGGCCAGTTGTTGATGTTGCACGGTTGGCGCGGGTCGGGATTGCCGCGCGTCGGATCGCCATTGGCATGGATGGCGAACCCATCGACCTGGGTGATACGGTTCGATACATCTTCGAGCCAATCGAGATAGGTACCGTCGGCGAACTGACCTTCGGCGTTGACATTGGGCGAAAAGGGAGCAGCGCTGCAAGCCAGCAGTCGAATGCCGGGTGGCATCTCTTTCTTGCGGTTGTAGATGTACATGAAGGCGGCGGCGTATTTGTGGGAATTGATGAAGGATTCGATATTGGGTTCGTTGCCGACGATGAAATGCTTCGACAGATCGGAGAACATCCTGACCACTTCGATGAACCGATCGCCGTACTGCTGGAACTCGGCCGGGTCTTTGGGCACCGGGCAGCCCCCGCGGTAGTCGAGCCGGATGATGTTGGTCAGGCCATGCGCCTTGGCGCGCCGGGCGCCTTCGAGGGCCACGTTGATCTGGGTTGCATCATCGAGACCGCAGACGGTCTCGACGTTCCAGCCGCCATTGTTGCCGATCATCTCCTGGTCGCCACTGTACCAGTGGACTCCAGCCAGATTCCCGCTTTCGCTGTCGGACGAGTCGGAGGAACCGGTCGTGGCACCATCATTCGAGGAGGGTGGAGGCGGCGCCGGACTGCCCGGAGGCGGGGTGAACCCATTGGAGGGCTGATCAGCAGGCTGGGAGGGCGGGGGCACCTCATCGGCGGGAGCTTTCCGACTCTCTTTGCGGAAGGTGAGCAGGAAGCAGGTATGGATGGTGAAGTTCGGCTGTTCGGGGGTACCCAGACCCATGCCTTCGACCCGGTCGCTGGGCAGGCCGTCGCTGACATAGGCGCCGTAGCAGTTCCCGGCGTGGTACATCGGGAAGTTCGCGCCCAGCTCAGGCGCGGGTTTGTTCTCGGTGCGGGCCTTGGATTCTCCGCCGGGCCAGAAGAAGGTGACCTCCACACCGGTCTGGCGGCCACCGCCCTCGTTCTGGGTCTCGACGTAGATGTGATGGCGGCCGCCCGCTTCCTGTTCGTTCAGCCAGCGGATATCCACCAGACGCCAGTGCGGCCCATCGGCGCCGCAGCGGACGACCCTGACGCCGAGCCGCTCGAGGGCCGATCCACCGGGGCCGGCAGGCGCCGACGGCGGGGCGGCGGGCGTCGACGGGGTCTGGCCGCCCCCGTTCTTCTCGATCTCGGCCAGGATCTGGCGAGCCGTCTCGTAGTCCTGGTTCCGTTCGGTGGTGATCTTGATCCATTCGCGGAGGATCCAGACCTTGTCGGTTCGGCCAGACCATTTGCTGATGTTGTTGGGAATGTCAGGTCGAGCCTGGAAGAACTCGTCGAGCGTCATGGCCGCTGCCGACCCGGCCAGAACCACCGTCAACAGGGCCATCATCGCCAGTTTTCCCCATCGAGTCAAGTACATAGCCTCCTCCCGCTGGCCAATTTTGCCTGGAGAGAGAATCTTTATAGAATCTTACTCTCGCCAGGAGGGGGGCGTCAATTCGCCGATGAGGCCGAGCCCCCGTAGGCAGGCGATGCTGGGAAACGGAAGCAGCGGCAGGGCATCGGCCCCGACGCCCGAAGGTCGGCATCGGAGCGGAAGACCCCGCTAGAGAGGGCCAGGTCGAGGCGTCCTGGCGGGGAACGCGGACCGCAGGAAGGTTATTCCCCATCAGACAGCAGGTCGTGACGCAGCAGGTCTTCGTAGGTCTCGCGACGTACCCGCAGCCGGGCCTGTCCACCCGTCAGACCGACGACCGCGGGACGCGGCAGGCGGTTGTAGTTCGAGCTCATGGCATAATGGTAGGCGCCTGTGCAGAAGACGGCCAGCACGTCACCGGGCTCGACGTCTGACAGCCAGGCCTGGTGGATGATCATGTCGCCGCTTTCGCAGGCTTTCCCCGCCACGGCATAGGTCTGCCGCGGCGGCCGGCCCGCCTTGTTGGCCAGCACCGCCGAATAGACCGCCCCGTAGAGCGCCGTGCGCGGGTGATCGGCCATGGAGCCATCGACCGCCACGTAGGTGCGGATGCCCGGAATGGGCTTGACCGCCCCGACGGTGTACAACGTCAGACCGGCCGGGGCGATGATCGACCGCCCCGGTTCGATCCACAGGCGGGGCATCGGCAGGCCATGCGCGGCGGTTTCGCGGCGGGTCGCTTCGATCAAGGTGGCCACGTATTCTTCGATGGAGGGCGGGTGGTCCTCGGCCGTGTAGCGGATGCCCAGGCCGCCGCCGAGATCGAGTTCGAGCGCGGCATCATTGGGCAGGAAGGCGCGCACCTCGGCCAGGAAGGCCACGACGATGCCGACCGCCGCCCGATAGCACGACAGATCGAACAGCTGCGAGCCGATGTGGCAATGCAGCCCGAGCAGCCGTACATGGACCAGCTCGCGCGTGCGAGCGACCGCTGCAGCCGCCAGGCCGTTCTCGATGCCGAAGCCGAACTTGGTATCGAGGTGCCCGGTCTGGATGTGGGAATGGGTGTGGGTGTTGACGCCAGGCGTCACCCGCACCAGGATCGGCTGCACTTTCCCCGCTTCGCCGGCCAGTCGGTCGAGCAGATGCAGCTCGTGGAGGTTGTCGACCACGATGCGCGCCACTCCCATCTCGAGCGCCAGACGCAGTTCGTCGGCCGATTTGTTGTTGCCGTGGAACAGCACCCGGTCCATGGGGAAGCCCGCCGCTCGGGCCGTCGCGAGTTCGCCGCCCGAGCAGACGTCGAGGCCCATGCCTTCTTCCGCGAGCAGCCGACAGAAGCTGGTCGTCAAAAAGGCCTTGCCGGCGTAAGCCACCGTGGCTGGCACCTCGGCCCGGGCGAACGACGAGACGTAGCGCCGGCATTTGTCCCGCGCCAGGTCTTCATTGATCACCCACAAGGGCGTGCCGAACCGATGCGCCAGGTCGACGGTGTCGACCCCGCCGAACCACAGCCGATCATGGGCGATGGCATAGCCTTCGATGTGTGACAGATGCGACATGGGCTTCCTGCCTCCTGGAGGTTGGATGTATGGAAGTATACGCGAAACGGGCCATCGGGTTGACGATCGCCACCCTCAGGAGCGTTCTCCATAGTAGAGATAGTCCAGGTCGGCGGGCGTCAGATGCTTCGCCAGTTCGAGCGACTGCACCGTGCGACGAAGCTGCTCGACCGTGCGCGGCCCGATGACGACGAAATCGGTGCGCGGATGGGCCAGCACCCAGGCGTTCAGCACCTGGTCGACGGTGTAGGAAGTACCATGCTTCGCGTTGAACGCGGCGGCGAACGCTTCGGCTCGCCGGAAGCGCGCTTCGTTGGCCGGATGGAAGATCGCGTCGTAGACGTTCCGCCAGTAGCGATCGCCGGCCTGCTTCAGGGCGAGGGCGCGCTGTTTGGCCGCCTCCCAGCCGGGCCGGACGATGGAGAACCCGCCCAGCGGCGAATAGGTCATCAGGCGCACGCCTTTCTGAAACTCTGGATTCATCATGTCGGCATGGGTGACCTGGACTCCGCCGACATGAATGGTGACAGAGCCCATCTCGAGCAGCGAAAAGTAGGGGCTGTTGCAGACCGGCCGCAACAGACCGGGGTGGTCCCGGGCCACCCGCTGACTCTCTTCGACCCGCGCCGTCTCCCAGTTCGACACCCCGATGAGACCGTAGAACTGCCGCAAGCGCGGATCGGATAGCGCTTCCAGGATCGTGGCGACCGGCGTCGGCGGCCGCTCGACCCGGCGATACCCCTGGAAATCCGCGTCGTCGCGATGCATGAGATAGATCGCGATGGGCGAGCCGTATCTGGCCCGCGACTTGCTCGCTTCTTCGAACACGTTGGCCATGATCTGTCGGGCGTCTCCGCGCAGGCGGCTGTAGTAGGTCCCGGGGCCCAGGTCCCGTGGGAAGCCGCCCTTGGTGATGACGTAGAGATCGGACCGATTCTTGGTCTGCAGCCAACGGCCGAGCCGAACCTCGATGTCATCGGTGTAGATGGGAGCGGTGTCGAAGGCGTTGATGCCGAGCCGCACCGCCTCTTCGAGCACCTCGATGGTCTGCTCGTTGGGCACCTTGCCGAGATGATCGGTACCCATGATCAACCGTGACAGGCGCAAGACCGGCCCCGGCGCCTCGCCGACCTCGAGGTACTCCATGGCGAACGCGACGTTCGCCCAACCGGCGACCGCCAGCCAGACCACCAACCCCAACCACCAATACGTTCGAACAGAGCAACGCATAAGAACCCTCGCTCGCGAATGTGCAGATTTTGACATCGGCTGGGGGAAGATGCATAGGCCATGCCAGAGTATGCCCGAAATCCGGCACCAACCGCCCCGAAGCGCCAAGCCGAGAGACTTTGCCGCCGCCCCTTCTTCTTGGCGACCTGCCCCCGAGCCTCATTCGCCCGGGCAGGCCCTGCCCAGTTTTCATTCACCCCATCGTCCGCTCGGAAGGCAGGTCGCCCGCGCCCTTGCCGCATCAACGCCCATGCCCGCCGAGGCGAACGGAAACGAAAGAGGTTGCCATCGATCGGAGGCGATCCCACGACGTCACCCCCGACCTCGACCCAGAATTCCTGGCCCATCGGATGCTGATGGACCAATGTTGTGGCGAGGTGATGGCCGGGAAGGCCGGATGGTTTGCCCAACCTGGGAATGGCAGGTAGAATGGCGGTCAGAAGGCATCAGCCGAGAAGTGGGTGGAAGGATGTTCTGAATGAAGAGAGGATTGGTCTGGCTGGTCGGCGCGGCGTGTCTGGCCGGTTTTCTGCTGTTCGTGCCGGTGCTGCTGCTGACCCGAGCCTGGCGCGATGGCCGGGTGTCTCAAGGATGGACGGTGGCTCTCGCCCTCGGAGCCGCGGTCCTGGTGCACGGCGGTCTGCTGCTCAACCAGCAGACCCTGGCCAGGAACGGAGAAGTGTGGGGTCTGCAGGCCCATCGGTACCTCGCCCCCGGAGCGTGGGCCTATCAACGCGAAGACGTGCTGCGCGACCTTTTCCGCAGCACGCTCCGCATCGATCCGGCCGTGGTGGGGTTTCTGCTCGATCATGGGGTCGACCCCGAACAGGCGTTCGATCTGTTCTTCCGTAGGGACAATCTCTGGTTCGCTGATGAGAACGGGGGCGACGTGCTCGCCGCGATCCTGTCCCGTGGAGCCGATCCGCATCGCCAGGTCCCTGGTCTGGCCGAGCCGCCGTTCATCGTGGCCCTGCGCTCCCGAAGGCTCGGCATCGCCCGCCAGCTGTGCCAGGCCGGCGAGGTCGCGGCCGGTTTTCGCGGCCCGCGCGGCGAAACACCGCTCCACCTGGCGGTCCAGGCCGGCGCCGATCCGGCGTTTCTGGCTCGCCTCGCCGCCCAATCAGGACCGGATGCCTGGCGCATCGCCGATCAATCGGGCCGGATGCCTTTCCACTCCTTCCAGCACCCGGCGCAGATCATCGCCCTGGGGTCAGCGACCGCATTGCTCCTGCAGCCGACGACGGAAGGCGAAACCCTGTTCCATCTCGCGCTCCTGAACGGACACCGGCTTCTCTTCGAGCAGCTGATGACGTTGGACGTGGCCTCGCAGCTAACCGAGAGCCAGAGGAACAGTCTGTTCCTGTATGCCAGGGATGTCCAGACGTTCAGCCGCTGGCGCCCGCCGGTCATCGACAAGACCTGTCGGCAGGCCACCGCAACCTTCCAGACCTTGTGGGCCAATGCTCTGAACAGCCGGTCGGACGCCTTCATCAAGGCCCTGCTGGTCGAAGGAGCGGATCCCAACGCCCTGCTGCCCGATGGCAGCCGGCCGTTGCATCGAATGATCGGAACCCCCGACGCCGATCGGCTGATCCGCCTGCTGGCCAGTGCCGGCGCCGATCTCGATGCCCCTGATCGCCAGGGGTTCGTCGCGCTCCATACGGCCATTGCGTGCGGTGACGCCACAGCGGCCCGCCTGCTGGTCGACCTGGGGGCCGATATCCGGGTGCGGACCCCTGATCGCAAGACCGTTCTCAACCTGATTCAAGAACTCCTGCCGAGGATCAAGCACGCCGGGGCCGGCTCCCTTTCGCTCGGTGCCACCATCGAAGAAATAAAGAAATCCCATACGTGGGAAGAATTCTATGCGCGCCTTTTGAGGGAGGGCGTAGTGATCGAAGTCGAAGCACCCCCCGACACGCAATTGCCCAACCTGCCCGTTCTGTCTGCTCCATCGAGGCCTTTTGCCTCGGCCAGGGAAAAGGAAACCGCCACGCCCTGCCCGGATTGCCGTCGCAACCCGGGAAGGTGTTCCCATTGCCAAGGCATGGGTTCACGCCTTGATCATGCGACGTTGAGTTCGAAGAAATGCCGCTCTTGCCTGGGAAGAGGCCGCTGCCCCACCTGCCGCGGCACCGGATACCTCCGGCGCTGAGGGTCGGCTCGCCATCGAATCGCCCCCCGGTTCTCGCCTCACATGGCCCGCTCTTCCCACCCCTCCGGCGCCATGGACGGAGGAAGCGGGCTGCACCGAAGCCGGAGAGTTCGACGAACCCATCCCCCGCAGCCAGATCCAGAGCGCAAAGCGGAAGCGGGTGGTGAGCAGTTGAATCAGCTGGCCGCGGGACGAGCCCTACGGTACCATATTCCACCAGGGGGCCGTTCCGAAGGCTGGATGGGAGGCCCTCAGGAGGTAAGGTATGAAAGCTACGAACGAGCCGCTGGGCGTTGGGGAGCTGATCCATGACGGGGTGATCTATGACAAGATGAACACCTCCTTGGAGGATCTTCCCTTCTACACCAAATGGGTCCGATTGGCGGCGGGGCCGGCGCTGGAGCTGTGCTGCGGCACCGGCCGGCTGTTGCTGCCGCTGGTGCAGGCCGGGCTGCCGGTGACCGGACTCGACTTCACCCCGTCGATGCTGGAGCGAGCGCGCGCCAAAGCGCGACAGGCCGGTCTCGCTGTCGACCTCATCGAGGGCGACATGCGCCGGTTCGATCTCGGTCGGCGGTTCGCCCTGGTGTACATTCCCTTCAATTCCCTGCAGAATACCTACACCCGCGCCGACCTGGAGGCGATCTTTGCCTGCGTTCACCGCCATTTGGCGCCCGAGGGGCGGTTCATCGTCGACGTCTTCAATCCCGACCTGCGCTTGATGATCGAACGGGCCCGGGATTTCTGCGAGATCGACCGGTTCAGGCTCGATGACGGCCGCGAGTGCATCGTTGCCGAGCGCTGCCATTATGATGCGGCCACCCAGGTCAACCGGGTGACCTGGCGGTTCCGCCTCGGCGACGACGTCCATGACCAGAAGCTCGACATGCGCTGCTTCTACCCCGAAGAACTCGACGCCCTGCTGGCCTACAATGGCTTTCGCGTCCTGCACAAGTTCGGCCATTATGATGAACGGCCCTTCGCCTCCGATGCGCCCAAGCAGATCTGCGTCTGTGCGCCCCTGGCGGACAGTGGCCACGCCCCCTTCCCTCCCCCCACGGGTCGATGAGTATAATCAGTGGTACCGACTGCCCGGAGGTGAGGGTAGGATGTTTCGAGGTCGCTCCTTCCATCGTCTGGCGGGGTTCCTCGCCGGATGTCTGCTCATCCAACTGATCGTGGTGCCGCCCGTGCAGGCGGCCAACGAGGCGGTGCGCCGGGTGACCGGCGGCGTGCTGGGCTTTCTGGCCGGCGCGGTGGCCATGACGGCGCTCGGCGTCGGCGGTCTGGCGGTCGTCGCCGGCTGCGTAGCCGGAGCCTACGTCGGCAAGTGGGTCGGCAAGCACTGGAACTCGTTCTTCAAAGCCCGCAAGCAAGAGGTCGCCCAGGGCGGCCAGGCGGTGGCCGGCGCTTCGGCGGCGACCGCCCAGCGACTGCGTGAGCAAGAAGAGAAAGCGGCGCAGTTCATCAACGCCCTGACCGGGCAGCCCGCCCAGGCGGTGGCGTCGGGGCCCGCCCCCACCGCCGCCGAGATCGAGGAGGCGATGAACCGCTACCAGGCGGCGTATCGCGCCTACAGCGAGGCGGCCCGGCGGGGCGATACCGCCGCGGCGCAGAAATACGCCGAAGAGTATCGCACCCTGCAAGCCAGGTATCAGGCCATGCTCAAGGGGCAGCGGCCCTAGTCCACGGCCGCGCGTCGACCTCGCGCCTGCTTCCTCACCGCCGCCCGGCCCCGGGCGGCGGTGGTGTCTTCGGTCGGCCGGGAAGGCGGCAAGAACCATCCCGGGCCTCGCCTCAGTCGATCGCTGGCGGGACGTCGACCGGCGCGGGTTCGCCCGCCGGCAGCAGCAGGCTGGCCAGGAAGGCGGTCAGGCCGCCGGTGGTGATGCCCGACCGGAAGATGTCGGCAACGGCGCGCGGCAAGGCGCCGAGGATCTCGGGCGCCGCGATGGCCCCGACCCCGGTCCCGAACGAGAGGGCGATGATGGTCAGGGCCCGCCGATCGAGCGGGGAGGCGGCGATGATGCGCAGGCCATTGGCGGCGATGGTGCCGAACATCAGCAGGGTGCTTCCGCCCAGGACGGCGGCCGGCATCACGGCGAACACGGCCCCGATGAAGGGGAACACCCCCAGCACGATGAGGAAGGCGGCCACCCACAGGCCGACCGAACGGCTGGCCACGCCGGTCAGTTGGATGATGCCGTTGTTCTGGCTGAAAGTGGTGTTGGGAAAGCTGTTGAAGACCGCGGCCAGGAATGAATTGAAGCCGTCGGCCAGCACGCCGCCCGCGACGCGTTGCCAGTAGAGGTCGCCCTCGATGGGCTGGCGCGAGACGATCGAGGTGGCGGTCAGATCGCCCACCGTTTCGATCGTCGTCAGCAGGTAGATGATCGCGATGCCGGCGAAGGCCGTCCAGTCGAAGGCCAGCCCGAAGGCGAAGGGCGATGGCACGGCCAGCCAGGGGCTGCCGGCGACCTGCGCCAGGTCGACCCGCCCCTGCGCCAGCGCCAGCAGGTAGCCGGCGGCCAGGCCGATGAAGATCGACCCCATGCGGATCCAGCGGTTCCGGGAGCGGTTGCAGGCGACGGTGAGCAGCAGCACGAACGCCGCCAGCCCGAGATGCCGGGCCTGTCCGAAGGTGCCGTCACGCTGGGCCGCCGCTCCTCCGGCGCAATTGACCGCTGCCGCCTTGATCAGGGTGAGGCCGATCATCGTCACCACCATGCCGGTGACGATGGGCGTGATGACGCGACGCGCCTGGTGCAGGAACCGGCTGAGGGCCATCTCGATGAACGAACCCGCCAGGCTGATGCCGAAGATCAACGGCAGTCCGCCCGCCTGGCCGGCGGCGATGATCGGTCCGATGAAGGCGAAGCTCGTGCCCTGGATGCTCATCAACCCCGACCCGAGCGGTCCGATCCGGTGGATCTGCACCAGCGTGCAGACCCCAGAAGCGAACAACGACATGTTCAGGAGGTAGGCGGTGGTCGCCAGGTCGAGCCCGAGCGCCCCGCAGATGATGAGTCCGGGCGTCAGGATCGGCACGAAGATGGCCAGCAGATGCTGCAGTGCGGCCAGCAGCGTCTCGCCCAGGGGCGGGCGGTCGTCGAGGCCGTAGAGCAGCTCATGCCGGTCTTCGGCCGGCAACGGCGGCAAGGCGATGGTCATGGCGGGCCCCTTCCGCAAAGAGATGGTTCCACAACCTACCACGAATCAGCGCCGTTGGAGGACAGACAGGCACCAGGCAACCGCCAACCCCTGGAATGGGCCGCAGAACGCAGAGAACCCAGCGTCCCCTGCCATCACCGCCCGGGGCCTCTGGAGTCTTGAGCGGCTCGCCGCCCGCAGTGCGGGCGGCGAGCGGATCGACCGTTCCGCCGCTCAGCCAGCTGGTGCATTCAGACCGACGACGCCACTGGCCAGCGGGGGCATGGCCGCAGCGCGCCGGCGTCCAACGTACCGCTCCGCCAGCTGGCCCCGAGCCGACAGCGCTGCCCGGCAAGGTCAAAGGGGAGGTTCGCTCTTCGAGATTCCGTATTTCTTGAGCTTGTAGAACAGATTGCGGGGGGTCATGCCAAGCAGGCGCGCCGCCTCCTTCCGCGAGCCGCCCACCCGCGCCAGCGTGTCAAGAATGACTCGCTTCTCGGCATCTTCGCGAGGGTTGCCCCCCGGCGACAGGTCGGAGATTCGCCCGGATTCAGCATCGGACAAGCCATGAAGATCCTCGGGCCCGATGATGGGGCCTTCGGCCAGCCAGATCGTGGCTTCCAGGCAATTGGCGAGTTCCCGGATATTGCCCGGCCAGGCATGGGCGCGCAGCACGGCGAGCGCTTCGGGAGCCAGGCGCAGGTCGGGCCGGCCGGCCCGCGCCGCGAACCGCCGGACGAAATGCTCGGCCAGCAAAGCGATGTCGCCGGGCCGCTCTCGCAGCGGCGGCAGGGCGAGGGCGACCACCGACAGGCGATAGAACAGGTCGTCGCGGAAGCGACCGGCTTTGATCTCGTCCCGCAAGTGGCGATTGGTAGCGGCGATCAGCCGGAAATCCACCTGGAAGGGAGTGCGGCCCCCGACCCGGCGCACTTCGCGGTCCTGCAGCACCCGCAGCAGCTTGGGTTGCAATCCCAGCGGCAGTTCGCCGATCTCGTCGAGGAACAAGGTGGAACGATGGGCCTCCTCGAAGCGCCCGGCGCGCGCTTCGGTCGCCCCGGTGAAGGCCCCCTTCTCGTGGCCGAACAGCTCGCTCTCGATGAGGTTCTCGGGAATGGCGGCGCAGTTCACCGTCACCAGCGGCCGCCCCTGCCGCGGGCTGTGCGCGTGCAGGAAGCGCGCCAACTCTTCCTTGCCGGTGCCCGACTCGCCGGTGATCAGGACCGTCACGTCGCTGTGCGCAATGCGGCGCGCCTGGTCGAGGATGGCCAGCATGCGTGGATCGGCGGTAACGATGGTCGGGCCAGCGGGCGGCGATGCCGGGGCCGGCTCGCCCGGCGACGCGACGGTCGTCTTTCGCCCGAGGATGCGGGCCACCGTCTCGGGCAGTTGTTCGATGCGATCGAGGGGTTTGGTCAGGTAATCGGCGGCGCCTTCCCGCATGGCCTCGAGGGCCGAAGGAATCGACCCATGGGCGGTCAGGAAGACCACGGGCAGGTCGGGAGCCCGCACCCGCAGGCGCCGGAAGACCTCGAGACCGTCGAGATCGGGCATGACAAGATCGAGCACCACCAGCGCGATCCGCTGGCGGGCCACCTGCTCCAGGGCTTCCCGGCCGTGGGCGGCCGTGACCACGGCATAGCCGGCCTTGCGCAAAACCGATGAGAACAGGGTTCGATATCCGGCCTCGTCATCGACGACGAGGATCGCGCCGGCCGGCTCGCGCTCAAGGCGTGGATCGGTCATGGAGCAGCAGCACCTCCGCCAGGCAGCCGCCTTCGGGAGCCGACACGAGGGTGAGGCGACCGCCCATCGATTCTACCAGATGGCGCGAAATCGCCAAACCCAGACCGAACCCCTGCGTCTTGCTGGAAAAGAACGGTTCGAACACGTGGGCGCTGGCCTCTGGCGAAAGGCCAGGCCCCTGGTCTCGGAGACGCACTGCGACCCCCTCGGGCGTCGCGGCGAGCGAGAGATGCACCGGGGCCATCCGGCCCATCGCCACGGTCGCCTCACGCGCGTTGCGGACGAGGTTCCACAACACCTGTCGCAAGGCATCGGCATCGGCCTGCACCCGGCACGTCTCGGGCAAGGCATCGAGGACGAGAGGGGGCTGCTCCCGATCAAGGGCGGCCTGCCGCGCGAAATCGCGCAGGAACGCGGCCAGATCCATCGGCGTGGGCGTGACCGACGGCGGTCGGCAGTAGCTCAGCACCGCGCGGGTCAGATCTTCCAGGCGTCGCGTTTCCTGCTCGATGAGGGTGAGCAGGGAGTCCTGTTCCGCTTCCGCCAGCCCCCCCTGGCGGAGGTGCTGGGCCGCGCCTCGCACCATGCCCAGCGGATTGCGGATCTCGTGGGCCAGGCGAGCCGACAGGCGGCCGATCGCCGCGAGGTGGGCCTCGTGCTGTCCCTTGATCTCGAGCAGCCTGGCCCGGCGTTGCCCGCGCCGACCCCAGACCCAGGCGCTGCCGGCGGCCAGCCACGCCAGGGCCCAGAGCACTGCCTGCGCGTGGAAGGGCCAGACGGGAGGCACCCCTGGCACCTGGACCAGCAGGGCCAGTTCGAACGGCCCCCGCCCTGACATACGGTCATGAGGTGGGCCTTCGGCGAACCCGCCATCGTCATCGGGCCCCGAGGTCCCTCGCTGTCGCCCGCGACTCCAGGGCGGTGGTCCCCCCCCTTGGACACCGGCCGGGCCGCCCCCCCGGCCCGCCGGCGGCCCCAGCCGCAAGGGCCAGCGCAGGAAGACCTGCCCGCCCGACCGCACCTCGAGGGTGCAGCTCCCGGTCGTTGCCCACCGCTCGAACTCCGGCCCCGCGCCGATCGCCGAGGGGGCCAGCTGCCACCCGTCGGCCGAGCGCAAGGCGGCCGCCAGAACGGGCCCGGTGGCCAGCGCCTCGACGAAGCGCTGGCCGTCGCTCACCCACAGGCGCAGTTCCGGCAGGAAGTCGGCCACCGCTTCCCGTCCGATCTCCTGCGCTTCCCGTTCGAACCATCGTTCGGCCAGCCCGGTCGCCTGCTGGAGATTCCAGGCGATGACGACCACCAGAAGCGGCAGTGTAAGCACCATGGGCAGGAGGTCGAACACCCATTCGAATCGACGGTTTTCCATGGTCACTGGCGGCCTCCCGATGCCTCAAGAATGCATGATAGGGCTAGAGATGCAAGACTGCTGCCACCTTAGCCCCATTCCAGGGCGAGAGACAAGTTGCAGGCGTTGGAGGTCGTCCTGGAGGCCCTCGAGCGCGCAGACCGGACCGGAAGGGCGGGGCCGCGCCCCGCCTTCCCCCCTCGCAGCGCGCTTGAATCAGGCGATCTTCTGCCGCCCCCGCTGTGCCACCACGTCATGGCCCCCTTGTCTACCCTGAAATCCCCTTCACGGGAAGTGAAATTTTTTTCCTTCAGGCTGGCCTGGCCCTCCCCTGGCAGGGGACCGGCCGGCTGCCGCAAACGGCCGTCCAGCGCGGCTGGCAGCCATGTCATCGCAAGCTGGCACGAACCCTGCAACAACTGGCTCGCCAAACTTCATTGCCAAGGAGCGATCTGCATGATCACACGTGTCTCTGGGTTCTTCGTCCTGGTTCTGATGGCCTGTTCGCTGGCTGGCTGCGGCGGTGGGGCCGGCGGTGGGATGGGCGGCTCGGCCGTCGAGCCTTTGTCCACCGACGACCTGGCCGCGGTCGAGGCGGTTCTGCTGGCCGACCGCATCGACGCCGCCCAGGCTCTTCCGGTGTCGGCGTCCGTGGTGGCGGATCTGGCTCCCGCCGAGGGGGCCGACCCCGTGCTGGCGAATGACGACACCCCGATCCAACGACGGGGCCGCGCCTACCGGGCCCGACGCCAGACTGGCGGCTGGCAGGTGCAACGGGGCGCTGGATCCTGTCCGGTGGCCGTGGACCGCACACCGGCCGGCTGGCGCATCCAGGCCGGGACGGAGACCTGCACAGCCACGCGCGCGGAGGACGGGTCGTTGATCATCACCCGGGGGAATGGCACCCAGATGACCATCGGCCAGATCCCGGCCGACGGCGGATCGACCACTCTCACCATCGGCCAGTCGCGCTGGCAGGTCGTGTTCGGCACGGGGGAGGCCCCCCTCGCCACCCTGACCAACACCCGCACGGGCCGCACCCTGACCGTGACCGAATCCGACACGGGAGAGCTGACCGTCGTGCCCGCTGGCGGGTCGGCCTTCCCCGGTCGGTGGAGCGCCGAAGGGGAACTCGCCTGCTCTGATCTGGCCTCGGGGCGTCAGTATCGGTATCGCGGCGGCCGTTGAGCCGTCATCACGGGCCGGAACGTGGTTCCGGTCATCGCATCACTCAAGGAGGTTTCTTATGAACCATCGTCTGCTCGTCCTGTTGCTCGTCGCGACCTTCGTCACGGCTTCCGGCGCCCTGGCGCAACCGGCAGCCACCGCGCCTCAGACGGCCCCGGCGTCCCCCTCCTCCATGGGCCCTGACGGGGACCATGACGGCGACGGCATCCCCAACCGCATCGATCCTGATTTCCTCGCCAGATACGGGAAACCCTGGGAAAAATCGAATTTCGGCTCCACGTCGGGGCAAGGGCGTGGCTTTGGTGACGGCACGAGGCCGCGACCGAAAGACGGCACCGGCTTTGGCGCGACCCAGAATCCTCGCCGCGGCGGGGGCCAGGGTCAGGGGCAAGGGCAAGGCCAGGGCTGGCGATTCCGCCAGGGCGGGCCAGGCGGTTCCAATGCCCAAGGGAACCAGGCCGGTCAGGGGCGTGGGCCAGGGCGCGGCCAGGGTCAGGGCCAGCGGTGGCGCCTCCGCGACGGCTCGTGTGGCGCGGGCGCGGCTCGCGGATCGGCGACACCCTGATCCCATCGCCCGGGTTCCTCGATCCCTTCGCTCTGTTTGTCGGATGGCGCGACGCTCGCCCGACCGCGGGCGTCGCGCCCGTCCTTCGCCGGGCGCTCCATGGGGATTGGTCACCAGCTGAGCAGGCATTCCGCCGTCAGCAGATGCCCTCGACCTTCGGCCCGGCGGGCGGGGCGGGTGAGAATGGCTCCTGGCCGCCGACGCCCTGCTGATCCTTCAGCGGGGCGGGCGGCGACGGGCGGGGGTGTCCCCGAGGTGGCCGGCCAGGAAGCCGCTGGAGAAGGCCCACTGCAGATTGAAGCCGCCACAGGGGCCGTCGACGTCGAGCACTTCGCCGGCGAAGAACAGACCGGGCACCAGGCGGCTGGCCAGGGTGGCGGGGTCGACTTCGGTCAACCGGACGCCGCCGCGCGTGACCATGGCCTGGGCGAACCCCCCGTGGCCGATGACGGTGAGCGGGGTCCAGACCAGCTGTTTGAGCAGGCGATCGCGAGCGGCGCCGGGCGTCTGGCGATATCGCCACCCCGGATCGACTCCAGCCAGAACGCAGAGTTCGCGCCCGAGCGGGCGGGGCACCAGCTCCTCGAGCAGATCGAGCCAGGTCGCCTCGGGGCGCCGGCGGCGGGCCGCTTCGATGATGCCCCGCACCTCTTCTTCGTTCCGCCCCTGGGTCAGGCTGACTTCGATCGGCACTTCCCCGTCGGTGGCCAGTCGGGGGGTGATGTCGCGGGCGAGATCGAGCACCACCGGCCCCCGAATGCCGTCGGCGGTGAAGATCAGATCGCCCGTGGCCTGTACCGGCCGGCCGCGCGACCGGACGAGGCGGACCACCGCCTTGCCGATGGTATCGGCCCGGCACCGTCCGACCCACGGTTCACGCACCCGCAACGGCAGCATGGCCGGAAAGGGCGGCGCGATGGCGTGGCCGAGGGCGGCGGCCAGGGCATAGCCGTCGCCTTCGGTCCCCAGGTCGGGGTAGCCCTTCCCGCCGGTCGCCAGCACCACCTGCGAGGCCAGCCAATGGTCCTCACCGGCCCCGACCAGGAACGGCGCCCCTGCCTCCTGACGACAGGCAGGCAGACCGCCCTCCGGCCTGGGGGCCAGGTCTGGCAGGGAGTCGGCCCGGCGGTCGAGGGAGTCCGCCTGGGCGGCGGGCGGCGCGCCCCGGCCCGCAGCTGGCCGATTGCCCGATGACGCGGTGAGGACCTGCACCCGGTCGACCCGCCGGCCGGCGAGGACGGTGATCCCCAGGCGGACGGTCTCGGCCAGCAGGGCCTCGAGCACGTCGCTGGCGCGGTGCGAGACCGGAAAGACGTGGAACCCATCCGGCGCGTGGCAGGGCACGCCCAGCGCGGCCAGGAACTCGACCAGCGCCGCCTGGTCGAAGGCGGCCAGGGCCGGGCCCAGGAAGCGGCCGGTCTTGCCGAATCGTTCCTGGAAGGCGGCGAGCGGCAACGTGTTGGTCAGGTTGCACCGCCCGCCCCCGGAAGCCAGCAGCTTGGCGCCGGGCCGCGGCAGGCGTTCGAGCAGCACGACGCGCCGGCCGCGCCGAGCGGC
This sequence comes from Candidatus Ozemibacter sibiricus, assembly GCA_003327425.1. Taxonomy (GTDB): domain Bacteria; phylum Muiribacteriota; class Ozemobacteria; order Ozemobacterales; family Ozemobacteraceae; genus Ozemobacter; species Ozemobacter sibiricus. The sequence continues at coordinate 72,408 of QOQW01000025.1, forward strand.
GGTAATGGCCGCCAGCAGACCGGCCGGCCCGCCGCCGATCACGATCAGATCGATGGCCCCCTGTCGCATGCTGATTCCCTCATCCGCGACTTCGAGTCTGCCATACTTCCATCCCCACGGGAAGGTCTTCCCCCAGGCTGCTCCGAGCTGGGCATCGCCAGCGCCCGCACCTCGAAGCCAGCACCGGCCCTGACCCTGGCGGGCGCTTCGAGCAAACGGAGCGCTTCTTCCCCGCAGCAGACGCCCCGAGAGACCTCCGGCCGGGCACCCCCCGGCACGGCCCGCCGCTCGCGCGACGGACAAGCCGGCCGGCCCTTGACGCTCGGCGCGGGGGTGACGGGCCGACCTGCCCACGGCCGAGGAGCGTCGGTCAGCGGATGATGTTGCGGACCGTGATGCCGTCGGTCAGGGCGAACTCGAAGTTCTGATCGTCGAGGATGCGGGCCAGGAACTGGACGTAATCCTCGGTCTGGGGGGAACGCGACGCCGTGAACTCGAGGGTGCGGCGCGCCAGGAGCACCGGCGGTTCCCCAGACCGCTTGTAGGCATCGTAGTTGAGCATGTAGAGCTGTTCTTTGTCGTTGAGGTAGATGACGTGCAGTTCGCCGGTTTCCGAGATGAAGACGATCTGATGGTAGGGCTTGCCGTCGGGCGGGGGGAACAGGATGCGCGTGGCGTGCGACAATTTGCGGTTGATGCGCTGGGCGCTGAGGCGCAGGTCCTGGAAGACGCCCAGGCGTTTGCGGCCGGCCTCGGCCTTGCGGCCGCCCCAGATCATCTGCACCACGAAGCCCAGGATCAAAACGAAGACGACGAGGTAGACCACGCTCTCGGTGAAGGTCAGGCCCCGCCGGGAGCGCGCCGAGAGCCGGGACCGACCACCAGCCTCTTGGGAAGCCGGCGACAAGCGAGAAGCGGGGACAGGCCACGAGCACAGATCGGCAGACATCTGCCCGCCCCAAGGTTGATCGGTTCGCAGCATCGGCCACCTCTTCAGTATTCGGGCTCCAGGGCTCGTATGTAGCGGAGCTGGAAGCCATGTCGCAACTGCCCGGTATCCGACCAGCGGGTCTCGACGACGATGGCCCCGGAGCGGCGGTTGACGGTCTCGATCACCTCTTGCAGGAGCTTGGGGTTGTTGCCCCGGTGGTCGCTGGGCACGGCACTGGGCGACAGCGTGAACTTCTGGAAGGCGACATCGGATTTGAGCACCGGAATGTAGCGCGCGGCCATCGCCCCGGATTCGTCGTTGAAGGCCTGGCCGAGGAAGGCCCAGTCGCCCCGCTCTTCGAGCCCGATCAGGATCTGGGCGGTCACCTCCTTGGCCGGGGGATCGAGCGGCCGCTTGAGCCGTTCGACCTGATGGTCGACCCGATTGATCACTTTCTCGGACAGGTTGCTCATGGCCAGAAAGTCGCGAATCAGGCGTTGCTGACCGACCACGGTCTCGAAATACAGGCGATAGAGCGGCAGGCAGACGATGGCGAACAAGACCACCGCCAACATCGCCTCGATCAAACCGAACCCGAGGTGGGGCCGACGAGGCCCGCAGACGGCACGCACGCTTTCAGGCATACCTGGCTGGTTCACGAGCTGAGCCCCGTATAGGACGCGCCCAGCAGATCGGGCGGCCCGGGCACCTGCGGGGTGTCGGTCTGTTCGTTGGCCCCGCGAATGCGTTTGGCATCGGGGTTCAGCTCAGGCTCGTCGAAGTACTTCCGGAAGTAGTCGAGCAGGTAATCGAGCCGGGTACGGATCCCGGTGCCGTTCTTGAACTTGAGTTCGTAGGTATAGGGGACGTCGACCTCCTGGACCAGGTCAGTAGGACGAATGGTGCTCGGGTCGATATGCGCGCCCTTGGGGTCGCCCTTGGGATGTCGCAACTGGTCGGGCCACCCCTTGGCCCCGAACGTCTCGCTGCCGTAGACCGCCTTGGCAGGCGGCCAGCGGAACTTGCTGGGGTCGGCGCAAATCTGCCGAGGGTCGCCCCACCAGGGCCAGTAATTGGAGGCCGCGAAGCCGACGACGTTATTGTGGGTCAATGGATTGCCGTTGAGGTAGTCATCGATCATGTCCTGGTAATCCCAGTCTTGCCAGGGGATCCAGCGCATGAACGTGAAGGTGACGCGCTTGGCCGCGTTCTTGAGAATCGCCAGGCGGCGCACGAATTCGTCGGGCGGAGTATTGGCCAGGAAGGAGGAGAACCCGCCGTCGGCTCTGGCGCCGAAGGGGCTGTATTTCCCGGTGAAATCACGGAAATTCAGGAATTCCTCGGTGGGGTTCTTGAACATGCCCGGCCCGAAGACATAGGGCGGCGAGATGTTGCTGCCGGGCGGGACGTTGGGATACAGGGTCTCTCGAATGGTGCGGGCCAGGGTTCGCTCGAAGTATTCCCAGGTGGAGCGCAACGGGTACTGGGTGGGGAAACCATCGGGGCCAGGATATTTGGGCTTCCAGACGGAGAAGAGGCGCCAGGAGTTGGGCCCGCGATCGGGCGGCGGGGGCGAATCGACGAGCTTCCATTCGGAGAACTGCTGGCAGATCGAGTAGATCTCCTTGCAGGTTTCGCGGGGGTCGGTCTCTCTGACTCCGAGGGCGAACGAGGCGAGATTCTGGATGTTGGCCGCCTCGTCGGGGGTCAGGTCGAAGCCGCGCGGCCGCCATTTCCGCAGCATGTCGAGGATGAAGGTATTGCCCGCCTTGTTGTAGTCGGTCGTCGGCAAGGGGCCGATGCTGTCGAGCACCTGGATGATGCGAGCGTCAGACACCGCAGTGCCGGCCGAGCCCACCGAGGGGAACGCGCTTTCGAAGCGGCGAGGCACTTCGGCTTCGAACAGCTCCTTGTTGGCGGAGCGCATCACGAATTCGCGCGCCACCCCGCGCGTGTAGGAGCCGATGCGGTTGAGCACGCGGTAGGTTTCGGCGGCGCCGATCTCGAGGTCGCAATCAGCGAAGAATTCATTGGGGATCTGCAGGATCATGACCATCCGCTTGAGAGTCTGGCTGGGGATGTCGGAGCCGACGTTGGCATCCTCTTCGATGACAGCCATCTCGCAGGGCAGATCGACGGTGTCGCCGACCTTCCAGGGCTGGCCGGTGGCGGGGTTGGTCATCGAGATGATCTTGCCGTGGACCGCGGCCTTGGGGTTGGCTTCCTGCGTGGCCAGCCAGCCTGCGGCGATGTGCGAGGGCTCGTTGTCGGCGATGGTGAACAAGGTGTCGTTGGGGCCGACCCGATCGCCCACACTTTTGTTGACCGCCTTTATCTTGCCGTGCTTGAACGGCGTGTAGCCCTGGGCGATCTGTTCCTCTACGAGCTGGGGGGGCTCGACCCAGACGCGATAGATCGAGACGGGCACCGAGGTGCTCGAAGCCAGATCGATATCAGGGGTATTCAGCAAGGGCGAAGGGCTCATGATGAATTTGCCGTAGACCATCACCCGTTCGCCCCGACACTCGCCGACCGAATAGACTTTGATGTGATCGAGCAGGTCGGCGGTCTGCAGCTTGAAGCGGGCGTAGAGGAGATTGCCGGTCAGATTGACATTGCGCTTGGGGACTTCTTGGAAGAAGATGCGCACGCGGCCCTCCCCGCCCTCGGGGGTGAACTCCATCTCGGAGAAGTTGGGCCGGCTGATCAGCGACGTGGCTTCGGCCTCGGCCCGGGTGATGACCCCATCTTTGTTGAGATCGACAGGCGAGCGGAACGGCGGCTGGTACCAGCGGCCCTTGGCCAGCGCCATCTCGGCCACGTTGATGCCAGAGAAGGCCAGCATGGCGGCTTGTTTCTGCAAGGCGCTCTGCTGGGTCCAGCGCATTTCCGAGCTCGACAGCCGCATGACCGCGAACACGATCAGAGCGAGGAAGGCGGCGAACCCGCCGACCAGGGGCAGCGCCAGACCATGGCGTCGTTTCATCATGACGAGTCCTCCCACCAAGGTCAATAGGCTGAATCGCGATCGCGTTCAACCAGTTCGGTGTCGGAACCCAGACCGATGGCCGCAGCGGCTGGATCGGCCAGCAGATCGGCCGTCAGACTGGCCGGATCCGCGACGATCTGGAGCGGGGCGCTGGCCGGCCCCAGCAGAGCGGTCTGGGGAGTGGACAGGGGGGTGATCGTTCCGTCTCGTTCGAGATCGACCCTGCCGTCGAGCATCCGTACGACGGTGCGCCCATCGTCGGTCACCACGACGATCAGTTCGGTCCCTCGCACGCCCAGCGTCGCGTTGCCGGGCAGCACCACCTTGAACTCGCCACCCGACCGCTTGAAGACGAGCCGGGTGCCGCCCTTGTACACGGTGAGGCGGCCGTCTTCGAGCATGACCCGGGTGGCGGGAGCCAGGGTGAAGCGATGACCGCGCTTGAAATCGGTCAACAGGGCCGCCTTGGGCCCGGTATTCTCGACCACGTCGCCCTGGTACAGGTTCTGGGGCGGGGGCAGGGGCAGCTCGGACCGTTTGCCTTTGCGCTCAAGCGCCAGCACCGCTTTCTCTTTGGCAGTGGCCACGTAGATGGGGTCGCTGCTGCTGGCAGCGGGAGTCCCCTCGCCCCGCTTGCCGCAGCCGCACCCGACCAGCCCCCCCAGGCCCAGGAGGGCCACGATCAGGCCAACGACCATGGTTCGGATATGACTTCCCTGAAATATCATGACCTCTATCCTCCCATTTGATAAGTATACCGAAAAAACCTCCCCTGGAGGGGCGTTTGGCATGCTTCGGCTTCCAGGTTGCCGGTACCCTGATGTCCCAAAAGGTGCTGGAGTCGGGAGTTGGTGAGCCCAAGAGGCAAAGCGGGCGTTGGCGGTGTCCTGGCCGGGGTGGCGGCGACGCGACGTTCTTCGCCGACGCGGGCGGCGGCGGCGACCGCTCTTCCCCTCGAACCGCTCCGTCATCAGACGGCTCCGCGGTGGGGCGACCTCCGTGCCGAGCCGAGGATCACCGGCGACAACAGGGCGAGAAGATTCGGGCGAAATCGACTAGAATGGAGGCGGGCGCCCTGGCGCTGGCGCTCGATTCAGAAGCAGAGGAAAGGAGATCGTCCACATCTCATGACCTGGGCGTTGTGGTTGGCTGTCCTGTGTTGTCTGCTGCCTGTCGGGATCACTGCCGGCGGGGCGATCCATCGTCGCGTTCTCGAACGGTTCCTGCGCTACGCCGCGCTCGACACCGCCTCGGATAGCGCGGCCCGCACGCTCCCGACCAGCGAAGGTCAGCGCCGGTTCGCCGATCTTCTGGTAGGAGAGCTGCGCGGGCTGGGACTGTCGGATGCCCGGTTGGCGGCGCAAGGCTACGTCTACGCCACCCTGCCCGCCACGCCCGGCCACGAAGGAACGGCGCTGCCCGTGCTCGGGTTCATCTGCCATCTCGACACCGTGCCGCTGCTGGGCAGCGGTCCCATCCGGCCCATCGTCCACCCCGCCTACGCGGGCGGCGATCTCGTCCTTCCCGGCGACCCGACGCAGGTGCTGTCCCCACGCGAACACCCCCGCCTGCGTGACAAGATCGGCAGCGACATCGTGACCTCGGATGGGCGGACAATCCTGGGCGCCGACGACAAGGCGGGCATCGCCGAGGTGCTGACCGCCATCGAACTGCTGCGCGAGCGAGGGATTCCCCATGGGCCGGTCGCCATCGCCTTCACCCCGGATGAAGAGACCGGACGCGGCATGGAAGGCTTCGATGTCGCCGGCTGGGGCGCTTCGTATGCCTTCACCGTCGATGGCGAAGAGGTCGGGGAACTCAACGACGAGACCTTCAACGCCGCCAGCGCCACCGTCGTCTTCACCGGGCACAACTGCCATCCGGGGTCGGCCAAGGGCGTCATGGTCAACGCCCTCTATGCGGCCGCCCGCTTCCTCAGCGATCTGCCGCCGCGGCAGCGCCCCGAGGCGGTCGACGGCCGCGTCGGCTACCAGCATCCCCACACTGTCACCGGCGAAGAAGAGGAGGCTCGCATCAAGCTCATCCTGCGCGATTTCAGCCTGACCGGGCTGCGGCAACGGCAGCGCCTCGTCCGCGAGCTCGCCGCCCGCACCGCCCGCCGGTTCCCCGGGGTGCGCGCCACCGTCACCATCGAAGAGGGCTACCGGAACATGAAGCCGGTCATCGCCCGTCATCCGTTCCTGATCGCCGCCGCCGAAGAGGCCATGCGTCGGGTCGGCCTCACCCCGATCCGGCGGCCGATCCGGGGCGGCACCGACGGGGCGGTGCTGTCCTACAAGGGCATCCCCTGCCCCAACCTGTTCTGCGGCTGCGAAAATCCCCATTCCCGCACCGAATGGATCGCGGTCGACGACATGGTCAAGGCGGTCGAGACGATCGTCGAACTCATCCGGGTGTGGCCTGAGCATGTCCGGGGCGCACGACGACGACGGCCCGAGGCCTGCGCCCCGCGCCCGGCCGCCCCTTCTTCGGCCTTGTCGATCCTGACGGGCGCTCCCAGCCAGGAGGAAGGTCCGCCAGAGGTTCCTCGGTCAGGACGCCGCCGCGTCGCCGCGACGGCGCGACCGCAGCCGCCGAAGAGCCTTCGGAAGGGAGCCACGGCGAGGTCCCGCCCACGCCGGTAGGCACCGGCCCGGCGAGCCATCCCCACCGCCAGGCGCAGACCCTGGCGCCTGGCTTGCTCCGCCGGCCAACGAGGCGGCGCGGCGTTTTCGCAAGAGAAAAGCCGGTGGCAATCGCCACCGGCGTGGGGAAGATAGAGAGGTTTTTCTCTGTGGGGTCTAGTTGAGTTCGCCGATGTAGTCCTTGGCGGCTTCGATGCGGGCGGCCGCTTCCTCGAAGTCGTAGACCACGAGGTAGAACTTGGCGTGGGAGATGCGCTTCTCGAGCTGCTTGAAGGCGGGCTTCAGGTGCTTGGGCGGGCGCCCCTTGTGGAGAGCGGAGAGAGCGTGGTTGAGGTGGCCGACCGCCGGGAAGGCCTTCGCGTAGCATTTGTCCTTGCCATCGATGGCCTGGAGGGCCAGCTCGAGGTCTTTCGCGGCCAGGACCAGCAGCTTCTTCAGCAGTTCGGCATCCTGTTCGGGGTTCTTTTCGAACAGCTTCTTGAGGTTCTTCTTGATGAAGGCCCACAAGCCGCACCCCTTGCTCTGGCCGATCTGATCGGCCTGCCCGGCCTGATCGGACTGGCCGCTGTCGCCGCCCGGCCCGACTTCGGGGGCCGGCGCGGGCGCCGGGTTCTGGGACTGGCCGGCCATTCCGGTCAGGGGGAACAGGAAAGAAACCAGCAGGGCCACGAGAACCAGATGAGTCGCCTTGGTCATACTTCCTCCGCTTATTGATGCTTGGTGATCTTCTTGAAGACCGCCGGACGTCCTGGTTTGTGCAAGGCGCGTGCCAGGCTGCAACCAGCATCAACAGAGGGTTCTTACGGGTGGCGGCGGCTGGCTGGAGATTTTTGGGCACCCGCCGGCCGATTTCCCGGTCGAGCTTTTCCACTTTGATCATGTCCAGCCCAGTGCCGATAGGGACGGCCCTGCACCTGGGTTCCCTGCGAGACCAGGCGCTGGAACAGGAGGCCGACGTGCGGCGACTTGCGGCGGTTGAAGCGGAAGACGAACTCATCGAGGTACCCCTGCAGGTGCCGCCGCTCGACCCGGCCCTGGTGCGTGCCCAGCAGCCAGCGGCGCACCAGCGTGACGATCCGCCGCACCTGCGGCAGCGGATGGGCCGGATCGTCGGTCTCGGCCAGCCGCACCCGGCGATAGCCATCGCCGGCCAGGATCTCGTAGCCCGGCCAGGCATCGGTCTCGATGGTGGCCTGCGGGAAGACCTCCTGCCGGATGAACCCGAGCATGAGGCGATCGGGCGAGCGCGTGATATCGAGCAACCGGATGCGGCCCATCTCCCCATCGCCGGGATCCATTTCGACGGCCACCGCCACCAGAGCGCTGCGCCAGCCTTCACCCTTGCTGGGTTTCTCGCCGGCGAGCCAGGCCTCGTCGACCTCGACCCGCCCCTGCAGCGGCTCCCGCTCGAGCCGGACCATGGCCTGGCGCAGCTTCTGCAGCCAGGTCCAGGCCGTCTGCATGCTCTTCAAGCCGAGAATGCGCTTGAGACCAGCGGCGCTCAGCCCCGTCTTCTGGGTGCAGACCCACCACATCGCCCGGAACCACAGGCGCAGCGGCTGCCGGGTGCCGTGCAGCACGGTACCGGCGGTCAGGGAGGTCTGGTGGCCGCAGGCCTGGCATTCGACAGCCCGTCGGTGGTTGGTCCAGCCGCGGTCGTGGCCGCAGGCCGGGCACCGGAACCCGCGGGGCCACCGCTGGGCTCGCAGGTATTCCATGCACGCCGCCTCATCGGTGAACCGCCGTTCGAACTCGGGGAGATCTTTCGGGAAATCGGGCATCGGCACCAGCACTTTCGTCGCCATCGCGTTCCTCCTGCCGAAAGGCTAACATGTTCGAAATGGAAAAGCAAGAAAAAAGACGGGAGGGAGCGATATGGGGCGGCTCGAGAGGACGGTGGGTCAGGGGGGCGACCTGGCCATGCGGCACCTTGGTCGCCACCTCGTCGGAGCCACGATCCTCAGGCCATCGGAACGTGGAAGCGGGGCCAACATGCCCGTCTCTCCCGTCTGTTCGGCGAAAGCGCCCCGACCAGGAAGCCGGCACCGCGGTCAATACCGCCGGCCGAACCTGCCGCTGTCGCAGGCTCCCCTCAGGGGTGTCAGGCATCCTCTGGTGGCCACCGGCGCGGTCGCCGGCGAAACCAAGAAAATTCTTCGGCGCGAGGCGAATCTGAGGAGGAAGGGATTCCCTGGCATGGTCCACTGGGTGGTATCCACAACCGATTTCCCCTATACTGCTGGCATGACCCAAGACCCCGCCGACCGGAACGTCTATCGCTCCCGGAAGTTCGAAGCGCTCGGGCGGCTGACCTCCGGCATCACCCACGAGATCAACACCCCGATCCAGTATATCGGGCAGAACCTGGAGTTCCTGGCCCAGGCCTGTCAGACCTTGCTGCAGGCGTACCGCCTGGCCCATGCCGTGCTGAACGGCGCCGCGACCGCCCGCGCCCTCGATCCAGCCGCGCTCCAGGCCTGGCGCGAGCAGGACCGCCAGATCGATCTGGCCTGGTTCGAGCGCGAGATTCCCGCCGCCATTCGGGAGTCCCAGGTCGGCCTCGCCAAAGCCAGGAAGATCGCCCTGGCGGTCAAGGATGTCACCCACCCGTCGCTGCACGAGGTCGCCCCCGCCGATCTCAACCAGGCCCTCGACACCGTGCAGACCATCACCCGCCATGCCTGGAAGGATGTGGCGACCGTTCGGCTCGAGCTGGCCCCCGATCTGCCTCGGGTCGTCTGCTGCCGCGACGAGATCGACCAGGTGCTCATCAATCTCGTGGTCAACGCCGCTCAGGCCCTGCAACAACGATCGGCGCGGGCCGGCGCCGCGCTCGGCACCATCGTCCTGGCCACGCGCGCCGCCGGCGACCACGTCGAGATCTCCGTCCAGGACGACGGACCGGGCATGCCGCCCGAGGTGCAGGCGCGCCTCTTCACCCCAGGGTTCACCACCAAGCCGGCCGGCCAGGGCACCGGGCAGGGCCTCGCCCTGGCCCGCACCATCATCCAGGATCGCCACCACGGTAGCCTGTCCTTCACTTCCGAACCCGGGAAGGGAACCACGTTCCTGATCCGCCTGCCCATCGCTCCGCCGCCTGGCACCGACACCCCCGCCGGTGGCGGACCCCCACCCGCCACCGAGGGACCTCGGTCAGCAGCGACCCCGGCCGACGGTTCCCGGACTTCCCAGCCATGAGCCTGTTCGACCGGGTCACCGGCTGGGTGAGCCAACTCTCGGGCGCCTTTCCCAGCCACGAAGGCGGGGACATCCCGCCGCCTGTTCTGCTCTTCGTCGATCCCGAGCCCCACCTGCTCGAGGCCCACCGCCGCATGTTCCGCCTGTTGCGACCGACCTGGACCACCCGCTTCGCGACCGACGCTCCCACCGCCCTGGCCGAACTGGCCGCCCAACCGGCCGATGTCCTAATCAGCGAGGTCGACCTGCCCTGCCGCGACGGGACCGATCTGCTGACCTCGGTGCAGCACCTGTTCCCCGGGGTCATCCGGATCGCGCTGTCGAGCGAGACCGACCCGGCCTCGACCTCGCTGCTGCGCTCCGCCCGGTCGGCCCACCAGTTCCTGGTCAAGCCCTGCCCCTCGGAAACCCTCATCGCCTGCATCGAGCACGCGGTCGAACTGCGGCTCCTGCTGCGCCATCCCGACCTGGCCCGGGTCGTCGCCGGCCTGCCCCGGCTGCCCAGTCTGCCCCCGGTCTACCACGACCTGGTCGCCGCCCTGGCCGACGCCCGCACCAGCGTGGCCGACCTCGGCGACATCATCGCGCGCGACGTGGCGATGACCGGCCGGGTCCTGCATCTCGTCAATTCGGCATTCTTCGGCCTGCCGCGCCGGATCACCGACCCGCGGGAGGCCGCCGTGCGGCTCGGCGTCGAGACCCTGCGCTCTCTGGTGCTGTTCGTCCGGTTGTTCTTCGCCGCTCCCGACCTCGACCTGCCCGGCTTCGATCTCGACGAGATCTGGACCCACAGCGCCCTCACCGGGCGCCTGGCCCGCGCGATCGTCAAGCAGGAGGGCGGATCCCAGACGGCCCAGGACGTGGCGATGACGGCCGGGCTGCTCCATGACATCGGCAAGCTGCTGCTGCCCGACCTTCCCGGCTACCTCGACCGACTGCGGCCCGGGTTGACCACCGGCGCGCTCCTGGCCGATCTCGAATACCAGGAGTTCGCCACCTCGCACGCCGAGATCGGCGCCTACCTGCTCGGTCTGTGGGGATTCCCCGACGACATCGTCGAGGCGGTCGCCCTCCACCACCGGCCCCTCCGTCTCGCTCCCGCCGGCTTCTCCACCGTGACGGCGGTGACGGCCGCCAACGCCCTGCTCGATGCCGAGGCGGGGAAGCCGGCCGCCGTCGAGGCCGCCTACCTCGACCGGATCGGGCTAGCCGGCCGCCTCGCCGTCTGGCAGGAGCTGGCCGCTGCCCTCTGGCAGGAAGCCCGCGCCGCCCACGGAGGTTCCCCCGAATGAGCCCCGCTTCGCCCTACCGCATTCTGCTCGTCGACGACGATGAACATTTCCTCGCGTCGACCGCCCGGGTCTTCCATCAGCGCTGGCCGATCGTCACCGCACCCAGCGGAGCAGCCGGCCTGGCCGTCCTCGAGCGAGAGGGCCCGTTCGCCGTCGTCGTCTCGGATTTCAGCATGCCCGGGCTCGACGGCATCCGGTTCCTGGCCGAGGTCCGGGCCCGGGCCCCCGATACCGTCCGCGTGATGCTGACCGGCGTGGGCGATCTGAGCGTGGCCATCGAGGCGGTCAACGAGGGCCACATCTTCCGCTTCCTGACCAAGCCCTGCGCGACCGCCACCCTGGCGCGAGCCATCGAGGACAGCCTGCAGCAGTACCGTCTGATCGAGACCGAGCGCGAGGCCCGCCAGCAGGAGATCCGCATCGCCGCCGAGATCCAGGCCGCCCTGCTGCTCGAACCGCCCCCCGCCCACCTGCACGGCGCCTCGGTGGCGGCTCTGACCATCCCGTCGGCGGGCGCCGACGGCGACTTCATCGATTTCTTCGACCATGCCCCGACCTGCCTGGACGTGGTCGTCGGCGACGTCATGGGGAAGGGGATCCCGGCCGCTCTGATCGGGGCCGGCACCAAAACCCGCTTTTCCCGCATCCTGACCCGCCTGCTGACCGGGGCTGACCGCCCCGCCGCCGGCCTTCCCAGTCCGGAAGCCATCATGCGCCGGCTGCAGGACGAACTGGGCGATCGCCTGTTCGACCTGCACCGCTTCGTCACGCTCTGCTACGCCCGCTTCGATCTCGCCACCCGGCGCCTGACCTACGTCGACGCCGGTCACATGCCGATCGTGCAGGTCGCGGGCGCCGACGGCACCTGCCGCGAGATCAAGGGCACCGGCTGCCCGCTCGGCTTCCCCTTCCTTCCCCCGTATCAGGAAGCCAGCCTCGAGTTCGCCCCGGGCGATCTCTTCCTGCTCTTCTCCGATGGCCTTCTCGAAGGCAGCAACGCCCAGCGCGAGAGCTTCGGCCTGCCCCGCCTCACCGACCTGCTGGGCCGCCATCGCCACGAAGCCCCGGCCGCCATCCTCGAAGCGCTGCTGCGCGCCTTCAAGGCGTTCGTCGGCCGCGAGGAGGGCTTCCACGACGACCTCTCGATGGTGGTGGTCAAGATCGACGCCCCCACTGGCTGACCCCGGCCCCGACCTGGGCGCGCGCGGCCCCGGGGGCCCGAGACCGCGGGAGTCGCGGCCGACCATGCGGGCGTCTGGTCGGCGCCCGTCCGACGCTCCCCCTGAGGGCCCGGCTTGACGCGAGACCAGCCGGAAGACTACCCTGAAGGCAATTTCGACCGGACGGGATCGGGGCCTCCCGGCCCTTGCTCCGGCGACCTGGAGGATGGCCATGAGTTCCAAGCTGCCTGCGGCGCTGGGCCGCACCTATCTGCGCTGCCTGATCCTGATGGCCAGGGCCGACGGCAAGATCCTGCCCGAGGAGATCGACTTCATCAATGCCCAGGCCGAACTGCTCGGGCTCGAGGAGCGGGTGCTGTGGGCCGAGGTGCCCAACGATCTGTCCTTCGTCGAAGCGGCCGCGGTCTCCCCCGAAACGGCGCTGCAGATCATCAAGGACTGCATCTTCCTGGCCAACGCCGACGGGGAGTATTCCCCCAACGAACGGGAACTGCTGGAGCTGCTCTGCGCCCGACTCGGCATCCGGCAGGAGGCCTTCGAGCGCCTGGAAGCCCGGCTGATCGGCCTGTGGCGCCTGATCGACCGCATGCGTGAAACGTACCGTCCGCCGGCCGACCAGAACAAGGGCGATCGCGACCGCGCAGGCCGCCCTCCCCGCTCCTGATGCCCACGCCCGGGGACCGACCGCGCGGCAGCCAGCCCCGGGCGCGGGGGAAAGCGGGAAAACAGGTTTCCCTACTCGTTGAGGGCGCTATCCGAATTGGCGGTGCCCGTCGAGGTCCCCGCCGGGTCAGCCAGGATCGCCGTGCCGGTGGTCCCGGTCTCGGCGCCGGTAGCGGCGCTGGTGCCCGTGGCAGAACCGGCGCCCGTGGTGGAACCGGCGGCTTTGTTCTGCGCTTTGAGCTGCTCGAGGATCTGCTTCATCATGTTCATCATCTCCTCGTAGCTGCCGGTATTCTTGTTGTCGCCGACGATGACGTTCTGGTTGTTGGTGATGGGGGCTCCGCCCTGGGTCTGGGCCCCGCCGCCCCAGCCACCCCAGCCGAAGAACGGGAAGGGCAGCGGCAGGGGAGGAAGGAAGGGGAAGGGCCAGAACAGGCCGCCCCACCAGCCGGTCATGCCGCCGCCCTGCTGCTGCACATTGCCGGTGTTGCTGGGCGTGTTGTTGGTGATCATCTGCGCCGAACCCGCCAGCGCCCCCAGCGTCAACATGCCTGCCAGAATCACGGCCACCGCTTTGGTCCTGTGGATGTTCCTCATGGTATGCCCTCCTGTCGTGATGATGGTGATGATTGTATGATAAGGCCCTTGGCTCAAGGGGTTCCGACGTACCGGCGGTCTTCGGCGATGACCGCCTCGATCCAGGCCGCGAAGGACGGAAAGCCCTTCCGGCGAGCGATGTGGAAGGTGATCTCGTCGATCTGATCTGGGAAGAGGCGATCGAGCACCCGCCACTTGAAGGCCACGGCCAGGGCCAGGCCGGGCTTTCCTTCCCAGACATGGCGGGCGTGCTGCTGCAGATCGAGCAGGAAGAGGACCCGCATCCGGTTCAGGTCGGCGGCGGCCAGCGGAGCGTCGCCGACCGCCATCCGCCGCCGCCGCGCCAGCGACACGGGCGCGGCGATCAGGGGCCGCACCACCGCGGGATCGCAGCGGCCGGCCGCCGGCAGTTCATTGATCTTCTCGAGGATCGCCACGGCCGAGGCGTCGCCCGCCCCACCCCCTTCGGGGCCGCCCAGAGAGCTGATGATACCCGGGGAGGCGGGGGCGGCGACCGACGAGGTCGGCCCGAAGGGCTCGCCCAGCGGCCAGCGGGGCGCTCCCGCGGCATCGGTGCCGAAGGGCGGCGCGCCCCCAGCCGTATGGGACATGCCCAGCTCGAGCAGGGTCTGCACCACCTGCGCCCCGCTCGCGGCCCCTGCGCCGAACAGGTCGTCGAGTCCCGGCAGCGGCGGCAGGGGCGGCAACGGCGGCAGCTGGGCCCACGCCGTCGCCCACGCCAGCAGGCCCAGAACCACGGCCAGCAGCCTCCGACCCCGGCCAGCTGTCGCCGCCCGTCCACCCAGCCGAAGGGTTGCCCCCCTCCGCCGGTCGGCGAGGCCAGACGCGCCCTTCCCCTGGTTGCCCGGTCCGCGCGGGCGCGGGACCTGGTTCTCGGCTGGGCGGCAGCGTCGGTCGGGGCGGTCAGATCGAAACATGGCGGTGCGTTCCCTCATTCGTTCAGCAGGACGCCGGCCGCGCTGCCCGTCGCCGACGGCCCGGGCAGCGGTTCGGGGCGCGACGCGGCGGCAGGAGCCGATGGCTCGGCCACGGCGATCACACCGGGCCGCCAGACGCCTTCGGCGGTGATGGTGGCCGATTGCCCGGCCGCCAAGGGGTATTCCTCGTTGCGCACGGTGGTCACGCTGATCAGTCCTGAATCCATGCGGATGCCGGTGGTGCCGTCGGCGGCCACCTGCACCGTGAAGCGAGTGCCACGGATACCCAGCACCGCCACCGGCGTGGTCACGGCGAAGACCGTTCTCTGCTTGGGAACGTCGACCTCGATCCGGCCCTGTTTCAGCACGAGGCCGCCAGGGAAGGCCTGGAAGGTCGCGCCCTGCAGGGCCACGGTCGTGCCGTTGGGGAACTGCAACCGCGCCAGGCCGAGGCACTGGAAGAGGTCGTTCGCCCCGGTCAGCGCCTCGCCCGCCTTCACCGGGCGGCCGTCCAGGCGGCGCACCGCGCCGACGGCCACCCGCACGTCGGTCGCCACCGCGAGCGTCAGCGGCTCGACGGAGCTGCGCCCGGCCGCCCCGGGCCGGGGCGTGGCCAGGAACGGCCAGGCCAGCAGCCCCGCCAGCAGGGCCAGGGCCGGCCCCCAGACGAGGGCCCAGGGGAAAGAGAAGGTCGCCGGTTCGGCGGGGCGGGCCGGCCCCGCCGCGGGCGCGGCCGGAGCGGGAAGCCGGAAGGGACGCGGCCGTTCGGCCGTCTTGATCTCGGCGGCGAATCCCTGCAGGCGTTCTTCCAGGGCGGCCGCCCGCGCCGCGGCCCGCTGGCAGGCCGGGCAGACCTCGAGATGGGCCCGCGCGGCCGCGGTCAGGTCGGACGACGCGCGCGGGTCCTCGGCGCCCAGCAGGCGAGTCAGCAGGGCTTCCGTCTGGGGGCAGGCCGGGTCAGTCATAGGTTACCCTTCTCCTCGAGCACTTCCAGCAACCGCCGCCGGGCCTGGGTCAGGTCGGTCTTGACCGTGCCGACCGGCAGGTCCAGGGTCTGAGCGACTTCTTCCACCGTGGCGTCCCACAGGTATTTCAGCTCGAACACCTCGCGCTGGCGCGGCGTCAGCAACCGCAACGCCTCTTCGATGATCTGCCGTTGCACCGCCAGGCGCGCCGGGCAAGCCGGCGGCACCGCGGGCGGGGGCGGCCCGGGGGGCCCCGACGGGCGCCGGCTCTGGGCATGGTCGATGGCCAGGTGGTGGCAGATGGTACGGAACCATTTCCGGAACGAACTCCCGATCTGATAGGTACGCAGCGAGCGGAACGCCCGCAGGAATGCTTCCTGGGTCAAATCCTCGGCCGTTTCCCGGTTTTCGCCGCAGCGGCTCCAGAAGTAGTACTGAGCGCCAGGGCCATAGCGCGCGACAAGTTCCTGGAAGGCGGCGGTTCGCCCGGCGAGGACCTCCTGCACGAGCTGGTTGTCATCCCACATCTCGTTGCTCATACCATCAAACCCCTGTTCCGCCTCCCGCGGATGAACTTTTTTTCCAATCTTTTTTCGACACTCTAGCAACCCTACAGATGAAACTTGAAAACTTTCGGCCAGAACACCAGTACCTTCATCGGGGAATCGCCCCGAGGAGGAGTATATGGTTGGCCCCGAGTATGTGCCAGCATCCAAGAAGGA
>QOQW01000048.1 GCA_003327425.1 Candidatus Ozemibacter sibiricus
ATTCGTGAGCCAGAAGCCAGGCGACGACGATACACTCGAAATCCAGACGCTTTCCTGGAGGCGATAGGCAAGCGCTGGGAGGAAAAACAAGTCAGGGAGCGGGTTTAGCATGGCTTGGTACTCACGGTTGAGGCATTCCGGACCTTGTTCTTGGGAAATTAGCACTAGGTGATGATTCCATGGATTGACCGATAATTGCTGGGGTCAGCTTGCGGGCGTTGATAACACAACAGGCTCTTTTGTATTAAAAAGCTTTCGTCTCGCCAACTCCCAGCTTTTTTTGAGAAGAAAACGAAATGATGTTGGAAGGGAACGGTGGCGAAAAAAGAAAGCCTCTTCTCTTGACAGTCCCCAAGGTCGCCCATCGTACAGCAACAAGTGAATCCGCAGGATACTCAGAAACCGCCGGAGAAGCATTGTGCTGGGGCTCGTGGTTTCCAAAAAGTGCGCAAAGACCAAGTCATAATGGAGAACAACACGAGCCTTTGTTGAGGAGGCCGAAATCGATCCTGGGTGGGCCCTGAAAAACGCCAGTATTTCACTCACATGGGCAACTCGCGGGTAGATACCTGCCACCTTTAAAAGCAAGAACGCATCAGGCCCGATCCCATGCCCTGCGAAATCACTGCCTGTAGGAGTCAGGATCTCAGGGGTAAGACAGTTCTTTAGATCCTTCAACCTGAAGAGGGCACACCCAGGAGAGACCGGAACATCAGCCCATAGGATCAATTCCTCGATGAATTTTCGCGAGTCAATCGTCCCCGTTGCCGTCCGAAGATACCTGTCGCGGAACTTACTGCCTGAGAAGATCCTAACGCCGGTGTAGACAAAACCAATGCTTGGGTCGGCAAGTATGGGAATTGTCTTCTCCAGGAAATTCGGAGCCAAAAGGTCGTCGGACCAAAGAAGCATGCCAAACTCGCCCCTAGCACGCCGGATTCCGGCTACCCAATTCCTTACGGGGCCGATATTGGAGATGTTCCTCTCGGGTCTCACCCTACCATCGGACAACGCCATTTCGCAAACGACGCGCCAAGTAGCATCGGTACTTGCGTTGTCTTGAACAATAACCTCAATGTTCTGCACCGTTTGGGCAAGAGCAGAGGTAATTGTCTCGCGAATCAAGTGTTCCCGATTAAAAGTTGGTATGATTATGCTACAAAATTGCGAATTAGTTTTTGTAGGCTCCATAAGATTGATTGATTTCCTTCAACACACTTTGATTGAAGTTCCTGTTAACGGTACCACCAGCGGTTGAGAAGCTGGATGGTCTGCAAAAGCACACAGGGGGCTGTACAGAACGAAGCCTCCGCCCCGGTAGACCTTTCAAAAAAGGCCAGCAGAGGTCATTTTGATCCCGAATGTATCCCAAAATTTGCCTCATGAGCGATTGCCTGTCCTAGATGTTTTAGGCGGAAGACTTCTGTGTACGGCAAGAAGCTTGGGATTGCCCCTTGTACTTCAGCGCCTCCTTTTCTAGAATGGTCCCAGGAAATCGGAGGTGCTGTATGTCGACACGTTTTGAAGGTCTCTCTGATGGTGGACTTTCGCACTTTTTTGTCGCCCCCCAGTACCGGGAAAGGCCGTTCCTCTGTTACAGTGAGAAAAGGAAAACTCTCTCAACTTTATCCAGGAGGAACGGCCATGATCAGTATACCTCAGCTTCTGGAACTTGTACAGCCCCTTCAAAAAGTTTTCACCAGGCCTGCCCGGGTGCTCTTCGAAAACATCATCGAAGATTGGATTCTTGCTCCCTGCCGTCGCTTTGTGACCTCGATCTACCAATTTGGCGATCCAAAGCGATTTCGAGCCCACGACGCCTATCATCGCTGGTTTCGAATCGGAGCTTGGTCCCTCACTGCCTTGCGCAAGGCCCTGGCCTTGACCATCGTTCGGTTGTTCGGCCACCCCAACGTTCTTTGGCTGATCGGGGACGACACTGTTCACAAGAAAACCGGTCGCCAAGTCAATGGGGCCAAGATGTGCCGGGATGCGGTCCGCTCGACGGCCACCAAAATTGTCTATGTCTGGGGCTTGCAGATCGTGCTGCTGTGCCTTGAAATCATTCCCCCTTGGGGCGGCGAACCGCTGGCTTTGCCGATCAACTTGCGGCTCTACCGGAAGCGCCCCAACAAGAAGACTGGCAAGAGCTTCTTGGACCTGATGCTGGAGATGCTGGAAGAGGTACAGAGTTGGTTTCCGGAGCGAAAGATCTATTTCACCGCCGATGGTCTCTACGCTCCGCTGGCAGGTCGACTTCCCGCAGGCATTCACATCATCAGCCGAATTCGAAGCGATGCCGCCATCTACGGCAAACCCCCACGCCGAGTACCAGGCCAAGTCGGTCGGCCGCGAACTCGCGGGGCGCGGCTTCCCACCCCTGAAGAGATAGCAGCCAAGGCTACCGACTGGAAACCAGTCAAGACCTTTGAACGAGGAAAGGAACGAACCCGGTTGGCCATCGTCAGACATGTCATCTGGCACCACGATCTGCCTGGCAGATGTATTCGCCTGGTTATTTTCCGGGATCCTGAGGGGGTGGAAGAAGACGACTATTTCTTTACGACCGATCTTGAGATGCCACCCACCTTTGCGGTGTCGCGGTTTTCCAGCCGCTGGGCTATTGAGGACACCTTCCGCAACTGCAAGCAATTCTTGGGGATTGAGGAGCCGCAATCGTGGAAAGGCGAAGGGCCTGAGAGGGTAGCGACCGTCGGCTATGTGATCTATTCGTTGGTCTGGGGCTGGTTCCTTCGGTATGGTGATTACAAGGCATTTCCCGCCAGGCCCTGGAATAAAACCAAGTCCAGACCATCTTTTCAGGATGCCCTTGCCGGAATTCGGCTTCAAATCTGGAAATCCAGATTTTTCGAAACTGTGCCCAGCAGGCTTGAAATTCATAAATTCACCGAAACCCTGATCGATGCTCTTGCGAGGGCTGCCTCGTGAGTACCAAGCCACGCTAAACCCGCTCCCTGACTTGTTTTTCCTCCCAGCGCTTGCCTATCGCCTCCAGGAAAGCGTCTGGATTTCGAGTGTATCGCTTCACTGCCGGTGGCTCCCTTTCGCCATTGTCGGTCTGGCTCCCGCATAACGATACCCATTATTACCGAAAATACAGGGCGATGGTTGCCCTACGGCGCGGCGAATGGCTACCCGCTGCCCCAATAGGCGGTTTACACAGCATTTCGTAGTTCCTCGTCGTCGGTAGAGCCTACCGGCCTCTCCTCCCTCACCGTTTTTGCCTGACCGTCCCTTTCTGTGAACCAGGCCTGCTGGTTCCGACACCCTGGGTGTGAATTCGGTCCGCCCAGCCGTGTTCATGGCCACCTAGCCTCAGGTGGCCACCCTGCCACCCAGGGATGAACCCCTATGACGAAAACATGCCAGCAGTGCCACCAGGCCTTCCAGCCTGCTCCCTCCGCTCCCCATCAGAAATATTGCAGCAAAGCCTGCCGGTTGGCCGCCAAGCGAAAGTGGCAAGCCGAGAAATTGAAGAGCGACACGGCCTATCGGGAAAATCAAGCCGCCGCCCAAAAGGCCTGGAGGAAACAACATCCTGACTACATGCGGCACTATCGGAAGAGCCACCCCCAGTATGTCGAGCAGAATCGAAGGCAGCAGCGCCTCCGCAATGCCCGCCGAAGAAAGAGGCAGAAATCACCTCCAGGCCATCCATCTCTCTCGGGGATGATTGTAAAGATGGCTAGCCTTCCCTTCGATCCCACGCGGATCTCGGGGCCATTCTGGGTGGTGACCGTCCCTGCGGAGGAGATTGTAAAGATGGAAGGCCTCCTGCTCGATCTCAAGCCAGTTTCGCTGGGTTCCTGCCCAGGGGGCACCTGATTGTAAAGAGAGTACAGCCTTGATTGGATGCGGTTTTCGGCTACCTTTTGAGCATGAACCACTTGCCATCTCCACCGTCCATGCCTGCTGCTTTCCCCGACGAACCGACTGGTGTTCAGCTGCTGTTCGTGCCCATCGAATCTCTGCAGACCACGTATGAGCGGTTCCGCCCTGGAATGATCGAAGGGCCGACCGAAGAACTGAGCGAACTGCCGCTGCGTGTGGCTCCGCTGCCGGAAGGCCGATTCGAAGTGATCGATGGCTTCAAGCGACTGGAGCGGTGGCGGCAAGCCGGCTGTCGCCAGATCCCCGTCGTCGTCGAACGAGCCGGCTCGGTGATCGATCACAAGCGACGACTGCTGGCGGCCAATGCGCCGCCGCGCACGCTCACCCCGTTGGTCGAGGGCCTGGTGGTCGAATCGCTGGCGAGGGACCATGAACTGACGACCGAGGCCATCGCCAAACTCCTGCGTCGTCGGCCATCATGGGTGAGCCAACGCCAGGCTCTGGCGACCCAGCTGTCGCCCCGCGCGACCGCCGCCATGGCGGATCGCCGGCTGGGCCCCGGGGTGGCTGGGTATCTGACCACCCTGCCCCCAGATGATCAAGATGCGGTGCTGACCGCTCGCGACCAGCACCGTCTGACCAGCCGTGAAACGATTCTGCTGATCCAGGCCTTGCGGGTCGCCGAACCGTCAGATCGGCGGCAGCTGTTGCGCCACCCTCTGGCGACGGTCCGACCGACCCAAGAACCGACGGGTTCCCCCCGCCTCCGCGACCTGGAACAACGACTCGAGCAGATCGCCGCCGCTCTCGAGGAGTTGGCCAACTGGCGCCTGCCGGATGATCTGGCACCACCGGAACGGCGTCGTCTGGAAGCCCGGCATCGGCAGGTGACCCAGGATCTGCTCACGCTGGCAGCCACTCTGCAAAATCCGCGAGAACCCCATCTCACACAAGAAAGGAGACTCTATGACCGATTCACATCCACCTCCCAAGACATCCAGCACGAAACTTTCCGAACAGGAGCGACAAGCCATCATCGACCGCTGGCAAGCGACCCGCAGTATCCGAGCCACGGCGAAAAAGGAGGGCCGGTCGCGCAAGCTGGTCACCAAGGTTCTGAAGGAAGCGGGGATGCCGATCGAGAACCACGGGCAAGGGAAGCTGGACGAGTTTCGCGCCGCGATCCAGGAGCGGGTCGAGGCTGGTCTGACGGCGACCCGCATCATGCGGGAGATCAAAGAGCTAGGGTATACCGGCGGCCGCACGATTCTGAACGAGCTGACCAGCCAACTGCGGGCCCAGCAACCCTTGCAGGCACGCACCAAGGTGCGCCGACGGTTCGAGACCCGTCCGGGAGAGGAGATGCAGGTCGACTGGTCGCTCTACACGGTGCCGATCGCCGATCGACCGACCCGAGTCCACCTGCTGGGAATCCTGCTGGCTCATTCCCGGAAGGTCTACTACGGGGCCTTTCGGAATGAACGCCAGGAGACCCTTCTGGAAGGGCTGGCCCGTGGTCTGGAATACTTCCAGGGCAGCGCGCTGCGGGTGGTGTTCGACAACATGGCCACCGCCGTGCTGGGTCGGATCGGTCCCGACCGGCGACCGCTGTGGCATCCTCGCTTGCTCGAGTTCGCCCGGCACTATGGATTCACCCCGATGGCGTGCGCGGTCCGAGACCCGGATCGGAAAGGGAAGAAGGAAAAGAGCTTCCGGCTAGTTTACGATGATTTCCTGCGCGGCAGCCGATTTTCTTCGTGGGAAGATCTGGAGCACCGCTTGCGGCTCTGGCTCGATGAGACCCCAGGGGTGGGCAACAACCGTCGCCATGGGACGACCGGTCTGGTTCCCAACGAGGTGTGGCTGGCCGAGCGAGACCTGCTGGTGAAGCTGCCGGCGCAGCGCTTCCTGGTCGGCCGTGAGGTGGTTCGTCCTGTCGATGCAGATGCCACGATCGCGGTCGCCGGACACCGGTATACGGTGCCGGCCTCGCTGGCCGGACATCACGTGCCGGTGCGATTGTATGCCGACCGGTTCGAAGTGCTGGACCCTCTGGGCAACCTGATCTTCTCTCGGCGGTATGTCGATCCGACGACGCATCCTGGCAAGCTGGTCATCGACCCGACCCACTATGCCAACCTCCCGCGTCGACCGCGAGATCAGCATGATCAGGGTCGGCTCGACCGGGACTTCTTGCGCCGGTTTCCCAGCCTCGAACCGCTGGTCGAAGGTCTCAAGATCCGGATGAAGGCCATCGCGTCGATCCACCTGCGTCGGCTCCTGCGGCTGGCCGATCGCTACGGCCAGGAGGCGTTCCTGGCCGCCGCGACGACCGCCCAGCAGCATCGCCGGTTCGACGCCTATGCCGTGCAGCGGATGCTCGAGCGAGATCGGCCGCTAGCGCCCGAGGATTTCTCGCTGCCCGAGGGAAGCGGGCCAGGCATTCTGGGCGAGGTCGAGGCATCCGCCTTCGACGAGTTCGCCCATCTCGATGAAGCTCCCGATCCTGACCAGGAGGCCGATGATGGCACGCCATAAAGCTCGACCCCCGCTCGAAAATCCCCGGGCCGAACTCGAACAACTGGCCCGCGATCTCGACTTGACCGCCCTTGCCGATCAACTGCCGGCCATTCTCAGCAAGGCGGAAGAGCAGACCGCCAGCTATACCGATTTCGCCCTGGACTTGCTGCGAGCCGAGGTCAGGGCCCGCCTGGAGCGGCGTCTGGACCGCAGCTTGCGGCGCTCCCGGCTGGGGCTGGTCGAGGATCTCGACAGTTTCGACTTCTCGATGCGCCCCCAGCTCGAACCGAGGGTGATCAAGGAACTCTGCACCTGCCGGTTCATCGAGGAGAAACGCAATATCATCTGCCTGGGTAAGCCCGGTCTGGGGAAAACCCGGATCGCCAAGACCATTGCCCGGGCCGCCTGTGTGGCCGGCTATTCGGTCCTCTTCGTCAACACCGCCGAGATGCTCGAGGAGCTGCAGGGCTCCCTGGTCGACGGGACCTACCAGCGCACCCTCCGCCGCTTCACCAAGCCCGATCTCCTGGTCTGCGACGAGTTCGGCTATGAGCCGTTCGATGCCAAGGCCACCCAGTTCCTCTTCCGACTCGTGTCGGCTCGACATCGGACCGGCTCGATGATCATCACGGCCAACACCGGTTTCAAGAGCTGGAAGAACTTCTTCCCCTCTGAGCCGGCGGCCTTTGCCACGGTCAGCCGTCTGATCGATGCGGCGACCATCCTTCGCTTCACAGGAGAGAGCTACCGGACCCCCAAAGATATTCACGGTGCTCCCTTCGAGAGCGAGTAGCTGCCGCTCTTCCGTTCAGGCCTTCCCGCCGGTCCCCCTCAGGGAACCACACCGGCGGGTTTTTCATGTTCGGGGTGGTCCCCTCTTCCGCTACCGCCCATTGCTCCCTCCGAAACGCTCTTCAAATGGACCTCTGACCCCAGTCGTCAAACAGGAGCCATGACCGGAAAACACCCCAAGGGTGCCACCGGCAATGAGGTATCGCCGTCGCCTGGCTTCCGGCTCACGAATCTCTTGCTGCCTTCGACGAGCAGCTTTATATTCCTCTTTCGAAAATCCCTTCAGCCAGTCTTCCCGCTCTTGCTTGCTGGCCAAGCCGTGGAAT
>QOQW01000026.1 GCA_003327425.1 Candidatus Ozemibacter sibiricus
GCCAACGCTTTGCCCTCGACCTCCTGGGGAAAGCCCACCTGGCCACGATGTTCGAGATGCTCTGGCACCTGAGCCAGCAGCGACTCATGTTTCTTGGAAAGGCTATCTGTACCCATGCTAGAGTGTCTTCTATGGCAAGGATTTCACCGAGGAAGAGCTGGCCGCCGGCAAGGTGATCGCCGAAAAAGGCGAGAAGGGCATCCAGCGCGAGGTGTTGATGCCGGGCCGGTACCGCATCAACAAATACGCCGAGGCGGTCGAGATCCATCCGGCGGTCGAGGTGCCGGCCGGGTTCGTCGGGGTGGTCACCTGGTTCGGGGGCACCACGCGCGCGCTGGCTTCGCCGGCCGCCGATCCCCAACCCGAGCTGGAGGGCAAGGCCGCCGAGTTCCTGGTCGAGGCCGGTCGCAAGGGGGTGTCGCGCGAGGTGCTGACCCCCGGCGTGCATTACCTGAATCCCTACCTGTGCCGTGTGACCTTGATGGATTGCCGCTCCCAGCGGTTCGAGCTGACGGGCAACGATGCCTTGCGGTTCCCCTCGAGCGATGCCTTCGAGATGACCGTGCTGATGACCGTGGAGTGGGCCATCGATCCGGCTCGCGCTCCTGAGATCTTCGTCCGCATCGGCGAACTCGATCCGGCCCACGAGAAGAACGAGATCCTGCAGAAAGTGGTCATTCCGGCCATTCGTGGCTACGGCCGCATCGAGGGGTCGAAGTATACGGCCCTCGATTACATTTCCGGCAACTCGCGGCAGGCCTTCCAGAATGCCCTGTTCGAGAAGATCCGCGCCACCTGTGGGCCCAAGGGCATCCTGATCAAATCGGTGCTGATCAACGACATCGAGCCGCCCCAGGAGATCGCCACGCCGATCCGTGAACGCGAGATCGCCAAGGAAGAGTTGAACCGCAACAAGAACCAGTTGCTGCAGGCGCAGGCCGAGCAATCGCTGGCGCGTTCCGAGGAGATGGTCAAACTCGAGCGGGAGCGGGTGGCGGCCAGCACCCAGAACAAGGTCAAGATCATCGATGCCACCAACAAGCAGAAGGTGGCGCTGATCAACCAGGAGCGGCGCCTGCAGATGGAAGCCACGCTGCTCGAAGCCGCCCGCCGCGAGGCTGAGGCGATCCTGTCGCGGGGCCGGGCCGAGGCCGACGTCGTGCTGCTGGCAGCGACCGCCGAGGCCGAGGCCATCAAGAAATCGATCGAGGCCTTCAAGACGGCCGAGAACTACGCCTACTTCGAGTTCGTCAGCCGGATCGCCCCGGCCATGCAGTCGATCTTCGCCAACACCGAGGGCGTCTTCGGCCGGATCTTCCAGAACATCGTCGCCCCCCGCCGGGACGAGAAGGGAGGCAACTGAGATGATCAACCGCTACCTGCTGGCCATGGCGGGCGTGGCCCTGCTCGCCATCGCGATCTTCTTCTCGGCGTTCTACCACACCTTCTTCATCTACGTGCCGGCCGAGCGCATGCTGATCATCATCAGCAAGACCGGCCGCGACCTGCCCCCCGGCCAGATCATCGCCACCGAGCCCGGGCAGAAGGGCATCCAGCTCGCGGTCTATGGGGAAGGGCGGCATTTCGTGCTGCCGTATTTCTACGAGACGCGGCTGGAAAAGATCGTCACCATCCCGCCCCGCAAGGTCGGGGTGGTCACTTCGCTGGTGGGGAAGGAGCCGCCCCCCGGCGCCGTGCTGGTCAACACCGATGAGAAGGGGGTCTGGCGGAAGGTGCTGCCGCCTGGCAAGTATCGGCTCAATCCCTATGCCTACAAGATCGAGATCCATCCGGCGGTCGAGATCAATCCGGGCTATGTCGGCTGCGTGACCTCCCTGGTGGGCAAACCGCCGAAAGGGCGGTTCGCCCAGCCCGGCGAAAAGGGCATCCTGCAGCAGATCCTGCAACCCGGGCTCTACTACCTGAACCCGCTCGAGTACCGGGTGCAGGAAGTCGAGATCGGCATCAACCAGGTCAGTTTCACCGAGGCCAATCAGATCCGCTTCCCATCGAAAGATGCCTTCAGCATCGCCATCGAGGCGACGGTCGAATGGGAACTGCTGCCGCAGCATGTCGCTCAGGTCATTAGCGAATTCGGCGGCAAGGAGGCGATCGAGGAGAAGGTGATCATTCCGCAGAGCAAGTCGATCGGGCGGATCCAGGGGTCCAGCTATGGGGCCAAGGAGTTCCTGCTCGGCACCGAGCGCGAGAAGTTCCAGACCACCTTCACCCAGGAGCTGGAGAAGGTCTGCGAGGCCAAGAAGATCACCATCCACAGCGCGTTCATCCGGCAGTTGAGCATTCCCGACAACCTGCTGCTGCCCATTCGCGAGGCCTTCATCGCGGTCGAGAAGGAAAAAACGGCCAAGTTCTGGGAAGAGACGCGGAAGTCGGCTTCAGAACTGGAGCGCGAGCGTGCCCTGATCACGCAGCGCCGGGCCGAGGTCAAGGCCGAGACCAGCGCCATCGTCAATACGATCGCCGCGCAGACCGAGCAGGAAGTCGGCCGCATCGAGGCCGAGACGCAGCTCGAGGTCGCCAAGAAAGAGCAGGAGATCGCCGCCATCGAGGCCAGCAAGACGGTGCTGCTGGGCGAGGCGCGGGCCACGGTGACCCGGTTGCGCGGCGAGGCCCGTTCGAAAGGCCTGGAGCTGAAGATCCGCGCCTTCGGCGACAATCCGCGGGCCTATGCCAACTACATGTTCGCGCGGGAACTCCCGCCCAACCTGCAGCTGCGACTGATCTACTCCGGCCCTGGCACGCTCTGGACCGACCTGGGCAAGACCGGCGGCCTGGACGGCCTGACCCGGCTCCGCTCGCTGCAGCGGGAGGCCGGCGCGGCGACCGAGGCCGCGGCCGGCGGCCAGGAGGTACCGACCGGGGCCGATGGGGCCAGCGGGGCCGCCGAGGGGGCGGCCGGAGCCCCCGCGCGGTGACGGCCGATCGCGGTCTGGGCCACCTCCGGCAGGCGACGGCGGCGTCCGGCCCTGCCACGCGCGGGAGGGAGGCCGATGATCGGGCCCGGGCGCGGGCGGGTCGAGGCGCCACGGCGTCGGAGGGAACGCGCACGCGTGAAGGGAAGGCGGGCCGCGGCCGCCCGCGGCCGCTTCCTGGCGCGCGGGGGGCGGATTCCCCCGGCAAAGTGGTCTGGCCGGGGGGGACGATGTTGTGGCCGTTGCCGGTGGTGCTCGTGGCCTGCCAGGGGCGAGACGGCCCGCCGAACCTGCTGACCGTGGTCTGGACCGGCATCGTCTGCTCGCGGCCGCCGCTGCTGGCGATCGCCGTCACCCCCGAGCGTCATTCGCACGCGTTGCTGCTGGAGACAGGGCGGTTTTCGGTCAACCTGCCGACCACCGCGCTGGTCAGAGCGGTCGATCTATGCGGCGTCACCTCGGGGCGCGACGTGGACAAATGGCAGCGCACCGGGCTGACCCCCGCGGCGGGAACGACCGGCGGGCCGCCGCTGGTGGCCGAATGCCCGGTCAACCTCGAGTGCCGGGTCGCCCGTCGGCTCGAGCTGGGCTCGCATACGCTGTTCATCGCCGAGATCGAACAGGTGCACGTCGCTGCCGCCCTGATCGACGGGAAAGGACGGCTGGCCCTGGAACGCGCCGGCCTGCTGAGCTGGTGTCACGGCCATTACTACGCCCTGGGCCGGCAGCTCGGGCATTTCGGGTTCAGCGTGCGGCGGAAGCCGCGCCGCCCGCGCCGCGCGTCTGCTTCTGGTCAGCGAAGGGAGGGGTGAGGCATGCCCAAGTCGGGATCCGATCACCGGTTGGCCCGCCGCATCCTGGCGGGCCTGCTGGCGGGCGGGGTGGGCGGGACCGCGGTGAACTTCCTGTGGGGGAGCGGTCCCGGTCTGGACAATTTCATCCGGTATGTCACCGAGCCGCTCGGTCAGGTGTTCCTGCGCCTGATGATCATGGTGGTGCTGCCGCTGGTCTTCTGTTCGATCGCGCTCGGGGTGGCCGGGCTGGGCGATCTGCGCAAACTGGGGCGGATCGGCCTGAAGACGATGGCGTTCTTCCTGCTGGTGACGACGCTGGCGGTGGGCATCGGGCTGGTTCTGGTCAATCTGGTGCAGCCGGGGCAGGGGCTGTCCGAGGCCGTCAAGAGCAAGTTGCTGGAATTGTACAAGGGCGAGGCCGAGAAAAAGCTGGGGCAGACGCCCACCGAAGGGCTGGGGATCCAGTTCTTCCTGAATATCGTGCCGCGCAATCCGCTGGCAGCGGCGGTGCAGGGCGACATGCTGGCGGTGATCTTCTTCGCCCTGATCTGCGGGGTCGGGCTGACCATGATCCCGCCCGGGCGAGCGGCCCCCGTCATCGCCTGTCTCGAAGGGGTGGGCGACCTGATGGTGGCGATCATCGGTCTGGCCATGCGATTGGCCCCGGTCGGCGTGGCCTGTCTCATCTTCAGCGTGACCGCCCGGTTCGGGTTCGAGCTGGTCCTCAAGCTGGGGTTCTTCGTGGGCACGGCGGTGGTCGGCATGGCCATCCATCTGTTCGTGGTGCTGCCGCTGCTGGTGGCCTGGCTGGGCGGGGTGCGGCCGGGTCCGTTCTTCGCCAAGGCCCAGACCATGATGCTGACCGCGTTCACGACCAGCTCGTCGAGCGCGACGCTGCCGACCACCCTGACCACGGCCGAACAGGAATTCGGCATTCCCCGCGAGATCAGCGGGTTCGTGATCCCGCTGGGGGCGACGATGAACATGAACGGCACCGCCTTGTTCGAGGGGGTGGCCGTGCTGTTCCTGGCGCAGGTCTTCGGGATTCCGCTCGGCCTGGGCGCCCAGCTGGTGGTGACGGCGATGTCGGTGCTGATGGCGGTCGGCGCCGCCGGGGTGCCCGGCGGGTCGATTCCCCTGCTGGCCCTGGTGCTGACGACCGTCGGCGTGCCGGGGGAGGGGATCGCGCTGATCATCGGGGTCGACCGCCTGCTCGACATGTGCCGCACCACGCTCAACGTGACGGGCGATCTGGCGGCGGCCATCGTCATCGCCCGTTCGGAAGGCCTGCTGCCGCCGGCCCATCGCCTGGAGACGACCCAGGGCGCCCTGCCGGAATGAGTTTCGCGCGGCCGTCGGCCTGGAGCGATGCCGATGAACGCGCTTCCGACCAGGGCTGAAGCGCGCGGCCGGGCGTGAACGGCTGCTGGCGCGGGGCGGCCCGGGCGGCGCCCGCTCCGGTCACTGCGCCTGGCGGTCGGGCGGGGGCGGGGCGGTGGCGGCGGGGGCCTCGTCGCTCTCGGCCGCCGCGGGGGCGGTGGTGGTGCGAGGGCCGGTCCGGCGATCGACGGTCTCGTACATGCTGTCGAAGGCTTTGATTTCGGTCATCAAGCGGTCGACCTCGTCGCTCTGGTAGGCGATGCCTTCGGCGAAACGCATCTCGTCGAGTTCGAGGCGCAGGCGGGTGTTCTTGAAATGGCCGGCCAGCACCGCCTTGCTGTCTTCGTAGCGGCGGAGGAATTCCTGGAGCTCATCGAGATGAGCGAGGGTCTCGCGGGAGTCGGCCAGCGTTTTTTCGAGAAATCGGCGTTTCTCGGGATCATGAGTATCTTTGAACTGTCGCTCGAGGTCGCGCAGCCGTTCACGCAGGCGGTGGGGCGGTTCCTGGGCGAGGTATTCCTGGAACCGCTCGGCGCGGTCGCGGGCGGCCAGCAGATGCTTCATGCTGGCTTCGACCACGGCCCGATACGATGACAGACGAAGCCGTCGCAGCAGGGCGACGAGCTTCTCGTATTCAGGGACGACGGCCCAGACATCGCGGTACTTATACTGGCGCCAGAGGTACCATAGCAGCGGAGCCAGTACCAGCAGCAGGAACAGCATGGGGAAGAATAAACGCAGGAAGCGGCGCAGCATGAACAACACCACCACGCCCAGCAGGGCGAGCAGCAGCGCCCACGGGATCTCGCCGCGGCGGGACGGGCGGCGGCCCGTTGGCAGAGCGGGCGGGCGGGTGAGGGGAGGTCTGGCCATGGTCGAAGGGCTCCGCGTCAGACGAAGCACCACCATTATAGCATGGCGGACCGGAACGCGAGGCGGGACCGGAAGAAGGCCGGTCAGTCGTGGGCGACGGCGTCCTCGAAGGAGGCGTATTCGTCGGAATCGGGCACGAAGACCGGGTAGACCACGAGCCGATTCTTGCGCCGATGGACCTCGGAATCGTAGTGCTGCTTGATCGTCTTCCAGTCGGACAGGGCGAGCAGGTCGCGCACCAGATTGAGGATGCGGACGTGGTCATAGAGGTTGAAGACGGGGAACTCGACGGTCAGCAGATCGATGGGGGCCGCGCACTCCGAGAATCGGCGGGTCCAGCTCTGGCGGAAATGGGCTTCGGAATCGCAGGAGTTGAGCATGATGATGCGGTATTCCGGCGGGAAGCGGGTGGCGTCGAGGTCTTCGGAGGTCGCGTGGTAGTAGCGGTAGGGGGTTTCGTGGCGGTCTTCGATCAATTCCCCGTTGCCGGAGCGGAAGATGTCGTCCTTGTCGGAGAAGGCCATGCCGCCGCCGTAGCGGGCGTGCCCCGAATAGATGACGACGTCGATGGTGGGGTCTTCGAGGGCGTCTTTGAACAGGGCCTTGGCGTTGGGCGTGACCGAGGTGAAGACCCCCAGTTCGATGCGGGCGGCCCGCCCGTTGAAATAGACCGTCTTGCCATTGAGCATCTCGAAGGCCGGGAAGACGGCCTCGATGGTCTCGCGGGGATGGTCCCATCCCCAGAACAGGGCGATGCGCAGGACGCCGTCGGCGAACATCCGTTCGTACCAGGGGCGGCCCTTGGGCACGTAGTTGGCATGGGTACGTTTGGGCTCTTTGCGAGCCGGCGTGGGGGCGGCGGTTCTCTTCTTGGCGCCGTTGAGGAAGATGACGAGCAGGACGGCAGCCAGCAGGAAGACCAGGCGACGGGACTGGCGGTTGCGATAATACATGGATGGTGCGGATGCTCCGAGAATCCTATCGGCAGGCGAGCGATCGTACTTGACTCCTCGGGGTGATCCCCCTATGCTGGGCCGAGTCCTCGTCCGATTCGAACAATGGAGGTGCCCATGCGCGCCGTGCTGTCGACCCTGGTGTCTGTCGTGTTGTTGCTGACCCCGTTCCTGCCTGTGTTTGGAGCCCCCGAGGTCCTGTCCAAGAAGGATCTCGACGAACAGGAGATGCAGGAACCCAAGCCCGTCATCGAGTTCCGGGATGGAGCCTTCCGCGAATTGGTGCAGAAGGTGCAGCAGGAGGTCGATGCCGACGTCAAGGCCGGCAAGCTCGATCCCCGCGACCAGAAAGCGTTCAAGGCCGAGCTGGTCAAGCGGCTGGCGCCGGCCCGGCAGAAGTGCCTGGAGTTCCGGGCCACCCTGAAGAAGCCCGAGCACCGGCTGGTGCTCGATTTCCTGCAGCTGGGCATGTATGCCGAGATCGGCGCCGTCGAGTGGCTGGAAGAGCTGACCGGCAACTGGGGCGGCGAGATCGGTGACGACATGGTGCTGGCCGGGGCGGAAGGGCTGATCCAGAACGGGGGCGATCTGACGCCGGAGCTGACGACGCGTCTCGAGGGCATCGCCAAGAACGGCAACGAAGAGGCCCAGGCTACGGCCAAGCGGCTGCTCGATCCGTTCTTCCGCAACCCGGTGGGACTGCCCTTCCCCGCCTTCCCGGCCGGGAAGAAGACCCAGGACGGCCAGGCGTTGTCCCTCGATCGGTTCAAGGGCAAGGTGCTGCTGGTCGATTTCTGGGCGACCTGGTGCCCGCCCTGCAAGGCCGAGGTGCCCAACCTGGTCGCGGCCTACCAGGCCTACAAGGACAAGGGCTTCGAGATCGTCGGCATCTCCTTCGATGAAGACAAGGACGACCTCGACAAATACCTCGCCGAGAACAAGATGGCCTGGCCGCAGTATTTCGACGGCAAGGGCTGGGGCAACGAGGTGGGCCAGACCTACGGCATTCGCAGCATCCCGGCGATGTACCTGCTCGATGGCGACGGCAAGGTGCTGGCGGCCGGCCAGGAGCTGCGGGGCGGGGGCCTCGAGAAGATCCTGGCGGCGCACTTCGGGAAGAAGTGAGCGGGCGAGTCGCCACGCCGACCGAGTCGGGCGGGGCGGTCGCCCCCGGGTGGCCGCCCCGCCCCAATTGGGAGCCGGCTTGTCGGAGCGCCCCGCCCCGGCGGCCCGGTGACGTCGGCGACTCGGCCAACACCGCGGCGCGAGCTGCGTGGTGGGCGGCGGTGCCCGCCGGGGCGGGATGCCGACTGGCGGTCGTCCTGGCGCTGGTCTGCGGGCTGGGGCTGGCCCCGGGGCTGGTCGAAGCCCAGGGGCGGCGGATGCCGGGGTATGACATCCAGCTCGAGGAGCGGGCGCGGTTCGCCCAGCGGAGCTGGCTGCCGTGGGTGACCGATGTCGAGGTCTGGCACGAGAAGCGGATTCTGGGCCCGGCCCGGCATGGCGATCCGAGTCTGGTGCGGCTGCGCGACATGGAGTGGCGCATCCACTGGAACGACCTGCGCGACGGCGGCATCACCAGCGCCTTCTCGGTCGATGGCGGGACCGTCTTCCGCTCCGAGGCCGATCTGCGGTTGAAACATGGCGGGCGCGGGGCGCCCGATGCCGTGGTGTCGCACCCGTGGGTGGTGCGGCTGCCGGTGGGCTGGCGGATGTACTACCAGGGCGATCAGCGCTGGCCGCCGCGGGCCGGGGAAGCGCCGATCCTGCGCATCTTCAGCGCCTGGTCGCGGCAGGGTCGTCACTACTTCGGGGAAGGGGTCCGCATCGATCTGGGGCGGGCGACCGGCCTGGCGCGGGCGGCGCATCCCTGCGTGCGGCAACTGGCCGACGGGACCTGGCGGATGTGGTTTTCGGCCACCCGGCTGGGCCGTGGCGGAAAACCCGGCCCCTCCGGAATTCTCGGCGCCTCTTCGGAAGACGGGCTGACCTGGCGACTTGATCGGGAGCTGACCATCGAGGTGGCCGAAGATCCGCTGGTCTTCGAGCGGGGCGGGCGCTGGGTGATGCTGGCCCGCTTCGGCCTTGACAATGTCTTGTTGCTGAGTTCTCCCGATGGCGTGACGTTCTCGCCGCAGGCCTGGGTCGAGTTCTACGATGCCCGAGGCTTGCGATTGTCGGGGTTCACGCCGGCCGATGTGCTCGACGCGGGCGACGGGCGGGTCCGGATCCTGGGGGTCGGCCGCAACTCGCGCGGCCTGGGCCTGTTCGAACGGCACCGGCCGATCGGCACGCACGACCGGAATTTCCGCTGACGAGCGGCCGGGCCGCCCGGCTCGGGCCGAGGGCCGCGCGGCGGCCGGTTCGGTCGATCTGCTGAGGCAGAACGGCGAGGCTGTTGGCATGCGACGAGGCTGCTGGCGTGCGATCGGCGGTGCCGGCGGCCCCCGTCAGGGTGGGGCCGGTTGGCATGCCGTGAGGTCGCGCGCCGCGGTCGCCGCTGATCTCAGTCGCGGGCCGCGCTGGGCGACGGCTGGCTGAGCAGCACCGCGAGCGGCCGGGCGCCGGCGGCGAGGAGGGCGAGGTTGCCGGCCCAGGCGGGGTCGTCGGGGCAGGGCGGCACGACCACGCGCACCGGGCGGCCGTAGCGGCGGGCGGCGCGGGCGGTGAGGCAGGCCCCGCTGCGCCGCGGGGCCTGCACGACGATCGTCTCGGCGGCGAGGCCCGCGATGATGCGGTTGCGGGTCGGGAAGAAGCCGCGGCGCGGGCCGGTGCCCGGCAGCAGTTCGCTGACCAGCGCGCCCTGGGCGGCGATGCGGGCGAACAGCTCGGCGTGGTCGGGGGGGAAGACGACGTCTACCCCGGTGCCCAGCACGGCGACGGTGCGACCGCCGGCAGCCAGCGCGCCCCGATGGGCGGCGGCGTCGATGCCGGCGGCGCCGCCGCTGACGATCGTCACGCCGCGGCGAGCCAGGTCGGCAGCCAGATGTTCGGCCAGGGCGAGGGCGGCCGGGACCGGATGGCGTGTGCCGACGATGGCGGTGGCGGGCCCTTCGGGCAGGGTGCCGCGGAGGAACAACACCGGGGGCGGCTCGGGCAGGTCGAGCAGGGCGGCGGGATAGCCGGGCCCGCCCCACCAGACCGCGGTGCCGCCGGCGGCGAGCCAGGCCTCGGCGGCGGCCAGGCCGTCGAGGGTGGGCGACTTGCGGCGGCTGACGGCGGGCAGGGTGGCGCGGCAGGCCGGCAGGTCGGCCAGCCAGGCGGCGAGGGCGGTGGCCGGATCGCCGTGGCGGCGCAGCAGCTCGCGGAAGCGGGCGGCGCCGACGCCGGGCGCTCGGCTCAGCCGCAGGGCCGCCAGGATCAGCTCTCGCCCCATGCCTTGAGCTTCATCTGCAGCGAGCGCAACGAGATGCCCAGCCGGCGGGCCGTCTGGGTCTTGTTGCGGCCGGTCGCGGCGTAGGCGGCCAGCACGTAGGTCCGTTCCACCTTGGCGAGAGGCAGGATCTCTTCGGGCCGGGCCGGCAAGGCGAGACCGGTCATGCCCAGGGTGGTCGGGCAGGGGGCGGTCCCTGGGTTCGAGCTGGGGTTCAGGCTAGGAGCAGGAGTTGGCTCGGGACCAGGGCTGGCCGCGCCGGGCAGGACCACGCTGGGTGTCGCCGCCGTCGATCGTGCAGCGCCGGGGCCGAGCGTGGCGGGGCCGCCGGCGGCACTGGAGCTGGTCGCGCTGGAGCTGGCCGCGCTGAGCGGTGTGAAGGGGGCCTGGCAGAGGCGCACGTGCTCGGGCAGGTCGGCCAGGGTGATCAGATCGCCGTCGGCCATGGTGACGGCGAAATGCAGGCAGTTTTCCAGCTCGCGGATGTTGCCGGGCCAGGGATACTCGAGCAACAGACGCTCGACCTCAGGATCGAGGCGGGGCGGTTCGGCCCGGCCCTGCTGCTGGGCGAAGGCCCGGACGAAGTGACGAGCGAGGGGCAGGATGTCTTCGCGGCGTTCGCGCAGCGGCGGAATGGTCAGGGTGAACAGGTTGAGCCGGAAGTACAAATCCTCGCGGAATTTGCCTTCCCGGACCAAGGCCTCGAGGTCGCGGTTGGTGGCGGCGACGACCCGGGTATCGACCCGGTGGGGTCGGGATTCTCCGACCGGCTGCACCTCGCCAGTCTGCAGGACGCGCAGCAGCTTGACCTGATGGGCGAGGGCGAGGTCGCCGATCTCGTCGAGGAAGAGGGTGCCGCCATCGGCCTCGTCGAACCGTCCGGGGCGGTCGCGGTCGGCGCCGGTGAAGCTGCCCTTGCGGTGGCCGAACAATTCGCTCTCGAACAGGTCGGGGGGGATGGCGCCGGCGTTGACCGCGATGAAGGGACGGTGGGCGCGCGGCGACTGCAGATGGATGGCCTGGGCCAGGATCTCCTTGCCGGTGCCCGACTCGCCGCGGATCAAGGCGACGCCCGAGCTGCGCGCGATCTTGCGGACGATCTCGCAGATCTGCTTGATCTGCCCGTTCTCACCGAACAGGCAGCGGCTGGTGCCGAGCGCGGTCAGCGGGTTGTCGAACGGCGGGGCCGGGGGAACCGGACGTACAGGCATGGAGGAAGGATACACTATCGTTGGGCAAGTGGGAATCTCCGGCCCGTCTTTTGATGTGGTGGTAGTGGTCTCAAAATTGGCCTGAGCCAAGAGAATTGGGGGATTGGAGAGATTCAGGAAGGGCCAGCTGGGGAAGGGACCTCGCTTCCCCGAGCGGGAGCAGAAAATCCATGGCAATGCTGATTGGAACAGGGTTGTGAGAGGATGGTCGGCGACAGCCAGTTGACCGAGGGGGCCAAAGGTGATATAGTGAAGGTCCCATTTTGCCGATGTAGAAAAGGAGATTCTATGGCAGAGTTTACATTGAACGCTGAAGTAAGAACCCGGACCGGCAAAGGGGATTCACGGCGCCTTCGCATGAAGGACCAGATCCCCGCCGTCATCTACGGACCGGGGATCAGCCCGCTGCACATTGCGCTGTCCCGCATCGATCTCGAGAAGACGATGATGAAGGCGCGGCGCAATTCGATCATGAAGATCGCCTTCGGTGGCAAGGAGACCGACCGTGAGGTCATCATCCGCGACCATCAGAAAGACCCCCTCACCCATCGGTACACCCACGTCGATTTCCAGGCCATCGACATGAACGTGCCCATCAAGGTCGAGGTCGATCTCAACCTGGTGGGAGAACCCATCGGGAAGAAGGCGGGCGCCATTCTCACCACCCAGTTGCGCACGGTGCGCATCGAGTGTCTGCCGTCCAAGATCCCGGCCAAGATCGATCTCGATGTCAGCGGGCTCGATGTCGGCGATTCGCTCCACGTGTCCGATCTGCCCAAGAGCGAATTCAAGATCATCTCCAACCCCAAACTGACGATCTGCCAGATGTCGATCGTGAAGGAAGAGGTCGTGGCCGCTCCTGTCGCTGCCGAGGCGGGCGCCGAGGGTGCCGCTGCCGCGCCGGCGGCTGGTGCCGCTCCCGCGGCTGGCGCTGCTCCCGCGGCCGGTGCCGCCCCTGCCGCTGCCGAAGCCAAGAAGGAAGCCAAGTAATCAGAAGGAGCCGATTCCCATCAGCGTGGCTCGCCCCGATTCCATTGCCAATGACAAGCCGTTCTCCCAGGAGGGAGAGCGGCTTGTTCCCTTCCTGTTCCGTTTCCCGGGTCTTTCCGACCGGGTGTCCTGTCCTCTGCCCTCCGTTCTATCCAGTATCAAATTTGTGGTGTAGGAGTAGAGAAGATGCACACCTTCGAGATCGGATCCCCCATCGTCCACCCGATCCATGGCGCGGGAATCCTTCGACAAATCGAGAAGCGCCAGGTCCGGGGGAGGTTGATGCGGTACTACGTGATCGACTTTCCGTACAGTGACCTGGGCCAGGTGATGGTCCCGGTCGATATGGCCGAAAAAGTCGGATTGCGCGGCATCAACGCCCAGACCAACATCGATACGATCTTTGAGACGCTCAGCGGCAACTTCTCCGAAGCTGAAGAAGAAGAAAGCAAGAGCTTCCACCAGCGGTACCGCGAATATCTCGAGAAGATCCAGAGCGGCGACCTCAACCAGGTGGCGCAGGTCTATCGGCTCCTGTACCGGCGCAGCATGATCAAGCCCCTGGGCACCAAAGACAAGGCCCTGTTCGAAACCGCTCGCCAGCTGCTCGTTTCTGAGATCGTCTACGCCCGCAAGGTCGGCGATGAAGAGGCCCGGGCCCTGCTCGACGAGGCCATGGAGGACCTGGTCTTCTAGCCTGTCCTCCCCGATCGTCTGCGGTCGACACCCCTGCGCTCCTGAGTCCGGGGCGCAGGGGTGTCGCGTTCTGGGGGGCGTCCTAGGGTCGGCCCGGAGTTTCAGGCCCCGGAGCCCAGGCGTTGGCGCCAGGCCGGCGTGTCGTAGACCTCGGGGTTGACGGTGAAGGGCGCCCGGCGGCCGCTCAAAGCCTCGTGCAGCGAGCGAGCGGCCATCATTCCCATCTCGGAGCGGGTCTCGAGGGTGCCTGATCCGATGTGGGGCAGCAGCACGGCGTTGGGGTGCTGCCACAGCCCCGGATGGACCTTCGGCTCCTCCTCGAAGACGTCGAGACCGGCCCCGGCCAGGTGGCCGCTGGCGAGGGCCTCGACCAGGGCGGCCTCGTCGACGACCGGCCCGCGCGCGGTATTGATCAGCACCGCCCCGGGTTTCATGCGGCGCAACTGGGCGGGGCCGAACAGGTGGCGGGTGGCGTCGGTCAGGGGCACGTGGATGCTGATGACGTCGGCTTCGGCGAGCAGGGCGTCGAACGAGAGGTGCGGCCAGGGCAAATCGGGCTTGGGGCCCGACCGCGTGTGGTAGAAGATCTTCATGCCGAACGCTTCGGCGCGGCGGGCCACCGCCTGGCCGATGCGGCCCATGCCGACGATGCCGAGGTTCTTGCCGCGCAGGTCGCGGCCGAGCAGGAGGTCGGGCTTCCAGCCGGTGAACCGGCCGTCGGCGAGGTAGCGCATGGCATCGGGCACTCGGCGCATGGTCATCAAGATGAGGATCATGGCCACATCGGCGGTGGCGTCGGTGAGCACGTCGGGGGTGTTGGTGACGGGCAGGCCGGCGCGGGTGCAGGCGGCGATGTCGATGTTGTTGTAGCCCACGGCATAGGTGGCGATGGCGCGCAGGCGGGCCGCCTCGGCGAGGACGGCGGCCCCCATCGGATCCGACAGCAGGCAGATCACGCCATCGGCCTGGGCCAGCTCGCGCTGGAACTGTTCCTGGGGACGATCGTCGGGGAGAACCGTAACCTGGTAGCCGCAGCGGCGCAGGAAATCGGCGGCACCGCCCGGCAGGGGGCGAGAAATGAGAATCCGCATGACGCACTCCTTCGAGACATCTGTGGCGGCAGTGTAGCAGACTCGGGAACGTCGGGCCACCCCGGCTCTCGCGGGAAAATCCTGGGGAGGGTTGCGGGCTCAGGGCGGCCTGCGGCGGATGACGGGGGCGAGGAGAGTGTGCTAGAGTAGGTGCCGCTGGACGGGGCTCGTGGCCCGCCTGATCTTCGAGACGCGACGTGGAGGACTTGCCCGTGCTGGTGACCAAGCAGACCTTTTCCCATCCGGCGTTCCGGTTCGAGCTGACCGGACGGACGATTCCCATCCGATTGGGCTATGAGGCCTACGGGCGGTTGTCCCCCGCCAAGGATAACGCCATTCTGGTCTGCCACTATTTCACGGGGACCAGCCATGCCGCCGGGCGGTACACCCCCGACGATGCGGCGCCGGGCTGGTGGGATGCCCTGATCGGGCCGGGCAAGGTGATCGACACCGAGCGCTGGTTCGTGATCTGCGTCGATACCATCAGCAACATCAATTTCCACAACCCCAACGTCGTCACCACGGGGCCGGCCAGCCTCGATCCCGAGACCGGCCGGCCCTATGCGATGACCTTCCCCATCTTCACCCTGACCGATGTGGTGCGGGCGCAGCGGCTGCTGCTCGACGAGCTGGGCATCCGGCGGCTGCGCTGCGTGATCGGGCCGTCGATGGGAGGGCTGCAGGCCTTCCTGTGGGGGCGGCATTTCCCCGACGATGTCGACAAGGTGGTGGCGGTGGTCGCGACGCCGATGATGCGGCCGTCGTGCGTGATGGTGCCCAACCAGCTGGGCATCGAGGCGATCATGCTCGATCCTGACTGGCGCGGCGGCGACTACTACGGGCACCAGCCCCCGCATCGCGGGCTGCTGCTGGCGTTCAAGATCCTGCTGACCGAGACCCGCACCGACCATTGGGCCGAGACCAACTTCGGACGGCGGTTCGCCGATCCGACCTTCACCACCTGTCCGGACCCGTATCGCAGTTTCCAGGGGCGGTTCCTGGTCGAGACCGAGGTCGAGAAGACGGTGCTGCAGCGCATGCAGTTCTTCGATGCCAATTCGTACATCTACATCGCCAAGGCCAATACGCTGTTCGACCTGCGCGGGCCGGGCGAGGAGCTGCCGCAGGCGCTGGCCCATCTGAAGATGCCGACGCTGATGATCATCGACGAGTCCGATCTGATGTTCACGCGCGAACAGGCCGAAGCCGCGCTGCCCCACCTGCCGAAGGGAACGCTGACCACCTACAACAGCCGCAACGGGCATCTGTCGTGCCTGTTCGAGACCGAGCTGTTCGCGAATCGCCTGGCCGCTTTCCTGGCCTGATCGAGCCCCGCTCGAGCCCCGCTTCGCCCCTCTCTCCCCTGACCCTCGGCCTGTCTGAAGGCGGCATCGCCAGGCCCAGGCCGTGGTGTGCCGCAGGGGCCTGGGAGGTGAGCGGTCATTGGCCAGACGAGGGCGGTGCCGGCCCTTTCCTGCCATATCCGGAACGCGGCCGAGGGAGAGGATTCCCTGAGAATTTCGCGCGGGAAAGAGAAAGGTGTCAGGAATGAGGGGGTGAGTGCCGAAGGCTAATGAAGAGCATCTTCCATGAAACGTCGCTTGTTCTGGGGAATCATCGTCTTCGGCGCCCTGTTCCTGCCCTGGCGCGAGGCCGCCCTGCGCAGCGCGCTGGACGAGACCGGCCGGCTGCGTCAGGTGCCGGTGCCGCCGGCCGCCGGCCGCGGGGCCGAACGGCGGGTCCAGGCCTGGCTGAGCCGGGATCCGACCTCGTTCGCGGCCTGGATGGCGGCGGGGCGGGGCTACCTCGCCCGGAAGGAGTTCGAGCAGGCGATCTGGGCTTTCCGCAAGGCGGTCGAGATGCAGCCGCTGTCCTCGGAAGCACGCTTCCTGCTCGGCGTGGCGTTCGAACGCCGCGGGCGAGAGGGGCTGCCCGGCGACCTCACCGCCTGGGACCGCCTGGCCGAGACCGAATATCGGACGGCGGCGGGGCTCGATGATCATCTGCCCTCCCGTTTCAATCTTGGCCTGCTCTGCGAGCGACAGGGCCGCTACGACGAGGCGCGTCGCGAGTTCGAGCATATCCTGACCATCGCGCCGAGATCGGCGCTGGGGCGGCGGGCGAAGACCGCCCTCGACCGCACGGTGGCCGCCGACCTGCTGCCGCGGCTGCTGTCCCAAGGTCTGCCGCTCGGCGGGGCGGTGGCAGAGGAGGGGCACGAATGAGTCCCATGCTGCGCCGGTGGTTGCTGCTGGCTTCGATGGCGCCATTCCTGCTGGCGATGCACTGGACCGTCGCGGCCCAGGGCACGAAGGAATCGTCGGTCGAAGCGCGGCTCTATCAACGGGCCACCGACCTGTTCCGGCAGGGCAAGCTGGATGAGGCCATGGCCGATCTCGAGCGGGTGCGCAAGCTGCGCCCCGATCATCCGGGAGCGCAGTTCCACCAAGCCGAAATCTGGCTGAAGCGGGGCGACCTGGCCAAAGCGACCGCCCTCCTCAAAGGGCTGGTCGGCCATGCCGAATTCGGCTCCAGAGCCCGCCAACGACTGGCCGACCTGGAGGCGGCCCGCCGCGCCCGATCGATCGACCAGGATGTGCAGGCCTACCTGGAAGGCGGCGCCTGGAAGGAGGCCCTGCAGGCCGTGCGGCGCGGCTTGGAGCGACAGCCCGACAAGCCGGAGCTGCTGTGGGCCGGCGCATTCGCGGCCGCCATGGTGAACGATCAGATGCTGGCCGAGCAGTTCTACGAGCGCTATGCGGCCACCCGTCCGCCGGCCGAGCCGCGCGATGACCTGCGGCGCCTGCTGCACGGATGGTTCGCCCGCGATCATGCCCCGGCCGAGGCCATCGAGAACCTGCGCGGCATCGCCGACCAGCGCTTGCGGCCGCCGTTGGTGATGAAGGTCTTGCAGGAGCTGATGCTGGCCAACAAGCGCCACGAGGAGTTCGAGCAATTGCTGCTGGCCGAGGCCCGCCGGCCCGGGGCCAATGTGGGCGCCATCGAGCGGGATCTCGTGCGTTTCTACACCGAGACCGGCCAGTATGAGAAAGGTCTGCGCCTGCTCAACCGGCGGCCCATCGAATCGCTCGAGGACAACCTCAGCTATATCGAGCTGCTGACCCTGTCGGCCCAGGAAGAGCGGGCGATGACCACCGCCCGCACCCTGCTGGGGCTGTATCCCGACGAACTGCGTCTGCATTACGCCTGGTTGCGGGCCTTCCATCACCTGGTCGGGCGGACCGGCAAGGTGCCCGAGGGGAAGGATGCCTCCGGTTCGCCGCTGCGGCTGGTGGCGGTCGCCGAGGTCAACCGGATCTTGAACAGCAAGACCGAGTCGGGCAACCCGACCGCGGTGCTGACCGCCTTGCGGACCGCCATCGTCCTGCACGACCAGGCGACGTTGAACACGGCGGTGCAGAAGATGGCGCAACTGCCGGTGGAAGATCGCTATCTCGACGAACTGATCGAGGCGGCCGAGGACATGACCGAGCGGCATTTCCGGGCGCAGGCCATCGCCTTCCTGGAGATCCTGCTCGGGCAGCGGCCCGACGAGCCGCGCCTGCAGCGGGTTCTGGCCGAGAACTACTACCTGGACAACCGCACCCTGGAAGCGCTGGAGCTGCTGCGCAGCGCCCATGCCGCCGATCCCAGGAGCATCCGCACCTTGCTGCTGCTGGTCGATGCCATGACCTCGGCCGGCCAGGCGGAAAAAGCCCTCGAGCTGGTGCTGGAGCGGCTCAAGGATCCCGATCTGGAGGAGGCGCCGCGGCGCCAGTTGAAGGCCAAGGCGAACATCCTGGGCGCGGAGATCGACGCTGGCCCGGCGGGCGTGGCGTCGCCCTCGGAAGACGACGCCGGGGCCACCGCCCCGGCGACCCGGCCGGACGAAGAGACGCCGGTCGCGCCGGACGGGACGGGCGCCAGCGACACGGGAGGTGATTGAGCGGCGTCGGCATGAACGAACAAGCGGGCGGCGGCGAGCCGCCTCGATGGTACACAGACAACCGGGAACCCGGTGGCGGGCTCCCCATTCCTATGGATACGAAGGAGGTCGAATGCTGATCGAAATCTTCACCGACGGGCGGGTGCTGATCGACGGCCAGGATGCGGGCCCCGGCTATCAGCCGGAGCATGTCCTGCTGGACTATCTCACCAACCCCAAGGGATTCCTCGAGATGCGCCGGAAGCAGAAACACGCGGCCTGAGCCGGCCGACCGTCCCGGATCAGGGTCGCCGGCGACGGCACCCATGACGAACGGCGCCCCCGTCTGGGGGCGCCGTTCGTCGGTCAAGACCAGGTTGGCGGCGTGGGCGGGCCGATCTGGGCCGGTCAGTGGGCGGCGGCCGGCGAGGCGTTCAGTTGCTGTCGGAGGCGCTCGGCCTCGCGGCGAGAGCGGGCCGCCTCTTCGGGCTGGCCCATCTCTTCCAGGATGCGGGCCCGCAGGTCGTAGCTGTCGGGGTTGTCGGGGTCGTCCTGGAGGAAGCGCTCGACCTCGCGGAGGGCGTCCTGGGCGCGGCCTTCTTCGAGGAGGGCGACGCTGAACTGGCGGCGCAGACGGCGCAGGCAGTCGCGGACGTAGCGGGCGAGGGTTTCCCACCCTTCGCGTCCCAGGATCAGGGACCGGGCGCGGGTAAAGAGATCGTAGGCCTCATCGCGCCGATCGAGCTTCTCGAGGATCTCGGCCTTGGTGATGAGACCGGGCGGGTAGTCGGGTTCTCGGGCCAGGACGATCTCGATCTCGGCGAGGGCTTCATCGTAGCGGCCGAGCTGGAGAAGAGCATCGCACAGGTTGTTGCGGGCCTTGGACTCGTCGGGGCGGGCCTGGACGTAGATGGTCCATTCGGCGCAGGCGGTCTGGTAGTCGCCGTGATCATAGCTGGAGTTGGCGATCTCGTAGTGGTATTCGGGGTCGTCTGGTTTGAGGGCGATGGCGCGGCGGAAAGCGGCGATAGCGGCTGGCAGGTCGCCGATGGCATGGTAGCACTTGCCCAGGTAGTAGTGGGTGTCAGCCTGGTTGGGGTCGAGGCGGGCGGCCTCTTGGAGGGAACGAATGGCTTCCTTCCAGAACATTTCCTCGTAGTAGTGGTATCCCAGGTTGAAGTAGGCGTGGTCGAAATCGGGCTTGACCTCGATGGCCCGATGCCAGTAGTGGACCGCCTTCTCTTTGTCTTTCAGCTTGTAATACGTATTGCCAAGATTGTAGAGGGCTTTGTAGAATCGGGGGTCGAGGTCGAGGGCTTTCTGATAGAATTCGACCGCTGCGGTGTAATTTTCAGCCTTGAAGTGGCGGTTGCCGATCTCTTTGTAGATTTCGGGGTTCTGGGGATCCTGGGCGGCCAATTGGGAGAGTTCCTCGAGGGATTTGTCTTTCAGGTCCATGACGAATGCTCGCTTTCCTTGGGCATTTAAGATATGTTTCCATTCTAAACCATTCCCTCCGAGCTGACAAGGACAGTAGGTGAAAATGTGGTATGGTACCGGTAAGGGTTCGCGGCCGACCATGGCCGGGAAGGGGCTTGGGGTCGGGGTGAGCGGGCGACGTCGGCGATGGTCGGCGGCCCGGCCCCGCGCCGAGGGAGCAGGAAGATGACGTCGGGAATGGTCTTCATCACGCTTGACATCGGGGGGACGGCGGCGCGCGGCTTCGCCGTGCGCTGGCCGGCGGGGCCGGTGGTGCCGCTGGCCGCTCCTTCCCGCAACCTGCGGCTCATCGTCGACCTCGAGCTGGGGCAGTTGCTGCTGGCGGTGCGCGAGCAGGCGGCCGCCGGCGGGCTGGGCGAGCCGCCCGCCGTCTGGCTGATCGGCGCGGCGGGGGGGCGTCCCGACCACGACCGGCCGCGCCTGACCACGCTGCTGGACGACCTCGGGGCGGCCACGGCCGGGGTGGAGGTCTGGCGTGATTTCGAGGCCAACCAGGCGGCGGCCTTCGCCGGGGGCGATGGCGTGCTCTCGGTCAACGGCACCGGTTCGGTCGTCTACGGCCACTGGCAGGGCCGGGAAGGGCGCCGCGGGGGGTGGGGCTATCTGCTGGAAGAGGTGCCGTCGGCGGGCGTCTGCGGGCGGTGGGCGGTGCAGGCGATCCTGCATGCGCTGAGCGGCGCCCCGGTCTCGGAGGTCTGGCCCGCCCTGCTGGCGGCTCGGCTGCCGGTGGCCTTCGATTCCCTGTCGGCGCTGCTCGACCATCTGTATGCGACGCCTTCGCCGCAGAAGGTGCTGGGCAGTTTCGCCCCACTGTTGACCCGGGCGGCCGATCTGGGCTGTGCCTGGAGCCGCGCCCGCCTCCGGGACGGCTTCACCGTCTGGGCGCATGATCTGGTCAGGCTGGCGGCCGAGCTGGCGCTGCCGGTCCCGGCGCCGGTGGCCGTCCTGGGAGGATTGTGGCGACATTGGCCCGGGGCCCGGGAACTGGCCAGCCAGATCCTCAATGAGGTCTGTCCGGGGCGGTTCGCCCTGCAGGCGCCGCGCTACGATCCCGCCTGGGGCCCGCTGCTGCGCTATCTGGCCACCGACGAGGGGGCCCGCACCGTCGGGGCGCCCTCGCCCGCGGCCGCTCTGCTCCAGGCCAGCCGCTTGATCGAACGCCTGTCGGGCGGCTCGGCCGAGCCGCCGCCCGCCCGTTCGGCCGAAGCCGCTGTCGCCGAGCGGCGCGACTCGGCGCTGGCCAGTTCTGCGGTGGGGCAGGCCGAAGGATCTGCCACCCCGCCGGCGCCCGCGGCGACCGACACGCCGCCCGCCGCGGGGGGCGAGGGGCCGGCCGACCGGGCGGGCGATTCGGCTGGCCGATGAACCCCTGTCGTCGTTTTCCCAGCGTTCGGCCACTGTTGGAGGCCGGGCCTCGCTGCACTCTGCACCTTCTGGAGACGCATCATGCAACCGATTGAGCCAACCCTGGTGTCCCAGTCTCTGACCGAATCGCGCAATCCGCGCACCACCTGGATCGACCGGCAACCCACCGCCGAGGTGGTCCGGTTGTTCG
This sequence comes from Candidatus Ozemibacter sibiricus, assembly GCA_003327425.1. Taxonomy (GTDB): domain Bacteria; phylum Muiribacteriota; class Ozemobacteria; order Ozemobacterales; family Ozemobacteraceae; genus Ozemobacter; species Ozemobacter sibiricus. The sequence continues at coordinate 21,275 of QOQW01000026.1, forward strand.
TGCAAGAAGACCATGCCGTCTCGAAAGCGGTCGAGGCCATCGCCGACGATATCGCCCGCGCGGTCGATCTGATCGTGGCGGCCCGCCGGGCGGGCGGGCGGCTGGTCTACCTGGGCGCCGGCACCTCGGGACGCCTGGGCATCCTCGATGCCTCCGAGCTGCCGCCGACCTTCGGGGTCTCGCCCGACGAGGCCGTGGCGCTGATCGCCGGCGGACCGGCCGCCGTGACCCAGGCGATCGAGGGGGCCGAAGACGATGAAGAAGGGGCGCGGCGCGATCTCGAGGGCATCAGGTTCGCCGCTCCCGATCTGCTGGTCGGCATCAGCGCCAGCGGTCTGACCCCCTATGTGCGAGCCGGGCTGGCCCTGGCCCGCGAACGCCGCGCCCGCACTGTTTTGCTGACCTGCAATCCGCGCGGGCCCTTCCCCCCCGTCGATGTACTGCTGAACCCAGTGGTCGGGCCCGAGGTGATCACCGGCTCGACCCGCTTGAAATCGGGCACGGCCTGCAAGATGGTGCTGAACATGCTGTCGTCGGTGGCGATGATCCGGCTCGGCAAGGTCTACCAGAACCTGATGGTCGACGTGCGGGCGACCAATGCCAAGCTGCGCGATCGGGCCCTGCGCATCGTGGTCGAGGCGGGGAAGGTGTCGCGGGAACGGGCGGCCGAACTGCTGACGCAGGCCGGTGGCGATACCAAGGTCGCCATCCTGATGGCGCGCCGGGGCGGCACCCCCGAACTGGCCCGCGAAACCCTCGAAGCCACGCAGGGCGTGCTCTATCGCGCCCTCGGGGAACCCGACCAGCCGCCGGCCGGACCGACGGCCTCGCCGGCCACGGGGAACGCCCAGCCATGAGGCCGTCGCCGCTCGCCTCGGCCTGGGGAGTGTTCCGCCGGCCGCCGGCGATGGTCCGAAGATGGCTGCTGGTCGGTCTGCTCAGTCTGCTCATCGTCGGCCGCGTTCCAGACGAGGCCGGGGCGGCCCGGGGCAAGCCGACGGGGAACGCCCGCGGTCCGGCGCCGACGGTCGCCAAGCCGGGGGCGTCCCGCCGCGCCTCGACCGCCAGCGGAGAGGCCGCCCCGGCGACGCCCGCGCGCCCCAGTGCGGAGCGGGCCGGAGCGACGGCGCCGGTGTTGCGCCTGAAGGTGGCCGAGTATGCGACCGGGCTGACCTTCCGGATGCCGCAGGGCGGCACCTGGAGCCTGGGCGGGAAGACCGGCCGCCTGGCCAGGAGCGATCGGGCCGAGGTGAGCGGCCGCCTGCAGAGCCGGGCCCGCCAGCAGTACCATGTCGTCGTCGAATCGGTGCCGATGCGTGATCCGGAGCGGGTGGCGGCGGCTCTGGCGAAATGGCGGGCGACCGGTCGGCCGATCCATACCTACCAGGCGGGGCGGCAGTCGCCGACCTGGGATGGGCGCGTCCTCTACATCGCGGCAGGTCTCTTCCCCACGCGGGAGGCGGCCCAGAAGCTGGTCGACCAGTTGGCCAACGACGGCCAATCGAGCTGGATCTTTGCTGAACCGCTGGCCCTCGCCAGAGGGACCATCGCCCTGACCATCAACGGGCGGCGGGTGGCGCAGGGCGCGGGGCCTCTGGGGTTGACGCCCGTTCGCGATCTGATTCTGCACAAGGTCGAGTATGCTCGCGGTTATAGCTGGCATGGCCGGGCCGATCGCACCTACCGAGGGCCGCTGACGATCGGGTGGGGGGCCCAGGATGCCCTCGATTGCGTGCTGGCTACCGATCTCGAGCACATCCTGGCCGGCGTGGTGCCGTCCGAGATCTCGTCGAAGGCGGCGCCGAGCGCCTTGCAGGCCCAGGCCGTGGCGGCGCGCGGGGAGATCCTGTCGAAAGTGGGGTTGCGTCACCTCAAAGAAGGGTTCGACTTCTGTGCCGAGCAGCACTGCCAGGTCTATGCCGGCGACAACGCCGTCACCGATCGCATCGCGGCCGAGATCGCCCCGACGCGTGGTCTGATCCTGCACGCGGCGGACGGGACGATCCTCGATGCGGTCTACGCTGCGAACTGCGGGGGGCGGGGCGACCGCAACGACCTGGTCTGGAATTCGCAGCCCAATCCGCATCTGATCGGCGTCTGGGATGGCCCTCGTCCGCTCGCCCTCGATCTCACCGACGAAGCGCAGGTGGCGTCCTTCATCCGCTTCCCGCCGTTCTCCTATTGCCAGGATCCGACCGTCGAGGGCGGGGACAAGTTCCGCTGGACGCGCACCCTGACGGGCGACGCCTGGCAGAAGGTCGTGGCGGCCGCCGGAGTGGGCCGCATCCGCCAGATCGACGGCCTCGAGCGGGGCCCGTCGGGGCGCTTGTACAAAGTCGTCATTCATGGCGAGAAGGGGATCAAGACCGTCATGAGGGAACTGAAGATCCGCCAGCTCTTCGGCGGTCTGCGCAGCGCATGCTTCGTCGTCGCCTGGCAGCGCGATGCGGCGGGGTTCATCACCGGCGGGGAATTCACGGGGGCGGGGTGGGGCCACGGCGTGGGCATGTGCCAGACCGGGGCCCAGTACCTGGCCCGGCAGGGCTGGTCGTTCGATCGCATCCTGTTGCACTATTTCCCGGGCGCCCGGCTGGTCCTGAAATATCGGTAGTTGATCCGGAACAGACGGTTGGACCGCCGACTCGGTCGAGGGGAGAGCATCAGGCGTCGACCCGACGGGACCGGTGGGCCTTCTGTGCCAGTGGCCTTCTCTGTGGTTGCCGGGAAGCTTTCTCCCCTTCATGCGGGGAATTGGGGTAGAATGATCCCGAGGGTTATATGACCACCCAGCCACAGGAAGGCGAGGGCACCACAGGCCAGGCCCGGGTAGCTACCGGGCTGGAGGCGCCGTCGTTCCTCAAACAGCTCGAGGAAGGGCTGGGGCGGAAACGCCTGGGCTGGTGGGGCCTGGGTCTGGCCGGGCTGCTGCTCGTCGTGGTCAGCCTGCCCTGGCTGGGCGAGGATATCGACCGGGTGGCCATCGATACGGCGGTGCGGATGGCGGCGGCCGGGCGGGCCCCGCACCCCGATCTGGTCATTGTCGGCATCGACACCGAGACGCTCGCGGCGGTGCCCGAACGCTGGCCGTGGCCACGCGAACGGTATGCTCGGCTGCTGGAGGCGATCGGCGCGGCGGGACCGCGGCTGATCGTGTTCGATGTGCTGCTGCAGCAGCTCGAGTCGGCCGATGGCGGGGCCGGCGATCAGGAGCTGGCCGCCACCTTGCGGCGACTGGGCCATGTTCATCTCATCTCCCTGATCGAGCAGCGCTCGACGGAGGTCGAGCTGCAGAAGCGGCATTTCCGCAGCGCGCCGCTTTTCCGCGAGGCGGCGGCGGGGGAAGGGTTCGTCTGGGCCTGGGTCGACGGCGACGGGCTGGTGCGGTCCTTCGTGGTGCGGGATGAGCACCTGGGGCGCGCGAGCTGCGTGTTGAACGTCGCCCAGCGGCTGCGGGCCGATCTGCCGCCGCCCCCGCCGGCCGATGCGGAAGGGCTGTCGCACAGTCTGATCGCCTTCGCCCGCCGGGGCGGCGAGACGCCCACCTGGTCGGCGCTCGATTTCCTGGAAGGGCGGGTGCCGGCCGGCGCGCTGGCCGGGCGGGTGGTGCTGGTGGGGGCGACCGCCCCGATCCTGCATGATTTCCACCGGACGGCCATCGGGCTGATCGCCGGGCCGCGGCTGCTCGCCGCCACGCTCGACACCCTGCTGCAAGACCGCGTCGCCACGCGTCCGAGCGGGCGTGGCTGGCGTCTGCTGCTGGTGGTGCTCGGCTGCCTGGGCGGGGGATGGCTCACGCGGCGGGGGGGCCGCCGGCCGTGGGCGGCTCTGGGGCTCGGTCTGGCGATCGCCCTGGCCGGGTGGGCGGCGATGTTCCTGGGGGCGGGGCTCTGCCTGCCGGTGTTCCCGCTGCTGATCGGATGGCTGGTGGCCGGTCTGGCGGTGATCGCCCTCACCCGCCTGCTGGAGCTGCTGGCCTGGCAGACGTTGCAAGCCGAGGCCTCGGCGGCCGGGCTGGTGCAGCGACAGTTGTTCCCGCCCTCGGCCTGGGAAGGCCAGGAATTCATGAGCTACGGGCGGTGCGTGCCCTGCAGTGCGGCGGGCGGCGATTATTTCGATGTGGTCAAACTGGGAGAGCAGGACACCTTGTTCCTGGTCTGCGACGTGGCCGGGCATGGCATCGGGGCGGCCATGGTGGCGTCGATGCTCAAATCGGCCCTCGCTTCGTTGGAAGACCAGGCGGGCTTCTCTCTGGAATCCGCGGTCACCCGGCTGAATGGCTTGCTGTTTCGGCTGTTTCGTGGCAAGAAGATGGTGACGGGGGTGTTCTGTCGGCTCGAGGAGGCCACCCGGCGTGTGACCCTGCTGTCGGCCGGGCATGTGAAATCCCTTCTCGTTAAGGCGGATGGCCAGGTCGAGGAGATCGGAGCGCCGGCGTATCCGCTGGGGGTGCGGCCGGTGGCTCGGCTCAAGATGGTGCCGCTGGCCCTCGAGCCTGGCGATACCCTGGTGATGTATACCGACGGGTTGGTCGAAACCGTCGATTGGTACAATGAGGTGCTGGGCTATTCGAGGTTCAAGGCGATGCTGGCGCGCCGCGCCCCCTTGGTGCCGGGGCCCGACGTGGTCGAACAGATCCTGGATGAGGTCCGCCAGTTCGCGAAAGGACGGCCCGCCGCCGATGACATGACGATCCTGTTGGTGCATCGCCGGCAGGTGGGCCGGCCGGTCGTGCTTCAAGAAGGATCTCCCCCCGTGGAGATCGTTCGGATCTCGCGTTCGGAATCATGATGGGATGGAGGTTGCTATGACTGGTCTGCGTTGGTTGTCCGTCGGTCTCGTGCTCGCCCTGGTGGGCGGGCTGAGCGCTGGCTGTGGCGGGAGCGGCGGGGCCGCGGTCGCCACCTTGCGGGAAGTGAAAGGCAAGGTCGAAGCTCGAGGGACGGGCGGCGCGCCGTTCCAGATCGTCGCGGGCGAGCTGCCGTTGCAGGTCGGCGGGGCCATCCGGACCGGCGAGGACGGGGAAGGTCTGGTAAAATACGTCGAGGGCAGCGAAGTCCGGCTGGGGGCCGAAACCTACTATGAGGTGCGCGAAAAGGGAACGCTGGGCTGGCAGGAGTCGGGGTCGGCTCGGTACAAGGTTCCGCCCCAGAAGCAGCCGGTGGGGGTCGAGACACCGCATGGGGTCACCGCGGTGCTGGGCACGGATTTCCGGCTGGACGTCACGGCCACGCAGACCACCGTCACGCTGCAAGAGGGGAAGATCCGCTTCACCAACCGGGCCAGCGAGAGCATCGAGCTGACGCCCGGCCAGCAACTGACGGTGACCGCCGGGCAACCGCTGGGCACCCCGGCCGAACTCGACCCCATCACCCTCGAAAGTCTGTTCACCCCCGGCGTCAAGCTGCCGGCCATCAACCAGCGCTGATCCGGCCTGAGGGCCCAGGTCCCCTGTCTTGATCGCGGCATGTCCCGGGAGGCGGGTCTGGCCCCGCCCCCCGGGGCCGATCCTGGCCGGATCGGTGGTCGTTCAGAAGCCACGCGAGGGAGAACGGTCGGTCGGTGGGGCGGGCCGGCTGGGGGAAATCCCCCGTCCCCCCTGGTGTCTCGCTTCTTTCCTCCTGTCGAGCCCCTCTGGTCCGCTCGCGGCGATTGACAACCCTGGGGGGGCATGGTTTCATGGGGGCATGGCAGGCTTTTCCTGCGGTGTCACCGTGGCGGGCGATACGTGCATCGTGCGGCCGGTCGGCTATCTCGACGACGCGACCGGCCGGGAGATGCGAGCCGCCTTCCAGGAGCCGTTGCAACGGGGAGTGCGGCGGTTCGTCCTCAACCTGCAGGGAACGCCGGTCATCAACAGTCAGGGCATCACGCAGGTGCTCGAGCTGGTCGAGGAGCTGGTCTACGACCAACAGGGCAGTCTGGCGCTGGTCGGGGTTTCCGAGCTGTACCTCGAGGTGTTCCGCACGGTGGGCATTCTCCATCTGGTCAGAACCTTCCCTGACGAAGCGTCGGCCTTGCAGCGGTGAGTCGGCTGGCCGCTGGCAGGGGCGGTGGTGTCAGACGAAACATCGCCGGGCTTGGGGAGCCCCACGACCTTCACCTGCCGCTGTTCGGCGCGAAGTCCTGGCGACCGGCGCCGGAGATTGCAACCCATCTGCGAGAGGAGTAGACTGGGTGAGGTTCCATGCAGAAGAGGAAGCTGGTTTCCGCTCTGATCGCCCTGGTACTGCTGTTGTCCACCGGAACGCTGGGGTACCGGATCATCGAAGGCCCGGAATGGACGCTCCTCGATGGGTTGTTCATGACGGTCATCACGTTGGCCACGGTCGGGTTCAGCGAGACGCACCCGCTTTCTCCCCAGGGAAGGATGTTCACCATCGTGTTGATCTTCCTGGGCGCCGGCCTGATGGCCTATCTGGTGACGACGCTGGCGCAGTTCGTGGTCGAAGGAGGCTTGCGAGACCTGCTCGGGAGGCGACGCATGAGGGAACGCATCAAGTCCTTGCATCATCACTACATCGTCTGCGGCGCCGGCGACACGGGGTGGGTGGTGGCCGATTACCTCCGCCGGCATCAGGCCCCGGTGGTCCTGGTCGATATCGAGCCCAAGACGGTTCAGAGCTTGATCGACGAAGGGTTCATCGCCCTCGAAGGGGATGCCACCGCCGATGAGATCCTGGTCGAAGCCGGCTTGGAGCGGGCGGCCGGGTTGGTGGCCGCGCTGCCGCACGATGCCGACAATGTGTTCGTGGCGCTGACCGCCAAGGGGATCAACCCGCAGGTCTTCGTGGTGTCGACGGCGACCAAGATCGAGTCGGTGTCGAAGCTGAAGCGGGCCGGAGTGAATTACGTGGTCTCGCCGAACATCACGGCCGCCAATCGCATGGCGTCGGTGCTGATGCGACCGTCGGTGGTCGATTTCCTCGATGCCACCCTGGCCGGGGATGATTCCGACCTGCAGATGGATGAGTTCCGCATCCAGCCGGGGTCGGCCCTCGACAATGTCGCCTTGAAGGATGCCGACCTGCGGCGGCGGTCGGGGGCGATCATCGTCTCGGTCAAGCGGCAGGGGAAGACCGTGATCAACCCGGAACCCACCCATGTCTTCGCCGGTGGGGACATCCTGGTCGTGATGGGCAATCGCGAGCAGATCAACAAGATGGGCGAGCTGGCCACCGTGGCCGTGGCCCGAGGCTGAATCAGGAGGAGGAAGATGAACGCACGCAGGGAGCCGCATGGAGGAGAGGGCCGACGTTCGGGCACGACGGGATCCCGCCGGCGAGCGTGGTTCGCCTGGACGCCGGGGTGGCTGCGGCTGGCGATCGTGCTCATGCTGGTCGGCGCGGCGTGGCGGCCGGCGCTCGGCCAGGAGCGCTCCGCCGCGCCTCCGTCGCCGACGCCATCGCCGGCGACGCCGCCGGTCGTGCGCACCCTCAAGACGCTCATTCCCTTCACCGAGGTGTCGAAGGTTCTGCAGGACACGGGCCGTCGCTACCTGATGCTGCCGTTCGAAGAGTTCGAACGGCTGCGGGCGGCCAAGGAGGCGGCGCTGGCCTCGGCGGCGGCGCCCGCTCCCGAAGCGCCGCCGATGGGCTACCGTCTGGTCTCGGCGCGCCTCGAAGGGACCCTGGAAGGGACCTTCGTCCGGATGCAGGCCGAATTCAAGCTCGAGAGCTTCCTCGACGACTGGCAGGTGCTCGAGGTGCTGCGCGGACCGCTGGTCATCGAAGGGGCCACGCTCGACGGCCAGCCGGTCTCGCTGCTGGCCGGGTGGCTGCGGGATGCGGCGCCGCGCCGGCTCGAGTTCGGGCGGGCCAGTCGGGCCGCCTCTGGCCAGATCTTCCCGGGCACGCGGCTCGGCGCCGAGCTCCTGGGCCAGGACCTGTGGCGGGAAGCCCGGTTCCAGCTGCCCTTCCTGGGGAAGGGCCTGCACACCGCCAAGATCTCCTTCGTGGCGCCGGTGGAGAAGCGCGAAGATCGGCATGTTCTCGATTTCGTGCTGGCCCCGGTGCCGTTGACCTTCGTGCAGATCACCTCGCCCGAGCAGGTGTGGTCGGTCGAAGAGACGACCTTCCGCGACTGGACCGTGGAGACCCCCGAAGGGGCCGGCGCTCGCGGTTGCACCTTCGTGGGCTGGCTGGGCGCCGAGCCCTCCCTGCGCGTGACCTGGCGCCGGCGGGCCCGTCGCCTGATCGACGACGAGCCGGTGCCGACGCCGGCCCCCGTTCCCGGGCCGGCGACCGGCGCCGCTCCGGTGGCCAGCGCGCCGGCGCCCGCCCCGGTGGTCAAGCCGGTCAAGGCCCCGCCCCGGCCGCTGGTCTACGCCCGCACCGAGACGCTGATCACGTTGGGCGAAGCGGCGCTGCAAGGGCGTCTCGACATCGAATACTCGATCACCAAGGCGCCGGTGGCGAGCTTCGCCATCCAGCTCCCCTCGTACGTCGAGGTGCTCGAGGTCACTTCCGATCGTCCGCAGACCTATCAGGTGGTGCGCGAAGGGGAACGCAAGCGGCTCATCGTCGACTTCCTGGCCGCGCGCGAGGATTTCTGCCCGCTGACCGTCACCTTCGAGGCGAAGATGGATGAAACCCTGGGCACCTACCACCTGCCCGATGTGCATCCGATCGGGGTGGAACGGGAGCTCGGCACCCTGGCCCTGCAGGCCCTGACCAGCGTCGAGGTGCAGCCTACTGTGGCGATGGACAAGAACCCGCCCCCCCACCTGGTGCGCATCGACGCGGTGGAATTGCCCGAAACCTTGAAACGGCGGGCGTTCCGGCCGATCCTGCTGGCCTATCGGCTGTCCGGCCGACCCGCGGCGCCCGAGATCCAGGTCAAGCGCTATGAGGATCTGCCGCTGCAGACGGTGGTGGCCGACCAGATGGACGTCAAGACCTCGTTCACCACCAACGGCAGCAGCCAGACGCAGGTCACCCTGCGCATCCGCAACAACAACAAGCAGTATCTGACCTTGCAACTGGCCTCGGGCACCGAGGTGATGAGCGCCCTGCGCGACGATCAACCGATCAAGCTGGTGGCGGGCCGCGGCGATGGGCGAGTCCAGGTGCCGCTCAAGATGAGCCGCAATCTGGGGCGTCCCGAAGAGATGGAGCTGAAGGTGCTGGTCAAGAATGCCGTCGCCAGCATGTCCTGGATGGGCGAGCATCGGTTCGAGGCCCCGCTGGTCGACGTGCCGGTCTCGCATTTCTCCTGGAGCCTGTTTGCGCCGTCGCAGTATACGCTGTTCCATTTCACCGGCACGGTCAATCCGCCCGAACCGCCGCGCGACCCGTTCCTGTTCCGCGGGTTCCTGGCCCTGTATGATCTGAGCCTGGTGCTGTTGTTCGACCCGAACCTGCTGATGGGGGTCATCTTCCTGCTCGTGCTCATGCTGCTCGTGGTGTCGCGCCATTTCCTGGTGTGGATGATCAAAGGCCTCTGGACCCTGGTGACCGAGGGCATCATGTTCATCTTCACCGGCCGCGGCTTCCGCCTGGCGGAGTTGATGATCGTGCTCGCCGTCGTGGCCTTCTTGGGGGCCATGGCCATCCCCAACTTCCGCAAGGCTCGCGAGCAGGCCCGCACCAAAGCCTGCTATGCCAATCAGCGGGTGCTGCAGGGCGCGGTCGAGATGTACAACATGGACCATGGCGACCACATGATGACCAGGCTCGATATCAAGGCGCTGCGGCAAGGCCAGTATCTGAAGAGCGATATCGCCAGTCCGTATCCGCAATGCCGCTACGAAACGGCTGGCGATCTGTCGGGCTCCGGCTTCATCTACTGCACCTTCTGCGGCGGGGTCGAGCGCAGTCTCGAGGAGATCCAGGCCATGGGCGGGACGCCGGTCGCCCAGGAGCGGTATGCCGCAGCGAGGAACGAGATGGAGCAGGGGGCCCGAGCGGGGGGCGGCGGGCCGGCGAAAGCCACGGGGTACGGCCAGCCCGGGGCGCCGCCTCCACCGTTCGTGGGCGGGCGCGCCCGCGGCACTTTGCCGATCGAAGCCCGGTTCGTGCTCACTCCCAACTTCTGGACGGTCCGGCGCGATCTGGTGCTGGCCGATGTGGCCACCGACGGCACGCTCCTGCCCAACTCGACCTCCCCGCGGGTGGCGGTGCGCTACATGCGCTGGGAGATCGTGCAGGGCCTGAAGATCGCGTCCTTCCTGCTCGGTCTGCTGGCCGGGCTCTATTTCATCGGGGCGGCCTTCCACCAATATCTGCCGAAACTGCTGGCCTCGGGGATCATCCTCACCATCCTCCTCCTTTGGGACAAACTCTACCCGCCCGCCGGCGATGCGGCCAACCTGGGCCTGTGGCTGGCCCTGATCGGCGGGGTCTTCTGGAAGATCGGCTGGGCGCTTTCCCTGCAGGATTGGAGCTTCGGCGGCAAGGAAAACGATGACGGACCACGCGGCTCGGGCGGGCCGGGTGGCGGCGCGGGCGGCGGCCGGAACGGACCGCCGCGGCGACCGGCCCCGCGTCCTGCGGTGGCGGGCATCAATTTCGATGACCGGGTGGTCACCGAGCCCTTGCCCGACGAGGAGGCGGAGGACGATCCGGCCCCGGCCCGCCGCGAGGCGGGGACGCCCACCGCGCGGGCGAGCCGTCTGGGCACGGCGGTGACGGTGGGGCTGACGCTGCTGCTGGCGGGCACGCTGGCCACGGCGGCGGCGGGGGCCACCCCGGCCGCTCCGGCCACCCAGGAGATCCGGATCATGGTGCCGTTCACCGACCTGGCGTCGGTGATGGGGCCGCTCGAGAAGATGGTGCTGATCAGCGAGGACGACTATCGCGCGCTGCAGACCATCGCTTCGACTCCGGAGACGCCGCCGGTGCGGCCGCCGGCCGGCTATTCGATCCGGCAGGCGGTCTATCGCGGCACGGTCGGGGAACGCGGCGTGCGGTTCCAGGGCCGGTTCGAGATCGACCTGTGGGAGGACGGCTGGAAGACGGTGCCGCTGCTGTCGGCGGCGGTGGTGCCGTCCCAGGCCCGCTGCGACGGGCAGCCGACCCCGCTCGACCTGATCCGGGGGGCCGGGCCGTCCGACAGTTCCTATGGGTTGGTGATCAACGGCACCGGCTCGCGCGTGCTGGAGGTGGAATTCTTCCTGCCGCTGGCGGGGACCGAGTTCAACACCCGGCGCATCGATTTCCCGACGGTGCCGCTCTGCCAGTCGCGGCTCGAGATCACGGTGCCCGAGGCCGACTGCGATGCCTGGCTCGATCCCGGCGTGCTGCGCGTGGTGGCGTCGGGGCCGCAGGGCACGACCTTCCAGGCGCTGCTGCCGCCGACGCCGCGGGTCCGGCTCGAACTGGTGCGGCGCGTGACGGCGCCGGCGGCGCCGGTGAGCGAGGAACCCCCGCCCGAGGAGGCGCCGGCGCCGGCCAGCGCGCCCGCGCCGGCGGCGGCGCCCGTGGTGGTCAAGGAAGAGACCCGGGTAGTCGTCCAGGAGCGGAACCTGCTGGTCTTCGAAGAGGGGTTCGTGCGGGGGCGCAACCACTATACGCTGACCGTCACCGGATCGGATGGGATCAGCAGCTTCTCGCTGCGGGTGCCGTCCGGGGTGCGGGTGCTGAAAGTCGAAGCTCGCACCATCGATGACTGGAAGGTCGAGGAGCCGACCGGGCCGACCGGCGGCCGGCGGCTGACCATCGCGTTCGCCTCGGTGGTGCGAGGGCAGCTCTCCTTCACCGTCGATTTCGAAGAAGACGTGCCGACCGCCGCGGCCGAGGCCTACCAGGTTCCCGAACTGATCCCCTTGATGGTGGATCGCAGCCAGGGCCTGCTGGCGGTGGGCTGCCTGCCGGCCTTGGAGCTGGGAGTGCCCGAGAGCCCGGTGGGGTATACGCCCATCGATGTCGGCGAGTTCCTGCGCGACTTCCAGGGGCAGCCGCCCGAGAAACTGCCGTTCGCCTTCAAGTTCCTCAAGCACCCCAACAAGCTGGTGGTCGCGGTGTCGCGTCCCAAAGACATCGAGCAGGCGACCGCGGTCGTCGACAAGGCCGAGGCGATGACGCTGGTCAACGAAGATGGGTTCATTTTGACGCGCATGGCCTTCGAGGTGCGGAACAACTCCGAGCAGTTCCTGAAGCTGCGTCTGCCCGAGATGCCGGGCGCGGCCTCGGCCACGCTGTGGAGCAGCGAGGTGGCCGACCAGGCGGTCAAGGCGGGCTACGATCGCGAGCAGGGCGTCTACAATGTACCGATCATCCGGTCGCCGCTGGTGAACGGTCAGTCGCAGCCGTTCCCGGTCGAAGTGATCTTCGCGCAGCGGCTGCCGGAGGGGTTGCGGTCGTTCATGCCGTTGCAGCTGGCGCTGCCCCGGCTCCATCTCGACATCAGCGAATTGAGCTGGGTGGTCTATCTGCCCGAGAGCTACGAGCTGATGCGCGGGCAGGGCAATGTCGATCGTTTGATGGAGCGCCCGTTGCAGCCGCTGCTGGAGGGGCAGAAACGGTTCCCGGGCCTCGATCTGGGCGCCCTGCTGACCACGCGCTCGCAAGCCGCGCTGGGCGGCGATACCGGCGGGGCCGGCATCGTCGGCCTGCTGCCGGTGGAGTTCCGCATTCCGACGACCGGGTGGTCGACGGCCTTCGTCATGCAGCAGATCGACCCGCGGGGCGAACCGCCGCGCGTGTCGGGCGTGCTGGTCAGTCCGCGCTCGGGCCGGGGCCAGGTCTTCCAGGTGCTGATGATCCTGTGTGGCGCGCTGGCGGGCATCGCCCTGGTCTGGTTCGGCACCGGGCCGCGCCGGTTCCTGTGGTTCGTGGTGGTGGCCGCCATGTCGGGCCTCCTGGGGTTCACGTTGGTGATGAAGCTCTATCAGGCCGACCATTCGTTCAAGATGGGCTTTTTGACCACGTTCGTGACCCTGATCCTCTTCTACCTCTACCGCTGGAATCCGGCGGCGACGATGGCAGCCGCGGCCGCTGCGGCCACCCCGCCGAAGGCACCGTCCTCGCCGGATGCGCCTGCCTCGCCGGCCACGCCGGGGGCCGAGTAAGGAGCGACCAGCAGGATGGACGAGCCCTTCCCCTTCCCTGACGTTCCGGCCGTGCCGCCGTCGCCCGCGCCGCCGCCTCTCGGCGGCGGCCGGGACGGAGCGGGCCCTGACGTTCGGGGAGGGAGGGCGCCGACGGAGAAGCTGCCGCTCGGCGGCATGGGCCTGCCCTTGATCCTGTTCGTGCTCTCGGTCTGGTTCTGGCACAGCCCCCTCGTCTATCCGATCAAGATCCTGACCGTCTTCTTCCATGAGCTGTCGCATGGGCTGGCGGCGGTGGCGACAGGAGGGCGCATGCATGCGATCGAGCTGACGGCCGATCAGGGCGGTCTGTGCTGGACCGCCGGCGGCATCACCTGGATCATCCTGTCGGCCGGCTATCTGGGCAGCCTGCTGTGGGGGTCGGGCCTGCTCTGGCTGGCGGCCAAGACCCGCTGGGATCGCGAGATCGTCCAGGGGCTGGGGCTGCTGCTGATCGGGGTGACGGCGGTCTATGTCCGGACCTGGTTCGGCCTCGCCTTCGGCCTGGGGTTCGGTCTGGCCCTGCTGGCCCTGGCCCGCCATTTCGGCGCGGTCGTCTGCGACCAGTTCCTGCGCTACATCGGCCTGACTTCGAGTTTCTACGTGATCCTTGACATCAAGTCCGACCTGATCGATCGAAGTATTCCTCAATCCGATGCCTTCCGGCTCGGGGAGATGATCCACCTGCCGGGGTGGGTGGTCGGAGTCGGCTGGATGGTGGTCGCCATCTGGCTGACCGTGCGTGTGCTCGAATCGACCATGACGTCGGACCCGGGGAGCCGGGTCTGAGACGAGATCCGATCGGCGGTCCGGCCGCGGCCGGCAGCCAGCAAACACCATTTTCGGGAGGTTCCGCTGCATGTTCATGCCCTTCGGTGAGATCAAAGACAACACCCTGACCATGTCCTTCAGTTCGGCCGACTACTCGATCGCGACGGTGCTCAATGCGGTGCGCGAGCGGTGCGACATGTTCAGCGAGATGAAGGTGCGGTTCCTGGGAGCCAGCACCGACGTTCCCAATACCCCGTCGCCGGTATTCCGCCCGGTGGCGATCCAGGCGTTCTTCGAATACATCGGGGGCGGTGACGCCCGCCCGGTGCTGGAAAAAGTCTATGTGCATCTCTGGGAAGCAGTCGCCCTGACCTTCCCGGCCGAGCCGGCGTGGGCCACCGCCAAGGGCGATTTCGCCCGCTTCATCTCGTCGCAGGCCGATCTGATCCGCGCCCGCATCGAGAGCGCCAAGGCGGAATGAGCAGGATGGCCGCGCCGATGAGCGCCCTCCCCGCCTGGGGGTTCCCCGTTCGGCGGGGCGGCCGCGCGCTGGCTGGCCCGCGGCCCGCCGCCAGGTCGGCCGGCCGGTCGGTCGCCTGGTGGATGGCCTGGGTGGGGTGCCTGCTGCTGCTGGGCGGTTCTCTGGCCGCGGCGCCGCGGGTCGATTTCCAATGGATCGAGACCGATCTGACCCTGACCGGCAACGGGCACGGCATCGTCGTCACCAAGATCCGGGTGGCGGTGCAATCGGAAAGCATGGGCGGTCTCGACTACGAGGGCATCGCCGGCGAGCCGCGCTTCGAGGCCGACAAGTGCCTGGTGCTGCGCCAGAACCGGACCAGCCAGCCGGTCAAGGTGGTGCGCCAGGGCCGGACCTGGGCGGTCGATGTCATCGGCGAGCGCATTCCGGCCGGGGAATGGGCTACCTGGGTGCTGACCTATACGGTCAACCTGCTGGCTTCCGGCCATCTCGGCCTGACACGGCATGAGAAAGACCAGTCGGAGCTGGTCTATCTGAACTGGGCCGATCCGGCCTGGGACGAACCGCTCGAGCATCGCACGATCTACCTGCATCTGCCCTACGAGGTGCCGGGTAGTGCGGTCGAGGTCGAGAAGTGGCGGCGGACGATCCTGACCGAACCGTTCATGAACGCCCAGTACAAGATCGATTATCGGGGGCAGCGCGGGGAAGATGGGAAGTTCTGGCTGACGCAGGTGCTGCACCGCGAGAAGGTCGGGACCAGAGAAGAGATGCGCGTGCAGCAATACTTTCCGCGGTCGGTCTTTTCCGGTTTCACCTTCAAGGCCGAGGTCAGGTCGCCGGGAGCGGTCGGCCTGGGGCGGCCGGGGCTGCCCAAAGAGCTCGACCAGGCGCGAAACCGCATGAACCGATCGAGCCTGAAGGGGATGGCCCCCATGCAGCAGAAGGTGTTGCTGGGGTTGGCGCTGGGGGGGCTGATGACGCTGACGCTGGTGCTGTTGCATCTCAAGCGCCACCGCGCCGCCCAGGAGGTGAGCAAGCTGCCCGACCTGAGCTGGGAGGGCGAGAACTGGGAACCGCCGCGCATCCAGGTGGCGACCTTCCGCAAGAACGGCAAGGTGGCCGAGCTGACGGTCCTCGAGGCGATGATGCTGCTCGACTATCCGGTGACCCGATTGTTGGCCTGCATGCTGTCGAACCTCGAGCAGAACGGGGTGCTGACCATCACGTCGACGCAGCCGGTGCGGGTACGGTTTCTGGTCGACCATCCGACCAGCATCGATCCCTATGAGAGCCTGCTGATCCAGGCCGTGGGCTCGGAAGGGGAGATCCTGCCCGAGACGGCCAAGGGCATCTTCTACAAGCTCGTCGATTCCTTGCAGGCCAAGATGTGGGATGCCGATGTCGAAGCGACCAAGGCCTACTATCGCGCCGAACTGGCCCGGGCCGCCCAGGAGGCCGATCCCGCCCAGCCGGTCGATGACTCGACGGTGCCGGTCTTTCGACGGAGGTACTACCGGCGATCCTATGTCCGGTCCTGGTACTATCACCACCATTATGGGCGATCGCGCTTGTCGGAGGTGCCGCCAGGCGAGGGCCAGCCGGCGCCGCCGCCCGTTCCCGACCGGTTCGACAGCCGAGTGGCCGAGCTGGAGCCGGGGCTCGGGCAAGTGGGCAACGTCGCTCCGACCATGAGCCTGGGCGATCTGGTCAAATCGGATGCCTGTCATGCCGCCTGCTACGTGCATACGGCCTGTCATGACGCCTGCCACAGCGCGTGTCACAGTGCCTGCCACAGCGCCTGCCACAGCGCCTGCCACAGTGCCTGTCACAGCGCCTGCGTTTCGGGCCGGGCCCGCTGAGGGCGCCGTCTACGTCCATGAGCGAAACCACTGATGGCAAGGTTCGGCCTTTCGAACCAGGCGAAGACAAGCGCATCGCGGTCGAGATCATGGACGACCGCGGCATCGAGAGCATGACGTTGATCGAGGTGGACGCATGAATCCCAACCTGACGATTCCGCGCGAGCAAATGGCGGCTTTTTGTCGAAAGCACGGTATTCGACGATTGGCCATTTACGGATCGGCTCTAAGGGAGGATTTTGGTCCCGATAGCGACGTGGACGTGCTGGTCGAGTTCGAGCCGGCCCGTATTCCGACGCTCTTTGACCTGGCCGGAATGGAGCAGGAATTCTCAACCCTGCTGGGCGGGAGAAAGGCGGATCTCCGCACCCCCGGCGATCTGAGCCGGTATTTCCGCCAGGAGGTGATGGAGGAGGCGGAGGTGCAGTATGAGGCCGGATGACCGTATTCGCCTCCACCACATGCTCGAGGCGGCCGAGCAGGCCAGGGCGTTCATCCTGAACAAACGCCGAGACGATCTGGAGAATGACCTGCAATTGGTTTGGGCGCTTGTCAAAGCGATGGAGATTATCGGCGAGGCGGCCTGTCAAGTCGGCTCAGAAACCAGGGCGCAGTTCCCACAGATCCCGTGGGAGAAAATCACGGGGATGCGACACCGGCTTGTCCATGCCTATTTCGACATAGACCGCGATATCCTGTGGAAGACCGTTCAAGATGGGCTCCCGCCCTTGATCACCGTTCTCAAGGGCGCTCGAGGAGAGACTGCTTGATGCTGCGCAGCACCATGGTCCGCCTCATCAACCTGCACCAGCGTGACCTGAAAGACAGCGCCGAACAAGCCACCATCTGGATCGGCGGCCTCGACCGCCTGACTCGCGTCCGAGGCCTGTGAAAATGGTACGATGCCCGAGGCTTGGCCGGACCTGGTACGGAACGCCTGGTATCTCTTTGGCTGAGATTGACGGGAGACGCTGATGGCCTGGCGTGTGAGGCAATGCGAGGAAGTGAGGATGGGAGGCGAGCAAGAGCAGGCAGCGGACGGCGCGGTGCGCCGCCGCTGTTGCTGAGCGTCGGAGCGAAAGGAATGGCGACGAAGGAGAGCGCGGTGCCGCCGGCCCAGCAGTTTCCCTTGCACTGGGTCGATGGGTTGATCCGGGAGATCAGGCCGCACGTCTTTGTGCGCGAGATCGATCAGTTGCTGATTCTGCTGCCCAATCAGTCCTACCGCCTGAATCGCACGGGGTTCCGTTTGATGCAGGCCCTGCTCGACGGGCAGACCCTCGACCAGGTGCTGGGCGGGCGGGAGCCGCCGCCGGCGGTTCGGCGCGACCTGTTCGCGTTCTTCACCGGCATCGCGGCCATGGTCAAAGGCTGTCTGGGGGAAGGCCGCGATCGGCCCGAGGTCGAGGCCATCCCCTACCGACGGCCCTGGCTGGCGTTGCCCATCCTGTCGGAGGTGGCGCTGACCTATCGATGCAATCTGGCCTGCCGCTTCTGCTATGCCGGCCCGCATCGCGACCGGGCCTGCGCGGCGGCCGGGCGCGGTTGCCCGCCGCCGGCGACGGGGCAGGGCCCAGGTGTGGCGAGTGGGGAGGGGGCCTCGGGCGGGAACGGAAACGGGGCCGCCGCCGCCGCGGCCTCTGGTGGCCTCGCTGTGGCCGGGGCGCCGTCGCGCGAGATGTCGACCGCCGAGGTCGAGCGGGTGCTGCGCATCATCCGGCAGGAGGCGCAGGTGCCGTCGGTCTCGTTCACCGGCGGGGAACCCACCCTGCGCGACGATCTGCCGCATCTGGTGCGGGTGGCGGCCGACCTGGGCCTGCGGGTCAATCTGATCAGCAACGGGGTGGCGCTGACCACCGAGCGGGTGGCCCGTCTGGCCGCCGCCGGCCTCGATTCGGCCCAGATCAGTCTCGAGGGTCCCGATGCCGAAACGCATGAGCGCCTGACCGGGGTGCCGGGGTCGTTCGCGGCGACGACGGCGGCGGTGCAGGCCTTGGTCGCGGCCGGGGTGCCGGTCCATACCAACACCACGCTGACCGGGCTCAACGTCGAGGCGGCGGTGCGGATGCCCGCCCTGGTCAAACGCCTGGGGCTCGATCGATTCTCGATGAACATGGTGATCCCGGCGGCCTGGATGCGGGAGGCCGAGCCCGCGCTGCTGCTGACCTATCGGGAGATCGGAGCGCGGGTGCTGGCGGTGCGCGACGCCGCGCGGGCGGCCGGGGTGCGGTTCATGTGGTACTCGCCGACGCCGTATTGCCTGTTCAACCCGATCGCGCACAACCTGGGAAACAAGGGGTGCGCGGCGTGCGATGGCTTGTTGAGCGTCGATCCGGCCGGGCGGGTGATTCCCTGTTCGAGCTACTTCGAGCCCCAGGGCTCCTTGCTCGAGATGCCGTTCCAGGCCATCTGGCAGGCGCCGTCGGCGGTGCGGTTGCGCGAGAAGCGGGCGGCGCCGGCGCGCTGTCGCGAGGGCTGTCCGACGTTCGACCTGTGCGAGGGGGCCTGCCCGCTCTACTGGCAAGCCATGGGAGAAGATGAATTGAGGAAGAAGGAGGGAGACGGATGCCTACGATGAAAGCGGCGGCCCTGCCGGCTCCGGTCGAAACCGACATCCTGCGCGAGGTGGTGCTGCCCGCCCTGGTGGTCACCCTCGGGGTCTTCGTGCAGATCCTGTGGTCGGCCTGGGTGGGATTGTTCATCCTGGCGGGCGGGTTCCTGTTCGGCTATTCCCAGGGCTGGGCCAAGGATCCACGGTTGAACTTCTCGCCTTCCTTCACGTCGAACCCTGGCAAGCGCTGGGTGCAGGTCACCTCGACCGAGATCGCTCGTCTCAAGAAGAAGATGGAGGTCGTCGATCGGCTGTCGCCGGGGTGCCTGGGCAGTCTGGCCAACGGCTGCGCCAGCCTGCTCGTCTTCTTCGTGACGATGATCGTGGTCGGCCTGCTGAGCGAGGGGGTACCCGGCTATTTTCAAGAAGACATGCTCGGCGTGGCGACGCTCGACCTCGTCTTCCTGGGGATCTGGTACTTCTGGATCTGCATCCCCTCTACCTGGAAGCCCGACCTGATCGAATTCAAGCTGCCGGTGTTCGAGAAGGTGCTGACGCTCCTGCCCGAGGTGGGAATGGGGAAATGGAGCCGGGAATACCAGTTCGAACTGACCAAGACCGCCAAGGGCGAGGTGCCGACCGACATCAAGCTATTGCTGAAACCGCCGGAGGCGCCCAAGGAATTCCTCGGCGTGCAGGGGCAGGTGGCCATCAACCGGGGCGGTCCCTATGTCTATTTCGTGGTCATCACCCGGCCGACCTTGCCGATCGTCAAGGTGAGCAGCGACGGTCGAGACGTCTTGGAAGCCAAGAGCGAGAAGGACGTCAACATCCTGGTCATCCGGCAATATGCCGACAAGCACGGGGGCTATCAGACCCGCCAGGCCGATCACCAGCGCCTGCTCGAGCTGGTCGCCCAGGTGACGGCGCGGACGCTGGCCGCGGCCCCGCCGCCGCGCTCCGAGCCGGACCAGACGGCCGGGTCGGAGGTGGCTGGCCTGTTCAGCAAAGCCGCCCCGGCCCGTCCCGGCGAACGGGCGGATGGGAAGATCGGGCCCCGGCCCATCCCGCCGCTGCCGCCCGGCAAGAAGTAAGCGCGATCGTTCGTCGATTTCCTGCGCGGATCAGGTGGCGCGGTGGCCGCGGGCCGGGGGATGCATGCTGACTGGCGATCTTCCTGCGCCTCGCCCCCTGGCATTGGCACGCCTGGTCGCCCAAGGGCGGGGCTTAGGTCGAAGCCGCCCTCGAACGTTGTTGTGGCAGACGACGGTCGGCAACTTCCTGGGGCTCCTGGATGGATACTTGGCTCGAGAAAGCCGTTGGGCGTATACTTGGGCATCACCGGATACGGTCGGTCCGGCTCCAGGAGGAACTTGATGATGTGGCGAACGGGCCCGAGCCGTGGTCGGCTCGGAATGAAGCTGGCCCTGGTCCTGGCCTCGGTCTTGGTTCTGGCGCCAGTTGGACTGGCGGGGGCGGCCCAGGTCGCGTGCCGTTTCGAGGTGGAAGTGCCGGCCGGCACGCCCGCTGGCGACACCGTGTATCTGATCGGCAATCATCCGGCGATCGGAGCCTGGAAGGGCTCCGGGGTGGCGCTGCAGCCTGCCGGGCCCGGAAAATTCCGTTACCAGGGGAAATTCCCGGCCGGGACCCGCCTCGAATTCAAGTTTACGCGCGGCGATTTCGGTCGCGTCGAAAAATCGGCCGCCGGCCATGAGCTGCCCAATCGCACCCTCGAGGTGACCGGGCCCGGGCCGGTGGTGGCGACCTTCCGAGTGGCGGCCTGGGCGGATCTGATCGAACCCCCGGCGCCGACCATCACGGGGAAATATCAGATCTGGCGGAATTTCCCGTCCAGGTTCCTCGGCCATCGCCGAACCATCACGATCCTGCTGCCACGCTCGTATGACGATCCGGCGGCGCGGGAGCGGCGGTATCCCGTGCTCTACATGCACGACGGCAACAACCTGTTCGACCCCGCCCAGTCGTTCGGGGGCGTCGACTGGGGCGTCGACGAGACGGTCGACGAGCTGACCCGCACCGGCGAGCTGCCCGAGCTGATCGTGGTCGGCGTGGCCAACACCGCCGCCCGCCTGGAGGAATACACGCCGTTCCCCGACCCGCGACATGGCGGCGGGAAGGGCGATCTGTACGGCCGGTTCCTCATCGAAGAGCTGAAACCGGCGGTCGATGCGCGGCTGCGCACCCGGCCCGAGGCCGCCGCCACAGCGCTCGGCGGGTCGTCGCTGGGCGGGCTGATCTCCCTCTACCTCGGGTTGAAGCATCCCGAGGTGTTCGGCGGCGGCTTGATCGTGATGTCGCCGTCGTTCTGGTGGGCGGGCGGCCGCATCATCCCCTGGGCCGTGGAGCAGCGGGGGGCGGGCGGCCGCGCCCCGCTGTGGGTCGACATCGGCCTGGCCGAGGGGGAAGAGGCGTTGTCCTTCTGCCGCAAGTTCGATCGCGCCTGGTGTCCGGGCGGCATCGCGCCCGCCCGCTACTGCTATCGCGAAGTGCCGCAGGCCGGCCACCACGAGGCGGCCTGGCGGGCCCGGTTCGCCCAGCCGCTCTTGCATCTGTTCGGCACGCGGGCCGGCCGGGCATCCCACCCTTCCCGGAGGTGAACCCATGAAGGTTCGTGCATCATCTGCCGTCGTCATCGTGTGCGGCCTGGTCCTGGCCGGCTGTCTGTGGTCGCCGCTCACTGCCCAGCAGGCGCTTTCCACGTCAGAGCTGATCAAGGTCGAGGGCAAGGTCGAGGTCAAGAAGGGGCAGGCGCCCACGTTCAAGCCGGTGCCGCCCAACCTCAAGCTGGCCGGGGCGCTCAAGCGGCTCGACGGCGGGGACAAAGTGCGCACTGGCGTTCAGAGCGGCGCCGAGCTGATGTTGAAAGATACCTGCGTCCTGGCCGTCAAAGAGGGCAGCCTGTTCGAGGTGCCGCTGGTGATCGGCGAGAAGGGCCTGGCCCAGCTCAAGGCCCAGCAGGGCAGCTTCCTGTTCAAGGTGGTGTCGGGCAGCGATTTCAAGGTGCAGACGGCGGATGTGGTGGCGGCGGTCAAGGGCACCTTGTTCGAGGTCGAGATGACCGACTCCTTCCACAAGCTGTTGCAGTTGCCGGGCCTCGAGATCGGCATCGACAACATCGGCGGGACCATGGTCGACGTCTACGAAGGCGAGGTCGAGCTGACCAATCAGGCGTCGAAAGCCACCCGTCGCCTGAAGGCCGGTCAGGGGATCTCGGTGCTCAACCGCCTGCTGATGGGCCTGGACAAGAACTTCGCCGAAGGGTTCAGCCCGATCCGGGCGTTCGATCCGCTCGAACGGCTGCGCAAGAACTTCGGGCAGGTCGGGGAACTGCTGCATGGCCTGGCCTCGACCCGCCAGGGCTTGCTAGGGTTCGACAGCACGGGGCTGTCCCTGCCGTTGGGGCGCCTGAACCTGGGGGAACGGCTCGGCCGGTTTTCCGAAGGGTTCGCTCCGGAGCTGCGCCAGAAGTTGACCAGCTTGGGCAGCAGTCTGGGCGAACTGCGATCGACCCTCGAAGAATGGAAGAAGATCGGGCAGGCGCTCAAAGGCGAAGAATTCAAGCCTCGCCTTGACGAGCGTCGATTCCCGCGACAGAAATTCCCGTTGATCGTGCCCGAGGTGGCGGTCAAAGAGGCCTGCCTCGGCGATGGTCTGTTCGTGGCGGTCGGTCCGCGGCCGGGCTGCCAGGTGGTTCGGCTCACGCCGGAAGAGGACCAGGGGTTGGTCCTGCAGGAAGGGGAAGGCACGTTCCGGATCCGCGATTTCCTGCATGGCATCGATGGCGTGGTGACGGTCCGCCAGGAGGCCGGCCAGCTTGTAACGGTGCTGGAAATGACGGACGGAACGCTGCATGTGAGAATTCCCGGCGAGCTCGAAGTTCATCCGGTTGGGGCGAAGCAGCGGCTGGCCTTCGTGACCAGCCAGGCCGACGGCAGCAGCCGTCGACTGGAGCCGGCGCCGGCGCTCGATCCCAATCCGAAGGTGCTGGAATATTCCTTCCGAGCCGAAGCCGAGATCGCCAAGCAGAGGGCTGAGCACGAGCAGAAGGTGGGCAAGGCCCGCCAGGAAGCCATCGAAAAGGTGGTCGACCAGCTCAAGGATGGCAAGGGGCGCGACCAGCTCAAGGAAAAGGCGAAGGACCTGAAGAACCTCGGCAAGAACCTGCGCAACCTCTGGCGCTGAGCGCGACCGCGGTTCGGCGATGGTGGAGGGGGACGCGGGGCGCCCCGGTTCCGGGCGGTGGTGGCTGGCGCTGCCGGTGCTGCTGTGCCTGAGCGCCTTGCATCCATTGGGAGCGGCGCTGATCCAGTGGATGGATGGGAAGGCCACCGATCTGTTCTTCGTGCTGCCGCTACCGGAACGGTGGCGGGGGGAAGTGGCGCATCCGGTCGTAGTGGTGGCCAAGGACACCGCCTTCACCCGGCTGGCCCAACCGGTTCCCCTGCGCCGCTCGTTCGCCCAGGCCCTCGCGGTGCTGGCGCCGGCCGGGGCGACGGTGGCGGGCTTCGACTTCCTGTTCGACGAAGGGCGCGAGCCCGACGTGGATCGGGCCTTCATCGACGCCCTGCGCGCCTTCCCCTGGCCGATCCTCGGGCAGCGCTTCCTGCTGCGGCAGGCGGTGGGCGAGGCGTCCCAGCTGTCGCTGTCCGATCTGCAGGCGGCCATTCCCCCGCCGCCGGAAGCGCTGCATGGGCCGATCGCGGCCGCCGCGCCCGACCGCGGGCTGGTCAACATCGTCCTCGATTATGACGGCGTGGTGCGCGCCATGCCGCTGGCCTTCCAAACCGTCGCCGGCGAAGAGTTCCTGCCGTCGCTGGGCATGGCTGTCTGGCTGGGGCACCAGCTGGCGGAAGCCCGGCCACAGCTGGAGCGGGCCGGCCTGCCGGCGGTGCCGCCGCCGGGGGGCGATCTCGAGGCGCGCGCTCGGGCGTGGCTGGCGGCGGCGGTCGCCGCCGGGCCGCGGCCCTTCCAACCCACCGGCCATACCGGGTTGGATGCCCTGGCGCGGCGCTGGGAGGCGCGCTGGCTGGCCCGTTGGGCCGCTCGGCGGGCCGGGCTGGCTCCGGAAGAGCCTGGGTGGCAGGTCTGGGAGCAGGTGGGGCAGACGCTGCCGCCGGCCGGGCCGGAGGTGCCGACCTGGCTCGATCTGCCGGCGGGCGGCCTGCCCTGGCTGGGGGCCTGGACAGCGCCCTGTCTGCGCGTGCGGTTCACTCGCGTGGCGGTGCCGAAAGGCGACGGGCTGCCCGTCGATTCGCTGGGGCTGCTCGTGGAATCGACCGCCCTGGGCGGCCGGGGGCGGCTCACGGTGACCCCCGCCCTGGCGGGGTCGGGGCCGGTCGATCTGGCCTTCGATCTGGCCCCGCCGGGCTCGTGGACGGTGGTCGGCCGGGCCCTCGATCAAGCCGATCGGCCGCTGGCCGGGCTCGAGGTGATGGCGTGGCCGCTGGCCGGGGGCTACTGGGCCACGGGGACGACCGACGCCGACGGCCGCTTCCGGTTGACGGGGTTGGCGCCCGGCTCGCACACGGTGCAGGCCATCTGGAGCCAGGGGCCCGGTCGTCAGGTGCTGACGCTCGAGGTGGGCATTCCGGCGGTGGAGCGGCCCTTGGGGCCGGTGGCCAGCGCGGGCAGGCTGGCCGAGGGAGCGGCCCCTGCGGCGGGGTCGCCGGCCAGCCCACGAACGCCAGCCGATGAGAGCGTGTCGGCGGCCGGGGCCGGGGAGGCCGCCGTGGTCGAGCTGCCCGTGGCCCACTTTCTGACCGCCAGCGCTGCGCTGGAGGTCGCGGTTCCCGTGGCCACGGTGCCGCAGGTGCTGGCGGTGCGGGGCAACCCGCTCTGGATCGAACGAACCGGCCCCGGGGGCACTGTCGGCGTGGCGACCTTGCCGGCCGGGTTCGAGGCCACGGTGCTGGAGGATTTTTCCACGCCGGTCTTCGAAGCCGGCGGGCGATTGCTGGGCCCTGATGGCCCGCTCCCGCCCGGCCAGGCGATCGCCTTCACCGACGCGGCATCGCCCTGGCAGGCCGAAATCGCCGTCCTGGCCGAGGTGCCGCCGGGATCGTCGCAGGTGCGTCTGCCCGCCCTGCCCCCGGGACGCGAGCTGCAGGTCGAACTCTGGCGGAGCGACCTGCCGCCGCGCTCGCCCCTCGACCCGGTGCCGGAACACCCGTTGGTCGATCTGGTCATGGGAGAGACGGCCAGTCTGTCGACGGGGCTGGTGGCGGGCCCGGCCGACCTCGAGCTGGTGCCGGTGCGCGTGCGTCTCGCGACGGCATCGGCAGGCGTCGCGCTGGTCTTCCGCGACGGGCTGGGTCAGCAGGTGCTGGCCCGCGCCGCGGAAGAGCCGATCGCCTTGCGGCCCGGCATCTGGCGGGTGTTCTGCGCCGAGACCGGCGGACCGGGGCGGCGTGGCACCTACAACCGGCTGGTCGCGCGCTATGGCGGGCGGGCCGTCTTCTTCGGAACCCACCTGGCCGAAGATCGCGACACCCAGGTCACCCCGGTCAATTTCCTCGATCGCGACTTCAAGGAGATGGCCGGCGTCAACCTGCATGCGCACCTGTGTTCGTGCTTGCTGCGGCGGGATTTCCTCCGCCCGCTGCCCCTGCATCCCGATGCGTCGCCCCGTTCCTGGCCGCTCTGGACGCTGTTGGCCTTGTTCCCTTGCCTGGTGGGCATCGACGTCCTGGTGGCGCGACGCGGCGCGGTGGCTGGCGGGGTGGGAACGGCGCTGCTGATGCTGCTCTGGAGCGGGGCCGCTCTGGGGCTCTTCCTGCATGGGTGGGTGGTGCCCGTGGCCCTGCCGCTGCTGGCGCTCGGCTCCTTCGGGGTGGGGCGCGGCTTCCATGCCTATACCGAGGTGCGGCGTCGCGAGCGGCTGGTGCGGTCCTCCTTCGGGCGGTTCGTCTCGAACAAGATGGTCGAAGAGATCGTGCGCAACCCTGACGTAGTCAAGCCGGGCGGCGAAAAGAAGGAACTGACGGTCATGTTCACCGATCTGGCCGGGTTCACCACCATCTCCGAGATGCTGGCGCCCGAGCAGCTGGCCGGGCTGATGAACGAGTATCTCGGCGAGATGACCGATCTCGTCTTCCAGTTCGACGGCACCCTCGACAAATACATCGGCGATGCGGTGATGGCGTTCTGGAACCACCCCGGCCACCAGCCCGATCATGCGGTGCGGGCCGTGCGGTGCGCCCTCGCCATGCAGAAGCGGCTGGCCCAGCTGCGCCAGATCTGGCGGGCGCGGGGCCTGCCCGACGTCTCGATGCGAGCCGGCCTCAACACCGCCGAGTGCATGGTCGGCTTCTACGGCAGCTCCATCCAGATGAACTTCACCTGTCTGGGTGACGGCGTCAATCTCGCTTCCCGCCTGGAAGGCGCCAACAAAGCCTATGGCACCTTGATGATGATGGCCGAGAGCACCCAGCAGCGGCTGGCGGGCAGCGGCATCCGGACCCGGTTCCTCGATTTCCTGGCGGTCAAGGGCAAGCAGCAGCCGATCAAAACGTATGAATTGATCGGGGTCGAGGGGGAGGACGACGACCTGTGGGACAAGGTCCTGCCGCTCTACGCTCGCGGGATCGAGGCCTACCTCGCCCGCCGCTGGGACGAGGCCGAAGCGGCCCTGCTCGACGTGCTCGCCCTCCGCCCCGACGATGGCCCCAGCCGGACCTACCTCGAGCGCATCGCCGCCTTCCGCGAAACCCCACCACCGCCGGATTGGGACGGCAGCTTCCATCTCAAGACGAAGTAGAGGGGAACGCGCCGCTTTCGGCTGGCGGCGGCCAGGGGCCCCAGGCGGGGGCCGCGCGAACAATGGTGCGCCACCCGCCCTGGATGCCCTTCTGGCGTCGGTGTCGGCCCTGGGGTGGTAGACGAACTCGGGGTATGGCAGAATGAGGCACGGATGAATGTTCGTTGCTGGGAGGCGGTACATGTGTCGAAGAGCTGATCATGAGCGGACAGGGCTGCGGCGCCCGGCCTGGATGGCCGTTCTGCTGGTTCTGGCGGTCTGGCTGCCCGGTCTCGTGGTTGCCCCCGGCCCCCTGGCCGGGACGGCCGCCTGGGCGGCCCGCAAACCGAAGCCGCCCAAACCGCCGAAGCCGCCCAAACCGCCCAAACCCGGGCAACAGCCGGCGCTGCCGCAGGTCTCGCCCGGCGCGGTGTGGCAGGAAGTCGCCACCACGACCTTCGCCGCACCGCCGGGGGCGAATCGGTTCATCCTGTCGGGATGGGTCTGCCCCGGCAGCGGTTCGGCGGGGCTCGGCTTCCTGCGCACCGATGTCGAGGGCGATGAGATCGGCTTCGACGGCGTGGAGGTGGACGGGCGGGGGCAGATCACCCGCTATGGGTCACCGGTGCATGCGGGCTTGCGCGAACGCGCCATCTTCCCGCACCCCACGTTGGGCACCCAGGAATGGTATCGGCTCTACACCACCTTCGAATACACCTTCTCGCCGCAGACGGCCAGTCGCACCAGCATTCTGCTCGAGAACATGTCGCCTGACACGGCTTCGTACGCGGTCTGGTTCGATGGCATCCAACTGGAGCGGCCGGTGCGGCCAGACCAGATCCGGCCCACGACCTTCCATCCACGGTGGAAGCCCATTTCGCCCAATTTCGAGATCGACATCCCCGGAGGGAAATCCTACTACGAATGGTGACGCCTTTCCTCGCTGGTCGACCACAAGCAGGCCTGCTCGCTTCGCGCTTTGGTACCGGGTCGGAGGCGCGGTTGTGTCAGGACCGCTCCGCCGATCACTCCTTTCACGCTCTGCCCGAGAATCCTGCCGGCTCCTGCTCGGCTGCGGCTTTGGGTAAGCCCTGGCGGAGGTGGCGGGTCGGGTGGTGGTATCTCGCTCTGCTGATCCTGGGGCTGGGCGGACTTCGGCCTGCCACCGCCATCTCCCTGGACCCGCCCCGGCGGGAGGTGGTCGAGAAGCGGTTGCAGGAACTGGAGACCTTGCCGCTCGCCTCCGAGACGCGGCAAATCATTCGAGACAATCTGACCCAGACACTGGCGGCCTTGCAGGCCATCGCCGACCTTCAAGCGCAGGCACGGGCCATTGCCGAACAGGCGCAGGCGGCGCCGCGCGACAGCGAACGCCTGAAAGCCCAGATCGCCAGCGGCGTGCCGGGGGTATCGCCGCTGGTCGGCACCGGAACGCCGCTCATCGTGCTCGAGCAGACGCTGGCTCGCGCCCAGGCCGATGTCAAAACCCTGCAGGACAAGCAGGCGGCCGAGCAGGCCGAGGCGGAACGGCTGCAAGCCAGACGCAAGGATCTGCCGCCCCGGCTGGCGGCGGCCCGGCAGCGGGTAGAGGCCCTGACCGAGCAGCTGACCGGGCTGGGGGCCGAGGCCGAAGAGAGCCGGGTCTGGCTCCTGGCCGCCCAGCGGGCCCAGGCGCAAGAAGAAGCCCGGCTGCGTCAGCTCGAACTCGACCATCTGGAATCCTTCATCGAAGTCAACCGGTTGCGCCGCGATCTTCTGGCGCTACGCCTGGGCGCGGCCGAGATCGAGGTCGAGAGCTGCCGGCGGCTGGTCGACGATCGCCGGCGGCAGGAAGCCGAACGAGCGGCGGCGCAGGCCCGCGAGCTGGCGCGCGATCTCGGGGTGGCCTCCCCGCTGCTGGCGGCTCTGGCCGAAGAAAACACCGCCTGGGCGGAGAAGCGCCGGGCCGGCGCGATCCGCCTGGAAGAGATCGGCCGGGAGGCGGCGAGCCTGAGCCAGATCCTGACCCGCTTGCAGGACGATCATCGCGCCCTGCGCGACCGGCTGCAGGCCATCGGCTTCTCCGATGCCATCGGGTTGCTGCTGCGGGTCAAGCGCGCCGAGCTGCCATCGGCGGCTCGTTTCCGGCAGGGGGCCGAGCAGCGGGCGCAGGAGATCGCCCAGGGACAGCTCGAGCTGATCGAGCTCGAAGAGAACCTGGCGGCTCTGCGCGATCTCGATGCCCGCGCCCGCGAGCTGGCCGCCGGCGCCCTGGCCGGGGCCGCCCCCGATCGCGGCCAGGAGCTGGAAAGCAAGATCAAGGCTTTGCTGCGGGCCCGTCGCGAAATCCTGGAGTCGTCGCAACGCGACTTGTCGACCCGATTGACCCGCCTGGTCGATCTCGACACCCTGGCCCGCCAGGTCGCGCGCAAGCGAGACGAGTTCGCGGCGTTCATCGACGAGCGAGTGCTCTGGATCCGCAGCACGCAGCCGGTTGGCGTAAGCGATCTGATGCGGTTCCTGCGGGGGCTGGCCTGGATCTTCAGCCCTGCCCGCTGGGCGGCGGTGGCCGGGGCGCTCTGGCAGGGCTTGCGGCAGAAGCCGCTGCTCCTGATGGCCGGGTTGGCGCTCTGGGGGCTGGTGCTGGCGGCTCGCCTGGGCATCAACCGGCGCCTCGCCGACATCGCCGGCCAGGTGCAGCGGGCCGCCACCGACAATTTCCGCATGACCCTGGAGACCTTCCTGCTGACGGTGGTGTGGGCGGCACCCTGGCCAATCCTGATGGGGGTGCTGAGCATGGGTCTGACCCTGGTGCCCAACAGCGAGCCCCTCGTCGACGGCATGGCGGCCCGCCTGGCCGGGCTGGCGCTGCCGGTCTGGGGGCTCGAGGTCTTCCGACAGGTCTTCCGGCCGGATGGCCTGGCCGAGCGGCACTGCCACTGGAACCTCGGCGAGGCCCATCCCCTCCTGCGCCGGCAAGCGCGCTGGCTGGGCCTGATCGTCGTTCCCTTGCTGTTCTGCACCCAGGTGGTCACCGATTTCGCTCCCGATGCGGTGCAAGCCAGCCTGGGACGGTGGCTGACCATCGCGGTGCTGCTGGCCTCGGCCTGGCTGATCGATCCGCTGGTGCGGCCGACCGGGCCGGTCATGAGCCGCCTGGGGAAGCATTCCCAGGAACGGCTGCTGTACCGGCTGCGCTACCTCCTGTTCTTCCTGGGGGTGGTCGGCCCGCTGCTGCTGGCGGTGGGGTGCCTGCTGGGCTATGTCTACACCGCCCAGCACCTCTGGATGAAGGCGGTGGCCACCCTGGCCTGGATCCTGGGGGCGGGCCTGCTGTATGGTCTGGTCTGGCGGGCCCTGCACGTCCATCGCCGGACGCTGGCCCTGCACAAATCGCAGATCATGCGAGCCATTGCCGACCCCGCAGCCGTTGGCGAGGGCGGCGCGGCCGTCGGTGGCCCGGCCCCCGCGCTGACCCCGCCAGGAATGCCGGCGACCGGTACCATGTCGGGCGCGCCGGGCGCGGCGGCGGCCGAACCCTCGATCTTCCAGATCAGTACGCAGACCGAGAATCTGCTCTATGTCTGTCTGCTGGTCGCGCTGGTGGTGGGGGTCTATCACATCTGGGTCGATGTCTTCCCGGCGTTGCGCATCCTCGATCGGGTCAAGCTGTGGACGACCGAGACCCAGGTGCTGGAGACGCTGACCGGTCCCGACGGCGCGGAGCGCCGCGAATGGGTGCAACGCACCGTCGATATCACCTTGTTCGATCTGTTCCTGGCGGTGGGTATCGGGTTCCTGACGGTGACCGCCACCCGCAACGTGCCGGGGTTCATCGAGTTCGCGGTGCTGCAGCGGCTGGACATCGATGTGGGAATGAAGTTCGCGGTCCGCACCCTGGCCAGTTATCTCATCGGCGTGCTGGGATTCGTGGTCGTCATGGAAACCATCGGCCTGGGCTGGGACAAGATCCAATGGCTGGCGGCCGGCATCAGCGTCGGTCTCGGGTTCGGCTTGCAGGAGATCTTCGCCAATTTCGTCTCCGGCCTGATTTTGCTGTTCGAGCGGCCCTTGCGGGTCGGCGACATCGTCACCGTCGGCGACGTGACCGGGGCGGTCACCCGCATCCAGATTCGCGCCACCACCTTGCTGAATGCCGATCGCAAGGAAGTGGTCATTCCCAACAAGGAACTGATCACGGGGCGCTTGATGAACTGGACCCTGACCGATCCCATTCTGCGCATCACCTTCCCGGTGGGAGTGGCCTACGGGTCCGACCCTGAAACAGTGGCCCACCATCTGATGCATGCCGCCCGCACCCATCCGCGGGTGCTGGTCGACCCGGCGCCGCAGGTGGTGATGACGGGGTTCGGCGAGAGTTCGCTGAATTTCGAGGTGCGGGTCTTCATCGCGGGCATGGACAACTTCCCTCTGTTCCAGAACGACATGAATCAGCGCATCTACGCTACTTTGCGGGCCAACGGCATCGAGATCCCGTTCCCGCAGCGCGACGTCACCATCAAGAACTGGCGTCCCGGCCCAGGCGATGGGCCGGCGGGCCCGCCGCCGGGGCGGCTTCCCGAATAGGCGAAGGGGCGCGGGGGCCGAAGCTGGGGCCGAAGCTGGGGTCGAAGCTGGGTGCGGCGAGTCTGGGTGCGGCGAGTTCAGGCGGCGAAGAGGAAGTCGACGCCTTCGCGCCAGCCGGCGGCGGCGGCGCGGGCGCGGATCTCGGCGCGGGCGCCGTGGGCGCTGACGTAGACCACGGTGAACGCCGCCCCGGGCGGGGGGAGGCGGTCGCGGGAGAAGACGGGCCGGCCGTCGATCTGGCGGCCGATGATGGTCGGGCGCAGGTCGAAGAAGCCGGTCACCGTCACGCCCTGGCGTTCGAGCGGGGCGAGGCGGCGGCGGGCGAGGCGGCTGGCGCCCCAGACCATGATGCGCGGGTGATGGGGATTGTGGCGAGCCAGCCAGCGGGCCAGCCAGACCGCTTTGAGGGCGAACAGGCGATCGAGGCGGCAGCGGTCGGCATCGGTGCGGGACAGGCGGGCCGGCCGGTCGTACCAGTCGAGCAGCACCTCGGGCACCTTGGCCATGCGCACGCCGGCATCGAGCCAGCGCAGCCACAGCTCATAATCTTCGGGGAAGGGGCCGGGCCGGTAGCCGCCGTAGCGCTCGATCAGCGCACGGCGGAACATCACCGAGGGATGGGCGAGCGGCGATTCGACGAAGCGCTCCCGTTCGATGTCGTCGGGGGTGAGGAGCGAGTTCATCCAGTCGACGTAGCGGGCGAAGCCGACGCCGGGCGGGGTGCCGCGGGCGAGGCCAGCCGCTGACGGCCGTTCGAGCCGGTCAGGTGGGTCGGCGGCGGGTGGGCCGGGGTTCGACGGCGAATCGGTTGGGGAGTCGGCTGGCGGGCCGGGGGGCGGGTGGTAGGCCACGAGGCAGGAGACGAGGCCGAGGTCGGGGCGGCTTGCCAAGAGGGCGCGCTGGGCTTCGAGGCGACGGGGCCGGGCCCGATCGTCGGCGTCGAGGCGGGCGATGAACCGGCCGCGGGCCTGGGCCAGGCCGAACTGCAGGGCGGCGACCAGACCGGTCGCCGGGCGGCGGAACACGCGGAAGCGGGGATCGCGCGCCGCCCAGGCGGCCAGCAGGGCGGGCGTGTCGTCGCACGAGCCATCGTCGACGACGACGACTTCGAAATCGGGATCGGTCTGCGCGACGAGGCTGGCGAGCGAGTCGGCGAGGGTGGCGGCCCCGTCGCGCACCGGCAGCAGAACGGTCGTGGTGGGGGTCATCGGGTGCGGCCTTCAGGCGGGCTTGCCACTGGCGGCTCGGCCTGCCAGGCGGTGGGGTTCGAGGAATGAGAAGCCTGTCAAAACAGGTACTTCAGCGCCACGAATCCCAGGATGCCGATGATGGTCACGAGGATGGTCAGAAGTTCGAAATACTTCTCGATGAACTCCTTCATCGGCGGGCCGAACTTCCAGAGCAGGCCCGCGACCAGGTAGAACCGGGCGCCGCGCCCGATGACGCTGGCCACCACGAACGGCAGGAAGGAAATGCGGGTCACCCCGGCGCTGATGGTGATGACCTTGTACGGAATCGGCGTGAAGGCGGCGGTGAAGACGATCCAGAAAGAGTAGAGTTCATACTGGGCGCATACCCGCTGAAAGACCTCGGGCGTAAACCCTGGGACATATTTGAAAAACAGGTCACTCACCATCGCCCACAGGAACATGCCGATGGCGTAGCCGGCCATGCCGCCCAGGGTCGAGCCGAGCGTGCAGAGGGTGGCGAACCAGAAGGCCCGCTGGGAGGCCGAGAGGCAGAGGGCGATGAGCAGCACGTCGGGCGGAATGGGGAAGACGCTCGATTCGGCGAAGGCCAGCACCAGCAGGGCGATCGGCCCGCCCGGGCGATCGGCCCAGGTGAGCATCCAGTCATACAGGCGTTTCAGCCATCCCATGGCTCGGCACTCTCCTCGCCCGCCGGTGCTGTCGTCCCGCGCGGGAGGGCCATCATACCGGAAAGCCTCCCCTGCCGCAAGATACGACCTTGGAATTCGCCCACCCGGTGGATCTCGTGGCCGATCTGGTTCTGACGCGTTCTTGGCGATCTCTCTTCGTGTCGGCGCGGGACTGGAGCGCTGGTCCAGCGTCAGAGCGGGCCGAGGACGGTGACGACCGGCACCAGGATGGCGGCCAGGGAGCTGCCCATGATCACCAGGTCGAAGAGGAGGCCGAAGGGGGCCAGGATGGCGGCTACCACCTGCGCCCGGTGCTCGGATTCGGCCTTGAACCAGGTGCGAAGCTGGTCGAGATGCACGAGCAGGTCGCCCTCCTGTTCGCCGGTGCGGATGGCCTGGTGCACCGCCGCCGGCAGCAAATCGACATCTTCGAGGGCCGAGGCCAGGGTGAAGCCGGTCCAGACGCGCCGCGCAGCCACCTGCAGTTGGGCAGCGAGGGGGCCGTGACCGATGGTGGCGGCCGAGGTCGCCAGGGCGCTGCCGAAGGGAAGCCCCGAAGCGAGGAAGGTGCGCCAGACCAGCAGGATCTGGCCCGTCACGTGGGCGGTATAGAGCGGCGCCACGCCGGGCAAGGCTCTGAGGAAGGTTTCGACCAGCGGGCCCAGGATGCTGTCTCCCCGGGTAAGGGCCAGGCGGACCGACTGGATCAGTCCCAGAGCGAGGAACGCGCCGGCCGGGGACCACACGATGCCCTGCAGGACCACGGCGACCCACGATCCCAGGCCCAAAGGGCCATAGTCGGGGTCGGCGGTCACCTGCAGGTTGGCGAGCAGGAACCAGGCGAACCCTCCCCAGATGCAGAACCACCAGAGCGGGCAATGGATGTTCAAACACCCGAGCTGGCCGAGCAGATAGGTGGTGCGGGACAGCAAGCAGGCCTTGATCTGGAGGAGTTCCAGCAGCAGGCCGGTGGTTTCCCCCGCTTCGATCATGTTCCGGAAGGATGGGGAAAAGCTGTGCGGATGCCGGGCCATGGCGGTCGACAACGGCAGGCCGGCGGTCACGGCCCGTGCGAGGTCCTGCAGCGTGCGGCGCCACGGCCCTTCCTCGGTGCCCGCCACCAGGCCGGCCAGGGCCTGCTCGAGGGGAAGACCCGCCTCCAGCAGGGTGGCGAGGTTCCAGGTGAAGGCATACAGCTCTTCGGGAGTGGGTGGCTGTTCCGGAGCGAGAGCGCTCGGGACAGGAAGGGCCGGGGCTGGCCAGGGGGACGTCGAGCGGGGCGATCGGCAGCATGCGTGGTCCATGGCCCGTTGCCTCCTGGGTTTGATGCGGTCGCGTTCGATCCTGTCCTTGCATCGATCATGCCGACCTCGCCGATCGACGGTGGCACGAGGTGCGATCGCAGCAGGGAAGCCTGTTGCCGCCTGGCGGCCCCTCGCCTGACCGAACAGCGGTGTGCAAGACTTCGCACAGTTCCGTCACCGCCGAATCCTGGAAACGCTCCGTGGTAGATTTGCTGAGCGAGATCGTCCTGGCCCGGAATGTCCTGCCCATGGCGAACATCGCCAAGCTCACCCCGCGGCGTCACCGGTCTGCCCGGTCGGCTGCCCTCCCTGCCCGGTCGTGTCCGATACGAAGATGCTGGACCAGTGCCAGGATGCGGGGAGCACGATCGCCCTGGCTCACTATCTGCGTCTTTTGGATGCCGCTTTTCTCGCCAACGGGCTCGATAGATGCAGGCTGGTGTCCTGCCATCAGGACTGGGCGGCGCGGGCTTCCAGCCACTGGCTGGCCTGGGTGTCGATCGCGGCGATCCGTTCGGGCGGCCATTCCTCGACCGACGGGTGCAGGGCGACCTCCCTGGTGGAGAAAGTGTCGTGGAGCGCTTCCTGGAAAAGCGCCAGCGCGACGATCTTGAGAAGGTCGTCGAGACTGCCGGGGGGGAAGGTCTGCGCCAGCAGGGCCATCGCCAGGCGCGCCAGGATCTGCACGTTCCACACCTCGGCGGCCGGCCGTTCCCACAGCATCGAGCAGGCTTCCGCCCACCGCTCGTCTTCGATCGCCGCAGCGAACCGGGCCTGGATCTCGGTTCCGGGCAAGGCAGCAGCGGCCGTGGGGTCAGGAGCCGCGGACCGCTGGGCCGCGAACTCGAGCAATGGCCCGAGATGGCACAACCCGTGGGGGTGTTCCTCCTCCCCTTCCTTCCAGACCGCCATGGCCTCGGTGATCAGGCCGGCGTGGTACAGGGCAAGACCGAGAAGATGGCAGTGATGGCAGCTGTTGGGGGCATTGGGCGGTCGGGGCAGGTCCTCCAGGAGGCGGCGGGTGGTCGCCCAGTCCTCTTCCTGTGCGGCTTTTTCGGCGGCCAACAGCCGGCCCACCCGGGAGTCGGGATGGTTGTGCACGAGCCAGTCCGTCAGGGCACCTGCCTCGTCGGACAGAGAGAATTGTACCAGAGCGTCCCGGAAGGCGAGGATGTCCTCGGGAGGATGCCGCCCCGGAACCTTCATGTCGCGGATCATGTCCTGTACCTTCCGTGGGTTCAGAGCGACCAGGGTGGAAAGGAATTCCTCGACCCGTTCCCGGCTTTCTGCGTGGAACTGGCAAAAAAGCTGTTTCCCACGCATGGTAGGGATGTTGGGCACCGAGACCGCGGGGTGAGGCGGGGTGAGCACCGGGGCGGTCGAGCCGAGGGTGACCGCCTGCAGGCGGCCGCCGCTCCAGCTCAGCGCGGTGACTCTCCGGATGCCCGGTTCCGGCAGAAGCGCGCACTCTCGCGGAACCTCCACCCTGAATTCCTGCGCCCATCGGTTCCTGGTCAGACGAAAGGCGGCCAGTTCCGTCCGCTGGCTCTGTTCGTCGGAGATTCCCATCAGAACATACACGAGGCCGGTATCCAACGACGTGAATGCCTGGTGGTCCAGCTCTCCGTTCGATCCCTCGATGCAGAAAGGCGGAACAGCCTCCCCGGCGAGAGGGCGGATCTCGAGGAAGAGGGTGGGTGGCTCATCATCAAGGTCCGAATGGGTCAGGAAGACGAAATCACGGCCGTTGGGATGGATGGTGCACGCGTAGATGGCCTTTCCCATCGGGAAGGGGAATGAACCGAGGGGTTTCCCGGAGGCCGAAAACACCGCCATTCCCCTTTCGGAAAAGCAGTCCACGGTGAAAAGGTTTCCCTGGCTGGCCGGCAGGGGACGGAGCATGCCTGAGACGGGAACCCTGCAGGAAGGCTTCCGGCCATCCAGATCCAGGATCTCCAGGACGTAGTGGATGTCTGGTCCGCGTCGGCGATGGTCGATCCAGACCAGGCGTTCCTCGGGAGCCACCAGCACTTCTTCGATGATGTCCTGTTCTGGAATGTATGAGGAGGCGGACCACCAGGACCGAATACTCAGAGGGGAAAGAGAGATCTCCAAGACGATACCCTTTTCCCCAGTGATCCAGAGGGAACCGTCGCCGAAGGTGAGCCCCACGATCATGACGGGACGGGGTGTGCGCAGGAGAATGGCCTTGCGGCAGGTCTGGGTCTCCTTCGAGAACAGCCGCAAAAATACCCAGCGGTCGTGACTGCTGGCCACGACCACGGTCTGGCCGTCAGGGAGCACGATGGCCGGCTGGGCGAACCTGAAGTTGCACAGGCCCAGGGCGGCGAAGAAGGGGGGAAGGTCCTGGCAGGGCGTTTCGGTCAGGCACCAGGCGTTGGCCAGCGCCACTTCGTGGTTGGCCGCCCGGGCCCTCCAGTCGTCGGCCTGGGCGGGGTCCCCGGCGGTCGCCAGCTCCATGGCCAGGCGCCGGGCGGCGAACAGGTCGCCCCGGTCGCAGGCGGCGGCATAGCGGCGGGTCAGGCGGTCCCAGGCCTCCAGGGTTTCGGCGCGGCGGCGGAGGGTTTCGAGGCGCTCCTGGTCTGGCGGGGAAAGGAGGGCGGCCGCTTCCCGGTCCAGGCGGTCGAGGGCGGCGCGGGCTTCGGAGAGGCGGCTGGCCTCGAGGTGCCGGGCGGCGTCGGACAGGGCTTCCCGGGCCTGGGCTGCCCGGATGTCCCGCTGTCGGGCGCTCACCCGCCGGGAGAGTTCCCGGGCTTCGGGCAGGGCCTGCCAGACGTCGGCATGGGGGGCGAGGAGGGCCAGAACCCGCTCCGGCGGGGCGTCGGCGTCCATGGCCCGGGCGGCTTCGCCGAGGGCCTGGACCGCTTCGACGAGGGCCTCCGGGCGGGCGGCGGGGCGGGGGAAGGCCAGACGTTCCAGCCAGGGAAGGCGCGGATCGGCGGTCTGCTCGCGGAGCATCTGCCGGTGGGATTCTTCCAGGTCGAGATACAACCGGAGGCCGTCCGTGCCGGGAGGGCAGGCGAGCAGTTCCGCCGCCCGGCGGACCATCTCGGCCGCCCGCCGCGTGCGGGCGGCCGTCTGCGCGGCTTCGAGGCGCGTCTGCAGGGCCTGGGCGGGCGCCCCCGCGGCGATGGCGCGGCGCAGGGCCTCCGCCTCCCGGTCGGGGTCATCGCGGCGGCGGGCGGCTTCCGCGGCGTCCAGGCATGACTGGATCCGTTCCTGGCGCTGGCGGGCCTCGATCTCCCGGAGGGCCTGGGCGGCGGTTCGATTGCCGGGATGGGCGGCCAGCAAGGCCTCGGCCAGGGTCTTCGCCTCCGGCAGGCGTCCCTCGGCCAG
The DNA here is from genome assembly GCA_003327425.1 of Candidatus Ozemibacter sibiricus. Lineage (GTDB taxonomy): Bacteria > Muiribacteriota > Ozemobacteria > Ozemobacterales > Ozemobacteraceae > Ozemobacter > Ozemobacter sibiricus. Next base: position 58,829 of record QOQW01000026.1, read on the forward strand.
GGCTTGCTTGATCGGCTGTTCGAGCGGCGCCAGGCGATCGGCTTCGGCCGCCCGCAGGGCTTGCCGGAGGGTCTCGCGTTGTTCGCGCCAATCCGCCGGGTCGAGGTCGGGGCGATCTTCGCGCTCGTCGAGCTCGCGCAAGCATTGCCCGGCCCGTTCGAGATCGCCCTGCTCGAGGAAGCTCCGTCCGGCCGCCAGCAGCACCTCGGCCGGGGCCGGCCGTCCGGCGCGCCGGGCCCGGGCCAGGGCGTCGGCCGCCCGCCCGGCCCGGGTTTCGGCCAGGACGAGGTAGGTGGTCACCCGCGGATCGGCGACGACGGTCGGGGGGAGGTGGTCGCCGATGGCCAGGGCCTGCTCGTGATCGGCCAGGTGATCGACGAACAGCTCGAGGAGCAGGAGGGCGGCCGCCGGATCGGCGGGCGCCGCCTGCAGGGCCGCCCGGCCGCAGGATTCGCAGGTTTCGAAATCATAGGCGGCCAGCGCCTGGCGGCCGAGTTCCAGGGCCTCGCCAGGATCGGCGGGGCAGCTGGCGGCCTTGGTGCTGGCCGGGGTTGGGGCCGGGGTTGCGGTCGTGGTTGCGGTCGGGGGTCTGGCGGGTCTGGCGGTAGCGGCAGTCGGCGTGGGGGTCGCGGGGAGGTGGGCCGGCGGAAGTCGGTCAGCCCTTCCTGGGGGCTGCACCCGTCCGCCGTTCCGCGCCGCCTGGTCGAGCTGCCGGACGACCCAGTCCTGGGCTTCGGGGTCGAGTTCCCCGATCAGGGCGTGGCAGGCGTCATCGTCGAAGAAGCCCGTCCGGCGCAGGCCGATGAGATCAGGGTGGGCGGGGTCGGGCCGGTCGACGGTCAGGCAGTCGGGGAATCTCCTGATCATCAGACTCTGCAGGAGCGCCTTCTGGCGGTATCGGGTCGCGGTTTCGGCCGGGGAAAGCCGCTGACCGGTCGGGTTGACGCGGTGGATCAACCGGATCAGCTCGTCCAGGGTGGCTGATCGCCGCCCCTGCAGGATGTCCTCGGGGTCGGGGTCCGTTCTGGCGATACGGTTTTTGCGGGCCATGCGGCTATCGGTGCGGGTTCGGGGGCTTCCGTCGGGCTTCGGTCGGCGTTCGGGCCGGTAGAGGGCTTTGTCCGCTCTCGCTGGCTATCATACTACAAACACCATGGGCGGGAAAAACGCCTGGGCGAGACATTTTTTGGAACATCCAGCCTGCTTCGCCCGTCGCAGGTGCGACAGGCTGGTCGTGGGTAGCCGGCCCCAAGCCACCTCTTTGGGTTAGGCAGAAGGCAGGTCAAATCCTTGAAGGGGACAGGCTCCAACCGCCCTGCTTCCACCCTGCGGCGGCCGCATCGGCCACGGGCATACCGACCGCGCGGTGCGTGCGATGGCCAGCTCAACCTCACGCGGGGCCGGCGGCCCAGGCGTCCAGGGCATTTGAGGTTGGCGCTGGCTTCTGCTATAGTGGCCCGAAGAAAGGGGAACCGACGATGGCGAACGAAGGCATCACGCGGCCGTCCGGCGCCGCCACGGATCTGGAGAGACGGGTCGACTACCTCGAAGGCTTGCTGCGCCTGGGCGAAGACATCGATCATTTGATCGAAGGCTGTCTGAAAAGTCAGAAAGATCTGGCCTCGACGCTCGAAGCGGTGTTCGATTTCCTGGAAGAGCGACTGGCTCCTGCCGCCATCTTCCTCTTCACGCAGAACGAGGATCTCCGCCCGACATTCTATGGTCGTCGCCTCACCGAGGAAGCGTTGACCCGGCAGGTGCCCCAGGCCCTGTCGGTGACCGCCCGTCTCCAGCAGACCGTCGATGATCGAGCATGGTTCATCATGCCCCTCGACATGGCCGGCGATCCCATCGGGGCGTTCGGTCTGGCCTTCCCTGCCGCCAGCGCTCCTGCTCCCGACGCGGTGTTCCGGCAGATGGATCTGGTGGCCGAAGAGCTCGACAATTACTTCTTCGGCATCCAGGAAAGCCGGTACAAGCACATGAACATCATGGAGATCCAGCGGTGCCTGAAGGCGCGCAGCCTCAGCGAGGCCATCGATACTGCCGTCTCCATCCTGGCCGATGTGGTCCCGATGGAAGAGTTCGTGCTGCTCTACCTCGACGAGGATCTGGCCGGCGCGAAAGTCGTGCAATATCTCGTCTACCGCGGGTTCAAGAAGGAGTTCGATTCGATCGAACGGCCGCTGCCCGAACTCGACGCCCTCATCAAACGCGGGGTCGATGTGGTGCGGCCCGGGAACCGCGACCTGGAGGCGATCTTCCCGGCCAGCGCGATGACCGAGACCATTCTGCTCGACGGGCTGGTCGAAGAGACCCTCGTCGGCAAGCTCATGATCAAGCCGCCCAGCCATATCGGCCTGTCGATCGCCAGTCGGGAGATGATCCAGGTCTTCGCCGAGGCCCTGCGTCAGCGTCTCGTCGATTTCAACCGCGAGAAGAACATGCTGCGGCAGTTCTTCCCCGCCGATGTCATCCGGCGGATGATGCGCGAACCGAATTACCGCACCAAGTACCTGTCGCCGCGCAAGGCCGACATCGGCATCCTGTTCGCCGATGTCAGCGGGTTCACCAAGCTCAGCGAGCAGGTGCTGCGCGACCCGGCCCGCATCGCTCGCTTCATCGACGGCTGGTCGAGCGGCGGCACCGAGCGGTTCTTCCCCCTGGGCGGCACGCTCGACAAGCTGGTCGGCGACTGCCTGATCGCCCTGTTCGGGCCGCCCTTCTACGACAAGTCGCCGGCCCAGATCGCCCTCGACACGCTGCGGTCGGCCGTGGCCATCCGCTCCTTCACCCGGGAATACCTGGCCTCCCCCGCGAATGCCGATATTCAGGCCTCGCCTTTCTACCGTGATTTCGGAGTGGCGATCGGCTTGAACTACTGCTCGGCCGACGTCGGCCTGATCGGGCCCAATCAAGATCTGACCGCCTTCAGCAGCGGCATGAACAACACCGCCCGGCTGCAGGGGCTGGCCAAGGTCGACGAGATCCTGGTCTTCCCGCCCATCAAGGATCTCGTCCAGGCCGCCGAGCCCGGGCGATGGGAATTCGCCGGCCCTTTCACCGCCTCCGTCAAGAACGTGGCCGAGCCGATCTCCTACTTCAAGCTGGTCGGGGAACCGCGCTGACGGCGGGGGCGTTCGCGCCTTCGCGTGGGATGCCGAGGCCACCCCTGCCGGCCGCCTGCTCCTGACGGTTGGGCGCGTCGGTGAAGCGGGCGGCCCCGGCGGGGTTGCCGACCGAGCCGTGTCCGCGGCGAAGCGGGGGGCGGGGCGCCACGCACGTCGGCCGGCCAGAACGCGAGACCTCAGGGGTCGCGAACCACCAGCAGCAGCGTGGCGTCATCGCCCAGCGGGGCATCTCCCACGAACTGGCGGAATCGGTGCAGGATCTCGTCGAGCCGTTCATCCGGGGAACCGCGGCTCTCGGCCAGAGCCTTCATCAGGCGATCATAGCCGAAGGGCTCCTCGTGGCGGTTCAATCCTTCGACGATGCCATCGGTGTAGAACAGCAGGCAATCGCCGGGCTGCAGGTCGATCATGGAGGGGGTCCAGCGCGGATGCGCCCGCGCGCCCAGAGGCAGACCGGGATGCCGCAGCATGGAGGTCGACCCGTCGGCGCCTCGCCGCAGCGGGAAGGTATGGCCGGCCGAGAGCCAGGTCCAGGTGTGGGCGTGCGGATCGAGGAGGCCGCCGCAGAAGGTCATCAACCGGCCGCTGGCCCTGCCTTCGTGGAGGATGGCATTGAGGGAGGCGAAGAGGTCGGGCAGGGCGCACCCTTCGCGGCAGGCCTGCGCGCAGGCGGCCTTGGCCATGGCGGTCTGCAGGGCGGCGGCGATGCCGTGCCCGGTGACGTCGCCGATGCCCAGGAACAGGCAGCCGTCGGGCCGCGGCAGCGTATCGCAGTAGTCGCCGGCGAGGTCGTCCAGCGGCAGGTAGCGCAGCGCGGTGCGATAGCCCGGCACCGTGGCGGCCCGGCTCGGGATCAGGCTTTCCTGGACTCGTCGGGCGGCATCGACTTCCCGGGCTTCGCGGGCCATGTCGTTGACGGCCTGACCCAGCACTCCGATCTCGTCGGCGCCCAGATCGGGTAGGGCGAGCCGCCGCGCTCCCCGGGCGAAGGCGTTCACGCCCTCGACGAGCTGGCCGATCGGGGTCAGCAGGGTGCGGGAGATGACCAGGGCCAGGAACGCGGCGAGGATCACGGTGAAGACCGCGGCTGCGCCAAAGAGGGCGCGGCGGCGGTCGAGCCGACGGAGGACGGGGTCGAGGTCGGCGACGGTCAGGAAACAGAGGTCGCTGGCGGTCGGACAGGGCAAGACCGAGACCAGGTGGGGGCGACCGCCCAGGTCGCGGTGGGCCTGGGCGCTGCGCCGTCCGACGAAGGCCTGCGCCAGCAGGCCGTCGACCTCTGGCAGGCCGGGGTCGTGCGGCAGCCAGGTGCCGCCCATCCGGTTGTAGACGAAGACGCCGGGCGGAAGGTGGCGTCGGAAGACGCGGGCCCGCACCTCGTCGATCGCCTGGAGCAGACCGGCCACGGCTGGTTCGGAGCCGGTGGCGGTCGGGAAGACATCCCAATACCACCAGGCCTGGGCGGCGGTCCCGGCGTCGATCAGGCGGGCCTGCCCGGGGGAGTCGCTGATCGTGTCGAAGCCCAAGATCGGGCTCTGAATCACCTGGAAGAACGTCCAGGCCAGGGTGTCGGCGGGTTGCAGGAAGGTGTCGTCGGCATAGCGGCGGAGCATCTCGCGGGCGAACATGCTGGTCAGATCGCGCACCTCCTGGTCGCCCCACCACCCGACGAGTTCATTCCCGGCGCGATCGAACAGGCTGTAGCTGGAAATGAGGCGGCGGCGGCGGGCCCGTTCGAGGAAGGCCTGCGGGCCAGGACCGCCCGGTCGGGCCAGGGCGCGAGCCTGGCAAGCGATCCGACGGAACACCTGGTTCTGTCGCTCCTCGCCTTCCGTGAGCGCGGCGCTGGCCGCCCGCAGCCGCTCCAGATTGGCTTCATGCACTTCCTCGGTCAGGCGGCGGGCGGTCTCGTCGAGGAGGTGCCAGCCGTTCTGCAGCAGCAGGAAGGCGGGCAGGAAGGATGATACGGTGAACAGCAGCAGCAGCCGGGTCTGCAGGCCCAGCCGGGCCAGCGGCTGACCGCCGGTGAAGAGGCCGAGCAGGGCGGCCAGGCTGGCCAGCAGCAGCAGCCAGGGGCCGGGGCGGAACCCGCGTGGCGGTCGCGCATCTCGGAACCGTCCCAGGATGACGAGATGGTCGTCGGTGCGTCGACTGACATACCCATGATCTTCGTCCAGGTTCATCCAGCCGGCGTCGAAGCCGGCCCGGCGCAGCCAGCGACGCTCCCGGGCGGGCAGCGGTCTGGTGCCGGTCACCCGCCCGCTGCGAGGATCATGGACCCAGAGGTCGAGGTCGGTCGGCGGGGCGCTGGCCAGCAGGGTCTGCCAGCGCTCGAACGGGCCGGGCAGGCGGGGAATGTAGACGATGATCCCGGCTTGGGCTGGCCCACGCTGGAGATAGAAATACCCTGGGCCGGCTGGCGTGGAGATCTCCTGGAATCCCCCGTCCACGGTGAGGTCGTGCCGATGCAGCCAGGACCCGAACAATCGCTGGTAGCGTTCGAGCTGACGCAGGTCGACGTCGCGGCGCTGGATGTCCTGCCAGAGCCGCTTCCACAGGAAGCGCGACGCCACCTTTCCCCAGGCCGGTTCCCACAGGTCGCCGGCGGGGGTGAAGAGGCCCACCTGAGCCGTGACGCCGGCGGGGAAGGGGTTGGGGAGCCGGTCGGCGGGGAGGGGCTGCCAGCCGGCGGCGGCGAGGTGTTCGACCAGGCTTTGGATGGCGGCCCCGCACCGGACGGTCGGGTGGGCCAGGAAGCAGAGCCGTTCCAGCCGCTCCTGCCAGCGGCTGGTGATGGCCTCGCGGTGCTGGGCCGCGCGCTCCTCGCCCGCCTGCGCGACGAGGAGGAAGGCGAATCCGAGCGGCACGCCGAGCACGAGCAGGAACAGCAGGAAGCGGGAGCAGGTGCCGTTCATGCCGGCGGACCCTCCACCCGTTCGAGCAGGAACATGCCCTCCTTGCCTTGCTCGCCGCCACGGACGTGGCGCTGAAACGCCTCGCGGAGGGGGCGGAGCGGGTCATCCGTCGTTCCGCTGCCGGCGAGCTCGCCGGTTTGAGGCACGATGGGCCGGGAAAAGAGGGCGCGGAGGGCGTCATGGCCCCAGGGTTTCCCCTCGGGGTCGGGAGCATTGACCAGGCCATGGGTGAACAGCAACAGCCCGCCGCCGGCCGCGAGCTCCAACCGGATCGGCTCGGGGTCGACCGCCGTGGCGGCGCCCAGCGGGGACGTCGGCTGGCCGACGAAGCAGGCCTCGTCCTGGGCGCCGCGTCGCCACAGCGCGAAAGGCGCTCCGGCGGCCATCACGGTGACGGATGGGCCGCGCTCGTCGAGATGGACGAGCGCCAGGCTGCAGCAGGCCTGGGTGAGGCCGAGGGCGGGAAGCGCCTCGCGGGCCCGGCGCAGGAACTCGCCCGGCGGCCGTCCTTCGCGGAAATGCAGGAAGGCGAGCGCTTTGACCATGGCCAGCAGCAGCGCGGCGCGGATGCCCTGGCCAGGGGCGGTGCCCAGCAGGAAGACCCAGGTGCCGTCGGGGCCGGGGTACCAGTCGAAGAAGCACCCGCCGACGCCGAGGCGGCTGCTTTCCCAGAAGGCGGCCCGCACTCGCGACAGGGGCGGCAGGTGGGCGGGGACGAAGGCCCGTTGGACGACCCGCGCCAGGTCGAGTTCATCGCTGATCGTCATCATCCGGTTGATGCCGCGGGCCAGCGTGGCCAGCTCGTCATCGCCCATCACCGGAATGGGATGGGCGGTGTCGAGGCGGCGCAACCGTGCGATGCCCGCCAGGATCTCGCGGATGGGGTCCAGGATGCCTTGCGCCAGCAGGAGCCAGCAGGCCAGGGCGACGGCCAGGGCGAGTCCGGCGCCCACACCCAGGAGCTGGCGCCGGCCGGCCAGGGGGCGGGGCTGGCGCTCGGGAGCGAGGAGGGACACCAGCACGCACCCGCGCAGGCGATGCCCGGGCAGCGCGATGGCCAGCGTCGGCCCGTCGGGCTGGTCGACCTCGCCGCGCACCGCTTCGCCGCGGCGATCGGCGGCCTCGACCAGGGCCTCCAGGTCGTCGAGGCCGGCGGGCCGGGCCGGGTACCAGGTGCGGCTGCGGCGATGCCAGACCAGCAGGCGGCCCGCCGTTCCCCCCGGACGATGGCGCGCGAAGAAGGCGCGCACCGTGGGGTCATGGAAGAAATCGGCCGCCAGCAGGCCGAGCGACGGATGGCGGCGGGGAAAGCGCCGCCAGTAGGTGTAGAAGGTCTGGCCGCCATGGGTGAAGCGCTGCAGCGCGCCTTCCACCTGGTAGTGACTGCCCCACGCCGAGTTCATCAGGGTGTCATGGATCAGCTTGAAGCGGGGAGCGATGGCCGGGCGGTCCTGGTCGGGCGGGTACGGCTCGAGGTGCTGTTGCAGGATGGCGGTGCCGACTTCGTTCATCAGCGCTTCGTAGCGGAACGTCGAGCAATGGTCGAAGAGGAGGCGGGCGCCGCGGTCGAGGAGGACGAGGCGGTCGGGGCCGACCGCGCGGATCAGGGCGGCGAGCGGCGCGGTGAGGGTGGCCGGCCCGGCCCGCCCGGTGGCGACCGCGGCGTGGAAGCGGTCGAGTCTGATCTCCAGCGTGCGCAGATATTGCAGGAAGGAGGCATCATACCGCTCGAGCTCGGCGAGGGCGTCATCCAGTCCCTGCTGCTCGAGGCTGAGGCGGCGGGCGTCGAGGAAGCTGCACCCCAGCAGGAGTCCCCCGGCGAGCGGGACGAGGATGAGGTAGGCCAGCAGCCCGAGCAGCTTCCAGCGCAGGGACCAGGTCAGATACCGTCGGCAGAGCCGGGGAAACACCAGGGTAGCGGCCACGCCCGCCATGGCCAACCCGAACCAGAGCCAGGCGTGCGTCTCGGCCCGCACCGGCCAGGGCAGGGCGGCGCGCAGCGCCAGCCGGGTGGTGCGGTCGACGCTCTCGAGCAGAGTGAGGGCGTGCGGCGTGGGCAGCCAGCCGCGTGGCCGTTGCCGGGAACCGGCCAGGAGCGGGCGCAGGTCGGCGGCCAGGGCGCGGCTCCCCCACCACCGGCGGCTGGCCCGGTCGATGACGAGCCATTCCCACCGGCCTTGCTCGAAGGAAGTCTGGCAGGCGGCCCGCAGCAGATCGGCGACGGGCGGAGGCTGCGCGATGACCAGGCTCGCGGTGGTGCGGCCCGGCCCCGGCGCCCAGACCAGCCAGGCGGGACGCCCGTTCCACCGGATCTCTTCGGGTATCCAAGGGTGCTCGCGGGTCACCATCGGATTGAAGGCCCAGCCGAGCCGATGGCGCACCCGCAACAAGGCGGTGGTATCGAGAGGCCGCCCGGTGGCGAAGAACTCCTGCAATCGGTGAATGACCGCCTGGCTGGCGCGGGGATCGGCCGGCGGCGGCAGTCGCACCGGGCCGGAGCCCGTGGCGCCGGCCTCGGCCATGGCCGTTTGCAGCTCGCGGACCGCGGCGTGGCTGGGATGGGAGCGATGGAGGAGGCGGCGGGCGGCTCGTTCCAGGTCGCGGGCGATGGCCTGGCAGGTGGCGGCGGCGACCTGCCCGAGCACGCCATGGAGGATCCAGCCGCCCAGCAGAAGAGGAATGAAGACCAGCACGGCCCACAGGCCGGCGATGATGCGCCAGGAGCCGTCGGCCTCGCGGGCCACGGCCCGCGCTTCGTCGCTGGTGGTCGGGGGGATGGGGCGAGGGGAATTCAGAGGTGCTGCTCCCGACTGGTTCGCTGGCACCTCGACCGCCTCGGGGCCGTCGCTGGCCCGCCGCGTGAGTTGGCAGCCTCGATGGGGTTGTTCGGGACGGTGTCCTGCGGCATTTCCTCATCCTCTTCGCGGATAACCGGCTGCTCTCGCCGCCGCGAGCCGCGGGGCGATTCGGGCTGGGATCCGGCTTCCAGGCCGGGGTTCAGGCTCTTTGTCAGGCATTATAGAGTCGCCGCGGGCCCGCTTTCAACTCGAGGCCGATCAGGTGTTTACCTGGAAAGCGAATTGCGCTATGCTGCTGCCACTTGATGGAATGGCAAGGGAGGATGGACGTATGCGGCGGTGGTTCGCCGGGCCGGTCGGGGCGATGCTGGTGGTGGGTTTCCTCATGAGCGGATGGCCGAGCCACGGCGCTGGGCCGGGGAAAGGGGCGGCGTCGGTGGGCCCTGGGAACCGGGGCGGGCAGGCCGAGCCCCGCGGCTCGGCGCCGGTGACGCCGGCCTCCCCTGCGGCGAAGCCGTCGGCCGCCCCCAACGCTTCGCCTGCCGCCAGGCCGCCGGGTGACCCGAAACCCTCCGTTGCCCCGAAACCGTCGCCTGGCGCGCAACCGTCGGCGGAATCGGAACCGTCGGGCGAAGCGAAGCCTTCGGGCGAGCCGAAGCCTTCGGGCGAGCCGAGGCCTTCGGGCGAACCGAAACCGTCCGCGACCTCGAAGTCGTCCGTTGTCCCGCAGCCGTCGACGGCCGGGAAGCCACCAGATGGACCGAAGTCCTCGGCCCCTGCGAAGCCGCCGGCCTCCGCCTCCCGGCTGCTGCCCCCGGCGGTCGCCTCCGGCCCCGAAGACGCAGGCGACGAGGAAGGCCCGTCCTATCCCTTCGCCTGTCCCGAATGCGGGTATGGCGCGGCGCAGGGCGGCTTCTGCCCCATCTGCCACATTCCCCTCGTCGAAACCACGGTTGATTCTCCCGATACCGAACAACCGCTCGAAGATTCCGGAGAAGACCTTTTGGAAGACGCCGAAGCGGTGATGCCGGGTCCCTGAGCCCGGCGCGCCAATGGCGCCTGCGGCCGCCGCCTGACCTGCTTGCCAGAATCCAAGCCTGGGGCGGACGGGGGCGGGCCCTTCGATGATTCTTTTCCAACCTGAGCCCCACCCCTGCCGGCACCTTTGGAGTGTCGGGGCCAGGCCAGCCGATCGCCCGCGGCGTTTCCCGGCGAATCCCATTGACCGCTGGGAGGGCCCTGGGTATCATGGGGCCGGGCGGGTACCGCCCGACTGTACCTCGCAACGAAGGTGGGCCATCATGGGAATGTTCTTGAGTGCCTGCGTGGCGGGCGTCAACCTTCCCTACACCATTCTGCTGGCGATCACCCTCCTCTACTGGATTTCCGTCATCATGGGCGTGTTCGACCTCGACCTGTTCGGAGGCGGCAGTGATGCCGCCACGGATGTCGGCGGCGATCTCGACCTCGGGGGCGGCGATGTCGATGCCGGTGGGGATGTCGATGCCGGCGGCGAGGTCGACGCCGGGGCCGAGGCGGGTTTCCTGGGGGCGATTCCCAAGTTCCTGTCGCTGGGTGGGGTGCCGATCACCGTCTTTTTCAGCTTCTTTTCCCTGACCGCCTGGGCCATCTCCATGACGGCCAACCACGTCCTGGGCAATTCCTCTCTGCTGGTGGCGCTGGGCCTGGCCATCCCGATCATCCTGATCAGCCTGGTCGTGGCACGCATCGCGTCGGCCCCGTTCGGGGCCTTGTTCCGCGTGCTGGGCAAGGATCATGAACAGAGCGAGAAGGTGGTCGGCAAGATCTGCACCATCTCCACCAGTCGCGCCGACAGCGGCTTCGGCCAGGCCGAGGTCGAGACGACGGGGGCGCCCCTGCTGCTGAATGTCCGCACGGTCGAGGGGGTGACCCTGCGCCAGGGCGAAAAGGCCCTGATCATCCGGTACGACCCTGACAAGCATCTGTACATCGTGCAACCCTATACTTCCCCCGTTCCCGAGCTCGAAGCGCCCTCGCGGCCGTCTGGCCCCGATTCGCCGGACGAGTCCTGATCGTGGTCTTGTCGTTCCATCCACCCCACCGCATGGAGGCCTGAGGATATGTTCGAATACATCGCGTTTACCAGCGTCGGCGTGATCGCCATTGTCGTCCTGGGCATCATCTCCCTGGTATTCAAGTGCTATCACCAGGTCGCCCAGGGCACGGCCCTCATCCGCAACGGCATGGGCGGCCAGAAGGTGTCCTTCGGCGGCATGGTGGTCATCCCGGTCCTGCACCGCGTCGAGCTGATGGACCTGTCGGTCAAGACCGTCGAGATCGACCGGCATGGCGCCGAAGGCCTCATCTGCAAGGACAACCTGCGGGCCGATGTCAAGGTGCGGTTCTTCGTCCGGGTCAACAACACCGACAAGGATGTGCTGAAGGTCGCCCAGTCGCTGGGGTGCCGGCGCGCCTCCGACATGAACGCCCTGGTCGAGCTGTTCGATGCCAAGTTCTCGGAAGCCCTGAAGACGGTCGGCAAGAAGTTCAACTTCGTCGAGCTGTACACCGAGCGCAAGCGCTTCAAAGACGAGATCATCGACACCATCGGCACCGACCTCAACGGGTACGTGCTGGAAGACGCCGCCATCGACTACCTCGAGCAGACGCCGATCGAGAAGCTCAATCCCAACAACATCCTCGACTGCGAAGGCATCAAGAAGATCAGCGAGATCACCGCCCAGCAGCTCACGCTGGCCAACCAGATCCAGCGCGAGAAGGAGATGACGATCGAGCAGCAGAACGTCAAGGCGCGCGAGGCGATCCTCGAGCTGCAGCGGCAGCAGGCCGAGGCCGAACAGCGCCAGAAGCGCGAGATCGCGGCCACCAAGGCCCGGGAGGAAGCCGAAGCCGCCCGGATCCAGGCCGAAGAGCGGCTCAAGGCCGAGCGGGCCCGCATCCAGACCGAAGAAGAGATCGCCGTCGCCGAAGAGAACAAGATGCGGCAGATCATCGTGGCGGCCAAGAATAAAGAGCGCGCTTCGCAGGTCGAGGCCGAGCGGGTCGAGAAGGACCGCGCCCTCGAACAGACCGAGCGCGAACGGATCGTCGCCCTGGCCCAGATCGAGAAGACCAAGGTCATCGAGATCGAGCAGAAAGGCATCCAGGAGGTGATCCGCCAGCGCATGACCGTGCAGCGGGCCACCGCCGAAGAAGAGCAGCGCATCTTCGACGTGCAGGAGATCGCCAAGGCCGAACGCGAGAAGAAGGTCCAGGTGGTCAGGGCCGAGATGGAAGCCGAGCAGGCCTTGATCGCCGATGTCAAGAAGGCCGAGGCCAACCGGCGCGCCGCCGAGTTCGCCGCCGCCCAGACCGAGATCGAATGGGAAGCGCAGCGCAAGGCCGCCGAGAAGGAGATGGAAGTCAAGAAGATGCTGGCCCTGGCCAAGCAGGCCGAAGTGGCCGCTCCCGGCCTGGCCGAGGCCCAGGTCATGGAGACCAAGGCGATGGCCCTCGAGAAGCAGGGCACGGCCGAAGCGGTCGTCCTCGAACGCAAGGCCCTGGCCGAGGCCAAGGGCATCGAAGCCAAGGCGGCCGCCCTCGAGAAGCAGGGCGGCGTCGAGGCGCGCGTCCTGGAGATCAAGGCGGTGGCCGAGGCCAAGGCCATCCAGGTCAAGGCCGATGCCCGCGAAAAAGAGGGCGCCATCGAGGCCAAGGTGCTCGAGCTGAAATACAGCGCCGAGGCCAAGGGCATCGAAGAGAAGGCCAACGCCATGAAGCTGCTCGACAGCGCCGGCCGCGAGCACGAGGAGTTCAAGCTGCGGCTGGCCCAGCAGAAGGAGATCGAGCTGGCCCGCATCATGGCCGGCCAGCAGATCGCCCAGTACCAGCGCGACGTGCTGGCCGCCGCCCTCCAGTCGGCCCGCATCGACATCGTCGGCGGCGATCAGACCTTCTTCGACAAGATCACCAACGCCGTGGCGGCCGGCAAGGCGATCGATCGCCTGGTCGACAACAGCCAGACCCTGGCCGCGGCGCGCGACACCTTCCTGACCGGCGATCCCGAGACCTTCAAGCTGCGCCTGAAGAAGGCCCTCTCGCTGTTCGGGGCCACGTCCGAGGACATCAAGAACCTGTCGGTGGCCGCGCTGCTCGGCAAGATGCTGGTCAACGCCCCCGACAAGGAAGCCCAGGACATGCTCCGGAACCTGCTGGACAACGCCGGATCGCTGGGGCTGTCCGAGAAGGTGGTGGCCTCGGTCCTGCCCGCCCAGACCCCGCCCGTGCCGACGGGCAAATCCGGCAAGTAGGGTGGGCGAGCCCTGGCCGGCCGCGCGCGGGTGGCCCTCCGGTCGAGCTGGCCGCCGGTCGGGGCGCGCGCCAGCGGCCCGGCGCGGCCAAGGCCGCTGGCCCCGCCGGGGCGGGCCGAACCGTGCCGCGGGTTTCCCGCCGGCCGTGCGCCCGGCTCGCGAGACCGATGCCCTGCCCAGACAGGTACAGACAGGTAAGGTGGCACCATGACCGATCCCACTTCTTCCGCTCCTGATGGCTCTGTGACCAATCCGCCGGCCGGCGCCGCCGCCCCCGCCGCCGGCGGGACCGCGGTCGCCGCGGCGGGCGATGCCGCCGGCGCGGCCGCCGGTCTCGATCGCGGCACCTACGAGATCATCCGGGCGCGCTTGACCGCCCAGGGGCGCGAGCTGCGGGCCCGCCTCGACACCCTGAACGCCGCGCGCAAGGCCACCTTCGGCACCATCGAGTTCACTCTCGCCGGCACCGAGCGCATCACCACCAGCAACAACTGCGTGCCGCGCGACATGGTGGCGATCGGCCAGCGCTTCATCTTCGGCTACAACGTCTTCTTCGGCCTGCGTTCCGAGACCCGGGTCGCCGACGTCTTCGCCGTCTATGCCCTCAAGGACGGCGGCTTCCACGAGCAGTCGCTCGACCTGCTGCTGCATCCCCGCTTCGAGACCGATTTCCGCGACTTGTACAAGTACTACAAGCACACCGCCTTCCAACGGTTCGTGGTGCAGGGGCCCTACCTCTACGCCTTGTTCCAGATCGGCCGCTCGGTCGATGACGTCAAGGCGTTCAAGTGGCAGATCCAGGGCGATCGCCTCGACTACCTCGACAACCGCAGCGAGCATGAAGTGCGGCCGCCGCCCCAGCATGAATTCGAGTGGAAGCGCACGGTGCGCGAGATGCACCGGCTCGGCCTGCACCCCCATGTCTCCATCGAGGATCGCATCTTCGTCGAGACGGTCGGGGGCGATCTCACCATCAAGGTCGAAGACAACACCGCCACCGGCGAGGGCATCTACTCCGAGCCGGTGCAGGATCCCGATCAGACCCTCGACGATGCCGAGATCCTGTACGCCGTGCTGGGCAATCTGATCCTGCTCAAGATCAAGCCCTACCAGGAAAAGGACTACCGCTACATCGTCTACAACGAGAAGGTGCGGCAGGCGGTCCGGCTCGACAGCATCGCCCATGCCTGCGTTTTGCTGCCCAACGACCAGGGCATCATCTTCTCGAACGGCTACTATCTGCAGACCGGCGAGTACAAGCTGTTCGAGGCGGCTCTCGGCAACATGCGGTTCGAACGGCGGGTCGTCGCCCCCAACGGCGAGGATACGCTATACGTCTTCCACAATCGCGAGGCCGGCGTCTACATCCTGCTCTCCTACAACATCATCGAGCAACGGGTCGATACCCCGCTGATCTGCGGCGGCTGGTCGCTCTTCGAGGACGGCAAGCTGATCAACTTCCAGGAGGCGCGCGAACCCCAGAAGCACCATGCCATCCAGATCTGGCAGAGCCCCTACGTCGGTCCCAACTACGTGGCGCGCGAGGTCGACCAGTCGTCGTACTTGTACAAGATTGGCAATCGCGATATCGTACGAGCCATGGCCGAGGTGCGGGAGATCGTCGCGCTCAGCGAGAAGGAGGACACCTTCGCCAATCTCTACCTCGACCTCGCCAAGTCGGCCGGCGATGTCCTCGACACCTTCTTCTGGCTCGAACGGCCCGAGGCGGGCAACCTGCGCGAAGTGCTGGTGCAGTTGCGGGCCACCGCCACGGCGGCGGTCGAAGAGTTCGAGAAGGTCGCCCGGCTGCGCAAGAACACCCAGGAGCAGACCCGCCGGGTGGCGGCCCGCGTCGCCCAGGCGATCACCGAGGCCCAGACCGGCTTCTTCCAGGACATCGACGCCTTCGTCAAGACGATCGGCGAGCTGCGCACGCTGCGCGGGGAGATCATCGGCCTGCGCGACCTGCGCTACGTCGATCTCGCCCTGGTGGCCAGGCTCGAAAAGGACGTCGAGGAGCAGAGCGCCGCCATTTCGCAGCGGTGCGCCGAGTTCCTGCTCACGCCCGAGGCGCTGGCGCCCTACCGGCAGCGGGTGGCCGAGCAGCAGGCCGCCGTGGCCGAGCTGGCCACCGTGGCGGTCGCCCGCCAGGCCGAAGCGGCGGCGACCAGGGCGGCCAACGACCTGCAGATGCTGATCGAGGTCGTCGGCAACCTGAAGATCGACGATGCCTTGCAGCGCACCCAGATCATCGACGGCATCTCGGCCGTGTTCGCCGATCTCAACCAGGTGCGGGCGGCCATCCAGAAGAAGATCCAGGAGCTGGCCGCGGTCGAGGGTCAGGCCGAGTTCGCCTCGCAGATCAAACTGCTGCAGCAGAGCCTGATCAACGCCCTCGAGGTCTGCGACACGCCCGAGCGCTGCGACGAGCAGATGACCCGCCTCATGGTCCAGTTCGAAGAGCTGGAAGGGCGGTTCGCCGATTTCGAACCCTTCCTCGTCACCCTGACCGAACGGCGCCAGGAGGCCTATGCCGCCTTCGAGTCGCGCAAGCTCGCGCTCAACGAAGCCCGCTCCAAGCGCGCCGCCGGCCTGATGACGGCGGCCGAGCGCATCCTGAAGGGGATCGAGGCGCGGCTGGCCCGCTTCCAGACCGTGCCGGAGATCCACAGCTACTTCGCGGCCGATGTGATGGTCGACAAGGTGCGCACCATCGTCAAGCAGCTGGTCGAGCTGAAAGACACGGTCAAGGCCGACGATCTGTCGACCCGGCTGCGCACCCTGCTGGAGGACGGCATCCGGCAGTTGAAGGACCGGCAGGAACTGTGCGTCGACGGCGAAGGGGTCATCCGGTTCGGTCCCCACAGGTTCTCGGTCAATCGGCAGCCGCTCGATCTGACCTTCGTGCGGCGCGACGACGCGATGCACTACCACCTGACCGGCACCAGCTTCTACGAGCCCATCGACCATCCCGAATTCAACGCCTGCCGCGACCTCTGGGACCAGGAGCTGGTCTCCGAAACGCCCGCCCTCTATCGGGGCGAATACCTCGCCCACGTGCTGCTGCAAGACCTGGAAGCGGGGCGGGGCGCCACGCTGGCCACCGCCGCCGGCTGGGACCTCGAGGCCATGCGGCAATTCGTACAGACGGCGATGGGGCCGCGCTATGCCGAAGGGTACAGCAAAGGGGTGCATGACCAGGATGCGGCGCGGCTGTTGCGGGCCCTGGTCGAGATGACGACGACGTTCGGCCTGCTGCGCTACAGTCCGCCGGCGCGGGCGCTCGGCGCCTTCTTTTGGACCCAGATGGGCAAAGGCTCCTTCCTCTGGGACCCGACCGGCGAAGCCTCCACCCGCCTGATGCTCGAGGCCAAGATGAGCGGGGCCGGCGCCGTCACGCGGGTCTTCCCCAAGGCCGGGTTTCCCGCCGAGTTCCTGCGCGAGCTGCAGACCGCCCTGACCGAGTTCGTCCGCCGGCATGCCCTGTTCCCGCTCGAGCTGGTCGACGAAGCGGCGCGCTTCGTCTTCGAGACGCTGGCCACCGGCCAGAAGTTCCCCATCAGCCGCGAAGCGGCCGAACTCTACCTCGCCCTGCGCAAGCACCTCGACCAGCGGTCGGCCGGCGAGGCGTTCGCGCAGGCCCTGGGCAAGGTGCGGCGCGACCCGGCCGCCGTCTTCGCCCTGGGGCGCGCCTGGGTCGATGCCTTCCTGCTCGAGCAGCCCACCGAAGACGGGGCGCTGTATCGCGACGAGGTCGCCCTGCTGCTGGGCGAAGAGACCATCGACAAGAACCGCCTCTATGCGCAGCCGGCCCGGCGGGTCATCGAAGGCATGGTGGGCAACCATCCCCTGATCGTCGAGGGCAAGTACCAGTTGCACTACCACCGGTTCCTCGACAAGGTGGGGCGGTACCGACGCGACGTGGTGCCGCGGTTCGAGGCTCTGCAGAACCTGAAACGGTCGCTGCTGGCCACGCGCCGCGAACAGCTGCGGCTCGACGAGTTCAAGGCGCGCGTGCTGACCAGCTTCGTGCGCAATCGCCTGATCGACGAGGTCTATCTGCCCCTGATCGGCAGCAACCTCGCCAAGCAGGTCGGCGAAGTGGGCGAAAGCGGGCGTCCCGATCGCATGGGTCTGCTGCTCTTGATCTCGCCGCCCGGCTATGGCAAGACCACCCTGATGGAGTACGTGGCCAACCGCCTGGGACTGGTGTTCATCAAGGTCAACGGCCCGGCCATCGGCAACCGCGTCACCTCGATCGATCCGGCCGAGGCCCCCAACGCCGCGGCCCGCCAGGAGCTGGAGCGGCTGAACCTCGCCTTCGCCATGGGCGAGAATGTCATGATCTACGTCGATGACATCCAGCACTGCAGCGCCGAGTTCCTCGAGAAGTTCATCTCGTTGTGCGATGCCCAGCGCAAGATCGAGGGGGTGTTCAATGGCCGCACCCGCACCTACGACCTGCGCGGCAAGAAGGTCGCCGTGGTCATGGCCGGCAACCCCTACACCGAGAGCGGCGAACGCTTCCACATTCCCGACATGCTGGCCAACCGCGCCGACACCTATAATCTCGGCGATATCATCGGCGGGCACGCCGATGCCTTCGTGCAGAGCTATCTCGAGAACGCCGCCACCAGCAACCCGGTTTTGTCGAAGCTGGCGCAGCGCAGCATGAAGGATTACCTCGCCGTCCTGAAGATCGCGCAGCACGGCTCGCGGGAAGGGGTCGAGTTCGAGGGGAACTGGTCGGGCGAGGAGATCAACGAGTTCGTCAGCACCATGAAGAAGCTGATGCGGGTGCGCGATGTCGTGCTGACGATCAATCGCGAATACATCCGATCGGCCGCCCAGGGCGAGGCCTACCGCACCGAGCCCGCCTTCAAGCTGCAGGGCTCGTATCGCAACATGAACAAGATGGCCGAGAAGATCCTGCCGATCATGACCGACGACGAGGTCGAGACGGTCATCGCCACCCACTACCAGAACGAGGCGCAGACCCTGGCCACCGGGGCCGAGTTCAACCTGCTCAAGTTCCGCGAACTGCTCGGGAAGCTGACCCCGGCCGAAGGGAAGCGGCTCGCCGAGATCCGCAAGACGTTCCAGCGCCAGCAGCTCCTGCATGGGCTCGAGACCAGCGACCGCCTCGGCCAGTTGATGGCCCAGCTCACCGCTCTCAGCGCCGGCGTCGAATCGATCAAGGACGTGCTGTATGAGGGGCTCGGTCTGGGCACCTACATGGGCGGCCCGGCCGGCGGTGGCCCCACCGAACTCAAGCCGAAGAAGAAAGAGCCGCGCTGACGGCGAGCGGTCCTGAGAGCCCGAGCGGGCCCGAGGGGCTGGGGTCGCCTGGAACGGCTTTCTCGGTCGGGATTCGGGGTCGCCCCGCACGAGGATGGCCCGGTCTTCTGCCCGGTCTTCTGCCTCGTCCCCGGGCGATGAGGAGGCGCGGGAAGGCGCTTTAGCCTGGTTTTGACGCGGGGTTCGGCGGGGTGAGCGGCACGTGCTTCAGAGACACGATGGGTTCCCCTCGTTGGCTGTCTGGCGTGATGATCAGTTGATGCTCTTCCTTCCCTGGGTACCAGGGACAGCCGACCAGGCGAGCCAGGTTCTCGGCGCGCTGGTTGAGCGACGGCAGCTCGGACAGCTCTTTGGCATCGCTCATGGGGTGGAGCGTTCCCTGCTCGTCGATCAACTGGACCTGATACTCATACCATCGGCTGTCCCTCGCGGTGCGAATCCTGCCGTGGACCCCGACCGCCTTGATCTGGCCGAAGGCAAGGTAGCGGAAGACTTTCCGGATGAAGAGGAACTCGAAGTGGTAAATCACCTCGCGGCGTTGCCGGTCGAACAGGTAGTAGTTGTGGGTTCGGGTGCGCAGGTAGAGAAAGACGAGGAATGCTCCGATCGAGAGCGGAAGATAGTACAGGGCGGTCGGGTCCCAGCGTAGGTAGGGAATGCGTCGGTGCAACCCGACCACGGCCGTAAAGGGGATGTACAGGGTCACCAGAGCGGCGACGATCATGAGGAAGGTCAAAGCGGTTTCGAGGGGAGTGTCGAGATCGACTTTGATGTACCTCGGCCCCTGTTCTGATGCGGAAGGTGGGGTGGTCACAGAGGGATTTCCTTCGTCGTTCGGTTGAGGGCGGTCAACTATCGCAAGTGTCTTCTCGACTTTGCCATGGGCAGAAAGGTCTTGGCAAGAAGCCTGATCTGACCTGGTCGGATCGACGGCACGCTGGCGAGGCGCGAGAGCGCGGCCGGTCCGAGGCGAGGTTGCGGGGGGGTGGATGGGGCGGGTGGGCGCCGTTCAGTGGGTGAAGAGCGTGAGCAGGCCGATCAGCACGATGATGGCGCCCAAGGCCACCACCACGCCGATCAGGATGTTCGAAAAGCTGATCTCGAGCGCCTCGGTCGTGATGCCTCGATGGGAGAGCGGAACGTGCTGGAGGGCGACGCTCGGCTCTCCTCGGTGGTTGCCCGGCGAGACGACCAGTTGGTGCTCCGACTTCCCTGGCAAACAGGGACAACCGACGAGGCGAGCCAGGTTCTCGGCCCGCTGGTTGAGCGCCGGCAGCTCGGACAGATGCTTGGAATCGCTCATGGGATGGAACTGCCCCTGCTGATCGACCAACTGCACCTGATACTCGTACCAGCGACTGTGCTTCGAGGCGTGGATCGAGCCGTGGACGCCGATCGCCTTGATCTGATCGAAGGGCAGATAGGTGGAAACCCATCGAATGACGGCGCACTCGAAGTGGTAGAGCACCTCGCGGCGTTGCCGATCGAACAGGTAGTAGTTGTCGGTCAGACCGCGCATGATCAGGAAGAACACGCCCGCCCCGATCGAATAGGGAAGGTAGCGCAGGACGGACGGGTCGGGCGGGGAGTGCTTGCCGCCCAGGTAGGCGATCTTGAGGATGCCCAGGGTCGCCACGGCGGCGGCGAACCATCGGAAGTGCCTGTTCCACTTTGCCATGAAGGGGAGGTTCTGGCAAGCGGCCGGGCCGACGTCATCCGGAATTCTTCGGCGGTCCGCGATGACCCATCATTCGTCCTTCTTGCACAGCGATCCGGTCGCCGGCCCGTGGCGGCCATCAACCTGTGGCACCGCTTGTCGGAAGGACTCCTTGAATGTAGACTATCCGGTGTCTCCAT
Organism: Candidatus Ozemibacter sibiricus; assembly: GCA_003327425.1. Taxonomy (GTDB): domain Bacteria; phylum Muiribacteriota; class Ozemobacteria; order Ozemobacterales; family Ozemobacteraceae; genus Ozemobacter; species Ozemobacter sibiricus. The sequence goes on from QOQW01000026.1 coordinate 79,120, forward strand.
GAAATGGATGGGCCGTGGGTCCAGGTTTGGTCCAAAACCATGGCAATGGGTCGCCCTGACGGGTGGGTAAGTACAGGCGCATCAGGTCGCACCCTGTCAACACGATGAGGCTCACTGAGTTCCAGCGACGACTGATCAAACAAACCGTGGCCGAGATTGTGGGCGAGGATGCCCGAGTGTGGCTGTTCGGTTCGCGGGCGGATGATGCCCAACGCGGGGGGGACATCGATTTGCTGATCGAAACGCCGCGCCGTTTGGCGAGCAAGGTGTCGCTGCTGTGTCGGCTGGAAGGGGCTCTGGTGATGCGCTTGGGAGATCGAAAAATCGATATGCTGATCAAGGATGCGCGCACGCCAGAAGCGCCTATTTTCCGCGTCGCCAAACAAAACGGGGTGTTATTATGAGTTTGCGATTCCTCCCCGAATTTGCCGAGCCGGCCAAGATCGCGTTGGCCTTGGCGGAACGGGAAGCGAAACATCTGCGCTACACCGCACGCACCTTGTTCGCCGAGCGCATTGACCAGGATTGGGTGCAGCGGCTGGCCGATCGGGAAGACCTGGCGGAAAAAATCGATGCCTTCGTCGCGCGCTTCGGACGTTTGCAGGATCATTTGGGAGAGAAGCTGCTGCCTGCGTTTGCCCGCCTGCAGGGAGGGCAACCCAAATCGTTGCTGGATGTGCTGGCCTATGCCGAGCGTGCGGGTTGGGTTGCCAGCGCAGAGGAATTCATTGGCGCCCGCAAGCTTCGCAATCTGTTGGTACATGAGTACATGACCGAGATCGAGTTGTTCCTGGATGCTCTGCTGTCGGCACAGACCGCCACCAGAATGCTGTTGGATGTCCTTGATCGTGTCAGCCAGGAAGCGCATGAATTGGGGCTGCTGCCATAGCATTGTGGGGCAGGTGGTTTCGGTCCAAGATCGGACGCGCTTCTTGCTGTCGACGCTCGACGATTTGATTCGCAGACCATCCAGCCTTGGTGTGGCAGGCTTGCCGAAAAGACATATGCGAAGACTGTTCGGTCTCCTGTTTTTGGTGTCGCTGAGCGGTTGGTGGTGGGGGCTGCCGGCGGCGGCTGCCGCCGTGGACGGCGGAGAGCGCCTGGCGGCGATGCTGCCGGACGGGCGCCTTCTGTGCGTCGTGCCGGGCGCTGAGGCCGCCGCGCCGTGCCGCTGGCGGGTGATCGGCCCGCGTGGAGTGGTTCGTGATCTTGGATACGGTGCGCAGAAGGGGGGCAAAGTGTTCGAGATCCTGCCTTCCCCCGATGGCTGTATGCTCGCCGTGGTGTCGGCCAGCGAGGGCCACCCTTTCCTCGAAGTCTTCGCAGTGGAGCCTTTGCGGCAGGAAGGCCGATGGGCGCTGCTCTGGGAGTTCAATCCCTATCCTGGCACCGTAGCCCTCGCCGGGTGGCACGACGGCCGGCTGCGCCTCGAGACCGATAATCCTCTGGCCCTGGTGGGGTGTCCGGCCGGGGCGGCGGAGGAGCTGTGGCCCGACCTGGTCGCGGTGGAGGTCGACCCGCGCTGGGGATCGGCCAGTCGCCGCCGGTTGCGGGCTCCTCTCCTGCGATGGTTGGCGGCGGCCTGGCGAGAGAGCGACGGGGAGCGGCGGGTATGGGTGGCCCGCCGGGCCGCGGAGATGCAAGCGCGTGAACTCCTGCCTCTGGTCATGGTGGCTGTGCATTCTCTGGCTGGCGGTTCCGACAGGGATTCCGAGGAAGGCGCGGCCTTACGGGAGGCGCAGGCTCGCTTGCGACAAGTCCCGATGGCGCGGCCGGCCCACGCAGGGGATGGGGATTCCCCGACCAACATTGCGCCAGCACCGTAACGTAGACGGAGAACCAGCCGAAGCTTGAGGGGCTGCCGCGCGTGGTCGGTTCCCCGCCCGCCGGGTTGCGGCGTCGGTCGCGGTTGATTCCTGATGGGTGCAGGATGAGGTCCACGATCGGCAACAGGTTCGCCGATCGTGGCCGGACAACGCCTGGTCATCTGCTGAGCGGTTGCTGGGAGGGTGGGCTTCGGCTATCATGGCAACAGCCCCCTCTGGGCAGAAAACAAATAAACGACAGGAGAGAATCGTCCATGCCTATTCATGCCATGGCGGCGCATGCCGCGAAGAAGCCCCTCGAGAAGTTCCAGTACGAGCCGGCCCCGCTGGGGCCCCATGATGTCGAGATCGAGATCACCCATTGCGGGATCTGCCACAGCGATTTGCATCTGATCGACAACGACTGGGGAATGAGCACCTATCCGCTCGTTCCGGGCCATGAGATCATCGGCATCGTCAAAGCGGTGGGTCCCGAGGTCGCCCATCTGCGCAAGGGGATGCGCGTCGGCGTCGGCTGGCAGCGCAATTCCTGCCAGCAGTGCGAATTCTGCCAGACCGGGCAGGAGAATCTGTGCGCCAAGATGGGGGCCACCTGCCTGGGCAACTATGGCGGGTTCGCCACCGCCATCCGCACCGACAGCCGGTTCGCCTTCCCCATTCCCGATGCTCTGTCCTCTGAGAATGCGGCGCCTTTGCTGTGCGGCGGCGCGACCACCTACTCGCCGTTCCGGCTGTACGAGGTGCGCCCTTCGATGAAGGTCGGCGTCATCGGCATCGGCGGCCTGGGGCATCTGGGGTTGCAGTGGGCCCGGGCCTGGGGGTGCGAGGTCACGGCCCTGTCGACCACGCCGGAGAAGGAGCGGGAGGCCAAGGGCTTCGGCGCTCACCACTTCCTGAATACCCGCGATGCCGGAATGATGAAGAAGGCGGCGGGCACCTTCGACTTCTTGCTGAATACCGTCTTCGCCCCGCAGGACTGGGGGGCGCTGCTCGAACTGCTGCGGCCCAACGGCAAGCTGTGCGTGGTCGGCGTTCCCTCCGAGCCCATCACCATTCCGGGGTTCCCGCTCCTGCTGGGCCAGAAGTCGGTGGTGGGCAGCGTCATCGGCAGCCGCCACATGATCGCCGAGATGCTGGCCTTCGCCGCCCGCCACGGCGTCAAGGCCCAGACCGAAACCTTCCCGCTCGACAAGGCCAATGACGCCCTGGCCCGCCTCAAGGCCAACCGCGCCCGCTACCGCCTCGTCCTGACCGTCTGATCAAGAGCCATCCCCGCCCGCCGCGGCCTTCGTTCCACCCCCGCGGCGGGCGGTTTCTTGGCATGGCCTTTCCTTAGGCGAACTCGAAAGCAACTCGTTAGCTCTGGTAGAATTCTCTGGTGCCAATCCAGGAAATTTTGCCGTGCGTAGTCTCGGAATTCCCGGCCTCTCCGTTGGGAAAGTGAGTTCGTTGTTGCTTGGTATTCTTGAGCGCGAGGCGCATTTCTTGGGGAACTGTCTCGAAAAACAGGTCGCATGATGTTCGCCTCAACCTCAGAGTTCGAGGGGCTGCCAGGGTGGTCGCTGGCAATGGAGATCGAGTGATGAACAAGCGTTTGATCATTTCACGGGAAGGCCTGGAAGTCTTTTGTCGGGAACGGGGCATCCGGTGGCTGGCAGTCTTCGGTTCAGCCTTGCGGGAGGACTTTCAAGCGGGCAGCGACGTCGACGTATTGGTTGAATTCGAGCCCGATTGCATCCCGAGCCTGTTGGGGATCGCTCGCCTGGAACGGGAATTATCTTCCTTCTTCAATGAACGGAAGGTGGACCTGCGGACGCCGGAGGACCTCAGCCGTTACTTCCGGCAGGAGGTCATCCAGGAAGCCGAGGTGCAGTATGCCAAAGGATGATGTCGTCCGCCTCCGCCACATGATGGATGCCGCTGGCGAGGTCATGAGCTTCGTGCAGGGACGGCTACTGCCCAACGAGGCAGCTCCCCGAGTCGGGGTGGCCTCTTTCAATGGGCGTCATACAACCTTATGAAGGTTGCCTCAGGGCTGAGTTTAGGATAGGTTTATATCAGATAATCAGAATATCTGATTAAAAAGGGGCCTGACATGGAAACCACGAAGATCGGAAAGCGGGGAACGGTGGTCATTCCGGCCGCTCTTCGCCGGCGGTTCGGGTTTACCGAGGGCAGCCTGGTCATTGCGGAAGAACAGCCGGAAGGCGTCCTGCTTC